>DATCBD010000033.1:0-31557 GCA_036512155.1 Gaiellaceae bacterium | reverse complement strand
TTGCGAGACCCGGACGGGATCTCGACGAAGACGACCGCGTCCTCGTTCACGCGCGGACGGCGGCGGGCTTCAGCGCGTGCTCGAGATCGAGGATGAGATCCTCGGCCGACTCGATCCCGACGGAGAGGCGCACGAGATTCGTCGGAGCGGCGAACGGCGCGCTCGCCGTGGAGGCGTGTGTCATGCGCGCGGGCACCTCGATCAGGCTTTCAACGCCGCCGAGCGACTCCGCCAGCTGGAAGAGCTTCGTGCGCGTCACGAGCTCCGCTGCCTCCTCCGGCGACTCGGCGAGGAACGAGACCATGCCGCCGAAGTCGCGCATCTGGCGGGCCGCGATCGCATGTCCGGGATGAGTGGGCAGGCCCGGGTAGTAGACGTGCTCGACACCGGCGCGGCGCTCGAGCCACACGGCGATCGCCATTGCGTTGTCGCAGTGCTTCTCCATCCGCAGCGCAAGCGTCTTGATGCCGCGCAGCACGAGCCAGCAATCGAACGGCCCGGGAACCGCGCCGAGCGACTTCTGCAGGAAGTAGAGCCGCTCCGCGATGGTCGGGTCGTTCGTCGCCGCGAAGCCGCCGATGACGTCGGAGTGGCCGCCGAGATATTTCGTCGTCGAGTGGACGACAATGTCGGCGCCGAGCTCGAGCGGGCGCTGCAGATACGGCGTTGCGAACGTGTTGTCGACGACGAGGAGCGCGCCGGCCGCATGGGCGGCGTCGGCAGCCGCGCGGATGTCGACGACGTTCAGCAGCGGATTGGACGGAGACTCGACCCAGACGATGCGCGTGGTGTCGTCGAGATGGTCCTTGAGGTTCGCGAACTCGGCCGCGGGGAGGTAGTCGAAGCGGTAGCCCTTGGGCTCGTACACCTGCGACGTCATCCGGTAGACGCCGCCGTACACGTCGGCGATGAGGACGACGCGCTCGCCGGGATCGACGAGGTGCATGATCGTCGTCGTCGCGCCGAGGCCGGACGAGAACGCGATCCCGTGCTCGGCCGACTCGAGCGACGCGAGGCAGCGCTGGAGGGCCGTTCGCGTCGGATTGTTCACGCGCGCGTAGTCGAAGCCCTTGTGCTCGCCGACCGCGTCCTGGACGAACGTCGAGGTCTGGAAGATCGGCGTGATGATCGCGCCTGTGGCCGGATCGGGCTCCTGGCCCTCGTGGATGGCACGGGTCTCAAAATCCATCAGGTCGATGCTAACCACCGTTCGAGGTCTCGTAGCGGCCCGGCCACCGAAACCGGCTTGCCCTCCCACCAGACGCCGTTGACCGTCAGCTCGCCGGTCTTGCGGCTGTAGATCGGCTCGATCCGGCCAATGATCGCGTCGCCGCGGAGGACGGGGAGGACGTAATAGCCGTACTCGCGCTTCGCCTTCGGGACGTACATCTCCAGGCGGTAATAGAAGTCCCACAGCGCCTCCGTGCGCGCGCGGTCGTGGATCAGCCGGTCGAAGGGGGAGAGGAACGTGACGCGCTTCGGCACGGGGGCATCGACCGCGTCGGGGTGCGCGAGCCACCGTCCTTTCTCGAGCTTCACGCCGAGCGAGCGGAAGCGCTTCTCCGCGAAGTGCGCCTCGGCCTCGCGCAGCGAGACGCGCTCGGTCTCCGGATACCAGCGCTCGGCGATGTCCCAGACCCGCTGCCCGCCGCGTCGGCCGACGATCGCGACCTCGCCGCGCGCGCCGAGGACCTCGAGCATCAAACCCATCTGGCGCGAGCCCCACCAATCGTGGCGCTCCGCGCCCTTCCTGCTCGTGTGGGTCTCGATCTCGCGTGAGAGCAGGGGGCCGCGCTCCCTGAGCTCGCGCAGCACGTAGCGGCGGAACGAGGCGTTCTCCTTCACGAAGTCAGTGCGGGGCCGGCTCACCGACAAGCGCATGCGTGCCAGCAGGAACGGGAGATCCTCGATGGGCCAGATGAACGCGCGCCACTCGACGAGCTTCCGCTTCTCCCAGAGCAGCCGGTCGAGCTCGGCGCGGTCGTACGCGCCGAGGCGGCTCCAGAGCACGAGGTACTGGGGCGGCGCGACGCTCGAGATCGGGTCGATCTGCAAGAAGCCGAGCCGGCGGACCGTGTCGAGGACGTTCGTCGCCGCGCCGTCGAGCAGCTGCGAGCGCACCGCGATACGGCGTGCTTCTGCAACGCTCACCTCGATGGAGTTCACGGCGTTCGTTCTACATCACCTGCCGCCCGCTCCGGCGCGGGTGCTCGAGGTCGGTTGCGGCGATCGCGGTGGTGTCGTCCCGGCGCTCGTCGAGGCGGGCTACGACGCGATCGGCGTCGACCCGCGCGCGCCGTCGGGCGAGCGCTTCCGGCAGACCGACTTCCGCGAGGTGGACGGCGAGTTCGACGCCGTCGTCGCGGGCCGCGTCGTCCACCACCTCGATCCGCTCGTCGAGGCTGTCGACCGGCTCGCCTCGCTCGCGCCCGTCTTGATCGTCGACGAGTTCGCATGGGATCTCATCGATCCCGAGCTGCAGGCGTGGTACGAGGCGGAGTACCGCGCGCGGCCCGACGCGAGCGGGCCACCGACGGTCGACGAGTGGCGGTGGCGCCATCCCGGGTTGCATCCGCACGACGTCCTGCTCGAGGCGCTGCGCGCGCGGTACGACGAGCGCGTGCTCGAATGGGTGCCGTACTTCCACCACTGGCTCGGCGACGTCGAGTCGCCGGACCGAATCGGCTACAGGTGGGTGGGGAATGCCCGGCGTCTGAGTCCGCAAGAGCAGACGGACGCGCGGGGAACCCGCGCGTCCTGAGGACGGCGCCGCAAGCGGCGCCTCAGCGCTGGGCTGGCGTCAGAACATCCACGACGCGTACCTCTGCCTCGTCGCGGTAGCCCGCGCCGAGCTTCGCCTCGAGGATCTTGGTCAGCTCGCCGGACTCGGCCAGCTCCTGCGCGATGTCGGCGCCGCCGATCAGTTCGCCGCCGACGAAGACCTGGGGGATCGTCGGCCAGCCCGAGAGCGCGGACAGCTCCTGCCGGATGGCCGGATCGGGGAGAACGTCGACGGTGGTGACGGGCGCGCCCGCCTCGCGGAGCGCGCGCAGCGCGCGGTCGGAGTTGCCGCACATGATCATCTGCGGCGTCCCCTTCATGAACAACGTGACCGGCTCCTGCGCGATCACGTCCTTGATCCGGTCCGACAGCTCGCTCATCCTGCAGCCTCCCTCGTCTTGATCCGAAGCTCGTGAATAGTGCCGTCGCGCAGCGGCTCGGCCAGCGCCTCGTTGACGAGGCGGTGCTGCTCGAGCAGCGGCAGTCCGGCGAAGCGCGTGCTCGCCACGGTCACCTGGAAATGGTCGCCGCCGCCGGTGCGGTCCTCGACCGACAGCTCGTTCGCCTCCGGGAAGGCGTCGCGGAGCAAGGTCTCGAGACGATCGGCAGCCACGCACCCATGGTATGTCCGGGTGCGTACCCTGTGGCGCCATGGAGGTCGGCCTCTTCCCGCTCGGCATCGTCCTCCTGCCGACGGAGCGCGTCCCGCTCCACATCTTCGAGCCGCGGTACCGGGAGCTGATCGGCGAGTGCATCGCGGAGGAGCTCGAGTTCGGGCTCGTCTTCGCGGACGAGGACGGCGTGCGCGAGCTGGGGACGCTGGCGCGCGTGGACGAGGTCCTGGAGCAGTTCGACGACGGGCGCATGAACATCGTCGTCGAGGGCGGCGAGCGCTTCCTGGTCGAGAGGCTGACGCACGGACGCTCGTTCATGACCGCCGAGGTGTTGCCGGTCGACGACGACGGCGAGGAGCCGCTGCCCGGTGCGGTCACCCGCGCGACGGCGTCGTTCCGGGCGCTCGCAGCGGCGGCGGAGGCGGAGGCCGGCGAGCTGGAGGAGGATGCGGAGCAGCTGTCGTTCCGGCTCGCGGCGCAGGTCGAGCTCGCGCCGGAGTCGAAGCAGGAGCTGCTCGAGCTCCGCTCGGAGCAGCGGCGGCTGGAGCTGGTCGCGGAGCTGTTGGACGGCGTCCGCGCGGTGTTGATCGCGACGCGCGAGCTCGGCGAGCGCGCGAAGAAGAACGGGAGCCGGCTGAGCTAGCGCCGGTGGGCGAGGAACTCGAGCAGGTCGCTTCGAGTCAAGACGCCGACGGGCTTCCCGTCGCGGGCGACGACGACGGCGTTCGTGCCGCCCTGCAGCGTGCCGAAGACCTCTTCCATCGTCGCGGACGCGTCGATCGCCGCGAGCGGCGGTTGCATCGCGGACGCGACGTCCTCGTGCAGGACGTCGGGATTGACGAAGACGCGCTCGAGTAGCGCGCGATCCTGAAGCGACCCGATCACGTCGGCGAGCGACTCGCACTCGCCGTCACGCACGACCGGCAGCTGGGAGATGCTGTAGCGCTGCATCGTATCGATGCCTTCGCCGACCTTCTGATGCGCTGCGATCGTGATGAGCGCGGGAAGCTCGCCGCCGTGCTTCGCGAGCAGCACCTCCTCGACCGTCGGCAGCGGCGCCTGCCGCTCGAGGAATCCATGCTCGAGCATCCAGTTGTCGTCGTAGAACTTCGACAGATAGTTACGGCCCGAGTCCGGGATGAGCATCAGCACGCGGTTGCCCGGGCCGAGCCGGCGCGCGATCGCGTCTGCTGCAACGAGCGTCGTGCCGGCGGAACCGCCGGCGAGAATGCCTTCCTCGCGCGCGAGCCGGCGCGCCCAACGGAACGAGTCGCGGTCGCCGACGCGGATCCACTCGTCCACGACCGTCGGGTCCATCGTCTTGGGCCACGTGTCCTTGCCGATGCCTTCGACGAGATACGGATGAACGTCGCGCTCGTCGTTCGCCGTGTACACCGATCCCTCCGGGTCGGCGCCGACGATCAGCACCTCCGGCTTGCGCTCCTTGAAGTAGCGGCCCACGCCGCTGATCGTTCCGCCGGTCCCGACGGAGATGACGAGCGCGTCGATGTCGCCGCCGGTCTGCTCCCAGATCTCGGGCCCCGTGACGCGGTAGTGCGCCTCCGGGTTGTTCATGTTCGAGTACTGGTCGGGCTTGTAGCCGCCGGGGATCTCCTCCGCCAGCCGGTCGGAGACGGAGTAGTAGCTCTCCGGCGAGTCGTGGTCGACCGCGGTCGGCGTGATCACGACCTCGGCGCCATACGCCCGGAGGAGCGCGATCTTCTCCTGGCTCATCTTGTCCGGCATGACGAAGATGCACCGGTAGCCCTTGATCGCCGCGGCGATGGCGAGGCCGACGCCGGTGTTGCCCGACGTGGGCTCCACGATCGTGCCGCCCGGCTTCAGCTTCCCCTCGCGCTCGGCCGCCTCGATCATCGGCAGGCCGATGCGGTCCTTCACGGAGCCGCCCGGGTTCAGGTATTCGAGCTTCGCCAGCAGCTGAGCGCCGCCGCTCGGCGTGAGCTTGTCCAGCCGCACGATCGGCGTCGCGCCGACGAGCTCCAGGATGGTCGGATACCGCTCGGGCACGGGCGGAAGCGTATTCGATGCCGCGTGGGGTCTAGGAGAACGCCTCGACCGCCTCCGCCTCGCCGACCTCGCTGTCGCGCACGAGCCCGAGCGCGGCGACGACCCCCGCGGCGGACACGCCGGCGATGACCCAGAACGCGAGCGAGTAGCCGCTCGTCAACGCGGCCGCCTGCGACGCGCCGGAGTGCAGGAGATGCGTGGCGCGCGAGACCGCGATGCTCGACGCGACCGCGACGCCGATCGCCCCACCCACCTGCTGCGCAGTGTTCAGCAACCCGGACGCGAGCCCCGCCTCGCG
Organism: Gaiellaceae bacterium; assembly: GCA_036512155.1. GTDB lineage: Bacteria > Actinomycetota > Thermoleophilia > Gaiellales > Gaiellaceae > Palsa-739. The sequence continues at coordinate 25,836 of DATCBD010000033.1, read as the reverse complement.
CGGGCCGACGCCCGCGAGCGCTGCGATCGACACGGGGATGAATGCGAGCGCGAGCCCGAACCCGACCAGGAGATAGCCGCCCAAGAGGTCGCGCACGTACGACCCGTGCACCGGGATCTGCGCGTACCAGATCAGCCCGCCCGTGTTGAGCGCGAGCCCGATCGCCATGACGATGCGCGGCCCGATCTTCGTCGTCAGCCACTGCGACACCGCGGCGACGACGACCGTCGTCCCGGCAGTGGCGAGGAACGTGATGCCGGTCTTCAGCGCGGAGAAGTGCAGGACGTTCTGCACGTACAGCGTCAGCAGGAAGAAGTTCGCGAACACGGACGCGCCGAGCAGCACGCCGACGATGTTGGCGCCCGCGAGCGTCCGGATCCGGAAGATGGACAACGGCATGAGCGGGTTCTCCACACGCGTCTCCCAGACGAGGAAGAACGCGATGAGCGCAACTGCGGCGATAAGCAGGCCGATCGTCGTGCCGTTCCTCCACCCGTCCACCGGCGCCTTCGAGATCGCGTACACGAGCAACGCCAGCCCGGCGGTGACCGAGCTCGCTCCGACGACGTCGAACCCCTGGCGCTCTCCCGGCGCGCGGCTCTCGCGCACGACGCGAGGCGCGAGCGCGAGCACGAGCGCGCCCACCGGGACGTTGACGAAGAAGATCCATTGCCAGCCGAGGTACTTGGTCAGGATTCCGCCGAAGAGGACGCCCGCGGCGGCGCCGCTGCCGCCCATCGCGCCCCAGATGCCGAGCGCCTTGTTGCGCTCCGCTCCTTCGTCGAACGTCGTCGTGATGATCGAGAGCGTGGACGGCGACACGATCGCGGCGCCGAATCCCTGCACGGCACGTGCCGCTATGAGAACGCCGGTCGAGCCCGCGAGCCCGCAGACGAGCGACGCGGCCGAGAAGACGACGAGGCCGATGAGGAACATCCGCTTGCGGCCGAGGATGTCGCCGGTGCGCCCGCCGAGCAGCAGGAAGCCGCCGAAGGTGATCGCGTACGCGGTGATGACCCACTGCAGGCCCGTCTGGGAGAAGTGCAGGCTGCGGCCGATCGACGGCAGCGCGACGTTCACGATCGAGACGTCGAGCACGGTCATGAAGAACGCGACGCAGACGAGTGCGAGCGCCTGCCAGCGGCGTGGATCTGCGGTGGTCATGCCTCTCCTTCGGGTGGCGTTCTCGTCAGTGTGAGCTTCTCGTCGGGCGCAGTGCGCAGGATCTGGTCGATGTAGGACTTCGTGGCCCTCTCGAGGCCGACGTCGCGGCCGGCCTGCTCGGACAGGAACCAGCGGTGCTCGAGGATCTCGTGGAAGATCTCCGCCGCCGCACGCTTGCCGCGTAGCTCGCGGGGGATCGACGCGATCGTCGGCTCGAAGATCTCGCTCAGCCAGCGGCCGGCCGCCGCTGCGTCGGACACGGGCGCCTCGCCGGTGCGGTCGAGGTAGGCACGGTAACGCGTCAGGTCGTTCAGCAGCACGCGTGCCTGGTTCTCCTGCGCGTCGAGCCCGGTCAGCCGGAGGAGGCGACGGCGGTGATGCCCGGGCTCCACCACCTTCGAGTGCAGCTTCAGCCGCACCTGGTCTCCCTCGCGCACGAGCTCGACCTCCTCGACGTCGAACCCAAGCTCGTTGAGCCGGCGCAGACGCTCCTCGAGCTTCTGCCCTTCGCCCGGCGCGAAGACCTGCTCCTCGGTGAGCTCCGCCCACAGCTGCTCGTAGCGTTTACGCACGTCCTCGGCAAACTCCCACGGATCGGCGACGACGTCGCGCTCGAGCTCCGCCGAGAGGTCGTACAGCTCGCCGCTGAGGTTCTCCTCTGCGATGTCGATGTCGTGCAGGCGCTGCCCGTCGGACAGGCGGTCGTGCAGCTCTCCCGTCTCGGCATCGACGAGGTACGCGGAGAGCGCGCCTGCATCGCGGCGGAAGAGCGCGTTCGACAGCGAGCAGTCGCCCCAGAAGAAGCCGGCGAGATGGAGCCGGACGAGCAGCTCGGCGAGCGCTGATCGGATCGTCGCCTCCGGCGCGGGCAGCATCCGCCGGCCGAGGATCAGGCGATACGGCAGCGCGAATTCGAGCTGGCGCGTGATGAGGATCGCGTCGAGCTCTTCGCCATCGGCGGTCGTGCGCTCGGCCACGATCCCGATCGGCTCGACCACCGGCATGCTGCGCTCGCGGAGCTCGCCCAGCAATCGGTACTCGCGCTCCGCCGGGCGCTGTGGCAGCTCCTTCAGCGCGTAGTACCTGCCGTTCAGCTCCACGAAGCGGACGACGTGGCGGCTGATGCCGCGCGCGAGGTCGACGTGCAGCTCCGCCGGCCAATCCTCGAGCGGCAGGTTCCACGGGAGCTCGAGGAAGCCGCGCTGGTCGGCGCGCGCAACGAGACGGAAGTGTGCGGGACTAGTGGCGGAAATGGCGGCGACCCGTGAACACCATTGTCGCGCCTGCGTCGGCGACGGCGGCGATCACGAGGTCGTCGCGCTTCGAGCCGCCCGGCTGGACGATGGCGCGCACGCCCCGCTCGAGCGCGCGCTCCGGCCCGTCGGGGAAGGGGAAGAACGCATCCGAGGCGAGGACGGCGCCGCGGGTGTCGTGGCTGAACTCGGCCGCCTTGTCGAGCGCGATGCGGACGGCGTCCACGCGGCTCATCTGGCCGGCGCCGACACCGATGGTCGCGAGATCGGTCGCGATCACGATCGCGTTCGAGAGGACGTGCTTGCACACGCGCCAGGCGAAGACGAGGTCGCCCCACTGCTGTTCGTCCGGCGTGCCGGCCACGACCGTCCAGCCGTCGCGGTCCTCGATCTCGGCGTCGGCGTCCTGCACGAGCACGCCGCCGAGCACGCGCTTCAGCCCGCGTTGCTGCGCAGAGGGGCGCCGGCGCTCGCGGTCGACGAGGATGCGCGTACCCTGCCTTCGCCGCAGTGCCTCGAGCGCGCCGTCGCCGTAGTCCGGCGCGAAGAGGACCTCAACGAACTGCTCGGCGAGCTTCTCGCCCAGGGCCGCGTCGACGTCGCGGTTGAGGACGACGACGCCGCCGTACGCCGATGTGGGGTCTGACGCGAGCGCCTTGTCGTACGCCTCCTCGATGGTCGCGCCGAGCGCAACGCCGCACGGGTTGGCGTGCTTGACGATGACGCAGGCCGGCAGCGTGAACTCGCGTCCGATCGCCCGCCCGGCGGACAGGTCGTTGAGGTTGTTGAACGAAAGCGCCTTGCCGTGCAGCTGCTCCACGCGCGAGAGCAGGTGCGCGCGGGCCCCTCGGTCGGCGTAATACGCGGCGCGCTGGTGCGGGTTCTCTCCGTAGGACAGGTTGAGCACTTTGTCGAGCGAAAGCACGAGCGTGTCCGGGAACGACTCGCGCTCGGAGAACCAGGTCGCGATCGCCGCCTCGTAGACCGCCGTCGTGGCGAACGCCTCGGCCGCGAGCTCCCTCCTGGTCTCGAGCGAGATCTCGCCGTGCTCGCGGAGCTCGTCGAGGACGAAGCCGTAGCGCTCCGGACGGCAGACAGCCGTGACGTGGGCGAAGTTCTTCGCTGCGCCGCGCAGCATCGACGGGCCGCCGACGTCGATCATCTCCACCGCTTCCGCCTCGGTGACGCCCTGCTTCGCCGCCACCCGTTCGAACGGATAGAGGTTGATGCAGACGATGTCGAACGGCTCGATCTGGTGCTCTGCGAGCGTGGCGACGTCCTCGGGGTTGTCGCGGCGCGCGAGGATGCCGGCGTGGATGCGCGGATGGAGCGTTTTCACGCGGCCGCCGAGCATCTGTGGGACGTCGATCACCGTCGGGTCGAGCCCGAAGTCGCGCAGGAAGCCGTCGGTGCTTCCGCCGGTGGTCACGAGCTCGATGCCGAGCTCGGCGAGACCGCGCGCGAACACCTCGAGCCCCGTCGTGTCGTACGTGGAGATCAGCGCGCGCACAGCTCGGCCACCACCTTGGGGAGGAGACGGTGCTCGACGTCCTGGATGCGCTCGTGCAGCGTCGACAGCGTGTCGTCCGGCAGCACGGGGACGCGCTCCTGCGCGAGCACGGGGCCGCTGTCGACTCCTTCGTCGACGATGTGTACGGTCGCGCCCGATTCGCTCACGCCGGCGGCGAGCTGCTCTTCGACTGCGTGCATGCCCGGGAAGTCGGGGAGGAGCGAGGGATGGACGTTCACGACGGCTTCTGGGAAGCCGTCGAGGAACGCAGATGTCAGGACATGCATGTAGCCGGCCAGCACTACGAGATCGACTCCTCGACTCTTGAGCCAGGCCGCCATCGCGGCGTCGCGCGCGTTGCGGTCCGCGTAGTCGCCGAGCTCGAACACTGCCGTTGTCTCCTCGGGGACGCGGCGCAGCGCGGGCACGGCGCGGCGGTTGGACGCGACGGCGACGATCGGTAGCCCTGCGTCGAGCAGCGCTTGCAGGTTCGTGCCCTGGCCCGAAACGAGGACGCCGATCACTCCAGCGCTCCGATCACGATTGCGCCGGCGGGCGCTTCCGGCACGACGGCGCACATGCCGATGCCGAGGTTGAAGACGCGCCGTGCCTCCTCCTCGGCGACGCCGCGGTCCGCGAGCCATTCGAACACCGGCGGCCGCTCCCATGCGTCCCAGTCGATATGGGCGTGCACTCCGTCCGGAAGTACGCGCGAGAGGTTGCCGAGGATCCCGCCCCCGGTGACGTGGGCGAGCGCCTTCACGTCCGCATACACGCGCAGCTCGTGCACGTCGTCGAGGTAGAGGCGATGCGGTGCGAGGAACGCGGGATCGATCTCTCCGAGCGTGCGGACGAGCGAGAAGCCGTTCGTGTGCAGGCCGCTCGATGGGAAGCCGACCACGACGTCGCCCGGTGCGCAGCGCGACCCGTCGATGACGCGGTCGCGCTCGACGATGCCGACGCACGTGCCGGCGAAGTCGAGCTCCTGGTCGCGGTAGACACCGGGCAGCTCTGCGGTCTCGCCGCCGATGAGCGCGCAGCCTGCGGCTCGGCAGACCTCCGCGGCACCCTCGACGAGCTCGGCCACCTGCTCGAGGTCGACGTGTGCCGCGGCGACGTAGTCGAGCAGGAAGAGTGGCTCGGCCCCGGAGCAGAGGACGTCGTCGATGCAGTGGGCAGCGAGGTCCATCCCGCCCCAGCGCAGCGTTCCCGCGCGACGGTGGAGCATGAGCTTCGACCCGACGCTGTCGGTGGAGGCGGCGAGGAAGCGGTGCTCGTCGAGCGGAAAGAGCCCGGCGAAGCGGCCGAAGTCCGTGGCGCCGGTCGACTCCACCGCCGCGCGGAGGCGCTCGACGACGGCGTCAGCGGTGGTGAGGGAGACGCCGGCGGCCTCGTACGTGCGCGTGTCCTTCGTCAAGAAGTCGAGTCTAGGCTTGATCTCAGACGAACATCTCCGCTTGCAGCTCCGGCCGGCCCTGCGGGCCACCCGGGGTGAAGCGGACGAGCGTCTCGCCGATCTCGACGTCGGCGCCGATCCGCTCGCAGTCGAGGATCTGCGCCATCGCCTCCGCCTTGGCCTCGGGGTCGTCCGACTTCAGGTGCAGCTCCGAGAGCCGAAGCCGGTCGGCGTGGCCGAGCAGGTCGTCGATCCAGTCGCGCGGCGGATGGAGCTCGAGCCGGTAGCCCGCGTTCGTCGAGACGAACGTCCGCCGGCCGCCGTGTTCCTGCACGCGGAGCTGCGCGTCCTCGGCGCGAGCGATCGCACGCTCGAACTCGTCGTCGTCGAGGGCGAGGCCGAGGTGGTCGACGCGCGGCAGCGGCCACTGCCCCGGCTGCACCACGACGTTGACGGCGCCGAGCTCGAGCTCGGAGAGACGGAGCTTGAATCCGCGCGCGTCCAGCTCCGCCCACGAGGTCCCCGCCTCGTACGACTGGAGGTCTTCGCCGATCCGCCCGTGGCGCGCGACGAGGTCGAATCCGAGCTTGCCGATGTAGCGCGCCTCGACCTCCCGAACCCGGCTCGTGACGAGGTGGTAGTGGAACAGACGCACCGGCGTTGGATGGTACGAGGAGTCGTGCATCCGGCGACGAAGTCGGGCCGGATCGCATGCGCTCCGGGGGCGTCCATCACGTCGACCTGGTCGTCTCCTCGATCGAGCGCAGCCTGCTCTTCTACCGCGACCTGCTCGGCCCGCTCGGCTGGCACGTGATCAGCGAGGTGGAGGGCGAGCGCGGCGAGACGATCTGGTACCTGAGCGGCCGCGGGACTTCGATCGGCCTGCGCGAGGCGCAGAGCGAGGAAGGCACGGTCGACCGGTATGCGGTCGGGCTGCACCATCTTGCCATCGAGGTCGCGTCGCGAGCTGCGGTTGACGAGCGCGCCGAGTGGGTGGTCGCTGCGGGCGGGACGCTCGAGAGCGAGCCGCAGGAGTACGGCTACATGCCGGGCTACTACGCGGTGTTCTTCTACGACCCGGACGGGCTCAAGCTCGAGCTCCTGCACGTCGCGGATCTGGCCGCGTAGAAGTCGTGACGCCCACGTACAGGTACCAGGTACCGGTCTGAACGTCTGAGCAGGTGTTTCCGCCGGCACGGACACGGCCGGTACCAGGTACCCCGGCGTCGGTGTGACGACTTATGCGCGCGCGGCTTCGAAGCGGAGCTTCGCGTACTCGGCCGGTACCTCGGTCGGGTACTGACGCGTCAGGCAGGCGCGGCAGAGATCCGATTCCGGCCTGCGCGTCGCCTCGACGAGCCCCTCGTGCGACAGATACGCGAGCGAGGTCGCGCCGATGTATTCGCGCACTTCCTCGACCGTCTTCCCGGCCGCGACCATCTCCTGCGGGTCGGCGAGGTCGATGCCGTAGAAGCACTGCCCGATCACCGGCGGCGACGAGATGCGCACGTGCACCTCGATTGCGCCGGCGTCGAAGAGCATCTGCACGATCGCGCGCGTCGTGTTCCCGCGCACGATCGAGTCGTCGACGACGACGACGCGCTTGCCCGCCACCTCGGCGAGCGGGTTGAACTTCAGCCGCACGCCGAGGCGCCGCAGCTCCTGATCGGGCTGGATGAACGTGCGTCCGATGTACCGGTTCTTGATCAGGCCCTCGCTGAACGGGATGCCGAGCGCGCGCGAGAACCCGATCGCGGCCGGCGTCCCGGAGTCCGGGATGGGGAGCACGAGCTCGGCGTCCGCGGGTGCCTCCTCCGCGAGCCGCTCGCCCATCCGGACGCGGGCGCCGTGCACCTCGATGCCGTCGAGCCGCGTGTCCGGGCGCGCGAGATAGAAGAACTCGAAGATGCAGAGCGCGCCGTTGGCCGGCGGCTCGACCGCCTGCACGGATCGCATCCCGTCGCCGTCGACGAGCACGATCTCGCCGCGTTCGACCTCGCGCACGTGCTCGGCGCCGACGAGGTCGAACGCACACGTCTCGGACGCGACCACCCAGTCGTCGTTCACGCGGCCGAGCACGAGCGGGCGGAAGCCGAGCGGGTCGCGGAACGCGATCAACGTCCCTTCTGACAGCGCGACGACCGAGTACGCGCCCTGCAGCTTGCGCATCGCACCGGCGACGGCCTCGTCGAGCGGCGCGTCGGCGTTCGCGATCAGTGCTGCGATCACCTCGCTGTCGGACGTCCCGCGCAGCGTCGCGCCCTCGGCGCGGAGCTCCTCGCGCAGCACGTCAGCGTTGACGAGGTTGCCGTTGTGGCCGAGCGCGACCGTGCGGTTGCGCCCGTGCTGCACGAGCGGCTGCGCGTTCGCCCATCCCGACGAGCCCGTGGTCGAGTAGCGCGTGTGCCCGATCGCCACCTGGCCCTGCAGCGCGTGCAGCTTCTGTTCGTCGAAGACCTGCGTGACGAGGCCGAGGTCGCGGAGCGCGGTCAGCCGGCCGTTCTCCGACACAGCGATTCCCGCCGACTCCTGGCCGCGGTGCTGGAGCGAGAAGAGCCCGAAGTACGTGAGTCGCGCGACGTCGCGCTCGGGGGCGTATACGCCGAAGACGCCGCACATGTCAGCGCACCTCGCCGATCTGGACGAAGCCCTTCGTGCCGAGCCGGGCGACAGTTTCCGGCGCGCACGCGAGGATCGCGGCTCCCGCCTCCGGCTCGGCCGGAAGCTGCACGTCGGCCTCGCGGCCGCTCCAGCGCGTCGTCTCGGCGAGCGCGGCTTCGATCCCGCCGCTGCCGACGTCGTGGCAGAGCGTCAGGAGCGGCGCCGCCTTCCGCAGGAAGCGGATGAGCGATACCTCTGCGGCGATGCTCTCCTCGGGCACGGTCGCGAGCAGCACCACGTCGCCGCGCTGCCATCCGGCGGGAACGAGCCGCACGTCCTGCACGAGCCCGACGCACCCGACGACGGGCGTCGGGGGGATGGGGCGGCCGTCGGTCTCGTTGTACAGCGAGACGTTGCCGGAGACGACCGGGACACCGAGCGCCTCGGCGGCCTGCGAGATGCCCTCGATCGCCCGCGCGAGCTCGTAGCCGATTTCCGCCTTCTCGGGATTGCCGAAGTTGAGACAGTCGGTGAGGCCGATCGGCTCGCCGCCCGTACAGGCGACGTTGCGCGCGGCGCCGAGCACGGCCTGCACGCCGGCGGCGAACGGATCCGTCTCTCCGGGGCGCGGGCCCTGCAGCGAGACGGCGAGCCCGCGCAGCGACGGCCGCAGCCTCAGCACGGCCGCGTCGAGGCCCGGGCGGCGCACCGTGCGCGAGCCGACGAGCTGGTCGTACTGCTCGTAAACGCCGGCTACGTCCGGCTGCCGGCGACGCGCCTTCGGCGCGGGCGCCACCCACGTGTCCGGTTTCCGCTGCTCGACCTCGTAGCGAGGACAGTCGTCGGTAAGCAAACGCGCCGGAATGTCGCCGACCACGGTCCCCTCATAGAGAGCGCGCAACACACCGGTGTCGGTCACCTCGCCGATCGCCGCGCTCTCCAGCTCCCACTTCGCGCACAGCGCGTGGAGCGCGTCGAGCATCTGCGGCCGCACGATCGCGACCATCCGCTCCTGCGACTCCGAGATCATGATCTCCCACGGCTCCATCCCCGACTCGCGCTGCGGCACGCGGTCGAGATGGACGTCGATGCCTGCGCCGTCGCTCGCCATCTCGCTGAGCGCGGAGGCGAGCCCGGCGGCCCCGCAGTCCTGCAGCGACTCGACGAGCCCCGACTCGACGAGCTCGACCGAGACTTCGATGAGCTTCTTGCCGGTGAACGGGTCGCCGACCTGGACCGACGGCCGCTTGTCGGGATCGTCCTCGCCCAACTCCTGGCTCGCGAGCACGGATGCGCCGCCGATGCCGTCGCGGCCTGTCGTCGCACCGAAGAGGACGACGACGTTGCCGGGGCCGTGCGCCTTCGCCGTCTGCAGCCGGTGTGCGTCGAGCAGGCCGACGCACATCGCGTTCACGAGGCAGTTGCCGCGATAGGCCTCGTCCCAGACCGTCTGGCCGCCGACCGTGGGAACGCCGACGCAGTTGCCGTAGTGGCCGATGCCGGCAACGGCGCGGTCGAAGTCGTGGCCGGGCGCGCCGAACCACAGCCCGTCGAGGAGCGCGATCGGCCGCGCGCCCATGGCGACGATGTCGCGCAGGATCCCGCCCACCCCGGTGGCGGCGCCCTGGAACGGCTCGACCGCCGAGGGATGGTTGTGCGACTCGACCTTGAAGGCGACCGCGAGGCCTTCGCCGAGGTCGAGCACGCCCGCGTTCTCGCCCGGCCCCTGCAGCACGCGCTCGCCGGCGGACGGGAGCCGCCGCAAGAGCGGCGCAGAGTGCTTGTAGCCGCAATGCTCCGACCAGAGGACGGAGAAGACGGCGAGCTCGAAGTGGTTCGGATCGCGGCCGAGAAGCTCCCGGATTCGGTCCGCCTCCCCGTCCGTGAGGCCGAGTGCGCGGTGGAGCGGCTGTTCCGCGACCTGCGTCAGGTGATTCAGTCTAGCCTCCCTTTCAGATGGGCTCGTGAGGCGGCGGTACGTCTTCCTCTTGGTCGTCCTCGGGGCGATCTGGGGGTCGTCGTACCTGTTCATCAAGGTCGGTATCCGCGACCTCTCGCCGGCTGTGCTGATCGAGGTGCGCCTGCTCTCCGCCGCCCCGATCCTCGTCGCGTTCGCATGGCGCCGGTACGGCGTCGCAGCTCTTGTGCGGGCGTGGCGCCCGGGCCTCGTGCTCGCGGTCCTCAACGCGGCGGTGCCGTTCACGCTGATCGCCTGGGGCGAGCGGTGGGTCGACTCGGGAACGGCCGCCGTCGCGAACTCGTCGGTACCGATCTTCGTCGCCATCTTGGCCGTGTGCTTCGTGCCGACCGAGCGCTCGAGCGGCTGGCGGCTCGTCGGGGTCCTCCTCGGGCTCGTCGGCGTCGGCATTCTCGCCGGTGTGCACCCGCAGGGCGGCTGGCACGGGACGATCGGCATCGCCGCGATCGTCGTCGCCTCGGTGTCGTACGCGGCCGCGAACCTGTACGCGGGCAGGCGGATGAGCGTCGGAGGCCCCGTTCTCGCCGCCGTCTCGATGACCGGCGCGTCCGTGCTGTTGCTGCCGCTCGCGCTCGCGACGCTTCCGACGCATGCGCCCGGATGGAAGTCGGTCGGCTCCGGGGCGGCGCTCGGCCTGCTCGGGACGGCGCTCGCGCAGATCCTCTCCTACCGGATGATCCGCGAGTACGGCTCGTCCCGCTCGGCGCTCGTCGCGTACATGCTGCCCGCGTTCGCGCTCTTCTACGGGGCGGTCTTCCTCGGCGAAGGAGTGTCGTACCAGAAGCTCGCGGGGCTCGTGCTCATCTGTGGGGGCGTCGCGCTCGGCACCGGAGCGGTTCGGATAGCGTCGCGGCGTGTCCGTCGAGCTCCGGCGCGCTGACCGCTCCGACGCCGAGTTCCTGCTCGAGCTCGTCACCGGCGAGGACACGCGCGAGTTCCTCGGCCGGGCGCCGGGCACGCTGGACGAGGTCGTCGCCGACATCGAGCGCTCGGAACGCGAGCCGGAGGCGTTCGGGTGGCTCGTCGCCGAGGCGGACGGCGAACGCGTCGGCAGCGCCTCGTACCGTGTCGTGAACGAGCGTCATCGCATCGTCGAGGGCGGCCGGCTCGCGGTCGATCCGCGCTTTCGCGGCCGCAAGCTCGGCGACGAGATCGCGCGCGCCTTCCAGCGCCTTGTGCTCGGCGAGCTCGGCTTCCACCGGCTGGAGATCCAGATCTACGGCTTCAACGAGCGCGCCGTCGACCATGCCGAGCGGGTGGGCTACGTGCGCGAGGGCGTCAAGCGGAAGGCGTACGAGAAGTTCGGCGAGTGGCAGGACGCGGTGCTCTTCTCGATGCTGCAGGACGAGCTCCCGCCCGAGTAGCCTCCCGTCATGGCCCAATTCCTGCACACGATGGTCCGGATCACCGATCCGGCGAAGAGCCGCGCGTTCTACGAGGCGCTCGGCTTCGAGTTCGAGCGCGACATGGACATCGTCCGCAACGGCGAGCTCGAGGCGACCAACTACTTCTTCGGCGTCGGCGACCAGAAGGCCGTGCTGGAGCTGACGTACAACCACGACGGCCGCACGTATGACGTCGGCACCGGCTACGGCCACATCGCGCTCGCGGTGGACGACCTCGGCGGGACGCTGGAGCAGCTCGCCGCTCAGGGGATCGAGCCGGAACGGGAGCCGTACCGCGTCCGCGAAGGCGGGTCGCTGCTCTGCTTCGTCCGGGATCCCGACGACTATCGCATCGAACTGATCGACCGCTCCGGGAAATAGGCACACAACCGGCACACCGTCGTGACGAAGTGCCGCCTAGCGTGGTCTCCATGGCATCCAAGACGGCAACACCGTGGGGCGCGGCGGACCTCGTCGAGGAGGTGGTCGTGCGCCAGCAGGCAGGCGATCGCCGGTTCGCGTCGGTCGTCCAGCTGCTCGAGACGCAGCGTGGCGAGCGACTCGTCCGCTTCGCCTACACGACCGACGACACGGCGCGGCGCGGGCCGGTGACGTTCCGAGCGCGCGACCTCGCGCGGCTGCGCACGCAGCTCGCGCACCATCCGGCGCTCGCGGAGGAGCTGAGCCTCTAGGAGCTCAGGACGTCGAGCAACGCGTCAACGACGCGCGGGTCGAACTGTGTGCCGGAGCACACCCGCAGCTCGAGCGTCGCCTCTTCGTCGGTTAGGCGAGACCGGTACGCGCGGTCGGTCGTCATGGCGCTCCACGCGTCGCAAGCCGAGACGATGCGGGCCGCAATCGGGATGTCCTCGCCGGCGAGACCGTCGGGATAGCCGGCTCCGTCCCAGCGCTCGTGCGACGAGCGCACGACGTGGCCGACGTTGCCGAGCAGCCCGCCGACCTGGCCGAGCATCTCCTCGCCGAGCAGCGTGTGCGTGTTGATGAGCGCGCGCTCGTCATCGTCGAGCGGGCCCGGCTTGTTGATGATCTCCGACGGGATCTTCACCTTGCCGACGTCATGCAACAGGGCGGCGAACTCCGCCTGCCTGCGCGCGGCAGGTTCGAGCTCGAGGCGGTCTGCCACCGCGAGGACGAGCGCGACGACGTCGCGGCTGTGACTGCCGGTGTACTCGTCGTCAGCCTCGATCATCTCGCCGAGCAGCAGCGCGGTGCCGCGATACGCGTGCGAGAGCTCCAACGCATGGTCGAGCCGCGTCTGTCGCTCGCGCGCGAACACCTGCAAGAGGCCGACGAGCGGCAGGACGACGAGCGGGCCCCACGACCGGCCGACGGTCGCCATCGCCACCACAAGCCCGACCGGGCTGAGAGCGGCGTCGACGAGCGCGGTCTCGCGCATCGAGCGAAGGTGATCCTGCACGCGGACGCCGTATGCGATGCGCGACCAGATCGAGGTGGTGCCGAAGTCGACGGCGAACTGCGCCGCGAAGGCGGCGACGTACACCGCCGAATGGCTCCAGGCGGGCCGGGAGGTCTCGCCGACGGCCAGCACGATCGCGGGCCCCATCGAGTACCACGCGTTGGCGACGTCGATCGGCGTGTGGCTGAGGGGATGTGTTCGACGGTGCAGCTGACCGGCGATGTAGCCCGCGGCGACGAGCAGCGGCACGTCTCGCGGAGGAAGCACGAACAGCATCGGCACGAGGACGAGCTGCGTCGGCGCCGCGAAGTTGTTCCGGACCTCGAACTGGACGCGGGACGCGACGGCGTAGGCGGCGACGGCCAGAACGGCCGCGACGGGCGAGAACGGCCGCGCCGCCGGCAAGAAGACGGCTGCTGCTGCGGCGGCGGCGAGAAACGTGCCGGCCATCGCGACGGCCACTCTCTCTTCGAGCGTGCCCATGCGGCGGCGTGCGCGCTCTCGGGCGCGCTCTACGAGATCGGCAGCAAGCGGATCACCGGCCGCAACGGCTTCCACAATCGAATTGTCCATGTCTCGAGGTCTCGGTGTGTACCTCGGTCGAGGGACTCCGGCCAAGATCCCCAGGAAGGGGGATCGCGGCAAACGGGGGCGGGAACAAGGGTGCGCTTTGCATTCTTTCCTGCGGCGAAGTGGAGGTGGTCGGGGTGGCGACCATGATCAAGCGAATCTCACTCGTATGTGTGATGGCGGCACTCGCGGCGATCGTCGCGGCTCCGAGCGGCAAGGCAGCGCTCATGTGCGGCGGCTCACTCCAGCCCTTCGCGCAGTTCGGCGACAACAACGACTACTTCGCTTTCTCGAACAACGGCTTCGAGAGCGGCACGACCGGCTGGAAGGTTTCCAACGCCGCCGTCGGCGACGGCAACGAGCCGTGGTCGGTCAACGGAGGCGGCAGCTCGTCGCTCAGCATCGGGCCGGGCGGCAGCGCTGCGAGCCCGAAGGTCTGCACCGCGCTGAACGCGCCTGGCTGGCGGATGTTCGCGCACTCGGACAACGCGAACGGCCCGCTGCAGGCGCGGGTCGTCTTCTACGGCCTCCTCGGGAACATCACCGGCATCCTCAACTTCACGAGCTTCAGCCCGTCGGGCTACGGAAGCTGGGAACCGAGCGCCAGTGTCCCCTCGATTCTCTCCCTTCCGATCCTGACCGTTTCCGCGCAGCTGCAGCTCACGTCGACGGCGACGAGCGGCACCTGGCAGGTCGACGACGTCTTCGTCGATCCCTGCGGAATGCGCGGCTAGACCGCGGCGAGCGCGCGGTCGCGCGCGGCCTCGACGAGCGAAGCCAAGATCAGAGCACCGTCCGCCGACCCCAGCAAGGGGTCGACGGCATGTTCGGGATGCGGCATCAGCCCGAGCACGTTGCCGGCCTCGTTGCAGACTCCCGCGATGTCGTCCACCGAGCCGTTCGGGTTGTCGCGGTAGCGAAAGACGACCTGCGCGGAATCGAGATCGGGCGGCGGCACGTAGCGCCCGTCGCCGTGCTTGACCGGGATGACGAGCGTCTGGCCCGCCTCGCAGCGCGCGGTGAACGGCGTGTCGGCGCGCTCGACCCGCAGCGGGACGTCGCGGCACACGAACCGCAGCGACTCGTTTCGCAGCAGCGCTCCAGGCAGTAGGCCGGCTTCGCACAGCACCTGGAAGCCGTTGCAGATGCCGAGCACGAGGCCGCCCTGCTCGGCGAACGCGCACACCGCTGAGGTGGCGGGGGAAAAACGCGCGATCGCGCCGCACCGCAGGTAGTCGCCGTACGAGAATCCGCCCGGCAGCACGACCGCGTCGAGCGACGGGAGCTCGCGCTCCTCGTGCCACACCGGCACCGCCTCCGCGTCGAGCGCGCCGAGCGCCCACAGGGCGTCGCGGTCGTCCTGCGAGCCCGGATACGTGACGACTCCGATCCGCGGCTGCGGACTAGCCATGCAGCTCGATCTCGTACGACTCGATGAGTGGATTCGCGAGCAGCTGCTCGCACATTCGCTCCACCTGCTCACGCGCGCCCGCCTCGTCGTCGGCGGTCACCTCGAGGTCGACGACCTTGCCAACACGCGCACCCGAGACGGCGAAGCCGAGGTGCTCGAGCGCGCGCTCGACCGCGTCGCCCTGCGGGTCGAGGATCCCCGCTTTCGGTCGAACGAGGACCGTGGCCTTCATCCGAGCACGACCGACGGGTTTTCGAGATACGCCGGGAACGGGATGGTTGTCAGCCGCTCGAACGCCTCGACGTACTTCGCTCGCGTCGCCTGCACGACGTCGGCCGGGAGCTCCGGCCCCGGATTCGTCTTGTCCCAGCCCGTCGACTCGCAGTAGTCGCGGACGAACTGCTTGTCGAAGCTGTCCTGCGCGCGGCCGGGCTCGTATTCATCGCCGGGCCAGAAGCGGGACGAGTCGGGCGTCAACGCCTCGTCGCCGAGCACGAGATGACCGTGCTGGTCGAGCCCGAACTCGAATTTCGTATCGGCGATGATGATCCCGGCGCCGAGCGCGTGCTCGGCGGCGACTCTGTACACCTCGATCGCGGCCGCCTCGACTTCGCCCAGGCGCGCGTCGCCGACGAGCTCGGCCGCCTGGTCGCGCGTGATGTTCTCGTCGTGTCCTGTCGTCGCCTTCGTCGCCGGAGTGAAGATCGGCGACGGCAGCTTGTCCGACTCGCGGAGCCCCTCCGGCAGCGCGTGGCCCGACGTCGAGCCGGTCGCCTTGTAGTCCTTCCAGCCGGAGCCGGCGATGTATCCGCGCACGACGCACTCGATCGGCAGCATCTCGAGCTTGCGGCACTCCATCGACCGGCCGTCGTCGCGGATCGCGAGCATGTGGTTCGGGACGAGCGCGCGCAGGAGGCTGAACCAGAAGCCGGAGAGCCCGGTGAGCACGCGTCCCTTGTCGGGGATCTCGGTCGGGAGCACGACGTCGAACGTCGAGATGCGGTCGCTCGCGACGAGGAGCAGACGCTCGTCGTCGAGCGCGTAGAGCTCGCGGATCTTTCCCGATCCGACGTGGACGGCTTCAGGCATGGACTGGCTCCTTCAGGCGGTTGAACACGGTGTCGACATGCTTCGTATAGGAATCGAGGTCGAAGACGGCGTCGAGATCGATGCGTGACGCAATCTCGTCGTCGGTGCGGACGAGCTCCCGGAAGTCGAGCTCCTCGTCCCACGCGCGCATCGCATCTCGTTGCACGAGGCGATATGCCTCGTCGCGCTCCAGCCCCGACTCGACGAGGGCGAGCAGCACGCGCTGGCTGAAGAAGAGATAGTGGCTCGCCTCGAGGTTGCGGCGCATGCGCTCAGGCCGGACGACGAGGCCCTCGACGAGCCATGCGAAGCGGTCGAGCATGTAGTCGAGCGCAAGGAACGCGTCCGGGATCACGACGCGCTCCGCAGACGAATGCGAGATGTCGCGCTCGTGCCAGAGCGCGACGTTCTCGAGCCCGACGAGCGCCGTGCCGCGGACGACGCGCGCGAGGCCGCAGATGCGCTCCGCGACGACGGGATTGCGCTTGTGCGGCATCGCCGACGAGCCCTTCTGTCCTTTGCCGAACGGCTCCTGCACCTCGGCCACCTCGGTGCGCGCCAGGTGGCGGATCTCGAGCGCGAACGTGTCGAGCGACGACGCGACCACGGCGAGCGCGCACAGGAGCTCGGCGTGCCGGTCGCGCTGGATGATCTGGGTGGAGGTCGGCGCCGGCTCGAGCCCGAGCCGCTCGCACGCGATGCGCTCGAGCTCAGGGTCGGTCGCGGCATACGTGCCGACGGCGCCGCTCAACTTGCCGACGCGCATGCCCTCGAGCGCGCGCTCGATCCGTACGCGTCCCCGGTCGAGCTCGAACGCCCAGCCCACGAGCTTGAGGCCGAACGTCGTCGGCTCGGCGTGCACGCCGTGCGTCCGGCCCATCTGCAGCGTGAACCTGTGCTCCTCGGCGCGCGCGACGACGGCGGCGAAGGCGCGGTCGAGGCCCTCGAGCAGGAGCCGGCCGGCCTCGCGAATCTGAAGCGCGAGCGCCGTGTCGACGACGTCCGACGAGGTCAGCCCGTAGTGGAACCAGCGTCCTTCGGGCCCCAGCTGCTCGGCCACGGCGTCCACGAAGGCCGCGATGTCGTGGTGGAGCGTCTGCTCGAGCTCCGAGACTCGTTCAGGGGCGGGCGTCCGGGCCTGAGAGATCAACTCAGCCGCCTCTGGCGGCACCGTCCCGAGCTCGGCCCAGGCGAGCGTCGCGGCCTTCTCGACGTCCAGAAGCGCTGAGAACTTGCCCTCCTCCGACCAGATCCTGGCCATGGCCGGTCGGGAGTAGCGGGCGATCACTGGCACCAGTCTAGAGGGAGCACCTGACTCCCTCTCTCGGGGGAGGGCGGCCAGCCGGAGGCGTCGATACGTTGGTGAAGATATGTCTGTTGAAAACTGTGTAAATCTCCTTTACAAGCGTGGCCCGGCTGTTCTCGGTGCCTGCATCGCCGGCCTCCTCTGCCTGATCGTCACGCTGCTCCTCATCGGCCCGCCCCAGAAGGCGCGCGCCTCCGTCGCGCCGGCCCCACAAGCTCACTACCTCGCGAGTCTCACCCCGCTCTTCGTCGCTGCGACGTACATCTCGGAGCGCGCTCAGGCCGATCCGAAGCCGAAGGCACCGACACGCGCGACCATCTCGCTGTACGAGCGGACGACGTCGCCACGCCTCTTCCGCCGGCAGGGCTGCGGCGCAGCCCAGCGCGGCGCAACCGGGGTCGTCATCCTCGATTTCGGCAAGCCGTCGTACAACAGCCACACGTACGGGACGATCCTCTTCTCCGGCGTGTTCGCCGGAAACAAGAAGATCACCGGCGCGATGCTCGACTACGCGCGCGGCTACGTCGCCTGCCTGCCGCGCGGCTCGAGCGACCGCATCGCGCTCGCGCGCGGCACGAGCAACTATCACCCGAGCGTCCCGAGCGTCTACAAGGCGGGCCGCAAGTGGGCGCGCGAAACGATGACGCTCCAGCGCGCCCTCCGGGCCGGCAGTCTCGACGTGCACGTCACGGCCGCCGCCGCGGACGACGTCGAGCCGGCGTGGGATCCCTCGTTCTGGCGGACGCGCGACTTCTATCGGGGCTACGCAGACTCGCGCGTCGGCCATGCGCTCTACAACTACGGCTCGCTCGACGGCGGCATTGTCAGCGGCGTCTGGAACGCGCATCAGGCGTTCTACGTCACCGGCGGAATGCGGTACGCGCGTGCGATCCCCGAGATCTACAACCGGACGATGGCGCGCGAGTGGGCCGCCCTCGCACAGGTCGCGCAGCACAGGTACCACCGCTCGGTCAAGTTCGCCGGCGTCATGACGGAGCGCACGTCGTCGAACCACGGGGTCAAGCCGCGCGACGCCCACCGCATGCTCGTGCGCGAGCTGACGGTGCAGGGTCGCGGCAACGCGCCCGCGCGGGTTCCGGCCGCGTACACGAACATCAGGTAGGACTAGCGATTCAGGATGCGCAGCGCGAGCGCTGCCGCATTCTTCGCGTTGTCGACGCCCACCGCCGCCACCGGAACGCCGGGCGGCATCTGCGCGATCGCGAGGAGCGCGTCCAGTCCGTCGAGGACGCTCATGCTGGAGCGAAACGGGACGCCGATCACGGGGAGGTCGCTGTGCGCCGCGACCGCACCCGGCAGCGCGGCCGAGAGGCCGGCGCCGCAGATCAGGACCTTCAGGCCGCGCTTCCGCGCGGTGCGGGCGTACTCGGCAACGGCGTCGGGCGTCCGGTGCGCAGAGCGCACCTCGAACTCATAGGCGACGCCGGCCTCGTCGAGCACGTCGAGCGCGGGCTGCATCCGCTCGCGGTCCGATTCCGACCCGACGAGGATCCCGATCTCAGCCAGCGATATCACTCCGGAACTGCATCCCGGCGAAATCTATGTGCGCGACGCTCGCGTACGCGGCAGAACGTGCCTCGGCGATCGATGCGCCGGTCCCCACGACATTGAGGATGCGCCCGCCGTTGGTGACGAGGCGGCCCTCCTGGAGGGCCGTGCCCGCGTGGAAGACGAGCGCTTCCGTCGCCTCCATGTCGATCGGCGTGCCCGATTCGCCGCGCTCGGGATAGTCCCGAGAGGCGATGACGACCGTGACGGCCGCGCGGTCGCTCGTCGGAAGCGCGATGCCGCCGAGCTCGCCCGCGGCGGCGGCCGCGAGCGCCTCGAGGAGGCCTCCCTCGAGCAGCGGCAGCACCGATTGCGTCTCGGGGTCGCCGAAGCGGCAGTTGAACTCGATCACCTGCGGCCCCTGCTCCGTGAGGATCAGCCCGCCGTACAGGAGGCCGAAGAACGGCGTGCCCCGGCGCGCGAGCTCGCGCAGCACGGGACGGTGGATCGTCTCCAGGATCTCCTCCACGTCGGGAGCGTCGGCCACCGGGCTGTACGAGCCCATCCCACCGGTGTTCGCCCCGGTGTCGCCGTCGCCGATGCGCTTGAAGTCGCGTGCCGCCGGCAATGCGATCGCCTGCTCGCCGGCCGCGATCGCGAACACCGAGAGCTCCGGGCCTTCGAGCAGCTCCTCGACGTGGAAGGGCTGGCCGAGCGCCTGCGCCGCGCGCAGCGCCGCGTCGAGCGCCGCCTGGTCGCGGCACACCCAGACGCCCTTGCCGGCGGCGAGCCCGTCCGCCTTGACGACGCACGGCGGCCGCGCGACCGCGAGCGTCCGCGCGGTGGGGACGCCGGCCGCCTCCATGACGTCCTTCGCGAACGCCTTCGAGCCTTCGATCTGCGCCGCCGCCGCGCTCGGGCCGAAGACGGGGATGCCGCGGCGGCGCAGTGCATCGCCGAGCCCGATGACGAGCGGCGCCTCGGGGCCGACGACCACGAGGTCGACCTCCAGCTCGGCTGCAAGCGGGACGACCGACGCCGGATCTTCCGCGCGCACGGGATGGCAGCTCGCGAGCGCCGCGATGCCGGGATTCCCGGGCGCGGCGTGCAGCTCGACTCCGTCGCGGGCAAGCGCCCACGCGAGCGCATGCTCGCGACCGCCCGACCCGACCACGAGCACCTTCACCGCGCGATCGTAACCCGGCCTCATAGCATCTCCGTCATGGACGTTCCGCCGTACGCGGCGGCCGAGGTCGAGGTTGTGCGCCTGCCGGGCGGCGCGACCGAGCGCGACCGCGTTGCCGTCGAGGAGCCGCTGGAGATCCGTATCGGCGGGACGCCGGTCGCCGTCACCATGCGTACGCCGGGGCACGACGAGGAGCTCGCGCTCGGCTTCTGCCTCTCCGAGGGCCTGCGGCCGGAGAGCGCGCGCGTGCCGGACGACCTCGCCGCCAACACGATCGACGTCGACGCCGGAGGCTTCGACGCGGCGCGCCTGCAGCGCAGCTTCTACACCTCGTCTTCCTGCGGCGTCTGCGGCAAAGGCGCGCTCGAGGCGGTCGCGGTTGAGGCCCCGCGTGTCGATTCGCAGCTGCGGGTGCCGGTGGGGCTGATCGCTTCGCTGCCCGACCGGCTGCGCGAGGAGCAGGCGACGTTCGCCGCCACGGGCGGGCTACACGCGACGGGTCTCTTCGCTGCCGACGGCACCCTGCTCTGCTCGCGCGAGGACGTCGGCCGGCACAACGCGTTCGACAAGGTCGTCGGCCGGGCTTTCCTCGACGGGCTGCTGCCGCTCGCGGAGCACGTGCTCTGCGTCAGCGGCAGGCTCTCGTTCGAGCTCGTGCAGAAGGCTGCCGTCGCGGGCTGTCCGATCCTCGTCGCGGTCGGCGCGCCTTCGAGCCTCGCGGTCGAGCTCGCCGGCGACCGCGGCGTGACCCTGTGCGGCTTCGTCCGCGGCGGCTCGGTCAACGTCTACACCGAGCCGTGGCGGATCCTCCCGTAACGGGAGTCCTGCTGGTCGGCGGGGCGAGCACGCGGTTCGGCTCGCCGAAGGCGCTCGCGCGCATCGAGGGCGAGACGCTCGCAGAGCGCGCGTGGCGGACGCTCGGGGAGGCGTGCGACGAGCGCATCGCGGTCGGGAAGGGCGACGAGGAGCTTCCGTTCCCCGTGCTCGCGGACGGCGTCGAAGAGCGCGCTGCGATTCATGGGCTCGTCGCCGGGCTGCGCGCCTCGCGCACCGACGTGTGCGTCGTCCTCCCCGTCGACATGCCGCACGTGACGGCTGACGCGCTCCGATCGCTCGCGGCGGCGTGTCGCGACGCCGCCGTCCCGCAGACGGGCCCGCTTCCCGGCGCGTATCGCAAGTCAGCACTCACGGCGCTCACGTCGGACGAGCTCTCCATCCGCCGCGCGATCGCCGGGCTCGACGTCGCTGTCGTCGATCTGGACGAGTCGCTGCTCGGAAACGTGAATACTCCGCAGGATCTGGACCTCTGACCAGGCATACGACAAGTTCATGGGCCGCTTTTCGACGCGCCTCGCGCCCGCGTTCGCGGACTTCGCCGGCCTCGAGGCCGGGATGCGCTCGCTCGACGTCGGCGCTGGAACGGGTGCGCTGACCGCAGAGCTCGTGCGCCGCGGCGGAGAAGTGGCCGCTGCGGAGCCATCGCCTGCGTTCGCGGCCGCACTGCGTTCGCGATTTCCCGGCCTGGATGTGCGTCAGACAGGCGCGGAGGAGCTCCCCTGGCCGGACGACTCCTTCGACGTCGCGCTCGCGCAGCTGGTGGTCGCGTTCATGAGCGACGCATCGGCCGGCGTGCGCGAGATGCGGCGCGTGGCCGGAACCGTCGCCGTGTGCATGTGGGACAGCGAGGGCATGGAGATGCTCGCTGCGATCGACCGGATACGCGACGCGCTCGGCGTCTCGCGAGGGGACTCGCCGTATCGCTCGCGCGTGGAGATCGAGCAACTCGTCGGAGACGGAGCAGAGTCGGAGCTGCTCGAGGTCGACGCCGATTACGTCGACTTCGAGGATTTCTGGTCGGCCCTCGTCGGTGGTGTCGGCCCCGCGGGCCAGTGGGCGGTGGCGCTCGACGACGAGCAGCGCGCGACCGCGCGCGCGGAGCTCTTCCGCCAGCTCGGCGAGCCCGAGGGGCCGTTCACGCTCACCGGACGTGCGTGGGCCGCAAAAGCTACGCGCGCGTAAGAACGCTCTCGCGCTCGGCACCGGTGCCGACGAGCGTGACTGCGACGTCGAGCTCACGCTCGACGAAGTCGACGTAGGCGCGGGCCGTATCGGGGAGCTCCGCGACCGACGCGCAGCCGTCGAGGTCGTCGTCCCAGCCGGCGAGCGTCTCGTACACGGGCCGCGCAGCGTGGAAGTCGCTCTGGTGCGCGGGGAAGTGCTCGGTCTCGGTCCCGTCCGGCAGCCGGTAGCGCACGCAGACGGGAATCTCGGCGAAGTGCGAGAGCACGTCGAGCTTCGTCAGCGCCAGCCGGTCGATCCCGTTGACGCGCACCGCGTACCGGAGCGCGACGAGGTCGAGCCAGCCGCAACGGCGGCCGCGCCCGGTGACGGTGCCGTACTCGCCGCCGAGCTCGCGCACGCGGTCGTGCACAGGCCCCTCGATTTCCGACGGGAACGGGCCTTCGCCGACGCGCGTCACGTACGCCTTGGCGACGCCGATCACCGTGTCGATCCGCGTCGGGCCGATGCCGGTGCCGATCGCGGCGCCGGCCGCGGTCGGGTTGGAGGACGTGACGAACGGATACGTGCCGTGGTCGAGATCGAGCAACGTCGCCTGCGCGCCCTCGAAGAGCACGTCGCGTCCGGCGCGCAGCGCTTGGTCGACGATGAGCGACGTGTCGCCGATGTATGGCCGCAGCCGCTGTGCGTACTCCTCGTAGCGGCTCGCCACCTCCTCGAGGTCGAACGGCTCCACCTCGTAGATGCGCTCGAGCCAGACGTTCTTCTCGGCCAGCGCCACCTCGATCTTCTGGCGCAGGATCTTCGGGTCGAGCACGTCCTGCACGCGGATGCCGATCCGCGACGCCTTGTCGGCGTACGCGGGGCCGACGCCGCGCTTCGTCGTGCCGATCTGCAGCTTGCCGAGCCGCCGCTCGCTCGCCTGGTCGATGGCGACGTGCCACGGCATGATCAGATGCGCGTTCCCGGACACGTGCACCTCGTCGGTGGGATAGCCCAGCGCCTCGAAGCGGTCGAGCTCCTCGATCAGCACCTCGGGGTCGATGACGCAACCGTTGCCGATGACGCACGGCTTGCGGTTCAGGATGCCGGTCGGGATCTGCCGGATCTTGAACGTCTCGTCGCCGATCACGATCGTGTGCCCCGCGTTCGGACCGCCCTGATAGCGGCAGACGAGATCCGACTGCTGGGCGAGCAGGTCGACGATCTTCCCCTTGCCTTCGTCGCCCCACTGCGCTCCGACGACGACGGTCGCAGGCACGAGGGGAAGTGTGCCCTACGTTGCGGCTGAGCCGGCGATGAGGGTGTAGAGGCCCCAGACGGCGAGGCCGGAGGCGATAACGGCCGCCGCGACCGCAGGCACGCTGCGGCGGAAGCGCGGAAAGACGAGGAACACGAGGAGCTGGGAGACGAAGAGCGCGCCGAGCGACGGCTTCAGGAGGTCGTCGTAGAAGCGGTCCGGGAAGGCGATCGAGATCGCGTCCAGCGCGATGAACGGGACGGCGATCCAGGCGTACGACGTCCGCAGCGGGATGTCGTGCAGCCAGCGGAAGAGCCGCGCGAGCGCGAGGTACTCCGCGACGACGAGCGCGAGCGTTCCGCCCGCAGTGAGGATTCCGACCGTGACCGCGAGGCCGCGACCGGAATAGGCCTGGGCGATGGACGCGCCGGGCACGGCCGTGTTGAGCAAGGAGTCGGGCACCCCGCCGAGCGGGATGGCGGCGACGAGGAAGGCAGCGCCGACGATCGCCACGGCGGCGACGAGTGTGCGGCGCATCGTGCGGCTTCCGCCGCGGATCTCGCTCCCGAGGTACAGCGGCAGGCTCGCGCAGACGAAGAGGAGCGCAGCGCCTCCGGTCGCGCGCCCGGTCGGCGTCGCGCCCGGATGCGAGGCGAAATGGGCGCCGGCGTGCGAGAACTCCCCGCCGGCGACAACGAGGAGCACGACGAGCTGTGCGACCGCCAGCACGCCGAGCGAGGCGAGCACGGCCCGGATCGGCAGGAAGACGAACGCGACGATCGCGACCGGCAGCATGAGCTCGAGCGCGGCGCGGTACGCGTGCACGCCGGGAAAGACGGGCGGGAGCAGGTCGTACACGACGAACGTGATCGTGTAGGGGAGGTAGAGGAAGTACGCGAGGGCCCAGATCCACGCATGGACAACCGCGACGGGGCGGCCGGCGGCGGCTTCGACGAACGCGCTCAGCCCGCCGGGCGAGATGACGCGGCGGGAATAGACGACCCAGATACCGAGCGGGACCGCGAAGACCGCGATTGCGAGCGCGACGACGAGGCCGGCAGAGCGGACCCCGTCACCGGCCGTTCCCGGCAGGAAGCTGAGCAGCGCGAGCGGTCCGCCGATCGAGGCGAGCGCGAACCCGAGAAGGAGGTGAGCCGGGAGGCCTGCGGAAGCACCTCCCGGCTCGTTGGGGCGCGCCCCCGCGATGGGTCAGCCCCAGGTGCTTCCGGCGGCGCTGCCGCCGGAAACCTTCAATGACGTCTTCATTCCGAGCGCGGCGTGGCCCGGCACCGGGCACCAGAGCGAGAGCGTCCCGCCCTTCAGCGTCACGGTCACCCTCCGGGTGGTCCCGGGGGCGAGCGACGGGACGCGAACGGTCGCCTTGAGGCCCGCGCCGGCGAGATCGAGCTTGTGCACGATCTTGCCCGCGTTGTGCACCACGAAGGTGACCTTGCCCGCCTTGCCGGTCTTCACCGAGAGGCCGATGTGGTACTCGCGCTCGGTGACCTTGATCGTCGCGGGCGCCGCCGAGCCGCCGGCGGCGACCGCAACTGCCGCTCCGGCGAGTGCGAGCGCGACCGCCGCCCCCGCGGCGACGAGTGCCGTTCTCTGCCGATGGAAGCGCATGTGCATCCCTACGCCGTTCCCGCCGGACCGGTTTTCTAGGCTGCGGCGCTGTCGGCGGCTGCCGCCGGGAGGTCGGCGGCCCGGACGATGCTGACCTGGTGGCCTCTGCGGCACAGGAAGACGGCTTCGTCCAGGTCGAGCTCGAGCCGGCCGGCGAACGTTGAGGCCGACAGCCCGACGGCGGTATCGATGCCGAGGCAGATCTCGCAGACGGCGGTGAACGCGGTCGCGGCGCGCGCGATGACGAGCGCCTGGACCGGTTCGGTCATCCCGCGGCGGCCAGGTCGGAGAACTTCGCGTACCGCTTGAGGAAGGAGAGCTTGATCGAGTCGGTCGGGCCGTTGCGGTGCTTCGCGAGAATCACTTCCGCGAGCCCCTGCTGGTCAGACTCCTCGTTGTAGTACTCGTCGCGGTAGACGAAGGCGACGAGGTCGGCGTCCTGCTCGATCGAGCCGCTCTCGCGCAGGTCGGAGAGGATCGGGCGCTTGTCGGTGCGTTGTTCAACAGCGCGCGAGAGCTGCGAGAGGGCCACGATCGGAACGTCGAGATCGCGGGCCAAGATCTTCAGGCTTCGTGACATCTCCGACACCTCCTGCACGCGCCCGTCGCTGTCGCGCCGGTGCGACGGGGTCAGGAGCTGGAGATAGTCGACGATGATCAGCCCGAGGTTGGGGTGGCGGGCCTTCAGCCGCCGCGCCTTCGAACGGATCTCCATCATGTTGAGGAGGCCGGTGTCGTCGACGTAGATCGGGGCCTTCGCGAGCTTGTCGCACGCAGCGGTGAGCCGCGGCCAGTCGTCCGGCGCGAGCTTGCCGTTGCGCAGGCGCTGCGACTCGACCTTCGCCTCGCTGCACATCAGCCGCTGCGTCACCTCGGCCTTCGACATCTCCAGCGTGAAGAGGCCGACCGGGATGTTGTGCCGCACGCCCATGTTCGCGGCCATGCAGAGCGCGAGCGCAGACTTTCCCATCGACGGGCGCGCCGCGACGATGATGAGGTTGCCCGGCTGGAAGCCGGACGTGAGCCGGTCGAGGTCGCGAAAGCCGGACGGTGTGCCGGTGAGGTCGACGCCCGACTCGTACAGCTGCGTGATGCGCTCGAAGCTCTCCTTGAGCAGCTCCTCGATCTCCGACCACTCGCCCGTGACGCGCTGCT
>DATCBD010000032.1:0-5870 GCA_036512155.1 Gaiellaceae bacterium | reverse complement strand
ACCGAGGACGCCGGGACGCGCGTGCTCGTCCTCGAGGCGGGCCGCCCCGATCATCTGTGGGATCCGTTCATCCATATGCCGGCCGCGCTTGCCTTCCCGATCGGCAACCCGCGCTACGACTGGATGTACGAGTCAGAGCCGGAGCCGCACATGAACGGCCGCCGCATCTACCACGCGCGCGGCAAAGTGCTCGGCGGCTCGAGCTCGATCAACGGGATGATCTTCCAGCGCGGCAATCCACTCGACTACGAGCGCTGGGGGATCGAGGAATGGGACTACGCGCACTGCCTTCCGTACTTCAAGAAGATGGAGACGTGCCTCGCCGGTGCGGATGAATGGCGCGGCGGCGACGGGCCGATCGTGCTCGAGCGCGGGCCTGCGTCGTCGCCGCTCTTCGGCGCGTTCTTCGAGGCGGTGCAACAGGCGGGGTACGAGCTGACGAAGGACGTGAACGGCTACCGGCAGGAGGGGTTCGCGGCGTTCGACCGGACGATCGAGCGCGGCCGGCGGCTGAGCGCGGCGCGCGCGTACCTCCATCCGGTCATGGACCGGCCGAACCTCGAGGTGCGCTGCAACACGTTCGTGGGCGGAATCCTCTTCAACGGGAAGCGCGCGGTCGGCGTCGAGATCAGCGGAGGCAACGTCGTGCGCGCGAACGAGGTCATCCTGTGCGGCGGGGCGATCAACTCGCCGCAGCTGCTGCAGCTCTCCGGCCTTGTGGACAATCTGCCCGTCGGCGAGAACCTGCAAGACCACCTCGAGGTGTACGTCCAGCACGAGTCGACGCAGCCGGTGTCGATGCAGCCGGCGCTGAAGAAGTGGAAGCGGCCGTACATCGGTGCGCGCTGGCTCTTCTTCCGCGACGGGCCGGGTGCGTCGAACCACTTCGAAGCGGGCGGTTTCGTCCGCTCGAACGACGAGGTCGCGTATCCGAACCTCATGTTCCACTTCCTGCCGCTTGCGATCCGCTACGACGGATCGGCGCCGGCGGCGGCGCACGGGTATCAGGTGCACGTCGGCCCGATGTACTCCGATTCGCGCGGCTCGGTGAAGATCGTGTCCTCCGATCCGCGGGTGAAGCCGGCGCTGCGCTTCAACTATCTCTCGACCGACCAGGATCGGCGCGAGTGGGTGGAGGCGATCCGCGTCGCGCGGAACATCCTCGACCAGTCGGCGTTCGATCCATACAACGGTGGCGAGACTTCGCCGGGGCCGACGATCGCAAGCGACGAGGAGGTCCTCGACTGGGTCGCGCGCGATGCGGAGACAGCGCTCCATCCTTCGTGCACGTGCGCGATGGGGAGCGTCGTCGATCCGCAGACGATGCGCGTGTACGGGCTCGACGGCCTGCGCGCCGTCGACGCGTCCGTCTTTCCGTTCGTTCCGAACGGGAACATCTACGCGCCCGTGATGATGGTGGCCGAGAAGGCAGCCGACCTGATCAAGGGCGCCACGCCGCTCGCGCCGATCCGTGCAGAGTTCTACCGCCATGCTGAGCGAACAGCGAGTCACTGACCTCCTCGCCGCGATCGGCGAGCGCACGCCTGCGCCCGCGAGCGGCGCGGCGACCGCGCTGACCGGCGCGCTGGCTGCCGCGCTCGCCGAGCTGGCGGCGCGCTATGCCGGCAACGAGGCGGACGCCGCGCGCGCGCAGGAGCTCGTGGCCAACCTGCTGCGGCTCGCGGACGAGGACGCAGCTGCTTATGCGGCGTTCATGGCCGACCGCAACGACGAGACTCGCACCGAGATCGTGCGCGTGCCGGAGGAGATCGCCAGGTACGCGGACGAGGTCGTCGCGCTCGCGCTGCGCGCCGCCGACCGCCTGAGCTCGAGCGTCGTCGGCGACGCAGAAGCCGGAGCTGAGCTCGGCCGAGCCGCCGCCCGCGTCGCGCGCGGGCTCGCAGAGCTCAATCGCTCTTCGGCATCCTGAGCTCGCGCGCGAGGTAGAACCCGGACTGCTCCTCGAGCACGTACGGCGCCATCGCCTGGCGCCGCTGCGACTCGACCTCGGACTTGCGGTACTCGTCGCGCGACTCCGCCGACTCCCAGATGGAGATGCCGACAACCTCGTTCCCGTCCGGCGACGTGAGCTCGTACGCACGCAACATCCCGGGCGGGAAGTCGCTCGGCCGCCACGACTTGCTGAACTCGTCCCGCATACCGGGCTTGAGCTTGCGCGTCGTGATCCAGACGTACGGCTGGTCGAGCTCCATCAGCCGTAGTGTCTCATCCAGAGGGCGAACGCGGCGATCGAGATTCCGTCTTCGAGCCGCACGAGCACCTCGGCGGCGGGCAGCCGGACGACCTCGATCTCCTCGTCCTCGTCGGCCTCGGCCTCCGCCGGCCCGGACGCGGCGCCGGCCAGCACGGTGACCCACTCTGTCGAGTACCCAGGTACCGCCCAGAAGGAGCCGAGCTCCGTCCATTCCGCGACAGCAAGGCCGCACTCCTCCGCGAGCTCGCGGTCGGCGGCCTCGTGCAGCGTCTCGCCCGGGTCGACCTTGCCCGCCGGTAGCTCCAGCACCGTGCCGCCGGCGCCCGGCCGCGCCTGCCGGACGAGGACGATCTCGTCGCCCTCGGTGACGACGAGGGTGACCGACGGAGGGTGCTCGATCATGGCCACGGGCCAGTCTGGCAGGCTCCGGGCTTGCACTTCGGCGCGCACCAGGACCTCGAGCTCCTCGGCCTGCTCGTGGCGGCCGGAGGGCTGCTCGTGCTCGCACCGACGCTGCGCGTGCCGCTGCCGATCCTGCTCGTGGTCGGCGGCGTCGCCATGGGCTTCGTCCCCGGTCTGCCGCACGTCGTGCTGCCTCCGGAGGTCGTGCTCGTGGCCGTGCTCCCGCCGCTCCTGTACTCGGGCGCCTTCTTCACGTCGCTCCGCGACCTGCGCGCGAACAAGCGGCCCATCTCGCTTCTTGCCTTCGGCCTCGTGGGGGCGACGATGGCCACCGTCGGGGTCGTCGCGCACGAGTGGGTGCACCTGTCCTGGGCGGTGGCGTTCACGCTCGGCGCGATCGTCTCGCCGACCGATGCGCTCGCGGCGACGGAAATCACGCGCCGGCTCGGCGCGCCCCGCCGCATCGTCTCGATCATCGAGGGCGAGAGCCTCGTCAACGACGGGACGGCGCTCGTCCTGTACAAGGCGGCGATCGGCGCCGCCGTCGGCGGCACGTTCTCGCTCCTCGACACGTCGGGGCGCGTCGTCCTCAACGTCGTCGGCGGCATCGCCATCGGCCTCGCCGTCGGCTGGGTCGTCCGCCAGATCCGCCGTCGGCTCGACAACCCGCCGATCGAGGTCGCGATCGCGGTGCTCAGCGGCTACCTCGCGTATCTCCCCGCGGACGCGGCCGGCGTGTCGGGCGTCCTCGCCGCGGTCACGATCGGCGTCTACATGGGCTGGTACACGCCCGAGCTGACGACGGAGCGGACGCGGCTCTCCGGCGACGCCTTCTGGGAGATCTTCGTCTTCCTCGTCAACGCCCTCGTCTTCGTCCTCGTCGGCCTGCAGCTGCGGCCGATCGTCGACGCGCTCTCGGGCATCAGCTCGGGGAAGCTCGCCGCGTACTCCGTGTTCGTCTGCGCCGCGGTCATCCTCACGCGCCTCATCTGGGTCCCCGTCTTCACGTACCTGCCGCGCTTCCTCTTCCGGACGGTCCGCGAGCACGACCCCTACCCGCCGTGGCAGTTCCCGGCGCTCATCTCGTGGACCGGCATCCGCGGCGCCGTCTCGCTCATCGCGGCGCTCGCGCTCCCGACCGGCTTTCCCGATCGCGGCCTGATCGTGTTCCTGACGTTCGCCGTGATCGTCGCGACGCTCGTCCTGCAGGGCCTGACGCTGCCCGCGCTGATCCACGTGCTGAACATCAGCGACGACGGCGGCGCCGAGCGAGAGGAGTCGAAGGCCCGGATCAAGGCGGCCGAGGCGGCGCTCGCGCGGCTCGACGAGCTGATCGCCGACGGCGCCGTCCGGCAGGACACCGCCGATCGGCTGCGCGGCCAGTTCACGTTCCGCGCCAGCCGCTTTCGCGCCCGGTTCGACGACGAAGACGACGGCGCGATCGAGGAGCAGTCGCAGGCCTACCAGCGCGTCATGCGTGAGCTCCTCGCCGCCGAGCAGGCGGCGCTGCTCGCGCTGCGCAACGACCGTGTCGTCGACGACAACGTTGTCCAGCGCGTGCAGCGCGACCTCGACCTCGAGGCCGCGCGGCTCGATGTGGATCGGTAGGGTCCGGGCATGGATCCAGAACACGCACGCGAGCTGCTCGCCGCCGAGCGCGCCCGCATCGAGCGTTCGCTCAAGCGGCTCGCCCACCAGGACGACGCCGAGGAGGTCGATGACGAGGACCCGGCGAACCTCGCCTCCGACACGTACGAGGACGAGCTCGACGAGGGCCTGTCCGACGACCTGCGCGACCAGCTCGAAGCGGTCGAACGCGCGGAGGCGCGCCTCGCCGCCGGCACGTACGGCCTCTCCGTCGAGAGCGGCGAGCCGATCCCGGACGAGCGGCTCGAGCTGCTGCCGACAGCCGAGCGGACGGCCGACGAAGAAGCCCGGCTGATCTGATCTTCGGCGGCATCGAGGCAGGCGGGACGAAGTGGGTCTGTGCCGTTGGCACCGGCCCCGACGACGTCGTCGACTCCGTCGTCTTTCCGACCGGCGAGCCCGAGGAGACGCTTGCGCGCGCGGTCGAGTTCGTCGGGCGCGCGGATCTCGCCGCGGTCGGCATCGGCTCGTTCGGGCCGGTCGATCTGCGGCAGGGGACGATCACCGCGACGCCGAAGCCGGGGTGGAGCAACACCGAAGTCGTGTCGGCGTTCGCAGCGCTCGGTGTGCCCGTCGGCTTCGACACCGACGTGAACGCGGCGGCGCTCGGCGAACACCGCTGGGGCGCGGCCGTCGGCCTCGAGACCTTCGTCTACATCACCGTCGGCACCGGCATCGGCGGCGGCGCGATGGTTGACGGCCGGCTGCTGCACGGCTTGAGCCATCCCGAGATCGGGCACATGCGTGTGCCGCACGATCGCGCGCGCGACCCGTTCGACGGCATCTGCCCGTACCACGGCGACTGCCTCGAGGGCCTCGCCTCCGGCGAGGCGATGAAGGCGCGCGGGGACTCGTCGGTCGAGCTCGAGGCCGAGTACCTCGCCCTCGGCGTGCTCAACGTCGTCTCCGTGCTCTCGCCGCAGCGGGTGATCCTCGGCGGCGGCGTCATGAACGAGCCGGGACTCCTCGAGCTGATCCAGCGCCGCGTGCCGGAGCTCGCCGCCGGCTACTTCGCATTGCCGGACATCGTTGCGCCGGCACTCGGCGACCGCGCCGGCGTGCTCGGCGCGCTCGAGCTCGCCCGGCTTGCGCTCGGTTAGAGGCAGAGCGTTCAGGCGCCAGCACGCTCGCGCAGCTCGCGCTCGTGACGCCCGGTTGTGCAGAAGAGAGGTTGTCCGGCAAGATCTGAAGTCGGTGCTCGGTCCTCAGCAGATGCCTCCTCAGGGGCGAAGGCTCTCATTGCAGGTCTGTTGGGCGGTCGCCGTAGCGGCCCCGAAGTATCAGCGGTGCTGGACGAGTCGGAACCAGGCTCGACAAGCATCGAGTTTCTCAATGAGGGCTCAGGTACGGCGGTTGAACTGGCGTACGTCGTGGAGGCCCCCGCCGGCGACCTTGCGACACACTCGGTTGGCGATCTCGCGCCCGGGGCCACCTCCAGCAGCCATCTCCGCGGCGCCGTCGATCCGACGCAGGCCGTTCGCCTGGTTTGGCGCTGCCAGGATTCCAAGGGTCGCGTTCGAGCGTGGAGCTATGACGGACGCGGTAAGCGTCTCCGCGGCGATCAAGCAGCAACGGCCGAAGCGGCGTTCCGCGCGATGTATCCGTA
>DATCBD010000031.1:0-20274 GCA_036512155.1 Gaiellaceae bacterium | reverse complement strand
CATTCGCACGAACGTCGTCGACGACGAGGATCCTCGCGCTCATGGGTCGCCTGCGCAGTGCTGTCGCACGATCGCAAGCAGCTCGCCTACGTCGACCGGCTTTGCGAGGTAGCCGTCGAAGCCGGCCTCGAGGAAGCGCTCGCGGTCGCCCCACATCGCCTGCGCCGTGAGTGCGAGCACCTGAACGCCGGCGGTCCGCTCGTCCGCCCGCAGGCGCCGGAGCGCCTCGACGCCGTCGATGTCCGGAAGCTGGATGTCCATCAGCACGAGGCTCGGCACGTGCTCGGCGGCGAGCGCGACCGCGGCCACTCCGGAGACCGCCTCGAACGTCGTGTAGCCGGCGGCACCGAGGACGTCGCGGAAGAGCTTCATGTTCCTGTCGTTGTCCTCGACGACGAGGACTCGGGGGCGTGCCGTCATGCCGAGCCCCGGACAGGCAACGTGAAGACGAACCTGCTCCCTTCGCCGAGCTTGCTCTCGACCCAAATCCGGCCGCCGTGCAGCTCCACGAGCCGTCGCGACAGCGCCAGTCCGAGGCCGGTCCCCTCGCGCTGCTGCAATCCGGCGTCCGTCTGCTGGAACTCTTCGAAGATCCGCTCTGCGTCCTTCCGTGCGATCCCGGGGCCGGTGTCGGCGATCGCGACGTGGATTGCTCCGTCAACTCGGGCCGCCCCGACATCGATCGTGCCTCCGGGCGGGGTGAACTTCGCCGCGTTCGTCAGGATGTTGAAGATCACCTGTCGAATCCGGCGCTCGTCGCCTTCGACGATGTCGACGTCGGGCGCGATCTCGAGCGAGACGTGAACGCCGTTCTCGGACGCGCGCTCCCGCACCATGACTACCCCCCGCTCGAGGGCTTCCCGGAGCGAGAAGAGCGCCACCTCCAGCTCAACCTGCCCTGCCTCGACCTTGGACAGGTCGAGGACGTCGTTGATGAGCAAGAGCAGATGGTTCCCGGACGAGAGGATGTCGTCCAGATACTCCTCCTGCTTGGCGTTGATGTCGCCGAACATCTGCTCACGCAGCACCTGGGAGAAGCCCAGGATGGCGTTCATCGGCGTGCGCAGCTCGTGCGACATGTTCGCGAGGAACTCGCTCTTGTGCCGGCTCGCTGCCTCGAGCTCGCCGTACAATCGCCGGAGCTCGTCGTTCATCCGGTTGACGTTCGCCGCGAGTGATCCGAGCTCGTCTCGGTTCGGCTCGTCCAGCCGGCCGGAGAAGTCGCCGGCCGCGATCTCTGCCAGCCGCGCTTCGATGCGCCGAATCGGGCCGATGAGCGACCACGCGAGCAGGAGGCCAAGCCCAAGTGCGAGCACGACACTGATCGCGCCGACTCCGACGAACAGGTCGCGCGACGACGTGTAGGCCCTGCGATTCTCGGCGATGAGCGTCGCGGTCTCGTTGCCGGTGCGCTGCGCGAGACCGATCGTGCGCGTGAAGAGATCGTTGTCCGCGTCGATGGCGGCCGTCAGCGACGGCTGCGCCGCGTAACCCCTGACGTTGCTCGAGTCGAGCTTCTGGATCCTCGTCAGCGCGCGGTCGATGTTGCGGTAGTCGAGCCGGATCCGCTCGAGCATCTGTTCGTCTGCCGGCGGCGGCACGAAGCCGAACGTCGGCTCATCCGTACCAAGCTCGACCTGTGAGAGCGCAAACGCAGCCGCGTCATCCGGCAGGATCCACTGCCGCCCTCCGACCAGGATCTTTCCGCCCGTGTATGGAGTCACGGCAGGCGTCCCGGCGGCGCGCAAGGCGAGCACCTGCCGCAGATCGGTCGCGTACGCCGCAAGCGACTGGTACGTGGACGAATGGAGCTGCAAGGCGCCGAGTCGCTGGACGCGCCCGTTCGCCTGGCCGAGCACGCGCAGTCCGAGCACGCCGACGACGACGAGTAGAGCGGCGATCACGAGGAACGCGGCGAGAAGCTTCGCGCGCACATTCGCCGGCGTGCGGGCGACGCCGCGCTCGAGCTGGTTCTGGATCCGGGCGAGCGCCGTCCGCTTGCCCTCGACTACGGGCTCAGCGTCGCCGGTGATGCTGCCGAGTCGACGATCAGCCACTTGCCGTTGATCTTTTGGAGGTTGTGGTCAACTCCGACGACCGCGACCACCTTCTGCGTCTTCGGGTCGATGTAGTGGCACTGGAAGTACAGCGTCCCCTTGTTCCCGTTCACGGTCGCCTTGAGCTTGTACGACGGGGTGTCGGACTCCCAGTGCGTCCCCGGCATGAACGCCTTGTTCTCGGTGGCGAACCACTTCCGGATCTGCGGCTTGCCGGTGAGCGTCTTCTGGTCGACGTTGAAGACCGCGCCGGGGGCGAAGAGCGACATCATCAGATTGAGGTTCTGCGTCGAGGTGGCCCGGTGGAACTTCACCTCGATCTGGTCGATCTCGTAGAGGTTGGCCTCCCTCTGCAGCGTCGCCTCGTTGCTGGAGCTCGTGCTCGAACCGCCGCAGCCGGCCACGAGGAGCGCCCCGACTCCAGCCACTACACATGCTCCGAGCATGGTGCGCATCACAAGCGTCTCCTCTCGTCGAGCGGTCCGTGACGATGGTCGCACCGCAGAGGCGAGGCGTCCAGGGCGCCAGCACCCGACCGGCCGGGGGGCTTACCCCCGCGCCAGCAGGCGCCAAATCTCCGCCGGCAGCTCCCGGATGTCGAACGGCTTCTCGACGCAACCGGCGAAGCCGGCCTCGAGCAGCAGCTCGCGCGCACCGGCGACCGCGGTCAGTGCCACAACGGGGATGTGGGCCGTTGCCGGCTCGGCCTTCAAGCGGTGCAAGGCCTCGCTCCCGTCCAGGTCGGGGAGCCGCAGGTCCATCAAGACGACGTTCGGCACGCGCTCGCGCGCCAGCGCGAGCGCATCGGCGGCCGTCGCGGCGGTCAACGTCGCGAGTCCTGCGGCCTCGAGGACATCGCGCGCGAGCTTCGCGTTCTGCTCGTTGTCCTCGACGATCAGCACGAGCGGCGCCATTTCGTTCATCCTATGGGGTCACGTGGCGATCCGAGTCGTGCTCGCCGAGGATCAGTACCTCATCCGCGAGGGTCTCCGGCAGGTGCTCGAGCGCAGACCGGAGATCGAGATCGCGGCCGTCTGCGACGATCTCAACTCGCTGCTCGCCGCCGTGGAGAAGGAGCGCCCCGACGTCGTGCTCACCGACATCCGCATGCCGCCGACAGGGACCGACGAGGGCATTCGCGCCGCCAATCTCCTCCGAGAGACGCACCCGCAGATCGGCATCGTGGTGCTCAGCCAGTACGCCGATCCGCGCTACGCGCTGCCGCTGCTGGAGCATGGGACCGAGCGCCGTGCATATCTGTTGAAGGAGCGTGTGGCCGACGTCGAGCAGCTCGTCGGAGCGATCCGCGCTGTCGCAGAAGGCGGCTCGGTCGTGGACGCGAAGGTCGTCGAGGCGCTCATGGCGGAGAACGCGCGTGCCGAGCGCTCGGCGCTCAACGACCTGACGCCGCGCGAGCACGACGTACTGCGCGAGATGGCCACCGGCAAGAACAACGCCGCGATCGCGGCGGCGCTCTTCCTCACCGAGCGCTCCATCGAGAAGGTGATCCATTCGATCTTCCTCAAGCTCGGGCTCGGCTGGGAGACGACCGTGCACAAACGCGTCAAGGCCGTGATCATGTACCTCGCGGAGGGCGGCTCATAACATGATCGGCAGCTGTCCCGCAACGCGGGACGGCGCGATCTCGAGTACGCCCCCGAGAGCGTCCACGCGCGCGGCGACCGGGTCGAGCGCAGCGCAGCCCACGCGGGCTCCGGTGAGGACAATCTCGAACTCGAGCACGTCGTCGGTCACTTGGACGGACACTGTCGCGCGAGCGTTCTCGCCGGCGGCGGACGCAAGCGTCATCACGCAACAGCGGTAGACGGTGACCGCCAACTCTGGTGGCACCTCGGCGTCGAGGGCCCCGTCGACCCGCGCCGGAATCGGCGACGCAGCCGCGGCCATGCGCAGCGCTGCGACGAGGCCCTGCGTGTCCAGGAGCGGCGGGTGAACGGCCTGGGCGAGCTCGCGGACCTCGGCGAGCGCCAGCGCAACCTGGGCCTGCACATCGTCGAGGAGCCGTGCCGCCGCCTGCGGATCCTCCTCGATGAGGCCGCGCCCTACCTGCAGGCCGACCGCGAGCGCGACGAGCTGCTGCTGGATCCCGTCGTGCAGCCCACGCTCGATCGCGCGCCGATCGTCGTCTGCGCTGAGAAGGAGTGCGCGCAGATTCTCCACCAGCAGGTTCTCCGCCTTCCGGACGACGCCGTCAAGGGGGCGAGCACGGTGTCGCACCGAGAAGGCAGCCGCCGGAGATTGGCCTGCCGCCACCATGTGACCCGCGCATCCTTCCGCTCTAGCGTCGATCGAGCGTCCAGACACCGAACAGGAGGTGCACGATGAAACGAATGATGCTCGTGCTCGCCGTCGGCGCCGCCGCCGCGTGGGCGACGGTTGCGATGGCGACGCCGGGGCAGGGACAGTCGAACAAGATCTTGTCGGTCGGCTCGCTCCAGGCGAATCTCGCGTTCAACACCGGCCTAACGCAAGCCGCCACCGGTATCACGTGGGACGGCCGGAAGTACTCGGTCGACCAGTTGCCGGAGTTCCTGACGCAGCTTCGGACCGACGGAATCACGAATCTCGGAGACTGGCTGAACCTCCATCCGGCGGTCTCGGCGAAGTTCGGAATGGTTCCGATCGGGCTGCTGAACTCGCCCGAGGTCGTCACTCAGCAGGCCACGTTCGCTCCCGGTGCGACCTCCGGCTGGCATTCCCACCCCGGCTACCTGACGGGAACTGTCGTCTCAGGCCAGGTCGTCCGGTACGGCACCGACTGCTCGTCGGCGACGTTCACCGCCGGCCAGTCGTTCTACGAGACCGGCGCGAAGACGTTCGTCGTCAAGAACCAGAGCACAACGGATCCCGCCGTCGTGATGGTGACCTTCGTCGTTCCCGGCGGCACCCCCACGACCGCGCTGAAGATCGACGAGCCTCAGCCGTCGACCTGCACCCAGTGATCCGGCCCGTTACGGCCACGAGCGCCCGCCGGGCGCTCGTGGCCGTCGCGGCGGTTGCCGCTGCGGGAGCGCTGGCGGCGCCGGCGGCGCACGCCGACGGCGACCCGGCAAGCGACTCGCTCCTCCTGCAGAACGTCTACTTCCCGAACCGGGCGCCCTCGCAGGCCGTGGCCGCGGCGCTCGAGCAGGCGATCGACGCGGTCTACGCCCACGCCGGCCGAGTCAAGGTCGCGCTCGTCTACTCCATAGATGACCTCGGAGCGATTCCCTCGTTGTTCGGGAAGCCGGAGGACTACGCGCACTTTCTCGGCATCGAGCTCAGTCTCTGGTACGTCGGACCGCTGCTCGTCGTCATGCCGTCCGGCTTTGGCGTCTACGACGGCGGCCGCTCGACGGCTGCAGAGGAGCAGGTGCTGCGCGGCGTGCCGCTCGCGGCTTCTACGCCGGACGATCTCACCCGGACGGCAACCGTCGCAATTCAGCGACTCACAGCTGCGAATGCGCTGAGCTCACCCGACATTCGCGCCCCGCTCGTGACCGCGTACCCGGCAACGGCAATACGCGGAAGGACCGCCATCCTCCACTTCGCCGTCTTCGACGACAGCGGCTACAGCAAGGCCGTCGTCCACGTCGACGAGGGCGGCTCGCCGCTTGCGACGCTGAGCACACCCATGGCGTTCAAGATCGGCACGCGGGCGGTCGCCGTCCATTGGCCGGTGCCGAAGAAGCTCCACAGCCGGCAGCTCCGTTTCTGCGTCGTCGCCTCCGATCCCGCCGGAAACCGCAGCAAGCCGATGTGCGCGCCGTTCCTCCGCGTCAGCTGAGGGCGATCCGACCCAAGCGAGCATGGAGCGCTTATGGAGCAGAGCGGACGCAACCAACGGTCAAGACGATCTAACCGGCGTCGAGCCCGACGTTCAGGCTCGGGTACCGCGACGTCAGCAACGAGTAGTACGCCCCCGTCTGGATGTGGTACCGGATGGTGAAGGCGAGAAGGTTGCGCATCCCCTCCGGCATGCGGCCGAGGAAGAGGCAAATGAACCAGGCGAAGAACACGAGGATGTTCACGAGGTAGTTCATGACGGACGAGATGATGAGCGCCGGGATCGCAAGGAGGATCCGGAAGAAGACCGTCAATCGGCTTTGCGCAACAGGAGGCGCGACCTCGAGGTCGACCGGGTAGCTCGAGCTGCCGTCGAACGGCGGGTACGGATCGGCTGCGAGTTGGATGTACGCGACCACGTGTGTCTGGTAGCGGAGGTAGCGCGCCATGAAGTCATGGAAGCCGGTCGGCACGCGCCCCGTGAACAGCGCCGCGAACCAGGAGAGGATGAGCACCACTGCGTTCGCGATCCCCCACAACGCGAGCCAGATGAAATGCGGGATCGCAAGCAGGAGCCGGAAGAAGACGGTGAGCCGGTTTCGCCGGAGATCGTCGGTAACAACGAGGCGGATCGGATGTGGCTCCATCGCGGCCCGAGTGTACGCTCCGACCCGGATGAGTATCGAGATCCTGTACTGCCCCGTCTGAAGCGGCTACGACGGACAGGCCGCGAGTCTCGCGGCCGAGCTACGGGAACACGGTTTCGACGCCACCGCCCGCGAAGGCGCGAAGAGCCAGTACGACGTGATCGCCAACGGCGAGACGATCTACTCGAAGGAACAGGAGCACCGCTTCCCCGAGGACGGGGAAGTGCTCGCGCTCCTCAGCTCCCGCTGAAGCTCGCCGGGCGCTTCTCGGCGAACGCCGCGACGCCCTCGCGGAAATCGCTCGTCTGCACCGCCGCAGCCTGCAGCTGCGCCTCGAGCTCCAGTTGCTCCTCGAGCGTCGATTTGTCCGCGTGGTCGAACAGGCGCTTCGTCATCCCGACCGCCCGCGTCGGCATCGCCGCATAGGTCGCGGCGAGCTCCGCGGTTCGCGCGGCGAAGGCATCCGCCTCGACCACCTCCGAGACGAGCCCCCACGCGTGGGCCTCCGCCGCGGTCAGCCGCCGGTTGGAGGACATCCACTCGAACGCGCGCGACGCGCCGAGCAAGCGGTGGATGAAGAACGTGCCGCCGGAGTCGGGCACGAGGCCGATGCCGATGAAGCCGGGCACGAAGATGGCGCTGTCGGCGGCGATGCGGATGTCGCACGCGCACGCGAGCGACAGTCCGGCGCCGGCGCACGGGCCGTTCACCGCCGCGATGACAGGCTTCTCGAGCGCGCGGATGGCGAGCACGTTCGGGTGGTACGTCGCGCGCAGGCTGTCGCCGACGTTCGGCATGTCGGTGAACTCGGTCAGGTCCTGACCCGCCGAAAAGCCGCGACCGGCGCCTGTGATGACCACGGCGCGCACCTCAGGATCACGCGCCTCTTTCAACGCGTCGCGCAGGCCGGCGTGGAGCGCGCGGTTGAACGCGTTCATCACGTCCGGCCGGTTGAGCGTGATCGTCTGCACCGCGCCCTCGCGCGTGACCTCGACCTCGGCCATGCGGCGGAATCTATCCGGCCGCGACCGTCGATGCAGCGATCCCGGACAACGCCGTGAAGTCTGCGGCGGTCATCTGGTCGCCGAGGAAGACGGAGAAGCCGAGCGTGCCGAGGTTCTGCAGCAGCGGCACGTACTTCGCTGCCGGGTAGTGGTGGTACACGCCGATGACGGGATGGACTTCGTCGAGCGGCCACCCCGCGCGCTGGGCATGCGCGACCGTGAGATCGGGCCGGTAGCCCGGGTACTGGTTGTAGTACGCCTCCGGGAGCAGGTCGAAACCACTGCTCCGCCACGCGTTGAAGTCGATCGGCAACACCCACGGCGCCTTCGCCGCGCCGAGCGTGACGAGTGCGGACGGAATCGTCGGCTGGAGCGCACGGAACGCACGCACGAACATCGACGAGCGCCAGTAGCCGTTCGCGTGCTTCATCTTCTCGTACGGCCCCTCGGCGTCGGCGATGTAGAAGTCGAAGCCGTAGCTGCGAATGGCGAGATCGGCGACCGCCGCGCTCGCGATCGGGTTCAGGCCCTCCGCGCCCCACGCTCCGACTTCGAGGCCGTTGTCGCGCATGACCTGGATCCAGCTCGGCTGTGTCCAGTCGAGCGTCCCGACGTCGTCGACGTGGAACGCGATCCACGTGAAGTGCGCCGCCTTCAACTCGGCAGCGAGCGTCGGCGCATCGGGGAAGTTCATCGGGTTGTCGATGAAGACGCCCACGCCGCTGAAGAGGTCCGTGGGCGCGTTCGCACGTGCCGTCCCCACGGACGCGAACAGAGCCGCCACGACGGCGGCGATGACTACGACCCGGCGAGTCATGCCCCGTCCTGACTCTAGGACGGAATCAGCGCCCTGTGAAGTCCGGCTTCCGCTTCTCGAGAAACGCCTTCAGCCCCTCCTCGGCGTCCTCGGATGCGCGCGCGAGGAAGAACGAGCGCCGCTCGAGCTCCACGCCGGCGGCAAGCGGCGACTCGAAGGCCTGGTTGACGGCCTCCTTCGCCAGCCGGACTGCGATCGGGCCCTTCGCGGCGATCTCATGCGCGACGCGCTTCGCCTCGTCCAGCCACGCCTCTTTCGCGACGACGCGCGCGACGAGACCGTGTGCGAGCGCCTCCCGCGCGGACAGCATCCGGCCGGTGAGGATCATGTCCATCGCGATCGCCTTGCCGACGGCGCGCGGCAAGCGCTGCGTACCTCCCGCGCCGGGCAGCACGCCGAGGTTGATCTCGGGCTGCCCGAACTTCGCCGTCTCGGACGCGACGATCAGGTCGCAGAGCATGGCGAGCTCGCAGCCGCCGCCGAGGCAGAAGCCCGACACGGCGGCGACGATCGGCGTCCGCACCTTCCGGATCGCGTCCCAGCGGTCGAGGTGCCGGTTCTCGTACAAGCTGACCGGCGTCGCCGACGACAGCTCGCCGATGTCCGCGCCGGCTGCGAACGCCCGCTCGTTGCCGCCGAGCACGATGGCGCGGATCTCCGGATCGGCGTCGAGCTCGCCGAGCGCCAGGACGACGGCCTCCATCAGCTCGCCCGAGAGGGCGTTGAGCGCCTTCGGCCGATTCATGAGCACGATGCCGACGCGGCCGTCGCGCTCGACGAGAACGTTAGGCTCCGCCACGTGTACGAGGAGTTTACGAGCCTCGAGCTCGACCGGCCTGAGAAGTGGATCCTGCGGATCACGCTGCGCAACCCCGGGAAGCTGAACGCTGTCGGGAGCGAGGCGCACGGCCACCTCGCCACCGTGTGGCAGACGGTCGATCGCGACCCGGACACGCGCGTCGTGCTCGTCCGTGGCGCGGACGGCGCATTCAGCTCCGGCGGCGATCTCGACCTCGTCGAGGACATCGCGACGAACTGGGAGACGCGACTCCGCGTGTTCCACGAGGCGCGCGACCTCGTCTACAACATCGTGAATTGCAGCAAGCCGATCGTCTCGGTGATCGACGGCCCCGCGGTCGGCGCCGGCCTCGCAGTCGCACTGCTCTCGGACATCAGCATCGCCGCTCCGTCGGCGAGGATCGTCGACGGCCACACCCGACTCGGCGTCGCAGCCGGCGACCACGCGGTCATCGTGTGGCCGCTGCTGTGCGGGCTCGCAAAGGCGAAGTACCACCTGCTCCTGTGCGAGCCCGTCGACGGCGAGGAGGCGGAGCGCATCGGCCTCGTCTCGCTGTGCGTCCCGGCCGACGAGCTCGAGGAGCGTGCGCTCGAGATCGCGCGCAGGCTCGCGGCGGGATCGCAGGCGGCGATCTCACACACGAAGCTCGCCCTGAACAGCTGGCTGCGCGCGGCGGGACCGGCCTTCGACGCGTCGCTCGCGCTCGAGTTCCTCGACATGACCGGCCCCGACGTCGCGGAAGGCGTCGCCGCCGTCCGCGAGCGTCGCGCTCCGAAATTCCCTAGCTGAGCTCGGCGAACTGGACCACCGGCTGCGGGAACCCGCGCTTGTACGCGTCCTTGCCGCTGGCCATGAACTCCTCGCTGCGCACGGCGGCATCGAACGCGGCCTTGTCGGCGAAATCCCACTCGGCGTAATACGCGTGCTTCGGCTCGCCCATGGGAGCGCCCGTCACCTTTCCGTGACGAAAGACGCCGCCCGGCACGCGCTTGCACAGCTCGACGTGCTCCGCATACGACTCCGCCTCGGGCTCTTCCTCGTACAACACGATGACGCGGTACATTCGGGGTCCTTTCAGTCGCTCACAGGAGGAGACTAGACGCATGGCAGGAGAGATCGTTCACATCGAGATTCCGGCCACGAACGTCGATCGCGCGCAGGGGTTCTGGAGCGGCCTCTTCGGGTGGGAGTTCGGCGGCTCGGTGATGGAAGGCTTCGAGTACCGCATGGCGCGCATCAACGACACGTCTGGCGCGGCGCTCATGCAGTCCGAGGAGCCGGGCCACCCGAACTACTACTACGACACGCCGGACATCGACGCGTCGATCACGAAGGTGAAGGACCTGGGCGGCGAGGCCGGGGACAAAACGCCGGTTCCGACGCACGGCTGGTTCTCCGCGTGCAAGGACACCGAGGGGAACACCTTCTTCCTCTGGCAGAACGACACGAACGCCGCCTAACTCCGGCGGTCGAGCACGCGCAGCGCCTTTCCCTCACTGCGCGGGATCGACCCCGGCTCCACCACCTCGACGCGCGCGCTCAATCCGAGCGCGCGCTCGAGCTGCTCGCGCACTGGGGCGGAGTCGACGGCGCCCTCGACCTGCACCGTCAGCTCGTCGAGACGATCGCGCCGCTCGACGACGAGCTGATAGTGCGGTGCGAGCCCGTCGAACGCGAGCAGCACGCGCTCGATCTCGCTCGGGAAGACGTTGACGCCGCGAATGATGAGCATGTCGTCGGTTCGCCCCTTCACGCGTGACATGCGCGCGAACGTCCGGCCGCACGCACACGGTTCACGCGTGACCGATGCGAGGTCGCCCGTTCGGTAGCGCAGCAGGGGCATTGCCTCCTTCGTCAGCGTCGTGAACACGAGCTCGCCCACCTCGCCCTCGGAAACTCCCGAGCCGGTCTCTGGGTCGATCGTCTCGACGAAGAAGTGGTCCTCGTTCACGTGCGCGCCACCGAGACCCTCGAGACACTCGGCGGAGACGCCCGGGCCGACGATCTCCGACAGCCCGTAGACGTCAAGCGCCGTGAGGTTGAGCGCCTCTTCGATCGCCCCGCGGATCCGCTCCGTCCACGGCTCGGCGCCGAACAGCCCTGCGCGCAGCTTCAGCCGACCCGCATCCTCGACATGGTCAGCGATCGCAAGCGCATAACTGGGCGTGCAGCAGAGGATCTCCGCGCCGAGATCCTCGAGCAGTTGCGCCTGCCGCGGCGTGTTCCCGCTCGAGGCCGGCACGACGGTGCAGCCGAGCCGCTCGGCGC
The DNA here is from genome assembly GCA_036512155.1 of Gaiellaceae bacterium. GTDB lineage: Bacteria > Actinomycetota > Thermoleophilia > Gaiellales > Gaiellaceae > Palsa-739. The sequence continues at coordinate 8,896 of DATCBD010000031.1, read as the reverse complement.
CGTAGTGGAATCCGAGGCCGCCGGTGAAGAGCCCGTACCCGTAGGCGATGTGCACGAGCGTGCCCTGGCCGCCGCCGGCGGCGGCGATTGCACGGGCGCAGCAGTCCGACCACAGCGACAGGTCGTTCGCGGTGTACGCGACGATCGTCGCCTTGCCGCGCGTGCCCGACGAGGCGTGGATGCGGACGCACTCATCGCGCGGGACGCGCAGCATCCCGAACGGGTACGCATCCCGCAGGTCGGCCTTCGTCGTGAACGGCTGCTCAGCGAGCGCGTCGAGATCGACGTCGAAGCGGGCGCGAAGACGCTCGCGCTGCAGCTGCTCCAGCTCGGAGCGCGGCATCGTTTCCAAGTCGGGCTGGAAAATCACAGGGCGTTACGTTAGGCCCGTGTCGGCGCGACGCCGCGTCCGCTCATCCGGTGCGTGAGGAACGCAAGCGCATACAGGATCGCGACGACGACGAGCAGGAACCGGTAACCGGTAAGAAGCGAGAGGTACTCGAGCATTCCGCCGACGATGGCCCCGAGTAGGTTGGCGGCGAACGCGGGGGCGGAAAGAGCGGCAACCGCGAAGCGCTGAGCAAATATGAGGTTGGCGAGATAGATCGGCGCGAACGCGATCGCCACCGCCACGAAGAACCGTGGCACAGGGGCCAGCCCGAGGAGCGACGCCTGCGGGACCGTCCAGGCAACGACGAGCGCGGCGAGCAGGGCGAGGTAGAGCAACCACGGACGCGGCAGCCGCAGATGTCTTGCCGTCTCGACCGCCAGCCAGACGCTGATCAACACGCCGGCAAAGACGAGCGCGTTAACAAACCAGGTCGTGCCGAACAGAAGCGCGAACTGGACGACGTTCTTCGTCTCCAACAGCAGGAAAGCGGCGCCCATGAAGGCGAGATCGAGGTAGCGCCTCATCTGTCTGAGCGAGCGCAACGAGCCGCCTGCGATTCCGATCAGCAGCACCGACGCCCCGAGCATGAGGAGCAGCGTGTGCCAGTAGAAGCCGGGAATAGAGCGGTGCTGGAGGTACGGGAACGGGTAGTCGTCGGTCGGCTCGGAGATCTTCACCGGCCGCCACGGCGTGCTGCAGTCGACGGTCGCGCCGGCGCCGGCCGTGATGACCGCCTGGCGGCGTCGAGCGAGCGAGTCGCCGAGCTCGACGCACGGCGGCCGCCCGTACACGTCGGCGAGCGTGCCCGCGTAGCGATTGAGCAGAAACGGCTCGTAGTAGTTGTACATCGCGAAGGTGCCGCCCGGCTTCAAATGCCGCTTCACGGTCTCCATCGACTGCTTCGTGAACAGGAAGTTCTCGAGCCGAAGCGCTCCTTGGCCGGCAAGGAGCGTGAGCGAGTCGGGCAGTGCGAACACGATGAGGTCATAGCGCGTGTGGGTCTGCTCGATGAACGCACGCCCGTCGTTGATGTAGACGTGGACCCGCGGATTCTCGTAGGGCTGATCCGGGTGAAAGCGGCGACCGAGCGCCTGGATCTCCGGGTCGATCTCGACTGCGTCGACGTGCTTCGCTCCTTCCGAGAGCGCGACCGCAACATCGTTGCCGTTGCCCGCACCGACGATCAACACGTTGTCCAGCCGACCGCGTGTGTGCCGGTACGGGAAGAAGTAGAAGCGCTCGAGCGTCCGCAGCGTCTTCACCGGATACGCGGTCTGATAGGGGATGTTGTTCGCGCTGATCGTGAGCGTGTCGTGCGTGCGGACGCCGTGGACCGGCGGCGGGTGGGTCTGATAGACGGCCGTCACCTTGTAATACGGCGACCAGTGGTCGTTCCCGTGCGACGACTCGACCGCGAGCAGGGCGACTATCGCCACCAGCGCAAGCGCCTGCCAGCGTCGTCCGACGAATAGGAGAAGGAGGAGACTCGCGATGACGCCCCAGGCGATTGGCGGCAACTCCAGGAACGAGAGCAGCGAGAAGACGGCGATTCCTGCGATCGAGCCGAGGATGTCCAGGCGATACGCCTCCAGCGGCGGGAAGCGCACGAACGTGCGCGCGACCCCGTTCCCGATCGTCGCCATCACGGCAACCGTCAAGAGGAACACCACGGCGAGCTCCACCCAACGCGGCAGCGCCGGCCAGCCGAACGCGCCCAACAAACGTCCGTCCTGGAGCCGTACCGACACCGGGAAGAGCAAGACGAAGCCGACCAATGCCGCAAGCGCGACTGGGGCCCACGCGAACAGCTCAGGGCCGCGCGCCTCCCGCAGGAATCCGATCCCGATCCCGAGGAAGCTCGCGAGCAGGACGAAGTTCGTCAGGTACGCAAGATGGATGTCGTTGGCCGCAGTCCAGCGGATCAGCGCCAGCTCGACGAACAGCATGAGAAAGCTCAGCGCGAACAGGCGTAGCGGCCGGGCCTGCAAGCCGCTGGCGCCGCCGCCGCTGGGCACTACAGCCTGAACGGATTCGCAGGCTTGGAGCCCGTCGAGACGAGAACGCCCTTCGTCTCGAGGTAGAGCTCGAGCGTGTCGATCGAGAGCTCGCGGCCGAAGCCGGACTGCTTGTACCCGCCGAACGGGATGCCCGGGAACGCGGTGTACGGCGTGTTGATGCCGACCATGCCTGCCTGGATCGCGCGGGCGACGCGGTGGCCTCGCGCCGGATCGCCCGTCCAGACCGTCGCGAAGAGGCCGTACTTGACGTCGTTCGCGATGCGGATCGCATCTGCCTCGTCCTCGAACGGAATCGCGGCGACGACCGGCCCGAAGATCTCCTCCTGCGCGACGACCATCTCGTTCGTCACGCCCGCGAGCACGGTCGGCTGGTAGAACGCGCCCTTACCGTCGGCGGGGCCGCCGCCGGCGACGACCTCGACGCCTTCCTCGCGTCCGCGCTCGACGAAGCCGTGCACGCGGTCGCGATGCGCGGTCGAGATGAGCGATCCGATCTGCGTCTCCGGGTCGAGCGGGTCGCCGACCTTGAGCTGCTGGACGTACCCGGCGAAGCGCGAGACGAAGTCGTCGTAGATCGACGCTTCGACGAGCACGCGCGAGCGCGCCTCGCAGCTCTGCCCGGCGGCGTAATAGATCGACCACACGGAGCTCGGGATCGCGTCATCGAGATCCGCGTCCGCGAAGACGAGGTTCGGGCTCTTCCCGCCGAGCTCGAGCGTGACGCGCTTGATCGGATCGGAGCAGAGCCGCATGATCTCGCCGCCCGTCTTCGTCGAGCCGGTGAACGCGACCTTGTCGACGCCCGGATGCTTGACGAGGTACGAGCCCGTCGTCGGCCCGTCGCCCGGCACGATGTTGATCGCGCCCGCCGGGAATCCGACTTCGGTCGCGAGCTCCGCGAGTCGCAACACGCTCAGCGGCGTCTGCGGATCCGGCTTCAGCACGACGGCGCAGCCGGCCGCGAGCGCGGGGGACAGCTTCCACGTCGCCATGAGCAGCGGGTAATTCCAGGGGACGATCTGCGCGCAGACCCCGACCGGCTCCTTCAGCGAGTACGTGAGCAGCGAGCCGCCGATCGGATTCGAGCGGCCGGCGATCGAGCCGACGACGGACGCGAAGAAGCGGAAGTTCTCAGCGGCGCCGGCAATCTCCGCCTTGACGGACGAGATCGCCTTGCCGACGTTGCGCGACTCGAGCTCGGCCAGCTCGGCGCGGTTTGCCTGGATCGCGTCGGCGAGGGCCTGGAGCAGGCGCGAGCGCTCGGTCGGCGGCGTGCGACCCCAGGCGCCGTCGAGCGCGGCGCGGGCGGCCTCGACCGCACGGTCGACGTCCGCCTCGCCGGCCATCGCGGCCCGGCCGAGCGGGTCGCCCGTGGCGGGCTCGACCAGATCCCGAAGCTCGCCGGAGGCGGCCTCGGCGGTCTCGCCGCCGATGAAGAGCCCATGATCGTTGCCCGTTGCGACGGCCATCAATGGGGAAAATAGCGGTTGACCTCGTCCGCCGGAGTCGCCACACTTGGATCCGAGAATGGCCCGAAGGTTTGCCGACGTCGATGAAAGGCCAGGTATTGGATCCAATGGGCACGATTCAAGTGGAAGCCGCACGGATCCCCGACCGCGACCAGCTCCTGGCGCTCCTCCGCGACCACGGGATCGCCGCCGAACCGGAGAACGAGGTCGGCATCGTCGTCCCCAACCAGGACGGCGACGGCGAGGTCTTCTCCACGGTCGAGGAGCTGGTCATGAACATCGGTGCCTTCTTCGTGCCCATCAAGCACGAGGACGTGATCTACATCCGTCCGCCCGTCGGCTAAAGCCCAGCACGAAATCTTCGATTTCGCGCTGATGGAGGTACCGCTTCGCGGAGCGTGAGCGACGGTTTCGTTCCGCGCACGCGGTCGCGCTGACGCGGGACCGGCACGCTCGGTGCGGCCTCCACTAACGCCTCGCGTTAGCTTCGGCCCTTGGTGGAAGCGCTCGGCGAACGTTCGAAAAGAGCAGCCTGGCCTTGGCCTACGCCAACACACAAGGTCGCGAGCCCGTAGCGACCGCCGCGGCGGCGCAGTTCGTGCAGGAGCGAGACGACGAGGCGCGCACCGCTCATGCCGAGCGGGTGGCCGATCGCGATCGCGCCGCCGTTGACGTTCACCTTCGCCTGGTCGAACCCGAGCTCGCGAATGACAGCGAGGCTCTGCGACGCGAACGCCTCGTTCAGCTCGACGAGGTCGAGCGTCGCTACGTCGACGCCTGCGCGTCCGAGCAGCTTTCGCACCGCGGGAACGGGGCCGATGCCCATCACGCGCGGGTCGACGCCGGCGACCGCACTGCCGACGAACGTGCCGAGCGGCTCGACGCCGAGCTCGCGCGCGCGCTCTTCCGAGGCGATCACGAGCGCGGCCGCGCCGTCGTTGATGCCGGACGAGTTGCCGGCGGTGACAGTCCCGCCCGCACGGAACGCGGGCTTCAGGGCCGCGAGCTTCTCGAGTGTCGTATCGGGACGCGGATGCTCGTCGCGCGCGACCTCCCCCACGGGCATGAGCTCCTCGTCGAAGCGGCCCGCCTGCGCGGCCGCCGCCCAGCGCTGCTGCGAAGCGAGTGCGAACGCGTCCTGATCCTCGCGCGAGACGCCGTAGCGGTCGGCGACGTTCTCGCCCGTCTCGCCCATCGACTCGAGCGGGAACATCGCCTCCATGCGCGGGTTCGGGAACCGCCAGCCGAGGTGCGTGTCGTAGACGGTGACGTTCCCGCGCGGGAACGCCTTGTCCGGTTTCGCGAACGCGTACGGCGCGCGCGACATCGACTCGACGCCACCTGCGACGAACAGGTCGCCGTCGCCGGCCATCACCGCGTGGCAGGCCGCCGCGACCGCCGTCAGCCCGGACGCGCACAACCGGTTCACGGTGACGCCCGCGACCGATTGCGGCAACCCCGCGAGCAGGGCGCCCATGCGCGCGACGTTGCGATTGTCCTCACCCGCCTGGTTCGCGCACCCGAAGTAGACGTCCTCGATCTCGTTCGCGTCGACGCCCGAGCGCGCGACCGCCTCGGCGATCACCAGGCCGGCGAGATCGTCGGGACGCTCACCCGAGAGCGCACCGCCGTACCGCCCGATCGGCGTACGCACGCCGGACAAGATGACCGCGCGACTCACTGAACCCATTCAACCTGAATGCCCGCGTGCGCCCGCTCCATGAGCTCGCGCACCGCCTGGCGACCTTCGTCGCCGTAGTCGAGCGTCAGGTCGTTCACGTACATCTCGATGAAGCGGTCGCCGCGCACGTCGTCGAGCCCGCGGCCGAACCCGAGCGCGTACTCGAGCGCCTCGTCGCGGTGCGCGAGCGCGGCGTCGATCGACCCACGCAGGATCGCGGAGACCTCGCGCATCCCGTCGGCGCCGAGATCGCGGCGGATGGTGTTCACGCCGAGCGGGAGCGGCAGTCCGGTCTCGAGCAACCACCACTCGCCGAGGTCGAGGCACTTCGCGACGCCGGAGTCGGCGTACGTGAGCTGCCCCTCGTGGATGATGAGGCCGACGCGCGACCGGCCGGACGCGACCTCGTCGAGGATCTGGTCGAACGGCATGACGCGGCAGGCGAACTCGCCGCCGAGCGCCAGCTGGAGGACGAGGAACGCGGTCGTGAGCTTGCCCGGGACGACGATCTCCTCGTTGCGAAGCTCGTCGAGCGACAGCTTTTCGCGCGCGACGACGATCGGCCCGTAGCCCGACCCGAAGCTCGCTCCGTGTGGAAGCAACGCGTAGCGCTCGTGCACGAGCGGGTACGTCGCGGTCGACATCGCGGTCACTTCGAGCCGGCCTTCGAGCGACCATTCGTTGAGGCTCTGGATGTCGGCGATCACGGGCTCGAACTCGAAGCCGCGGCGATCGACGGTTCCCGAGGCGAGCCCCCAGAACATGAAGGCATCGTCCGGATCGGCACTGAAGCCCACGCGCACCAGCATGGGTGCGAACTATCGACGATGCGCTATGCCGTGCGCCCGAAGAACCACGCTTCGAGCGGCTTCAGCAGCTCGTCGCGCGTGAACGGCCGCAGGTGCTCGGCCCGGCCGTCGGCTTCCGACACGGTGAGGTCGTCCTCCAGCGCGGCGTTCGCCTGCTCGAGCGCGTCCTCGAGCTCGTACCCCTCGAAGATGTAGTCGTCGGGCCGAGGCGCGTGATCGTTGCGATGCTGGGCGTTGACCGCGCGGCCGACCGCCCAGATCGCGCCCGCCTTGCGCTCGATCCAGACGACGACGCGCTCGTCGTTTCCGGCGTCGTCCACCCCGTGGAGCACCCGCTCCGCGAACCTGCCGCGGTCGGTCGAGACCTGCACGACCCCGACTATACAATCGCTTGCGTGCCGAGGCTGGCCCGTTTTTGGCGGAATCCGTTCTCGTTCCTGTTCTCGAGAACGTCCGCGGAAGAGAACGTCGTCGCCTACCTCCTGCGCGAGCACGGCGCGGGGCGCCGCGTCGACGAGATCCTCGAGGATCCGTACGTCAAGAACCGGCTGAGCACCGAGCAGCAGAAGCGGATGCTCTCGCGGGCGGACGTCATCCACGCTCTCGGCGAGCAGCACTAGCGACTACAGCGGCCGCGACGGCGACGTCCCAGGCCGCAAGCCCGTTCGACTTGAAGACGACGATGTCGTCGTCCGATTGCCGGCCGGGAACTGCGCCCGCGACGACCTCCTGGAGCTCGTGCACCTCGAGCCAGTCGAGGACGCCGGACGCGACCGGCTCGATCAGATCGCCGGACTCGAGCCGGGCATCGTCGAGCGAGTCGCAGCACACGAACGTCGCGCGCTCGAGGACGACGTTGTCGAGCTCTCTCCTCCGTCCATCGTTCGCGCCGACGGCGCACACGAGCGCCCCGGGTTGAAGCCACTCGCCGCGCAGCACCGGGTCGGGCGAGCCCGTCACGGTGACGACGACGTCGCACTCCGCGGCAGCGCGCGCGTTCTCTCCCGGCTCGGCGCCGTTCTGCTCGCAGAACGCACGTAGCGACTCCTCGGTGCGGCAGTACGCGACGACGCGCTCGATGCCGGGGACGGCGGCGCGGATGCACGCCACCTGCGATTGCGCCTGCCAGCCGCAGCCGATGACGCCGAGGCTCGTCACCTCCGAGCGTGCGAGGTACTTCGCAGCGACCGCGCTTGCCGCTCCCGTCCGGAGCTGGCCGAGCTTGTCCGCGTCGATGACCGCGACGAGCTCCGGCCGGTCGGTGCGAAAGAGGAGGACGACGAAGCGGGCACCCTCGCGCATCCCGGAGTACACCTTCGCGCCGGCGTACCCGAGCTCGAGATCGGACGCCGCCATCACCGCGAGCGCGCCGTGCTCGAGCGGCAGGCGGTAGCGGGGCCTGTTCTCGACCGCACCGCGCGCCATGCGGCCGAAGCACGCCTCGATCGCCTCGACCGCGGCGGCGGGCGAGAGCAGCTCGGCCACGTCGTCCTCGGTCAGGTAGAGTGGCTTGACATGTGACCGTTCGGTCACCTATTCTCCTGTTCGTGGATGACGACGACCGCATCTTCAAGGCTCTGGCGGATCCCACGCGCAGGTATCTCCTCGACCGGCTCTTCGAGCGCGACGGCCGCACGCTCACGGAGCTCGAGTCGGAGCTGGAGATGACGCGCTTCGGGGTCATGAAGCACCTCCACGTGCTCGAGGACGCCGGGCTCGTGGTCACACGACGGGAGGGCCGGGAGAAGCTCCACTACCTCAACCCGGTGCCGATCCGCCTCGTCCACGACCGCTGGATCGACAAGTACACGGAGCACCGCGTGGCGGCGCTCGTAGATCTCAAGAACGAACTGGAGGAGACTGCATGAGCACGATGACCGAGACCGGAACGACGCACGTCTACGAGGTGTTCATCAAGGCGCCTCGGGAGACCGTGTGGGAGGCGCTCACCTCGCCCACGTGGGCGATGAAGTACGGCTACCAGTGCCCGCTCGTGATCGACCTGCGCGCCGGTGGCTCATACAGGCAGCTCCCGTCCGCCGGAATGAAGGCGGGCGGCTGGCAGGGAGATGTCGTCGTCAGCGGCGACATTCTCGAGGTCGACGAGCCGAGCAAGCTCGTGCAGACGTTTCAGCCGCACTTCGGCGGCGAGGTCGATGCCGAAGGCCCGACGCGCGTGACGTTCGAGCTCTCCGAGTTCGGCGCGGGCGTGACGAAGCTGCGCGTCCTCCACGAGCTTGAGAACGCACCGCAGACACTCGTCATGGTCACGAGCTCCGCTCCGGAGATGGGCGGCGGCTGGAGCTGGATTCTCAACGACCTCAAGTCGGTCGTCGAGACCGGCTCGACGCTCGCAGGCTGACGCCGATTACGCCGTCGCGGTGATCGTGATGCCCCCACGCGCCTTTTGCGTGAGCGTCACGGTCACCGCGGCAGGCCTGAGCTCCAGCGCGGCCGCGACGTCGTCCCTGATCTGCACCGCGAGGGCCTCGCCGAACGCGCCCTCGTTCCGAAAGCGGGCGAGATAG
>DATCBD010000030.1:0-2773 GCA_036512155.1 Gaiellaceae bacterium | reverse complement strand
GACCTGGCGACGACGGGGTAGTCGACGTCGTTCTTGAAGAGAAGGTCGGTGCAATCAACCCGGACCTGACTGTCGGCGCCGCGGTGACCAACGCGGCGCGCATTCAGGCCAACTCCGGCCTTGCTTTCCAAGGCATGGCTCTCTGCGGAGAAGGGTTCCTGTTGACGGGTGACGAGTATCCCATCGGCCAGTGACGTCTGCAGAATGTGTTGACGGGGACGTCGGTAGGGTGTGGGCGAGCTTCGCGGGCGCGCGGGACAGACATCGCGGCCGCGACGCGATCGCGTCAACGGCCGTTCGCTTCGGGTAGCGCCTTGGGCGTGGGTGCCTGCTCGGCGGGCTCGCTCACGTCCTCGTCGATGGCCTCGCGGATGACGCGGGTCGTGAGCTCGTCGAGGTGGGCGTGAAGCTCGTCGCAGAGCGCGACGAATTCCGGCCAGAGCGTTCGCTCGTGGAACGCCTTGGGCGCGCGTAGCTGCACGGTGGTCTGACGCCGGCCAGGTTCCCGAAAGGGCTTCAGGCCGTAACGGCGACAGAGCGCGACGAAGAGCTTTCGCTTCCACGGGTCGGGCAGCCTGTAGTGCAGCTCGAGGTCCTGCTCGGTCGCGCGCAGCTCGGCGAGGCGAGCGCGAATGCGTTCGGCGGCGCGTCGCGCGGCTTCTCGCTCGCCGTCGACGGTGGTCCCCGCGTGGAGCGCCTCGATCTTGCGCAGCTTCTCCAGCAACGATCCCTCGAGCGGCAGCATCGGCTGCAGGCAAGCACGCCCGCGATGGCGCGTCAGCCCTCGCCGTCGGGGCCGGTTATGCCGCGACGGGAGGCGCGCGCTCGGCGTGCGAGGCGCCATAGGTCTCAGGCAGCAGCGCTGTGAGGCTCTTCTCGCCCGCGAGGATCTTCGCGAGCGTGTCGCGCAGGTAAGCGCGTGGGTCGATCCCCATCTTCTTGCAGGTCGTGATGAGGGTGAGCGCGTCGGCGGCGCGTCGTGCGCTCAGCTCGTTGCCGACGAAGAGCCACATTTTACGATCCGCCACCCAAGTCCTGAGCCCGCCCTCGACTTCGTTGTTGGTGAGCTCCATGAGCGGGTCGCAAAGAAACGTCGTCAGGCGCGGCCACTGGCGGTGCAGGTAGCCGACAGCTTGTCCGAGAGCGCTCTTGGGCTCGACGTCGCCGAGCCGCAAGTCGACCCAGGCGCGAAGCTCTTGGACCCGCGGCGCACTCTGACGAAGTCGTCGTTCGAAGCGCTGCTCGAGGGTCTCGCCCAGACGTTTGGACTGGGCGTCGACGTGGAAGATTTGCGCGTACAACGCGAGCCCCTCGACGGCGCGCGCATCGCCGAGACGAACCGCCGCCACCAGGCGGCGCCGGCCGTGCGCGTTATCCCGAGCTCCGGATAAGTCGCATTATCTGGAGCTGGGCGCTATCTGGACCGTGCCCGAAACTCTTCGAGAAAAGTGCGGGAACCGCGCCATCTCGCTCCGGATAAAGCGGACCCCCGGACCCGATCCTCGAACGGAGACCGGCGGGTGCGTAGGGCCGACGTACGCAGAAAAACATCGCTCTGCCGCTGCTCTGGTTCAGCGTCAAGTGCGTCTACGCCGTCAGCGGCATCGTCGCGCGGGTCTCCGTTATCCGGAGCGAACGATGACCATTTGTGCCAAGTCTCCTGGGTTTCGTGAGTCTACGCCCGATAACGCGTAGCTCCAGATAATGCGCGTTGCAGCCGCCGCGACGACCGCCAGCGTCGTGCTCGACGCAGTTGTTGGTAGACGAGCCGTCGCACATCACGCTGCCGAGCTTGCGGCCGTCGAAGAACTTCTTCAGGTGCTCGGCGTGAGCGCTCGGCGCATAGAGAAAGCACGCGTAGCGGTGATCGCCCTCGATGAGCCAGAGCGCACCGCTTTTGATGCCCAGCGGGTGGAGCCCATCGAGCACGGGCATGCGTGTAGCGTCGAGCGCCGTGAAGCGCGACGACAAGCACGCCTCTCGAATGTGTCCCACGATCGGGTCGAACAGATCGATCAGCTTACCGACCGAGGAGGCCAGCGTGTTGGCCGCGAGCGGCACGCCTTCTTGCCGCGCGTTTCGCTCCATCCGCTCCCAGGGCACCGCATCTTGGTAGTGGTCGACCAGCGCCTGCACGAGCAGCTCGTCGCCGAGGATGCCGCGGTCGACGACTTGGTCGGGCATGGGCGCCGTCACGATGTAGCGGCGGCACTTGGGGCAGGCGCGCGTCTCGACCTGCGTCTGCCTCACGATGTACTTGGACGGCTCGACGTCGAGCTTCTCGGCCGTCGTCTTGATGCCGACACGCTCGGTGTCGCGCTGGCAGTTCGGGCACGTGCACTGGGCGTCGGGCACCAGCCGCACGTCGGGCACGCGCGGCAGGTGCGCGGGCAACTGGGGTCGCCCGTGGTCGGTCGGCTGCTTGGCTCCGCGCTTCTTGCGCTCCTTCTCCAGCAGCACGGGCTTGGCGTCATTGGCCGCGGCCGTGACCAAGAACGGCAGCTCCATCTGCAGGCGCCGCATCGTCTCGCTGGGCGGGTGCTTGCGCGACTTGCCGGCGAGCCTCTTCATCAGCTCCGTGTTGAGCTCGCGCATCCTCAGGAGGAGCCCGACGATGGCCGCCACCAGGGGGGCGATGGCGCCCTTGGCGATCATGTCCGCGATGAATTTCTTGACGGCCTCGAGATCGGGAGCGAGCGAGCTCGTGATCGCTGCCACCTTGTCGCTCGAGTCGGCCATCGCGATATCTCGATATCCTCTTTGCCCGATCGCG
>DATCBD010000029.1:0-22358 GCA_036512155.1 Gaiellaceae bacterium | reverse complement strand
TCTCGTCGTCGAGCTCGCCGCGGATGATCGAGCGCCCGTGCTCGAACGGCTGCAGGAGCTCCGACGGCGCGCCTTCCTCCGCCGTCCACGTGTACGTCAGCCCTTCGACGCCGTCGGTGTCCGCATCCTGTGACGAGGCGAAGCCGCCGCTCGGGAGCCGGAGCTCGCGCACCATGTAGTCGAGCGTCTCCTCTGCCACCTCGCGGTAGCGGTCGCGGCCGGTGACGAGCCACGCGTGCAGGTACGCAGGTGCGAGCTGCGCGTTGTCGTAGAGCATCTTCTCGAAGTGCGGGACGAGCCAGCGCTCGTCGACCGAATACCGGTGGAAGCCGCCGCCGACGAGGTCGTACATCCCGCCGGCGGCCATGCCGTCGAGCGTCTTCGTCGCCGTCTCGATCTCGCCGGCGCGGAGGAGAAACTCGATGGTGGAGGCAGACGGGAACTTCGGCGCGCGCCCAAAGCCTCCCCACTCCGGGTCGAGCTGGCCGCGTAGCACGCGCACTGCGTCGGAGAGGATCCCGCGTTCGAGCGGCTCGCGCGACGGCGCGATCTGCGCACTGCGACGCATGGCGTCGACGAGGACGCCGGCCTGCTCGGTGACGTCGTCGCGCCGCTCGCGGTACGCGTTCGCGATGGCGACGAGCAACTCCCGGAACGACGGCAGTCCGTGGCGCGGCTCGGGCGGGTAGTACGTGCCGCCGAAGAACGGCGCGCCGTCGGGGGTGAGGAAGACGGTCATCGGCCAGCCGCCCTGCCCGGTGAGCGACACGACCGCGTCCATGTACAGCGCGTCGACGTCGGGACGCTCTTCGCGGTCGACCTTGACGCTGACGACGAGCTCGTTCATCAGCGCGGCGGTCTCCTCGTCCTCGAACGACTCATGCTCCATGACGTGGCACCAGTGGCAGGCCGCGTAGCCGACCGAGAGGAGCACGGGCTTGTCCTCGGCGCGGGCGCGCGCGAAGGCCTCTTCGCCCCACGGGTACCAGTCGACCGGATTGCCCGCATGCTGCAGCAGGTACGGGCTCGTCTCCTGCGCGAGGCGGTTCGGCATCCCGGCGACCTTACCCGGGGACTGGCACCATCGACCCGTGCCCGCAGTCGTTCCCTGGATTCCCGCATCACCGCCTGCGCTCGTCGCGCCGGCAACCGCGGCACCATCCGACAGCGTCCTGATGGGTTGATGCGATGATCAAATCCGTGGGACGGACGTACGAGGATCTGGAGGTCGGAGCGGTCTACCGGAGCCGGTTCGGCCGGACAGTGCTCGACGCCGACAACGTCTGGTTCACCCTGCTGACGATGAACACGAATCCGATCCACTTCGACGCCGAGCACGCTGCACAGACCGAATGGAAGCGCCCGCTCGTCGACTCGACCTTCACGCTCGCGCTCGTCACCGGGCTCTCGGTCGCGGACGTCTCCGAGCGGGCCGTCAACCTCGGCTGGCGCGAGGTCCGCCTGCCGGCGCCGGTCTTCGCCGGAGACACGATCCGTGCCGAGACCGAGATCGTCGAGAAGCGCGAGTCGCAGTCACGGCCGGGCCAGGGCATCGTCACGGTGCGGACGCGCGGGCTCAACCAGCGCGACGAGGTCGTGATCGAGTTCGAGCGGACGATCATGGTGCCGGTTGATCGAGACTGAGCGGCTCGTTCTGCGGAAGCCGCGATCCGACGACGACCTGACGGCGTGGGTCGCTGACACCGAGGTTCAATGGTGGATCGGCGTGGACCACGACCCGGCCGAGGTGATCGAGCGCTGGATGCGCCGCTGGGAGCTCAACGGCATCGGGCCGTTCATCGTCGAGCTAGACGGGCGTTTCATCGGACGCGCCGGCTTCATCGTCTGGGACTCGCGCACGTGGGAGCCCTCGTCATACGACGTCGCCGGCGAGCATTCGGAGACGGAGCTCGGCTGGGCGATCCTGAGCCCGCACTGGGGCCAGGGCTATGCGACCGAGGCGGCGCAGGCGGCGCGCGACTGGATCGAGCGCGACCGGATCATCTCCCTCATCCATCCGGCGAACGTCCGCTCTCAGCGCGTCGCGGAGAAGCTTGGCGCGCGCATCGAGCGGCGCGTCGAAACGCCGAACGCGCCGGCTGACGTATGGGTCCATCCCCGATGAGCTTCAAGCCGCTCGAAGGCAAGCTCGTCGTCGACGTCACCTCGTCGCTCGCCGGACCGACGTGCACGCAGCTCCTCGCCTCGCTCGGCGCGGACGTGATCAAGATCGAGCCGCCGGGCGGCGACCATGCGCGCGCATGGGGCCCACCCTTCATCGACGGCGAGGGCGCGATGTTCCTGGCTGCGAACGCGGGCAAGCGCTCGCTCGTCCTCGACCTCTCGACCCCGGACGGAATCGACGAGTTGCTCGAGCTCGCCGCGCGCGCCGACGTGCTCGTCCAGAGCCTCCGTCCCGGCGCGGCCGAGCAGCACGGCTTCGGCGCGGAGACGCTGCGCGCGCGACGGCCGGAGCTCGTCCATTGCTCGATCGGCGCATTCGGATCGAGCGGCCCGCTACGCGACCAGCCCGGGTACGACCCGTTGCTGCAGGCGGCGAGCGGGATCATGAGCGTCACCGGCGTCGACGGCATGCCGCCGGTGCGCGTCGGCGTGTCGCTCATCGACCTCTCGACGGGCCTCTGGGCGGCGTTCGCCATCGTCAGCGCGCTCACGCGCGGCGGCGGCGCGACGATCGAGGTGTCGTTGTACGAGACCGCGCTCTGGCTGCTTTCGTCGCAGATCGTCGGGTACCTCGGCACCGGCGACGTGCCGCAGCGTGAGGGGAGCGCGTTCGCGCAGATCGCGCCCTACCAGGTGTTCGCGACGCGCGACGGCGAGCTGATGATCGTCGCCGGGAACGACAAGCTCTTCCGCGCGCTGTGCGGCGTGCTCGGCCTCGCCGAGGACGAACGCTTCCGGACGAATCCCGATCGCGTCCGGCATCGCGCCGACCTGACTGCGCTCATCGAAGCGCGCACGCGTCCCTGGGCGACGGACGAGCTGCTCGCCGCACTCGTCGAAGCGGGCGTCCCCGCATCGCCGGTCCGGAACGTCGGCGAGGCGGCCGACCACGAGCAGACGCTTGCCCTCGGGATCCTGCAGCAGCTGGGCTCGTTCACGACGGTGGCGCAGCCGTTCTCGGTCGACGGAGAGCGGGTCCTCCATCCCTCGCCACCGCCCAGATTGCCGCAGCAAGCACGAGAGTCGCGCCCCACAGCCAGTTGACCGAGAACCCGAGCACGCTCGGGACCTGATGCGAGCTCCATCCGCGCTCGACGACCTGCTCGAGCCAGCCGTCGTTCAGCATGTTCGCGACGCCGAACGCGAAGAGCAGCGCGAGGTAGAGCGAGACTCGGTTCGGGACGCGCGAGAGAATCAATGCCGTCAGGGCGAACAGCAGCCCTTGCAGCCCGTGGTGCACCCCGTGATGGACGGCATGGTGCAGCGGATCGTGGAAGCTCGCCAGCTTCCCGGTCTGGAAGACCCTGCCGAGCACCGGCACGCCGTCGAGATAGAAACCGAGCACGGCCGCGATCCACGGTGCGGCGAGAACGATGAGAACCGCGCCGACGGCGATGCGAGCCCGGTCTCCGCGCGGCCGCGATGGTGGCGGCCTGCGGGCGAGGAACGTCAGCGCGAATGCGAGCGCAACGCCCGCCGCAGGGATCGCGTTCTCCCATCTCGCATCCAGGTTGCTCTGCTGGACGACGCCGGGCAGCACGGCGTACGCGCAGAGCACCGCCGCCGCGGCTGCGACCCAGCGCAGTGCCGGCGAAAGGAGCGGCACGAGCACGCCGAGGATCGCGAGCGCAATGAGCGCGTCCGGGAAGTTCAGCTCGACGACGAGGCGGCTGAGCCCGCCGCGCAGGCCGCTCCCGGTGACGTTGTAGAGCTCGTTCGCGGGCAGCCGGGAGTACGTGACGACGACGGCGACGGCCTCGGCGGCGAGCAGCCCCCAGACGACCCGAACCTCGCGCATGTCTACGGCCAGTTGCCGGCGCGGTAGACGTAGCCCTCGAGCCGGCGGCCGAGCAAGCCCTCGAGCCACGCCGAGATTGCGATGAGCGCGTCGAGGTCGACGCCGGTCTCGATTCCTTGCCCTTCGAGGAGGTAGACGAGGTCCTCCGTCGCGACGTTGCCCGTCGCCTTCGGCGCGTACGGGCAGCCGCCGAGGCCGCCCACCGACGCATCCAAGAGGCGCGCGCCGCCCTCCACCGCTGCGAGCGCGTTCGCGTACCCGGTGTTGCGCGTATTGTGCCCGTGGAATCCCTCCGCCCCGGCCCGCTCCACGAGCGCTCGCACGTGCGACGGCGTCGCGACGCCGATGGTGTCGGCCAGGACGACCTCGGCCCGCCCGGCGAAGCGCGCGGCCAGCTCGGCGACGACCCCGGGGTCGACGCGGCCCTCGAAGGGACAGCCGAAGCAGACGGAGATGGTCACCGTCGCCGGCACGTTCGCTCCCGCGACGATGGACTCCGCCGTCGCGACCGCATCGGCGAGCGAGACGTTCCCGTTCGCCTGGTTGAAGGACTCGGTTGCGGCGAACGTGACGTTCACGCGGTCGAGGCCCGCGGCCCGGAAGCGCTCCCACCCTCGCTCGTTCAGGACGAGCCCGGACAGCTCCACGCCGGGGCGCCGCTCGACCGCCGCCACGACCTCCTCCGCCCCGGCCATCTGCGGGACGCGGTCGTCGCGGACGAAGCTCACCGCTTCGATGCGCGGCAAGCCGGTCGCGGCCAGGCGGCCGACGAGGTCGGCGCGAACGGCGGGGGCTAGCGCCTCGGGCTCGTTCTGGAGGCCGTCGCGCGGCCCGACGTCGCAGAGGGTTAGCCGCACCCGGAGAGCGTAGTTGCCCACGATGCCGCCCGGCCCGCGTCGCCCTACCGTCAGTGCATGCACCCGTCGGCCTCCTTCAGCGCCGCGATCCGCGTGCGGATCGACAACAATCCCGGCGCCTTCGCCCGGCTAGCCGCCGCAGTCGGCGCGGCCGGCGGCCTGCTCGGTGCGATCGACCTCGTACGGGTCGAGCGCACCACGAAGATTCGCGACGTCACCGTGCTGGCCGACGACGAGAACCACCTGCACGCGATCGTCGACGCCGTGCGCGCCGTCGACGGCGTCGAGGTCGTGCACGTCTCCGACCGCACGTTCCTCGCGCACCTCGGCGGGAAGATCGAGGTTCGTTCCCGCATCCCGCTGAAGACGCGCGAGGATCTCTCGATGGCGTACACGCCCGGCGTCGCGCGCGTCTCCCGCGCCATCGCCGACGACCCGGAGAAAGTCTGGAACCTCACCATCAAGCGGCACACGGTCGCCGTCGTCACCGACGGAACGGCCGTCCTGGGGCTGGGGGACATCGGCCCGGAAGCTGCGCTACCCGTGATGGAGGGCAAGGCGGTCCTGTTCAAAGAGTTCGGCGGAGTCGACGCCTTCCCGATCTGCCTCGACACGACTGACCCCGACGAGATCGTTCGCACGGTCCAGGCGATCGCGCCCGTCTTCGGCGGCATCAACCTCGAGGACATCTCCGCGCCCCGCTGCTTCGAGATCGAAGCGCGACTACGCGATTTGCTCGATATCCCCGTGTTCCACGACGACCAGCACGGGACGGCGATCGTCGTCCTCGCGTCGCTGCTGAATGCGCTGCGCGTCGTCGGCAAGCGCCTGGAGAACGTCCGGATCGTGACCACGGGCTGCGGCGCCGCGGGGATGGCCGTCACGCGCACGCTCCAGCGCGCCGGCGCCGTCTGCATCATCGGCTGCGACGAGGGCGGCGCGCTCTACCGAGGCCGGCCTGGCCTGAACGACGCGAAGCGCGAGTACGCCGAGACGACGAACCCGGACAACCTCCGCGGCACCGCCGACGAGCTGCTCGAAGGCGCGGACGTCTTCATCGGCGTATCCGTCCCCGGCGCGATCTCGGTGGAAGGCGTGCGACGGATGGCCGACCGCGCGATCGTGTTCGCGATGGCGAACCCGACACCCGAGGTGGATCCGGAGGCGATCGAAGGTCTCGCCGA
Source organism: Gaiellaceae bacterium (assembly GCA_036512155.1). Taxonomy (GTDB): domain Bacteria; phylum Actinomycetota; class Thermoleophilia; order Gaiellales; family Gaiellaceae; genus Palsa-739. The sequence goes on along the minus strand of DATCBD010000029.1, from coordinate 16,335 downwards.
GGTGATCGCCACCGGGCGGTCCGACTATCCGAATCAGATCAACAACGTGCTCGCGTTCCCAGGCATCTTCCGCGGCGCGCTCGACGTCCAGGCCCGGACGATCAACGGCGAGATGGAGCTGGCGGCGGCACGCGCGATCGCGCAGACGATCGCTGCCGACGAGCTCTCCGCCGACTACATCGTCCCCAGCGTCTTCAACCGAGCTGTCGCTCCGGCAGTCGCAGCGGCGGTCGCCGAGGCTGCGGAAGCGACCGGCGTCGCCCGCCGTGCTCTGCATGCGCTCGAGGAGGCAGCCGCATGATCGATGTCGCACACATCGAGCGTCGGTTGCCGATCCCGTTCGAGACGGCGACCGTGGAGGATGCGATGAGCCCGGGCATCATCAGCTGTCCGCCGGAGACGCCGCTGCGCGTGGTCGCACGCATGATGGCGACGTTCAACGTCCATGCGGTGTTCGTGTTCGAGCATCGGGACGGGGACGACGACGCCCAGCTCTGGGGCATCGTCTCCGACCTCGACCTCGTCGCCGCAGGACGGCTCGACGTCGACCAGCGCACCGCAGGCGCGAGCGCCGTGACGCCAATCGTCGCGGTGCGCACCGACGCGCCGCTCGTGCGCGCCGCCGATCTGATGGCGCAGCACGGTGTCGCCCACCTGGCCGTGGTGGAGCCGGCGAGCGGGCGCCCGCTCGGCGTCATCTCGACGCTCGACATCGCCCGCGCGATCGCGGTCGAGCACGGCGCCGGCGAGACGCAGGCTTCCGCTTAGGGCGTGGTGTAGGTCGCTTCGCAGTTCTTGAACGTCGTGCCGGAACCGGTGCCGATGCAGACGTCGGTGCCGACGCCACCGTCGAGGGTCTCCCTGGAAGCGCCCGAGACGATGCAGTCGTTGCCGGACCCGCCGGTGAGCGTGCCTCTCGCCGTCGATGCGTCCAGGATGAGATCGTTCGCGTTCGTTCCCGTCACTGTCCCCGTCGTCGCGACGACAAGATGCGTCAGGTTCATCCCGGCACAGTGGGCGGGCGCGAGCTCGTCCAGCGAGGTGGCATTCGTGCTGACGCCGGCCTTCGTGAGCGGGACGACGTTCGCCGCGGTGAAGCTCACGACGACGCCCGCCACGACAGCGACCGCGAGGCCTGCGCCGAGCCAGCGCAGCCGGACGCCCTTGCGGCGGGGCGGCGGCGGCGACGCAACCGGCTGCGCGGCGACCGGCTCGTCCGCGGCCGGCCAATACGCATAGAGGCGCCCGCCGTCTTCGGTCGCAAAGACGCCGGTCTGCAGGTCGTGGAGGATGGGCCGCTCGAGATAGCGCGCGAATGCCACGAGGCTTGCGAAGTCGGGCACTTCCGTGCGAACGCCGGAGCTGTCGAGCGCCACGACGTCCACGATGACGCAGCCCTGCCGCGCGGCGAGGTGCTGCTCGGGCGTCCAGAGGTCCTGGCGCCGGCGCATCGGCCGCGTGAGCAGGACGAGCAGGGCCAGCGCAGCAAGCCCGAGACCCAGTCCTCTCAGGTCAGCGACCGGGATCGGATGGGCGGCCACCGTGATCTCGTTGCCGGCCGAGCCCGGGATAGTTCCCGACGCGGACGGGTTGACCGCGGCGGCAAGATCCGCCGCTGCGGACGGCTGCGCGTAGGTTGCACCCAGCGCCTCCGGCGCCGCGGCGACGTTGAGCTTGAGCGTCGGACCGGCGAGCGTGAAGGGGAGTGTCGGCGCGAAGGTCGAGTCGATCGCCTTGCCGTCCACGAAGCCCTGCACGTGGACCATGGGCTGAAGGACGATGTCGTACTGCGCCGAGGGCGAGCCGGAGGCGACTGCGAGCTGCGTGATGATGCTCGTGAGCCCCTGGAGCGGGAACGAGACACGGATGGTCGCGTCGTCTCCTCTGAACGGACGTGGCTTCGCGAGCACGTAGGTGTGTTGCCAGCTCGACGACTCGGACGAAAGGAGCGCCGCGAGCCCGACCGTCCCGCGAACACCATGCGGGAGCTGCGAGGCGAAACGGTATGCGTACTTGATCGTCACGGTCTTGAAGTCCTCGACGAACAGCGGCTGGCCCGTGCGCGCGGACCCGCTGGGGTAGGCCGCGCTCGGCTTGATGACAGGAGCCGAGTAGGCAAACGTCCCGGACTGCCGATACGCGCCCGGAATCTGCACGGTGCGCTTCAGCGGGGTGGTGAACCCGACTGCGAGGGCCAACGCCATTCCGGCGAGCAGCGCGACCGTGAGGATGTCCTCGGCCGGATGTCGCGGGCGGTGGAGGTGGAGTGCCTTCCGGCCGTTCACGCTCTTGCCCTTCCTCCGTCTGCGACGGGCACGGGGGAACACAAGAAAGAGGACCGCGAAGCCGGCAAGCGCGGCGGAATGCTGCGGCTTGCCGATGAAGGAGAGCGCCATGCCGGCCTTCGGGATGTGCACCCAGAGCTTGCCGAACAGCTCGCTGCGCGTCGCGTAGCCGGGGTCGACGAAGTCGTTGTGGTCGCCCTTGAAGAAGTAGTGGCCGTTCTGGATGACGAGGATGCGATGGAGCACAGGGCGATGAAGCACGGGGCTCTCATAGAGGACGACGTCGCCCACCTTGTAGGTCGACGCAGGCCGGATGAGGGCCAGATCGCCCTTGTGGAACATCGGCTCCATGCTGTCGCCGACGGTGGAGGTATAGGTCGTCGACCCGCCGAGCTGGGCCGGAGCGAGCAGGAAGAGAGAAAGGGCGAGAGCGCCGAGGATGAAGACGAGAACACCATGACGCTCTCGCCCGCCCTTCACTGCGCCGCGACGACGGTGAGCGACGACAGCAAGGCCGCCGTCAGCTGAGGGGACGTCGTTGCACAGGTGACGGTGTCGCCGGCCGTGTTGGTCGTGCACGTGAACGTGTCCGGGCCGCCGGACGACAGCAGCGCCTGGACGATGACCTTCCCGCTTCCCGTGTTCGGGATGACGGGGCTGACGTTGAAGGTCAGCGAGTCGATGTTTGCGGGCGTGGTCGCGTCGAGCGCGTAATGGACGTTCGTGACCGTGTAACCAGACACGGTCGCGCTACCAGCGCCGGCATTGCTGGTGGGAACGGTGTTCGCCGCCGTGAACGCGTATGCGCCCCCGGCGACCGCCGCTGCCGCCCCGAAGGCGACCGCGAAGCGGACGAGACGATTGTGCATCAAGGGAGGGTCCTTTCCGATTGCCGCTTGTCGCTATGCGCATCGGCGCGGCCACCCGGAACCGGATCAGCGCATTCCCTCCTGATGCATCCTCTTTTTCGGGCCCCGCCGGTACGCCTCCCGGCGGGGCCCGGCTTGCTCAGGCGGGCGTGGAAGCCGTTCCCGGTTCGAGGGGGACATCGACTATGTCGGCGCGCACTCCCGCGCCCGCCACGTACCCGATGACACCCAGGACGACGATCACGGCCAACGTCCCGAGCGTCAGCACCTCGAAGGTCGTCTGGCTCACGCTCCACGAATCCTTGAAGCCGTAGCCGACGCGGAAGAGCCGCTCGAGCGTGTCGGGGAACACGGCCACCCACGACCCGAGCGCGATCCAGACCGTCGTCAGGACGGTCGAGACCCAGATCCCCCGCATCCCCCATGGGTGGACGTACGGCCGGTGCACATGGGGGTGCGAGTACCGCAGCTTCAGCGCGGCCGGGAAGATCCACAGATACGAGAGCAGGGTCGTCGAGATGGCGATGTCGAGCACGACGACGAACTTCGCGTTCGCGCCGCCGTTGAACGCGGCCAACGCGACGATGCAGAACGCGCTCGCAACGACGCCGGACATGACGTTCACGCGCACAGGCGTCCCGAGCTTCCTGTTGAACACGCCGAAGAACGGGAAGAACGCGCCGTCGTACGACGCGACCGCCTGGATCCGGTCCGAGCCGATCATCCACACCGCGCCCGACGTCACGAGGGCGCCGACGAAGCAGAGCGTCATGACGATCAGCAGCGGGTGGGCAGCCCCGCCGTACACGCCGTGGAAGACGAGCGTGACGGCGTCGATGAAGCCCCCGATGCCGGTGACGGCTTTCGCCGGCAGGATGAGCAGGATGCAGAAGATCGGCACCGCGTACATGAGGACGCCGGTGATGCCGCTGCGGAGGATCGAGAGCGGAACGTCCTTTTGCGGGTTCTCCATTTCCTCGGCGGCGCCGTTCTGGAGCTCGAAGCCGACATAGTTGAAGAGCAGCAGCGGCACGAGGCCGAAGAAGATCGCCCGCGACGGGCTGAGTTGCGAAGCGGAGAATCCTGCGACGCCGTGCTTGATGCCGTAGATGATCACCGTGATCGAGAAGAAGCCAAGCACGATCAGGCGCAGGAGCGCACCGAAGTTCGGGATCCACTTCCCGTAGCGGAGCGAGACGATCGCGACGCCGATCGAGATCCAGATGAAGATCAGCTTGAAGACGTAGTCGCCGAAGGAGCCGTTCCCGATCTTGAACACGTTCGCCGACCAGGAGCTCGTGGCGATGAACGCCAACGAGCCGCCGACCCAGAGCGGGTTCGTCACCCAGTAGAGGATCGCGGCGATCCCCCCGTGGAAGCGGCCGAAGGCGAGCTTCGTCCACTCGTATGGGCCGCCCTCCTGTGTGAAGGCGCTGCCCACCTCGGACATAAGGAGCATGTACGGCACCACGAACACGAGTGCAAGCACGGCGAGCCAGAAGAATCCCTCTGGGCCCTTGTTCGCGACGGTGCCGAGCGTGTCCAGCCCGACGAAAGCACACACCGTGAAGCCAACCATGTCGAACCGGCCCAGCGACTTGATCAGCTTGCCCTTCTCGTGCAGCGCAAGTGCCGTCGTGCGCTCGAGCTCTACTGCATGCGTTGCCATGCTTCGGTCAACACCTCCCCAAGGATTCCGGTCATTTCGTCGAACTCACGTTGCGTCGCGACCAGCGGAGGCGAAATCTGGATGACCGGGTCGCCGCGGTCGTCCGCCCTGCAAATCAGCCCCTTTTCGAAGAGTCGCGGCGACAGGAAGCCGCGCAGCAGCGACTCGCACTCGTCATCGTCGAAGGTCGCCTTCGTCTCCTTGTCCTTGACCAGCTCGAGCGCGTAGAAGAATCCCGTCCCGCGCAAGTCGCCGACGATGGGCAGGTCGAGGAGCTGGGCCAACGTCGAGCGGAACGCGTCGCCGGTGTCGCGGACGTTCTCGACCAAGCGCTCGCGCTTCATGATCTCGATGTTCTTCAGCGCGATCGCGCACTGCACCGGGTGGCCGCCGAAGGTGATGCCGTGCGCGTACATCGCGCGATCGTCGAGGAACGGCTCGACGACGTGGTCGGCCGCGATCACGGCGCCGATCGAGGCATACGCCGACGAGAGGCCCTTCGCGCTCAGGATGAGATCGGGTCGGATGTCGTACAGCTCGGAGCCGAACCACGACCCGATCCGGCCGAAGCCGGTGATGACCTCGTCGGCGACGAGCAGGATCCCGTAACGGTCGCAGATCTCGCGGACGCCGCGCCAGTAGCGCGCGGGCGGCGTGAACGAGCCGCCGGCGTTCTGCACGGGCTCCATGATCACCATCGCGACCGTCTCCGGGCCTTCCTGCACGATCGCCGACTCGAGATCCTCGAGGAGGAACGCGGTGAACTCCTCCTCGGTCTCGCCTGCCGGGCGGTGGTAGCGATTCGTGTTGCGCACGTGGATCGCGTCAGGCACGAGCGGCTCGAACGGCGCCCGCAGCGCGGCGATGCCGTTGATCGAGAGCGCGCCCATCGTCGTGCCGTGGTATGCGAGGCGGCGCGACACGGCTTTCCACCGGCGCTCACCGCGGGCTTGGTGGTACTGGCGCGCGAGCTTCCACGCCGACTCGACCGCCTCCGAGCCGCCGGAGACGAAGAAGACGCGGTTCAGGTCGCCCGGCGCGAGCTGCGCGACTTCGTGCGCGAGCTCGATCGCGCGCGGATGCGCATACGACCAGTTGGTGTAGAACGGCAGCTCGCGCATTTGCGCAAGTGCGGCCTGTCCCATCTCCTCGCCGTACGAGTAGCCGACCTGGACGGCGAAGAGCCCGGCGAGCGCATCGAGATAACGGCGCCCTTCGAGGTCCTCGAGGTAGCAGCCCTCGCCGCGCACGATGATCGGCGGCTCTGCGCCACCCATGCGGGTGAAGTGCAGCCAGAGGTGGTCGCGCGCTGCCTGGCGCAGGTCAAGCGCCACGCGTACCCCAGTCGTAGAGCTGCTTCCACATCTCGAGGTAGAAGAAGGTCTCCGTCGAGACGACACCGTCGAGCGCACGCATCCTGTTCGTGAGGTCGAGGAGGTCGCGGCGGGTGGCGGCGACGACCTCGACGACGATGTCGAACTGACCCGCTGTGACGACGACGTAGTCGGCCTCGGGCCAGCGTGAGATCTCGTCCGCGACGTGGTCGGGCGCGCCCGACGTCTTGACCCCGACGAGCGCCTGGTCGAAGCCGAGCCCGAGGGGGTTTGTGACGCCGACGACCTGGAGGATGCCCTCGCTCGTCAGCCGCGCATAGCGCGCCCGCACGGTCGCCTCCGAGACGCCGAGGCGCGCGGCGATGCGCCGGAACGACTCGCGGCCGTTGGCCTGAAGCTCCTCGATGATCTTGCGGTCGAGGTCGTCGACCGTCCGCGCCGGGGCGACCGGGCCCCGCGGCGAGTCGAGCTTCTGGGCGTGCACCCTGCGCAATGCGCGGGATTCGTACCACGGAGTCACGCATTCCGTCAATCGTCTTGACATCCGGGCCCGAATTGCAGAAGTTGCGCACATGCCGAGGACACCTCTTCTCCGTGCCCTGCGGCGGCTTGCGGACGATCAGCACGCAGCCGACCGGTTGGGGATCCCGGTTTCGGAGCTCCACGAGCGACGGGCCGATGACGCCGCGTACGACCGCGGCGAGTTCCTGAAGCGAGCCGGCGTCGCCGGTGCCGGCGCCCTCGCCGGTTCCGCGTACTTCGCCGAGCACGCCCGCGCAGCGAAAGGCGGCACGAATGCGCGCGTCGCCATCATCGGCGGCGGCATCGCGGGCCTCACGGCTGCGCTCACGCTGCAGGACCAGGGCGTCTACGCGGACGTGTACGAGTCGTCGGGTCGCATCGGCGGCCGCATGCACTCCGACTGGACAGAGTTCGGCACCGGCTTCTGGGACAACGGCCAGCAGGCGGAACTGTGCGGCGAGCTGATCGACTCGGGCCACAAGAAGATTCTCAAGCTCGCGAACCGCTTCAACCTCGCCACGGTCGACCTCTTGGCGGCGCAGCCGCCGGGGACCGAGGACACGAACTGGATCTTCGGCGCCGACTACACGCCTGACCAGGCCGCCGCCGACTTCCAGGGTGTGAGCACGGTCCTGAAGCGGCAGCTGAAGGCCGCCGGCTATCCGACGCTGTACAACAGCTCTACGCCGACCGGCCAGATGCTCGACCAGATGTCGGTGCGCGACTGGATCGCGAACTACGTCCCGGGCGGCCTCAGCTCGAAGTTCGGCGCGCTGCTGAACGCCGCGTACAACGAGGAGTACGGGGCAGAGACGACCGGCCAGTCGTCGCTCAACCTCGTCTACCTGCTCGGGTTCCAGCCCAACACCGGGTTCAGCGTGCTCGGGCAATCGGACGAGCGCTTCCACATCGCCGGCGGCAACTCGAACCTGCCGATCGCGATCGCGAACGCGCTTCCGGCCGGGAGCGTCCACCTCGGCTATTCGATGTCGTCCATCGCGCTCAAGAACGACGGCTCGATCAAGGTTACGTTCTCGAACGGGACGTCGATCACCGCCGACCAGGTGATCCTGTGCATGAGCTTCTCCGTGCTCAGGACGCTCGACTACTCGAAGGCCGGGTTCGACCAGCTCAAGCAGACGGCGATCACGCAGCTTGGCTCGGGCCACAACGCGAAGCTCAACGTTCAGTTCACGTCACGCCTCTGGAACGCGCAGGGCAGCACCGGCAACCTCTACACCGACCTGTCGATCGAGAGCGGCTGGGACGTGACGCGCGGGCAGTCGGGTGCGACCGGGATCCTCGTCGAGTATCCCGGTGCAAACACGGCGACGTCACTCGCACAGTCGAACCCGTACACGACGACGGCGAACAATCCGAACGTGAAGAAGGCCGTCCAGTCGTACCTCAAACAGCTGGAGGCGATCTATCCAGGCATCAGCGCGCGGTGGAACGGCAAGGCGATGTTGTCGACGCCGTTCACCGACCCCAATCTCCTCTGCTCGTACTCCTACTGGAAGGTCGGCCAGTACACCAGCTTCAGCGGTTATGAGGGCGTGCGGCAGGGAAACATCCACTTCGCCGGCGAGCACTGCTCGACGAACTTCCAGGGCTTCATGGAAGGCGGCGCCGAGGAGGGCCAACGCGCCGCGAAGGAAATTCTCTCGGATCTCGGAGTGGGCTAGACGCCGTAGGCGGTGACGTGTTCGGGTACCACGCGTACCCGGACACGTCGCTGGCCCTCGACGTAGGGCCAGGGCTTGCCGTCGTACTTGCGGCTGAGCCGGTCGATCTGCTCCTCCGCCCCGTCCGTCGTCAGCTCGGCGCGGCCGTCGACCGCGACCCAGTGGTAGAAGTCCGGGGCAGTCACGAGGACGGAGATGCGCGGGTCGCGCTCGAGGTTCCCCGGCTTCGCGCGCCCGTAGGCGGTGTTGAAGGAGACCGTGTCGCCGTCCCGTTCCACCCAGACGACCGTGGTCTGCGGGGAGCCGTCGGGCCGGAGCGTCGTGACGACCCCGAAGTTGAGCTCGTCGAACAGCGCCAGCTGGCTCTCGGTCAATGGACCTCTCACGGCTGTGTAACCGTATAGGGACGGTGTCCTCCAACGTGGGTGCCCTCAGGCTGGACCTGCCCGTGGCCGGCGACCGGACTGAGCGCGCGCTCATCCGGGACGCGCAGCGCGGCTCGGCGGAGGCGTTCGAGCAGCTGTTCCGGGGCCACTGGCCGCGGGCGTATCGCGCGGCGCTCCTCGTGGTCGGGGACGCGGCTGCCGCGGAGGACATCGCCCAGGAGTCGTTCCTCGCCGCTGTGCGCGCGCTCGACCGTTTCGACCGGCGGCGCCCGTTCGGCCCGTGGCTCCACCGCATCGTCGTCAACCGCGCGATCGACTGGGCGCGTGCACGCGCGTTACGGCGCGAGAGCTTCAGCGATGTCGAGCTCGAAGCCGCCGGCGAGCGGGAACCGTCGGCGCACGCGCGCGCGCTCGCCGAGGGGCTTGCGCTGCTGCAGCCGGAGCAACGGGCGGTGATCGTCCTGCGCTACCTACTCGAGTACACGCCGGGCGAGATCGCGGGGCTGCTCGACCTGCCGCGCGGCACGGTCAACTCGCGCCTGCGGCGCGGCCTCGACCGTTTGCAAGAGGCGGTGCGAGAGTGAGACGGCTGTTCGATGCCGTGCCGTCGGACGCCGAGGCGGAGGAGCGCGCGTGGTCGGTCGTCCGCGAGGCGTATGCGCACCGCGAGCCCGTGGTGCGCCGCCGCAGCCCGATCCGCCCCGCGCTCGTGCTCGCTGCAGTCGCAGTAGCAGTCGTCGCCGCAGCGTTGTCGCCGCCTGGACGCGCGGTGGTGAACGCCGTGCGCCGCTCGATCGGCATCGAAGGCGCGCAGCCAGCCCTCTTCCAGCTCCCGTCACCCGGCCGCCTACTCGTGAGCGGTGCGGGCGGCACGTGGGTGGTCGCAGCCGACGGGTCGACGCGCCGGCTCGGCGCGTACTCCCAGGCGTCATGGTCACCGCACGCGCTCTTCGTCGTCGCGGCGACCGGGAACGAGCTGGCGGCGATCGAGCCGGCGAGCGGGCGCGTCCACTGGCAGCTCGCGCGACCGGGGATCAGCTTCCCGCGCTGGGGCGGTACGCACACTGACACGCGCATCGCGTACCTCACCGGCAACGACGTGCACGTCGTTGCCGGTGACGGCACGGGCGACACGCGGGTGTCGGAGGCGGCGCGCGTGGCTCCGGTCTGGCAGCCGGGAACGGCCAAGCACGTCCTCGCGTACGTCGACGCCCGCGGGCGAGTCCGGATCGGAGAACGCGTCGTCTCGCACGCATACGTCGGCGCGCGCGCACTCGCGTGGTCGCCGGACGGGAAGACGCTCGCCTTCGCGACCCGTGGCCAGGTCGTGGAGCTCGCCGTCTCGACCGGCCGAACGCACACGTTCCATGTCGCCGGCGTCCGCGCGCTCGCGTTCGCGCAGGACGGCCGGCTCGCGCTGCTGCGCGGGAACGGGGTGCTGCTCGTCGGGGATGCCGGCATCCGGACACTCTTCGCCGCACCGAGCAGGCTCGCCGGCCTCGCATGGTCGCCGAACGGCCGCTGGCTTCTCAGCGCGCTGCCGCGGGCGGACCAGTGGGTCTTCGTGCAGACACGCGGCGGCCACCGTGTCCTCGCCGTTTCGCACATCCGGCGCCAGTTCGGCGGGGAGCCGTCGCTTGACGGCTGGGCCTCCGGCGCCTAGCCTTCACGGCGGTTCCGTCCCCCGGCGCAAAAGGAGGTCGTACACATGAAACCTATGACTGTCGCCTCCTTGGTCTTCCCGACCTAGCGCCGGCGCTCCTTCGGGATGTGCGGCGTCCCGTTCCCATCTCGAAGGAGATCTGCGTTGCCTGGATTCGAATTGGGCGCGCTCGGCTGGAGCACCGAGCTCGCTGACAAACTGGAGCAAGGCCTCGAGCCCGGCCGCGTCGTCGCGGCGCACCGCGGTGCGTTCGACGTCGCCACCGCGCACGGCAACGTGCGCGCCAGGCTGCCGGGCCGGATGCTGCACGAGGGCGTCGACGTCGCAGTCGGCGACTGGGTCGGCGTTGCCGGCGCGATTATCCGTGTCGTCCTCCCCCGCCGCAGCGCGATCGTGCGCAAGGCGGCCGGGCTCACGTCCGAGTCGCAGACGCTGGCCGCGAACGTGGACGTCGCGTTCGTCGTGAGCTCGCTCGGCCCGGACCTCGAGCCGCGTCGTATCGAGCGCTATCTCGTCACCATCTGGGAGAGCGGCGCGACGCCCGAGATCGTGCTGACGAAGGCCGATCGCATGGACGACCCGTCGGCGCTTGTCGCCGGCGTGGAGACGGTGGCGGTCGGCGTTCCCGTCCACGTTGTGTCGGCGGTGACCGGGCAGGGGTGTGATGCATTGCGCGCGCGCATCGCGGACGGGACGACGGCGGTGCTGCTCGGATCGAGCGGTGTCGGAAAGTCGACGCTCGTCAACCGGTTCGTCGGGCATGAGCAGATGGCGGTGAAGGAGACGAGGGCCGACGACGACGAGGGCCGGCATACGACCTCGCACCGGGAGCTGATCCTCCTGCCGGGGGGCGGCGTCGTGATCGACACGCCCGGGCTGCGGGAGCTGCAGCTCTGGGACGGCGGCGCCGGAGCTGTCGAGGCCGCGTTCGGAGACATCGAGGAGCTCACGCTGCAGTGCCGGTTCGCGAACTGCTCGCACGAGACGGAGCCGGACTGCGCGGTGCAGGCCGCGCTGCGTTCGGGCGCGCTCTCACGCGAGCGGCATCAGAGTTGGCTCAAGCTACAGCGCGAGCTGCGAGCGATCGCAATGCGGACGGACGCGCGCCTGCGGCGCGAGGAGAAGCGCAAATGGCAGCTGCGCGTCCGCGACGCCAGGTCACGCACGAGGCACCGAAGCTAGGCGGACGCTTACGACGCGACGAGGTCGAGCGGCTTCACGATCTCGGCGAAGTGGCAGGCGGCCGGATGGCCCTGCCCGCGGTCGACGAGTGCCGGCTCTTCCTCGGCGCAGATCGGCTGCGCCTTCCAGCACCGCGTCCGGAAGCGGCACCCGGAAGGCGGATTCGCCGGGCTCGGCACGTCGCCTTCGAGCACGATCCGCTTCCGCTTGCCGCGCTGCGACGGCTCCTCGATCGGCACCGCCGACAGCAGCGCCTGCGTGTACGGATGCGCCGGCTCGTTGTAGATCTGATGCTTGTCGCCGATCTCGACGATCTTGCCCAGGTACATCACCGCGACGCGGTCGGAGACGTGGCGGACGACCGAGAGATCGTGCGCGACGAAGATGTACGTCAGACCGAAGTCGCGCTGCAGCGACTCGAGCAGGTTCACGACCTGCGCGCGAATGGACACGTCGAGCGCCGACACCGGCTCGTCGAGAATGATCACCTGCGGGTTGAGCGCAAGCGCGCGCGCGACGCCGATGCGCTGCCGCTGGCCGCCCGAGAACTCATGCGGGAACCGGTTGGCGTGCTCCGGAGAGAGCCCGACCGTTCGCAGCAGCTCATCCACACGCTGCCGGCCGCGGTCTCCACCGTACGAGCCCGCGATCCGCAGCGGCTCGCCGATGATGTCTCGCACGGTCATGCGCGGATTGAGCGACGCGTACGGATCCTGGAAGACGATCTGCATCTCGCGCCGCACCGGCCGCATGCGGCGCCGGCCCCAACGGCTGATACCGCGACCGTTGAAGTAGATGCGCCCGCTCGTCGGCTCAACGAGCTTGAGGATCGTGCGCGACAGCGTCGTCTTGCCGCAGCCGGACTCGCCGACGAGGCCGATCGTCTCGCCCTTGTACACCGTCAGGTCGACGCCGTCCACCGCATGGATCTGGCCGACGGTGCGCTTGAGCAGCCCCGCCTTGATCGGGAAGTGCGTGACGAGGTTCTCGATGCGCAGCAGGCCCGGCTTGTCCGCCGCGAGCACCGCCTCGGCGCGGTCGAGCTCGTCCTCGGCGAGATCCCAAATCCGCGTCACCACCGTCACCGCAACCATCGCGAGACCGACGACGAGACACGTGACGATGGTCAGGTAGAGCCCCCACGCCGGCGTGACCGCGCCGCCGTGCGCCGGCCCCTTCCCGAGCGGGAGGGACGGATGCACGCTCTTCGGCGAGGCCGCGATCGCGATCGTCAACGCTGAAATGGCGAAGGCCGCGAGCGCTCCCACCGCCGCGATCAGGAACAGGCGCATCTTGTAGCCGATCGCCCCGAGCACTACGGCGACCACGAGCGCGATGACGACGTACCAGCCGGCGCCGCTCGTCCCCGTCAACGTTTTCCCGACGGCGATGCCGTGCACCTTCGCGACCCGTAGCCACGGCGTGAAGAGCGCGACGAGCGACACGCCCGAGATGGCGGTGCTCGAGCTGAGCAGCCGCCGGCCGAGCAGCTTCAGCCGATCCGCGCGCGCCTCCCAGCCCTCGAGCCCGGCCTCGAGGGCCGCGATGTCGTGCTGACCGTTGCCGTTCGCGCTCACGTCCCACTCCCCGCTTCGACCGGCTCCGAGAACTTCGACTGATGGCCGGCGAGCTCCTCGGAGAAGTGGCACGCCGCGCTGTGCCCGGTGCCCTCGGCCGTGCGCAGCACAGGCACTTCTTCGCGGCAACGCGGGCGCCCCTGCGTGAGGAAGCACCGCGGATGGAACGCGCATCCCGACGGGCGGTTGATGAGCGACGGCGGCGAGCCCGGGATCGGGCGCAGCCATTCCTCGTCCTCGGTCAGCTTCGGCAGGCTGTCGAGAAGACCGACCGTGTACGGGTGCCGCGGCGCACGGAAGATCGTGGTCACGTCACCGGCCTCGACGATGCGCCCTGCGTACATGACGAGCACGCGGTCGCACATCTCCGCGACGATGCCGAGGTCGTGCGTGATGAGGATCGTCGCTGCCTGCGTCTCCTCCTGCACCGTCTTCAGAACCTCGAGCACCTGCGCCTGGATCGTCACGTCGAGCGCGGTGGTCGGCTCGTCGGCGATGAGGAGCGACGGCGAGTTTGCGATCGCCATAGCGATCATCGCGCGCTGCCGCATCCCGCCCGAGAACTCGTGCGGATATTGCTTCGAGCGCTCATCCGGGTTCGGTACGCCGACGAGGCGGAGCAGATCGACGACGCGCGACGTCACCTTGTCGTCGGGCTCCTTCGGATAGTGCGTCTTGATCGTCTCCGCGATCTGGTAGCCGACCTTCAGCACCGGGTTGAGTGACGTCATGGGATCCTGGAAGACCATCGCCACCTCGTCCCCGCGGAACTCGCGCAGCTCCTTCGGCGACAACTTCAGCAGGTCCTTGCCCTGGAACATCGCCGTGCCGCTGGCGATCCGGCCCGGCGGCTGCGGGATGAGCCCGAGAAGCGCCATGGTGCTCACGCTCTTCCCCGAGCCCGACTCCCCGACGATGCCGAGCGTCTCGCCTGGGAAGACGTCGTACGAGATTCCGTCCACGGCGTGGACGATCCCGTCCTCGGTTCGGAACTCGACCGCGAGATCGCGGATCGAGAGCAGCGCCTCAGCAGCCATCAGGCCCGGACTCGCCTCTGCTGCGGGTCGAGCGCGTCGCGCAGGCCGTCGCCCACGAAGTTGACGCAGATGACGATGAGGACGAGCACGAGGCCGGGGATGACGGTAATCCACCACTTCTGCGGGAACTGCTGCCCCTCGGATACGAGCTTGCCGAGGGACGGCGTGGGGTCGGCGATGCCGAACCCGAGGAACGAGAGGAAGGCCTCGAGGATGATCGCGTCCGCGACAGCGAGCGTGGCGGTCACGACGATCGGCCCGAGCGTGTTCGGAAGGATGTGGCGGAACATGATCCGCAGGTCGCCGGCGCCGACCGCCTTCGCCGCCTCGACGTACTCCTTCTCACGCAGCGACAGGAAGACGCCGCGCACGATGCGCGCGATCCCCGTCCAGTAGAAGGCCGCGATGATCAAGACGATCGTCCACACGCTGCTCGACCGCCCGAGCAGGGCCGCGACCGTCAGCAGCACGACGAGCAACGGCAGCGTGAGGATCAGGTCGGTGATGCGCATGATCACGTTGTCGAGCCAGCCGCGGTAGTAGCCGGCGATGGCGCCGACGATGAGGCCGAACAGCGTCGACACGACGGCGACGGTGAGGCCGACCTGCTCGGACGTCCTGATGCCATAGATGATGCGACTGAGGGAGTCGCGGCCGATCTCGTCCGTGCCGAAGACGTGGTGACCGACGGTCGTCGGCGCATGGAGGACGTACGTCAGGTCGATCTGGTCGAACGAGTACGGCGCGACGAAGTTTGCGAGCGCGCCCGCGCCGAAGATGATGATGAGCCCGACGAGGCCGATCATCGCGAGACGGTGGCGCAGGAACCGGCGCCGCGCGTACGACCACTGGCTGCGCGTCTTGAGCTCCATCCCCTCGGCCGCGGCCAGGTCGAGCGGAACGGCGACCGCCATGGGGTCGACGACGGCCGACGCCCTGACGTCCAGCGGTGTGGTCGGCTCAGTCATAGCGAATCCTCGGGTCGAGGTAGCCGTACAGGATGTCGGCCAGAAGGTTGAAGATGATGACCGTGATGGCGACGATCATGACGTATGCCATCACCGAGTAGACGTCGTTCGTCTGCAGTCGCGAGATGAAGAAGTACCCCATCCCGTTGAGCTGGAAGATCGACTCGGTCACGATCGCGCCGCCGAGCAGCGCGCCGAACTGCAACGCCGAGACGGTCACGATCGGAATCAGCGCATTCCTGACGACGTGCCGGAAGATCACCAACCGTTCCGGCAGCCCCTTGGCACGAGCCGTGCGCACGTAGTCGCTGTTGATCACATCCAACATCGTCGCGCGCATGTACCGGCTGTAGAGCGCGAAGCTGACGACGGTGAGCGTGACGACCGGCAGGGCGATGTGCTGCAAGCGGTCGATCGACCACGTGTTGCTCGTGACCCCGCTGTTGAGGCCCGAGGTGTAGAAGATCCGCACGTGCCACTTCAGATAGATGTCGACGAAGAGAATCTGCAGGATGAGCGCGAGCCAGAAGGTCGGCATCGCGTATCCCAGGAAGCTCAGTGACGTCATCGTGTAGTCGAATGGCGAGTACTGCCTGATCGCGGAGTAGATCCCGACTGCGACGCCGAGCACGAGCGCGATCACCTGCGCGAGCAGGATGATCTGCAGCGTGTGCTCGATCGCGACCGAGATGTCGGGCCAGATCGGCTGCGACGTCAGCAGGGAAATGCCGAGCTTGTGGACGAAGACGTCCTGCAGCCAGTACCAGTACCGCACGGGCAGTGACTGGTCGAGGTGGTAGACGTGCGCCAGGTGGTGGAGGATCACCGGGTTGTTCGTCCGCGGATTCGCGCGCAGGTTCGCGAGCGGGTCGCTCGACTTCGTGATGAACGTGAAGCTGAGGAAGCTCGTCGCCAGCAGGACCGGGATGCTGTAAAGAATGCGCCGCGCGATGTAGGTGAGCATGTGTTCCTCGTTTTGGCTGGGGGGCCCCGATTCCTCGAGGCCCCCCAGATTCCTGCGAAGTGCGGGTTAGTTTAACCCGCCTCCTCGGTTCGTACTACGACTTCCAGTGCCAGTCCTGGATGTTCCAGAACGGCCCGATCGTCGCCGGGTTGTTGACGATGCCGAGCAAGCTCGACTTGTAGATCACCGGCGTC
>DATCBD010000028.1:0-67659 GCA_036512155.1 Gaiellaceae bacterium | reverse complement strand
ATCGGCGCGTTCTGGGCGTTCGCGCTCGGCAAGGGCTTCGCTGCCAGGCGCCTGCCGGTGACGGTCGGCCCGCAGACGATCGTGGGCAAGACCGGGGAGGTGCGCGCACCCGGGCTCGTCTTCGTCAATGGTGAGCTCTGGCAGGCACATGCGGAGGACGACTCCGAGCTCGTCCCGGGCGAGGAGGTCGAGGTGGAGGCAATCCACGGCCTGCGGCTGACCGTACGCAGATAGGATCACCTTGATGCTGGGCTTCGTCCGGATCATGCGGGAGTACGAGCGGGGCGTGATGTTCCGCCTCGGCCGGCTGGTCGCGACGCGCGGCCCGGGCGTCGTCTGGAAGATCCCCTTCGTCGATCAGATCGTGAAGGTCGACCTGCGGACGATCACGTTGAACATCCCGCCGCAGGAAGTCATCACGAAGGACAACGTGCCGGTGCGCGTGAACGCGGTCGCGTACTTCCGCATCGTCGAGCCGAGGGACGCGATCGTCCAGGTCGAGAACTTCATGGTCGCGACGTCGCAGATCGCGCAAACGACGCTGCGGTCGGTGCTCGGCCAGCACGTGCTCGACGAGCTGCTGTCGGAGCGCGAGAAAATCAACGCGATCCTGCAGGCGATCATCGACGAGGCGACCGGCCCGTGGGGCATCAAGGTCTCGATCGTCGAGGTGAAGGACGTCGAGATCCCGCAGGGCATGCAGCGGGCGATGGCGCGCCAGGCGGAAGCCGAACGCGAGCGGCGCGCGAAGATCATCAACGCCGAAGGCGAGTTCCAGGCGGCCGAGCGCCTGAAGGACGCAGCGATCGTGATCGAGGAGCACCCGATCGCGCTCCAGCTCCGCTACTTGCAGACGCTGCTCGAGATCGGCGGCTCGAACTCGTCGACGATCATCTTCCCGGCGCCGATCGACCTGATCAAGCCGTTCCTCGAGAAGCGCTCCTCGAGCTCGAGCGACTAGGCGACGCGGGACTGCTCGCGGAACCGGCGGGCGGCCTCGATGGCCGCGCCGAGGTTCAGGCCCTTGTCCTTCGCCTGCTTGATGAGTATGACCGTCTCGAGCGCGTCGACGTCGTAGATGCGCTGCTTCTTCCCCTTCGTGGGGATCTGGGCCTTGTTCGTCCAGTAGTCGAGCTGCATCTTCGAAATGCCGGCGATCTGGCAGACCTGGCCGAGATACAGCTCGACCTTGTCGAGGTGCTCCGCCAGGTTGATGGGTTCCAGAAAGTCGACTTGCCTGCTGATTGCCATGAAATCCCGCTCTCGCCCCGTGAATCGACCCCGTGTTGAGAGTTATAGAAGGGATTGTTGCGTTTTGGAAGGGGGGCCTTCCGAAATGTCCCCCTTTCGAGGGAGCTAAAGACGGAGACGTCGACTAAATCGGCGTCTGCTCTTATGGTCGGCGTCGCAAGCGAGCGCCTTATTCGCTGTCGAGCTCGGTCTCGGGCGCCGCTTCGTCCCCGTTCGCGCTCTGGTCGTCCGACTCGACCACCGGAGCGAGCGCGGAGACGCGCTCGTCGCCGCGGAGACGCATGACGATGACACCCTGGGTGGCGCGGCCGAGCCGCTTCACGTCCTCGACGGGCATGCGGATGACGGTCCCGCCCGTCGAGATGAGCATCACCTGATAGCCGTCGCGCACGACGCGGGCGCCGGCGAGCGTGCCCTTCGCCTCGGTCAGCTGGATCGTCTTGACGCCCATGCCGCCGCGACCCTTGCGCGGATAGTCCCCGACCCGCGTGCGTTTGCCGTAGCCGTTCTCGGTGACGACGAGCAGGTCGGAGTCGTCTTGCGCGATGTTGATCGAGATCACCTCGTCGCCGGCGCGGAGCCGCATGCCCTGGACCCCGGAGGCGTCGCGGCCCATCGCGCGCACTTCCTTCTCGTGGAAGCGGATCGCCTGCCCGAGCTTCGAGATGACGAGGATGTCGTCGTTGCCGGAGGAGTGGCGGACGCCGACGAGCTCATCCCCCTCGCGCATCTTGATCGCGATGATGCCGTCGGCCTTGAGCGGCGTGTTGTACGCGGCAAGCTCGGTCTTCTTGACGACGCCGTTCTTCGTCCCGAAGACGAGGTACTTCGCCTCGCCGAAGTCGCGCGTCTGCACGACGGCGCGGACGGTCTCGTCCTGGCGGAACGGGAGCAGGTTCACGATCGCGCGACCCTTCGACTGGCGTGAGCCGAGCGGAAGCTCGTGCACCTTGAGCCGATAGACCTTGCCGACGTTGGTGAAGAAGAGGATGTAGTCGTGCGTCGACGCGACGAACAGGTGCTCGATGTAGTCCTCGTCCTTCAGCTCCATGCCCATGACGCCGATGCCGCCGCGCTTCTGCTCACGGTACGCCGTAACCGGTAGCCGCTTGATGTAGCCGGACTGGGTGATCGCGATCACCATGTCCTCTTCCGCGATCATGTCCTCGAGCTCGAGCTCCTCTTCGGCGTGCACGATCTCCGTGCGGCGGTCGTCGTTCTTGCCGTAGATCTGCTTGATCTCGAGCAGTTCGTCCTTGATCAGGCCGTCGATCTTCGCCGGGTCGCCGAGGAGCTCGCGCAGCTCGGCGATGCGCTCCATCTTGTCGCGGTACTCCTCCTCGACCTCGGTGCGCGCGAGGCCGGTGAGGCGGGCGAGCCGCATGTCGAGGATCGCCTGAGCCTGGATCTCGCTGAGCGTGAAGCGCTCCTGCAGCTGCGTGCGCGCCTCGTCGGCGTCGGCGGCTGCGCGGATGAGCGCAACGACCGCGTCGATGTTGTCGAGGGCGATGAGATAGCCCTCGAGGACGTGCGCGCGCGCCTCGTTCTTCTGCAGCTCGTCCTTCAAGCGGCGGATGACGATCTCGCGCTGGAAGTCGAGGTAGTGCCGGACGAGCTCGAGAAGCGACAGCGTCTTCGGCACGCCGTCGACGAGCGCGACGGCGTTGTAGCCGAACGTCGACTGCAGGGGCGTGTGCTTGAACAGCTTGTTGAGCGCGACCTGCGGGATCGCGTCGCGCTTCAGCTCGACCTGGATGCGCATCCCTGTGCGGTCGGAGTGGTCGGCGAGATCCGAGATCTCGGTGAGCACCTTGTCCTGGACGAGGTCGGCGATCTTGCGGATGACGCCGGTGTCGCCGCCCTTCTTGACGCCGTACGGAAGCTCGCTGATGACGATCGCCGACTTGCCGCCGCGCAGCTCCTCGATGTGCGCGCGGGCGCGCATGACGATGCGGCCGCGGCCCGTGCGGTACGCGTCGCGGATGCCGGTGCGGCCGACGATGTACGCGCCGGTGGGGAAGTCGGGCCCGGTGACGTGCTTCATCAGCCCTTCGACGTCGACGTCGGGGTTGTCGATCATCGTGACGACGGCATCGACGATCTCGCCGAGCCGGTGTGGCGGCATGTTCGTCGCCATCCCGACTGCAATGCCGGTGGAGCCGTTGACGAGCAGGTTCGGGAAGCGCGACGGAAGCACCGTCGGCTGCCGGCGCGACTCGTCGTAGTTGGGCTCGAAGTCGACGGTGTTCGCGTCGATGTCGCGCAGCATCTCCGTGGCCATGCGCGAGAGACGCGCCTCGGTGTAGCGCATCGCCGCTGCCGGATCGTCGTCGATGGAGCCGAAGTTGCCCTGCCCGTCGACGAGCGGGTAGCGCAAGGAGAACGGCTGCGCCATGCGCACGAGCGTGTCGTAGATCGCCTGGTCGCCGTGCGGGTGGTACTTGCCCATCACGTCGCCGACGGTGGCGGCGGACTTCTTGTATGGCCGGTTCGGCTGCAGGCCCGCTTCGTGCATGCCGTACAGCACGCGCCGGTGCACGGGCTTCAAACCGTCGCGCACGTCCGGCAACGCACGCGACACGATGACCGACATCGCGTAGTCGAGGAAGCTCGAGCGCATCTCCTGCTCGAGCTCGCGCGGCTCAACGCGGCCGCGGTCGATCGCGCCCGTATCCAGCTCAGACATCGAGGAACTTCACGTCTTTTGCGTTCTCCTCGATGAAGACGCGGCGCGGTTCCACCTGGTCTCCCATCAGCATCGAGAAGAGCTGGTCGGCGGCGTGCGCGTCCTCGACGTCGACGCGAATCATCAGCCGCCGGGCCGGATCCATGGTCGTTTCCCAGAGCTGCGACTCGTTCATCTCGCCGAGGCCCTTGAAGCGCGACAGCTGGATGCCGACCTCCTTCGCAAGGTCGAGCGCGGTCGTGCGCAGCTCCGAGAACGTCTGCGCGACGCCGGTCTTCTTGCCGAGCTGGAGCGTAAACGGCGGCGAGCCGGCCACCTCGGCGAGCCGCGCATGCGCCTTGCGGAGATGTGCGTAGATCGGCGACGAGAGCAGCTCTGCCGACAGCCGCACCATCTCCGCCGACGACGTCGACTCCTCGACGATCTTCACGCGCAGCCCGTCGGCGTCCCGCTCGAGCACCGAGAGCGTGAAGCCGTTCGCCGGCAGCTTTGCGAGGGCCTGCTCGACGTCGGCCGGTGTCAGCGCCTCCAGCTCCACGAGCCGGTGCGAGATGACGAGATCCGCGGCGTGGTGGCCGAAGTCGGCGCGCAGGCGCGCAGACCAACCTTCGAACTCGGCGAGCGCGGACGTGAACCGCTTCCAGCGCGCTTCGGTCAGCTTCACTTCGTTGCCGTCGCGGTCGTGCACTTCGAGGTCGCCGAAGCGTTCGCGTACGAGCAGATCCTCGAGCTGCGAGTCCTTCTCGAAGTAGTACTCCTGACTGCCGAGCTTCACCTTGTACAGCGGTGGCACGGCGATGTAGATGTGGCCGCGCTCGAACAGCTCCTTCATGTGCCGGTACAGGAACGTGAGCACGAGCGTGCGGATGTGCGATCCGTCGACGTCGGCGTCCGTCATCAGGACGATGCGGTGGTAGCGAAGCCCCTCGATGTTGAACTCGTCGCCGATCCCCGTGCCGATGGCGGTGATCATCGCCTGGATCTCGTTGTTCGAGAGCACCTTATTGATGCGGTTCTTCTCACTGTTGATGATCTTCCCGCGCAGCGGCAGGATCGCCTGGTACGTGCGGTCGCGGCCCATCTTCGCGCTACCGCCTGCCGAGTCGCCCTCGACGATGTAGAGCTCGGCCGCCTCCGGGTCGCGAATGGAGCAGTCGGCGAGCTTGCCGGGCAGCGACGAACTGTCGAGCGCGGACTTGCGCCGCGTCAGCTCGCGCGCTTTGCGCGCCGCCATGCGCGCGCGCATCGCCGCAATCGTCTTGTTGATGATGGCGCGCGCATCCTGCGGGTTCTCCTCGAGGAACTGCGCGAGATTCGCGTTCACCGTCGTCTGCACGAGGCCCTCGACGCCGGGGTTCCCGAGCTTCGTCTTCGTCTGGCCCTCGAACTGCGGGTTGCGCAGCTTCACGGACACGACGGCTGCGAGCCCTTCGCGCACGTCCTCGCCCTCGAGCTTCTCGTCCTTCTTCAGGAGCTTCATGTCCTGCGCCTTCCGGTTGAGCGTGCTCGTGAGCGCGCTACGGAAGCCGGAGAGGTGCGAGCCACCCTCGACCGTGTTGATGTTGTTGGCGAACGTGAAGACCGACTCCTGGTACGAGTTGTTCCACTGCATCGCCACCTCGGCCGCGCCCTGATCGGTCTCGCCCTCGAAGTAGACGATGTGCTTGTGGATCGCGTCCTTCTGCTCGTTGATGTACGAGACGAAGTCGCGGATGCCGCCCTCGTAGTGGAACTCGACCGTCTTGCCGTCGGCGCGCTCGTCGGTGAGCTTGATGCGCAGGCCCTTCGTGAGGAACGCGGTCTCGCGCAGACGCTGCGTCACGGTGGCGGCGTCGATGTCGATCTCCTCAAAGATCTCCGTGTCCGGCATGAACGAGATGGTCGTGCCGGTGTCGTCGAGAGCCGCGTCGCCGACGATCTCCATGTCGCCCTGCGGGACGCCGCGCGCGAACTCCTGCCGATAGGTCTTGCCGTCGCGGCGCACTTCGGCGATCAGCCACTCGGACAGCGCGTTCACGACGGAGAGACCAACGCCGTGCAGGCCGCCGGAGACCTTGTAGCCGTCGCCGCCAAACTTGCCGCCGGCGTGGAGCTTCGTCAGGACGACCGTCAGCGCCGGCAGATTCTGCTCCGGCATGAGGTCGACGGGAATGCCGTGGCCCCAGTCCCGGACGGTCACCGAATGGTCCGGATGGAGGTTCACCTCGATGCGGTCGTTGCGGCCTGCGAGGGCCTCGTCGACCGAGTTGTCGACCACCTCGTAGACGAGATGATGGAGGCCTCGCTGGCCCGTCGAGCCGATGTACATGCCCGGACGGAGCCTGACCGGCTCGAGGCCTTCGAGCACGGTGATGTCCTTTGCGGTATAGACGTCTTCAGCCATGAAAAAAGCCCTGCAAATCCCACATTTGCGGGCACCCCAAAGTGTATCAGAACGAGCGGTCGTTCGGGGCGTTTGCGAGGGATGCTTCGGCAGCTTTCGCAACGAGTTTGCGGAGGTCTTCGTCGTCGATCTCCGACGCCCATTTCGCCGCCAATTCCGATTGCTCCGGAGTCGGTGCCGGGGGCGACCCCTGAGGGGTCGCCGGTGGGGCTTCAACCGCTGCCTCGGGGAGTGGCCCGGGGACGAACTTCACTGCTTTCACGCCTTCCAGGCGCTCTTGAATTTCGCCTGCACGCTGTGTCAATTCGAACGCCCACACGGAGTCGCGGGTGTGGACGATCAGCGTGCCGTCGCGCGTAAAGCGTGCCGGCCAGGCGCTGCGCGCGATCTCCACGCCGACGGCTGCTGGCCAAGCGTCAACCGCCTCGCCGATCGCGCCCTGGGCGCCGAACCGTCCGAGCTCGCGCTTGACGTCGTCACCGAGCGGTTCCGTCGCGCACCTCCACCAGCTGGTCCGGGTTCGCAGGCAGCATCGCCGGATCGGTCGCCGTGATGAGTGTCTGGCCGCGCCCGGCGACGCGCTCGGCCAGGATGCGGCGGCGGCCGGGATCGAGCTCGGACAGAACGTCGTCGAGCAGCAGGAGCGGCGGGAAGCCGCGGCGCTCGACGACGAGATCTGCCTCGGCCAGCAGGAGCGCCAGCACGGCCAACCGCTGCTCTCCCTGCGAGCCGAAGCTGCGGAGATCGCGGCCGGCGGCAGCGACGAGAACGTCGTCGAGGTGGGGGCCTGCACCGGTCACGCCCCGCTCGAGGTCGCGGTCGAGGCGCGTCTCCAGCAGCTCGACGGTCGGAGGCTCGCCGTCGTAGCGCAGCTCCGCGCCGTCGAGCCCGAACGCAGCCGCGTGCTCGGCGAACGGCGGGCCGAGCAGCTCCAGCACCTCACGCCGCGCGGCGACGAGCTGCGCGCCGAGCTCCGCGACCTGCTGCGTCCAGGGAGCAATGGCGTCCCGCGTGGACGCGCCTGCGAATAGCCGTCGTAACGACGCGTTGCGCTGCGCGACGACGCCGCCGTAATCCGCCGGCAGCTGCGCACGGGCGGGAGTCAGACGGCCGAGCGCGCGATCGAAGTACGCGCGCCGTGCGGCCGGTGCCCCCTTGACGACGCCGAGACGGTCGGGAGTGAAGACGAGCGTCGTCAGCTCGGCGCGCAGCTGCTCCACGCTGCGCAGCGGAGCGCCGTTCAGAGTCGCGTGCTTCGCCGCCCCGGCCTCGAGCTTCACCTCCACGCCGACGGGCACGTCTGCGCGGCGGCCCTGCACGGCGACCCGCGCCGCCTCGTCTCCGAACCGGATCAGCTGCCGGTCGTTGCGCGTGCGCGGCGAGAACCCCTGCGTGGCGACGTGCAGCGCCTCGAGCAGGTTCGTCTTGCCCGCTCCGTTCGGCCCCGTCGCGAGAACCAACCCCGGCCCGAGCGTGAGCTCGAGCCGCTCGTACGACCGGAAGCTGCGGAGCGAGACCGCCTCGACGATCAGGTCAGCCGGGCAGACGGATGGGCATGACGAGGTACGTGAAGTCGTCGCCCTCGCCCTGGATCACCGCCGGCCGGAGCGGGCTGATGAGCTTCACGCGTACGTCGTCGCTGTCGAGCAGCTCGAGGCCGTCTCGGAGGAAGTCGGCGTTGAACCCGATCTCGAGCACGTCGCCCGTGTAGGCGACCGGAAGCGACTCCGTCGACTCGCCCACCTCGTGCGTCCGCGCGATCACGGTCAGCTCACCCTCGGCGAAGCGCAGCTGCAGCGGCGTCGACCGCTGGATCATCACCGACGCGCGGCGGATGACGTCGAGAAGCTCCACCCGCGGCAGCGTGAGCTCATGCTCGAACGCCTCCGGCAGCAGCTGCCGGTAGTTCGGGAACTGGCCGTCGATGCGGCGCGTCGTGAGCCAAACGCCGTCGGTGGAGAAGAGCACCTGGTTCTCCTGCACGCCGATCTCGACCTCGTCGCCGGAGGTGGCGATACGGGCCAACTCCTGGAGCGCGCGCCCCGGCACGATCGCCTCCAGGTCGGGAACGGTGCCGCTGAAGGAGGTCTCCTTGACCGCCAGCCGGTACGAATCGGTTGCGGCCATGATGAGCTTGCCGCCGCCGAACTGCACGAGGATGCCGGTGAGCACCGGGCGCGACTCGTCGCGCGACGCAGCTCTGGCGACGCGGCCGATCGTCTCCAGCAGCGATTCACGCTCGACGCTGAACGTCGACACAGCGTCCAGCTCCGGCAAACGCGGGAAGTCTTCAGGATTGTACGTGTTCAGCGTGTAGCTCGCCGTCCCGGCGGTGACGTGCACGACCGACTCCGCCGGCCGGTGCTCGATCGTCACCTCGTCGCCCGGCAGCAGGCGCGAGATGTCGACAAGCGTCTTCCCCGGAAGGACGATGGCTCCGTCCCCTTCGATCTGCGCCGGAACGCTCGCGCGCAGCGACAGCTCCATGTCGGTCGCCGCCAGGCGCAACTCACCGGCGCGAGCTTCCAACAGGACCCCGGACAAGATCTGCACAGACGTACGAGTCGACAACGCACGCGCAACGACGCCGAGCGCCTGCGCGAGCTCGTCCTTGGTGCACGTAATCCTCAGTCCCGCGCTCACCACGATGTCAGTCTCAATCATCTAGATATTCCTTGTAGGAGTAGTAGGGGGTGTGGATGACGGGGACAGTGCCTCGATCCCACATGGTTGAGAGCGATCCGCCATGTGTGGAGCTTGGGGAGAAGTCTCGCGCTTCCACAGGACGTTTCGCTACCGGACCTGTTTCACCCGCGCCGTCAACTCCTGCACGAGGTTGTACACAGACCTGTCCTCACGGATGAGACGCGCGATCTTGGAGGTCGCGTGGATGACGGTGGTGTGGTCGCGACCCCCGAATTCCCTCCCGATCTTCGGCAGCGACGAGTCGGTCAACTCGCGCGAGAGGTACATCGCAACCTGCCGCGGGTAGACGATGTTTTGGGAGCGCTTGTCGCCGCAGAGCTCCTCGAGCGACATGTTGAAGCGCTCCGCCACGAGGTCCTGGATGCGCTTGATCGAGACCTCCGCCGCCTCGCCTTGTGGGAACACGTCCTTCAGCACGTCCTGGGAGAGCTCGACCGACATCGCGCGGCCGGTGAGGGACGAGAACGCGACGACGCGGGTGAGCGCACCCTCGAGCTCGCGGATATTCGTCGAGACGCGGCCGGCGATGAAGGTGAGCACCTCCGGCTCGGGGACGTGGATCCCGTCCGTCTTGACCTTCTTGCGCAGGATGGCGATGCGCGTCTCGAGGTCGGGCGGCTGGATGTCAGTGATGAGGCCCCACTCGAACCGGCTCCGCAAGCGCTCTTCCAGGGTGGCGATGTCGCGCGGTGGGCGGTCGCTCGACATGACGATCTGCGAGCCCGCCTCGTACAGGGAGTTGAACGTGTGGAAGAACTCCTCCTGGATCCGCTCCTTGTGCTCGAAGAACTGCACGTCGTCGATGAGGAGCAGGTCGTACGTCCGGTAGCGCTGCTTGAAGCCCTCGATGCGCTTGTCGCGGAGCGAGTTGATGAAGTCGTTCATGAAGGTCTCGCTCGTGACGTAGCGGACGCTCATGTCTCGCGAGTGCTCGCTCACGTACTGCGCGATCGCCTGCAGCAGGTGCGTCTTGCCGAGCCCCGTGCTCCCGTAGATGAAGAGCGGGTTGTACGCCTGCGCCGGCGCCTCGGCGACCGCGAGCGCGGCGGCATGGGCGAACCGGTTCGACGACCCGATGACGAAGGAGTCGAAGGTGTACTTGGCGTTGAACCCGCCGCTCTCCGGCCGGTGCGGGACGAGTCGCTCGACGGGCGCGACCCGGGGTGCCGCCGGCGACGACTGCTCGGCCGGTCCGGCCGGGGCGGCCGAGATGTCCATCACCCGGAGCTCGATCGTCCGGGCGACGCCGGTGATGTCGCGGATGGCCGCACCGATCAGCTCGAGGAAATGGCCCTCGATCCAGTCGCGGGTGAAATCGTTGGGGACGCCGAGCACGAACCGCCCGCCGTCGAGCTCCGCTCCGGCGGTGTGCGCGAACCAGGTTCCGTAGGTTGTGTCGTTGAGGGCGCTCCTGAGGCGACCGGAGACATCGCTCCACAGGCTCTCCGCAGTCAGCTCGATTTGGTCCTCCACCCCGACGCCAGCCCCCCTCTCGTGAACCGGAGGCGAGCCTAGCAGGGTGCAAAAACGCGTCAAGAACGCGTCCCTGTGCAGGCATTTTCGCAGCCCCCGAAATCCCTCCACACCTGTGGAAAGTCGTGGGGGAAACTCACCTGCTCCGCATCGCTGTGCGCTCCACGCCTGTGGATAAGTCGGTGGACGACCGGCGGCTATACTGACCGTTCGCGCCGAGCGTCGTGGCGCCCGAATCTGCGTCTTTCGATCTTTTTCTCACGTGAAGCGGACCTATCAGCCAAACGTTCGACGCCGCAAGCGCAAGCACGGCTTCCGCACGCGGATGTCGACGCGCGCCGGCCGGCTGATCCTGAAGCGGCGCCGGCTCAAGGGCCGCGCGAAGCTCTCGGCGTAATCTTCGGCGTTGTGAAGCGCGCAAACCGTCTGTCCCGTTCGCGGGACTTCGACGCCGTCTACCGCCAGGGCCGGTCGGTCTCGTCGCGATTCCTCGTCCTGTACTGGTTCGGGCAGGAGGAGCCGGCCGAGCCGCGCTTCGGCATGTCCGTCCCCCGCTCGGTCGGGAATGCCGTCGCCCGCAACAAGCTCAAGCGGCAGCTGCGTGAGCTGTGGCGCGCGCGCCTCGAGCGTGTGCCGACCGGCCGCGACTACGTGCTGATCGTGCGGCCGGGCGTCGCCGAGGCGGTTGCGACCAACGGCTTCGAGTGGTTGGGCGAGCGGATCGACGAGGTCCTCTCGATGACGAAGGCGGCCGCCTGATGTACCGCGTCGGCGTGGCCGCAGTCTGGGTGTACCGCGCGACCTGGGGCGCGCTCTTCCCGACGACGTGCAAGTACCACCCGTCGTGCTCCCAGTACGCGATCGACGCGGTGCGGCAGAAGGGGCTCCTGCGCGGCAGCGCGCTCGCCGGCTGGCGGCTCCTGCGCTGCAACCCGTGGAGTCGTGGAGGATTCGACCCGGTTCGATGATGCTCTTCAAGATCCCGATCATCGGTCAGCTCGAGACGGTGGCGCGCCACGTTCTCGACTGGTTTCACGGCACGCTGCACCTGCCGTGGGCGTGGGCGATCGTGGCCACCACCATCGTCGTCCGGATGCTGCTCGTCCCGCTGACGGTGAAGCAGATCCACTCGATGCAGAGCCTGCAGCGCCACGCGCCGCAGATGAAGGAGATTCAGAAGAAGTACAAGGGCGACAAGGCGAAGCAGAACGAAGAGTTGATGAAGTTCTACCGCGAGAACAACATCAACCCCGCGGCCTCGTGCCTGCCGATGTTGTTCCAGCTGCCGGTCTTCATTGCGCTCTACTACTCGCTCAAGACGTTCTCGCGCGAGCCGGCGGCGAAGCACCCGGGCAGCCTCTCGTTCCTTCACTTCATCCCGTCCATCGCCGCGCACACGACGACGCACTGGGGCGGCTACGTGCTGCTCGTCGTGTACGTCGCGAGCCAGATGATGTCGACGCTGTACATGTCTGCGACCGCGGACAAGACGCAGCGGATCCTCTTCATGTTCATGCCGCTCGTGTTCGTGTTCGTGATCGCGCGCTTCCCGGCCGGCCTCGTCCTGTACTGGGTGACGACGAACCTGTGGACGGTCGGGCAGGGGCTGATCACGCGGCGGTTGATGCCGAAGACGCCTCCGCCGGATCTCTTCAAGCGGACGTCGCGCACGCCGCCCAAGGACGACGGGAGCGACGGCAACGGCGCGAAGCCGGCGGCGCCGGAAACGCCGAAGGCGGAGACGCCTCGCCCGGCGGGCCAGCCGCGCAAGGTGCGGCGGAAGAAAGGCGCGGCTCGTAGGCGATGAGCAACGTGACCGTCGAGGCGACAGGGGAGACGGTCGGCGAGGCGAAGTGGGCGGCACTCCGCGAGCTCGAGCTGCGCCATCCCGGGCTGGACAAGACGGCAGTGCAGTTCGAGGTCGTCTCCGAGGGCGAGCGCGGCCTCCTCGGAGTCGGATACGCGCCTGCGCGCGTCGTCGCGATGGTCCCTGCTGACGCAGTCGAGGCTACGGCGATCGACGAGAGTGACGCTGCGGCTGACTTGCGCGCGCTGCTCACGCGTATGACGCACGTCCTCGGTGTGGACGGCCGGCTGGACGTGCGCGAGGACGACGAGTCGCTCGTCGCGACGGTCACCGCTGCCGACGCCGGGCTTCTCATCGGCCGGCACGGCCAGACGATCGACGCCATCCAATACCTCATGAACGCGATCTCGCACCGCCGCGGCGACGATCCGCGCAAGGAAGTCGTCGTGGATGCCGCCGGCTACCGCGAGCGTCGTCGCGCAACGCTCGAGTCGCTTGCGCTGCGAACGGCGGAGCAGGTTCGTGCGAGCGGCGACCCCGTCGAGCTCGACCCCATGACGGCGGTCGAACGCAAGGTCGTGCACCTCGCGCTGAAGGAGCAGGAGGGCGTCGAGACCCACTCCGACGGCACGGAGCCAAACCGCTACGTCGTCGTCGTCCCCGCTGACTGACGACTGGCTCCGGGCCGTCCTCGCGACGCCGGGGCTGACCGGGCTGCGCGACGAGGCGGAAGCGCGGTCGATGCTCGTGGACGACGCGCTGCGGGCGACGGAGCTCCTGCGGCAGTTCGACGGGCCCATTGTCGACGTCGGCTCCGGCGGCGGCTCGCCGGGGATACCGATCGCACTCGCGCTGCCCGACCGCGAGGTGACGCTGCTCGAGGCGTCGCGGCGCAAGTGCGACTTCCTCGAGCGGTGGGCGCCGCCGAATGCACGCGTCGTCTGGGGGCGCGCGGAGGAGCAGGAGCCGGACACCTACGGCGTCGCGCTCGCGAAGGCACTGGCTCCGCCACCCGTCGCGGCTGAGCTCTGCCTGTCGCTCGTTCGCCCCGGTGGTGCCGCGATCTTGTGGGTCGGCGCATCCGCGGACCTGTCGATGGTCGCGCGCGTCTCCTCCCTGCTCGGCGGCGACGTCCCGGAAGAACGCGACGGCCTCGTCGTCTTGCGGAAGCTCGCGCCGACGCCACCCGGGTTCCCCCGGCGGGCCGGCATGCCGAAGAAGCGCCCGCTGGCCTAGCGGACTTTCTGCAGGTGCGCGATCGCGGCGTGAAGCAGGATGATCGCGGTCGGTAGGCGCACCTTCGAGGACGCCACCACCCCTTGCACGAGCACGTTGCCGACCACCGCGGCCGCGTCCGTGACCTTCTTGCCGTTCAGGGTCCCTGTGAGGATGAGGCTCTCCTTGATCCTGGGAACCGTGTTGACGACCTGGACGCCGTTTCCGACCACGGGATTGTCGAGGTCGCCGATCGCGTCGGCGTGGTTCGGGAAGACGATCCAGGCGAAGGCGTCCTCGGCGTCCGGGCCTTTCAGCGCGACGTCGACCAGTCCGACAGCGTGGTACTTGCGGGCATTCGCGCTCAAGGCCTGCTTCTCGGCCTGCGCGTGCGAGAAGCCGCCCGGGAGCTCGGCGGCCCGAATCGGGGTCTTCAGGAGCTTCGTCAAGAGCGCCTGCGGGGTCGCCCCGGCAAGCGTTGCCGCGCTCAGCAGAAGGGCCAGCCTGAGCATGTCGGTCGCATTCTTCCCTGTCCGGCCTTGAAGCAACAATGAGGTCCGTGGCCCGGATCTATGCGCTCGCGAATCAGAAGGGCGGCGTCGGCAAGACGACGACCGCGATCAACCTCGCCGCGTGCCTCGCGGAGGCAGGCGAGCGCGCGCTTGTCGTCGACCTCGACCCGCAGGCGAACGCCACGTCGGGGCTCGGCATGCGCGCGAACGGAAGCTCGAGCTATGACCTGCTCGACGGCGCTCCGCTCGCTGACCTGGCGAAGCACACCGCGTTTGCGAATCTCGATCTCGTCCCGTCGAAGCCCGACCTCGCCGGCGCCGTCGTCGAGCTGGCGGCGCGCGAGGACGGAGAGCGCTACCTCGCGCAGGCGCTCGCGTCGGGCACATCCCAGTACGACTTCGTCTTCATCGACTGTCCGCCGGCACTCGGCCCGCTGACCGTGAACGCGCTCGCCGCCGCCGATCGCGTGCTCGTCCCGGTGCAGGCGGAGTACTACGCGCTCGAGGGCCTGACGCAGCTGATGCAGTCGATCGAGCTCATCCGCCGCCGGCTTAACCCACGCCTCGGCATCGGCGGCGTGCTGATGACGATGGTGGACGCACGCACGCGCCTCGCGCAGGACGTGGAGGCGGAGGTACGGCGGCACTTCGGCCCGCTCGTGTTCAGAACGTCGGTTCCCCGCTCGGTGCGCCTTGCGGAGGCGCCCAGCCATGGGCTGCCGGCGATCGCCTACGACCGTCGCTCCGCCGGAGCCGACGCCTACTGGAAGGTGGCGATGGAGCTTGTCGAGCGCAACTAACAGACGCGGTCTCGGTCGCGGCCTCGAGGTTCTCGTCGGCGGCCTTGAGCCGGGCTCGCCCGAGCTGATCGAGCTGTCGGTCGACGCGATTCACCCGAACCCGCGTCAGCCGCGCAAGCGCTTCGACGGCGAAGCGGGATCGGGGCTCGCGGAGTCGATCCGGTCGCAGGGCGTCATCTCGCCGCTGCTCGTGCGGCCGCGCACCGCCGGCGGCTACGAGATCGTCGCCGGCGAACGCCGCTGGCGCGCGGCGCGTGAAGCCGGGCGTCAGACGGTTCCGGCGGTCGTGCGCGAGACCGACGACCGCGACACGCTCCTGCTCGGGCTCGTCGAGAACGTCGCACGCGAGCAGCTCACCGCGGTGGAGGAGGCGCGCGCGTATGCGGTGCTCATCGATGAGTTCTCCCTCTCGCTCGGTGAGGTGGCAGAGCGCGTCGGCCGGTCGAAGCCGTCGGTCTCGAATCGGATCCGCCTGCTCGACCTTCCGGACGACGTGCTCGGCATGGTCGAGCGCGGCCAGCTCACCGAAGGTCACGCGCGCGCGGTGCTCGCCGTTCCCGATCACGAAGGGCGTCGCCGGCTTGCGCGCGAGATCGTGCAGAAGGGGCTGTCGGTGCGCGTCGCCGAGCAGCGTGCGAAGTGGGCCGGCGCGAAGCAGAAGCCGCGCGTGCGCGCGACGTCCGTCGACCCGGCGCTCGCCGGTCGCGTGCGCGATGCGCTGCAGCGGCTGACAGGCTTCCACGCGAAGGTGTCGAGCGGCCGCGTCGAGCTCGTGTTCGCCGACGAGCACGAGCTGGAAGAGATCGCGGAAGCGCTGGAGCGTGCCTCCGACCGCATGTAACGTCGGAGCGTGTCCGACAACGGCGCGCTCATCCACGCACGCGGTCTGACGAAGCGTTTCGGCGCTCTCGCCGCTGTCGACGCGATCGACTTCGACGTCCGCAAGGGCGAGGCGTTCGGTTTCCTCGGGCCGAACGGTGCGGGCAAGAGCTCGACGATGCGCATGATCGGGTGCGTCTCGCCGATCACCGCCGGCACGCTGCGCGTCCTCGGCCTCGATCCCGGTCGCGACGGCCCGGCGATCCGCGGAAGACTCGGCGTCGTCCCGCAGCTCGACACGCTCGACCTCGAGCTCACGGTGCGCGAGAACCTCGTCATCTACGGCCGCTACTTCGGCCTGTCCCGGAAAGAGCTGCGCGTGCGGACGGACGAGCTGCTCGAGTTCGTGCAGCTCTCGGAGCGTGCGGACGACCCGGTCGAGCCGCTCTCCGGCGGCATGAAGCGGCGGCTCACGATCGCGCGGTCGCTCGTGAACGACCCCGACGTCCTGTTACTGGACGAGCCGACGACGGGGCTCGACCCGCAGGCGCGCCACGTCGTCTGGGACCGCCTCTTTCGGCTGAAGCAGCAGGGCGTGACGCTCGTCCTCACGACGCACTACATGGACGAGGCCGAGCAGCTGTGCGACCGGCTCGTGATCATGCACCAGGGCACGATCGCGGAGGAGGGGTCGCCGATCGAGTTGATCCAGCGGCTGTCGACGCGCGAGGTGGTCGAGCTCCGCTTTGCGGGCGAAGCGCCGACGATCGAGGCCGACGTCTTCGACGGACGGGCGGCGCGCGTGGAGGTGCTGCCGGACCGGATCCTGCTTTACACCGACGACGGCGACGCGCTCGTCCCGCTCGCGCACGAGCGGCTGCATCCGATGAGCGTGCTCGTGCGCCGCTCGACGCTGGAGGACGTCTTCCTCCGCCTCACCGGCCGAACCCTCATCGAGTGATGACGGGCTCGCTGCGGGCATACGAGCACTGGGTCGCGTCGTACCGGCGCGTGTGGCGGGGAAGTGTCGTCTCGAGCGTGCTCAATCCGGTGCTGTACCTGACCGCGCTCGGCGTCGGGCTCGGCAAGCTCGTCAACCACGGTGCGCATCCCCTCGGCGTGTCGTACATCTCGTTCGTCGCACCGGGGATGCTGGCTGCGGTCGCCATGCAAATCGCGTCGTTCGAGGCCACCTATCCGGTGATGGCATCCATTCGCTGGACGCGGGTATACCACGCGATGCTCGCGACGCCGCTGCGGATCCGCGACGTCCTCCTCGGCCACCAGCTCTACTTCGCTTCGCGGGTCGCGGCGTCGAGCGGCATCTACCTCGCGATCCTCGCCGCGTTCGGGGCGCTGCACTCTGCGTACGCGATCCTCGCGTGGCCGGTGGCGATCCTCATCGGCATCGCGTTCAGCGCGCCGATCGCCGGCTTCGCCGCGTGGGCGAAGAAGGACAGCTGGTTCGCCGCACTGTTCCGCTTTGGCATCGTCCCGCTCTTCCTTTTCTCGGGGACGTTCTTTCCGGTGTCGCGGCTGCCCGAGGGGCTGCGCCAGCTCGCATACGTGACGCCGCTCTGGCACGGAGTCGACCTCATACGGCACCTGACGCTCGGAACGGTGACGTGGGGCATGGCACTCGTCCACGTCGCATACCTCGTGACGCTCGCAGGCGTCGGCCTCGTGCTCGCAGAGCGCAGCTACGCGAAGAGGCTCGTGCTGTGACGACGTTCGCCGGTACGCGCGCGCATCTCCTCTTCGAGCGCAACCTCATGGTCTATCGCCGCTCGTGGTTGATCATCTTCAGCGGGCTGTTCGAGCCGCTCTTCTACCTCGCGTCGATCGGCTTCGGCCTCGGCCACTACGTCGGCCGCGTCAACGGGGTCTCGTACGCGAGCTACATCGCACCGGCGCTGCTCGCGTCGTCGGCGATGAACGGCGCCATCTACGACGCCACCACCAACGTGTTCTGGAAGCTCCGCTACGCGAAGGTGTATGACGCCATACTCGCGACACCGCTCGGTCCGACCGACGTCGCGCTCGGCGAGACGTCATGGGCGCAGTTCCGCGGGCTGCTGTACGCGGCCGGCTTCGTCGTCACGGCCGCGTCGCTCGGGCTCATCCACTCCTGGTGGGGCCTGCTCGCGCTGCCGGCAGCGCTGGTCGTCGGCTTCGGCTTCGCCGGCATGGGCATCGGCGCGTCGACCTTCATCCGCAGCTGGCAGGACTTCGACATGGTGCAGCTGGTGCAGCTGCCGATGTTCCTCTTCAGCGCGACGTTCTATCCGTTGAGCGTGTATCCGGTCGCGATCCAGTGGGTCGTGCGCTTCTCGCCGCTCTACAACGCGATCGTGCTCGTGCGCTCGCTCACGCTCGGCACGGTCGGCCCGACGAACCTCCTCAATGCCGCGTACCTCGTCGCGCTCGGGGCGTTCGGGATCTGGCTCGCACGCCGCCGCATGGCGGGCCTGCTGCTGACCTGAAGGATGCGGGATGGGCGATCGTGGATTCGAACCACGGACCTCCGCCTTATCAGAGCGGCGCTCTAACCAACTGAGCTAATCGCCCGCGCGGCCAGCGATTGTAGCGCGGGCTAATGGGCGCGCTGGGTGCGCCGCAGGTACTCCTCGGCAGCGAGCAGGAAGGCATGGTCGGAGGCGAGCTCGATCACCTGACCCTTCGTCTCCTCGCCGAGGCCGCGGTCGTGGGCGACCTGCTGGAGGAAGGAGGGAAGACTGCCATTCCGCGACAGCGCCGACATCCGCAGGATGATGCTGCGAGTGTCGGCGTCCTGCGGATCGCCTCGAACGCCTCGATGTCCTCGAGCCGGTGAGCGCTCATCGCGGGCTGAACGGTGACGAGCACGGCGTGGATACGGGTTTCGGCGCGGGGCCCTGAGCTATATTCGGTCCGAGGTCGAGGATGCAGGAGATGCTCATCTACGGCGTCAGCTTCGACTTGGTCGGCAAGCAGCCGATCGTCCTGTTGAAGACCGCCGACGGGAACAAGTTCCTCCCGATCTGGATCGGGCATCCCGAGGCGGCGGCGATTCTCATGAAGCTGCAGAGCCAGGCGCCGCCGCGGCCGATGACGCACGACCTGCTGAGCGACATGCTCGAGCAGCTCGGCGCCCAGATCATCCGCATCACCGTCACGGAGTTGCGCGAGAACACGTTCTACGCGCAGATCACGCTGCAGCAGGACGGCGGCGAGATCGAGATCGACTCGCGACCGTCGGACGCGATCGCGCTCGCGATTCGCGCAGAGGCGCCGATCTTCGCCGCCGACCGCGTCATCGAGGAGTCGGCGATCGAGTTCGAGGGCGAGGAGATCGACCAGGACCGGCTGGACGAGGAGGTGGCGAAGTTCCGCAACTTCCTCGATGAGGTCACCCCGGACCAGTTCGCCGAGGTCGAGGACGGCGACGAGGACGAGGTCGAGGAGCTCGAAGAGGAAGAGGACGA
The DNA here is from genome assembly GCA_036512155.1 of Gaiellaceae bacterium. Taxonomy (GTDB): domain Bacteria; phylum Actinomycetota; class Thermoleophilia; order Gaiellales; family Gaiellaceae; genus Palsa-739. The sequence continues at coordinate 48,543 of DATCBD010000028.1, read as the reverse complement.
CTAGGAGCTAGGTCAGCACGGCCACGGCGAGCGCGACGCCGTTGAAGAGCCCGTGCACGATCATCCCCGGGTAGACGCTCTTCGTGCGGTCGCGCAGCCACGCGAGCGTGATGCCGAAGGGAACGAGGACGAGCAGCGCCTCCACGAGTCCATGCGCGAGGCCGAAGCTGATGCCGACGACGACGATCGACGGCCAGCGTCCGAGGAAGGCGAGCAGCGACTGTCCCAGCCCGCGGAACGTCAGCTCCTCGACGACCGGTGCGACGAGCGCGTAGAGCATGACGTTCGCGGCGAACGCGCCCGCGTGGGCGGGCTCCCAGTGTGTCGGCGTCAGCCCCTGCTCTTTGCCCGGGCTCTCCGGCAGCGGGATGACCGAGACGATCGCCTCGATCAGATAGATGGCAGCCACGGCGGCGACCGCCAGGCCTGCGGCGCGTGGCAGCGAGCGCGGGAGTCGAAGCGCAAGCAGGTCTCGCCGGCCGGCTGCGATCCAGAGGACTGCCCCCAACCAGACGAGGTAGACGATGAGCCCGCCTGCGAACGTCGAGTAGCTGTAGACGTCGTTGTGCGCGTTGCTCGACGTGCTGCTCGAGCCGGAGAACCGTGCGGCGTAGTTGAGCGCCGCGAGGAGGCCGACGAGGCCCGTCCACGCGGCGAGGCGTGCGCGATCCACGCGCTGATCCTAGGCTGTGGACCGTGAAGCACTTCAGTCCAGAGGAGGCGAACGCCGAGCTCGAGCACGTCCGCCCGCTCGTCGAGCGGATGGTCGAGCACCGCCGCGCGCACATCGCGGCGCTCGCGCAGCAGGAGGAGCTCGAGGGCCGCATCCGTGGAAACGGCGGTGGCATCCCGCCGGCCGTGCTCGCCGACGCGAGCGCTGCGGTCGAGCGCGAGGCCCGTTCGCTCGCACACGCCGTCGACGCGATCGCCGAGCACGGCGCCGAGGTGAAGGACGTGGATGAGGGGCTGATCGACTTTCCGGCGCTTCACCAGGGAGAGACCGTGCTTCTGTGCTGGGGGCTCGGGGAGGACGAGATCCGCTACTGGCACCGGATTGAGGACGGCTTCGCCGGCCGGCGGCCGGTGGAAGAGTTGGACGAGCCGGCGTCGAAGTAGGAAGGCCGCATGCCGTTCTGGCACCGCATCGTCATCGCCGCCGCAGTCTTCGCCGCCGTGTGGCTGGTCGAGCGCGTTGTCGGCTGGTGGCTCAGCCGGCGCACGCTGCCGCCGGAGGCGATGACGCGCTACCGCGTGTTGCGGCGCGCCATCAGCACGGCGATCCTCGTCATCGGCTTCTTCTCGGCGCTGCTCGTGATTCCCGAGGTGCGCGCCGTCGCCGGCGGATTGCTGGCGTCCTCCGCCGTGCTCGCCCTCATCGTCGGATTCGCCTCGCAGCGCACGCTCGCGAACTTCGTCGCCGGCATCCTCATCGCGCTCACGCAGCCCATCAGGCTGGGCGACCGCGTGAGCTACGGCGGCGTCGACGGCGTGATCGAGGACATCGGCCTGACGTACACGTTCATCCGCACGACTGACGGGTCACGGCTCGTCGTGCCGAACGACAAGCTCGCCTCGGACACCATCCTCAACTCCTCCATCCGCAACCGGGAGACGTTCGCGGAGATCACCGTCCAGCTGCCGCTCACCTGCGACCTCGATGCGGCCGTCGGTGCGCTGCGGGACGAGGTGGCCGAGGAGCGCGACGCGGCCGTCGCCGTCACTGGCCTCGACGGCAACGCCACGGTGACCGTCCGCGCCGCGGCGCCCGACGCGGCCGCTGCGCTGCGACTCGAGAGCGAGCTTCGCCTCCGTGCGCACGCGCGGCTGCGCACGCTCGGCGTTTTCGGATGAGCGCCTACCGCCGCCGCAAGCGCCGCGACGAGATCCGGAAGCTTCGGACGCGCAAGCGCGTGATCGTCGCCGCGCTCATTGTCGCGCCCTTCGTGCTCGCCGCCGCGACGCTTGGCGGAGAGGCGGCTTTCAGCTCGAGCTGCAACCTCAGCGCGCTTCGCCCTGTCACGGTGGGGCAGAACTCCGTCGTCTACGCCGCCGACGGCTCCGAGCTCGGCGTCATCCCCGCCGAGCACAACCGCACGCCGGTCTCGTGGGGCCAGATGAGCTCCTGGATACCGAAGGCGACCGTGGCGATCGAAGACCGCCGCTTCTACCAGCACGGAGGCATCGACCCGATCGGCATCGCGCGCGCCGTCGTCGCCGACGTTCGCGCCGGCCGGATTGTGCAGGGCGGCTCGACGATCACGCAGGAGCTCGTGCGCAACCTCTACCTGTCGCGCGCGCAGACCCTGCAGCGGAAGCTCACGGAGGCGTGCCTCGCGATCAAGCTCGGCCGGCACTGGTCGAAGCAGCACATCTTGACCGCGTATCTCAACCAGGTGTACTACGGCAACCACGCGTACGGCATCGAGGCGGCGGCGGAGACCTACTTCTCCGAGCCCGCCCGCGCGTTGACGCTCGACCAGGCGGCGCTCCTCGCCGGGCTGCCGCAGGCGCCGTCCATCTACGACCCGTTCGTGCGGCCGGAGGATGCGCTCGCGCGTCGCGACGAGGTCCTGCACGCGCTGCTCGGCAATGACGACATCAGCTCCGAGCAGTACCTCGCGGCGAAAGCCGACCGTCACCTCGATCTTCATCCGGGCACGCGCTATACGTCGATCCACGAGCCGTACTTCTTCGGCTATGTCGAAGACCTGCTGCAGCAGGAGTACGGGACGAACACCGTGCGCGAGGGTGGTCTGAAGGTGTACACGACCGTCCGCCCCGGATTGCAGCGAGCGGCAACCGTGGCCGTGACGCACGTCCTCGACCAGCCGACCGACCCGGCAGCGGCGATCGTCTCGATTGATCCGAGCAACGGCGCGATTCGCGCCATGACTGCGGTGACGCCCGGCAAGACCGGCAACCAGTTCAACTTCGTCACGAGCGGCGCGCGCCAGCCGGGGTCGACGTTCAAGACGATCGCGCTCGCCACCGCCGTGTCGGAGGGGCTGAACCCGTTCACGACGACGTATCTGTCGGCGCCGTTCTACTACGCGCCGCTGAAGTGGAACGTGCAGACGTACGAGCACACCTACGCCGGCGTCGAGCTCTTGTCGAGCGCGACGATTCAGTCCGACAACACGGTGTACGCGCGCCTCGCGCTCGACGTCGGTGCGCAGAACATCGTGAACATGGCGCGCAAGCTCGGCATCCGTACGTCGGTGCTGACGCCGAATCCGTCCATCGCGCTCGGCGCGGAGAGCGTGACGCCGCTCGAGGAGGCGAGCGCCTACGCGACGCTCGCGGCGGGCGGCGTCTACTCCAAGCCGATGGCGATCACGAAGGTCGTGCTTCCCGATGGGAAGGTGGACACGAGCGCCGGCTGGGGGAAGCCGCAGCAGCAGCGCGTCATTCCCGACTGGGTCGCGAGCACCGTCACGCAGGTGCTGATGCAGAACATGCTGTACGGCACCGGTCGAGGAGCGCACGTCGCGGGGCGCACGGACGCCGGCAAGACGGGCACGACGGACAACTACGCGGACGCGTGGTTCTCGGGCTACACGCCTCGGCTCGAGGCGACCGTGTGGATCGGCTACCCGCAGGGGGAGGTGCCGATGCTCGACGTGCACGGGATCGCGGTCTCCGGGCCGACGTTCCCGGCCGACATCTGGCACCTGTTCATGGAGACGGCGGACGGGACTAGCGCCGACGTCCCCTTCCCCGCGCCGACGACGAAGCCGGTCTGGCTGCCGTGGAACGGCCAGTACGAGTACGGCCTCGCGTACGGGACGAGCACGGCGACGACCACGACCACCGCAAAGCCGAAACCGACACCGCAGACCGTCGTGACCGTGACGACACCCACGATTGCCGTGACGACCGCGGCGACGACCACCGAGCCGCCGCCCGACACGACGACCACCGCGCCGGCGGTTACCGACACGACACAGACGACGACGCCATAGGTCATGGGGGCACTCTTCACCGTCGAGGACGCGCAGGCGCAGATCCTGGCTCGCTGCATGCCACTTGAAGCGGAGACGGTGGCGCTCGAAGCGGCGGCCGGCCGTGTGACCGCCCAGGCCGCGCGCGCCGCGGTTGACCTGCCCCCGTTCCCGAGCTCCGCGATGGATGGGTTCGCACTGCGTTCGGCAGATGCTCCCGGGACGCTCTCCATCGTCGGGAGCATCGCCGCCGGAAGTCCGGCTGCCGGTCGCCTCGACGCCGGGCAGGCGATGGGCATCTCCACCGGCGGAGTCGTTCCCGACGGTGCCGACGCCGTCGCGCCGATCGAAGTGGTTGTCGAGAGGGACAACAGCGTCGAGGTACCGAAACCGATTGAGGTTGGCACGCACGTCCGTCCGCGCGGAGGTGACGTTCGCGCAGGCGACGTCGTCGTCCCGGCGGGCGTCCGCCTGAGCGCCGCGCAGCTCGGCGCACTCGCCGCCGCCGGTGTTGCGGAGCTCGTCTGTGCACGACGGCCGCGCGTCGCGGTGCTCGCGACGGGGAGCGAGCTGGTCGCGCCGGGGACGCCGCTCGCGCCGGGGCAGGTGTACGAAGCGAACGCGCTCATGCTCGCCGCTGCACTCGCCGCCGTCGGCGCCGAGGTCGAGCGCCTGCCGGCGGTGGCCGACGACGAGGCTGCGCATCGCGATGCACTCGAGCGCGGCCTGGCCGCCGACGTGCTCGTCACCTCCGGCGGCGTGTCCGTCGGCCCGCACGACCTCGTTCGCCGTATCGAAGCGGAGCTCGGTGTCGAGGAGGTCTTCTGGCAGGTCGCGGTCAAGCCGGGCAAACCGGTCGCGTTCGGTATTCGTGGACGCACTCTCGTGTTCGGACTGCCGGGCAATCCGGTGTCGTCCCTCGTCGGCTGCGAGCTGTTCGTCAAGCCCGCGATCCGCGCCTTGCAGGGGCTCGCCGAGCCACTCCCCCGGTTCGAGAACGGACGGCTAGCGTCACCGCTGCGGCGAAACGCGAGCCGCGACGAGCTCGTGCGCGCGCGCGCGCGAAGTGATGCCGGCGACGTCGTCCTCGAGCCGCTCGCCGGACAGGAGTCGCACATGATCGTGCGCGCCGCGGCGGCGAACGCGCTCGTCCACGTCGCGCGCGGCGAAGGCATGCTCGACGCGGGTGCAGACGTTCCGTACCTGCCGCTCTAACGCGGCGTCATCGCCACGAGCTTCGCGTACACGATGTAGCGTGGCTGCCGCCCGCTCCGATGAGGACGCGGGAGGAAATCCGGGTCGCGCGACTCACTCAGCCGTGTAACGCGCGGCGGGCAGCCTCGGATCCGTGCCGCCGCCGCGCGAGCACGAGCTGTCTGATCGTCTCCCGGATCGGGCCGCGTGGAGGCCGCTCCGCCGCCGTCGGGTACGGCGCGTAGCGGCCGGCCGAGAGCGCGACGAGCTGGGCCGCCGCCGCCGCCCACGCGAGGCCGATGAGGAACCCCGGCGCGGCCGCGTAGCGGAGCGAGTAGAGCCATGCGACATACCACGGCGCCTCGAGCCCGAGCCCGTAGCGCGCGGCGAACGACCAGATGAGGAGCGCCGGCCCGGTGAAGCCGAACACGAGCACTGCAGCGCGGAGCGCGAACGCACGGCCGCGCACCTGCGGCAGCCACAGCCACAGGTGGAGCGACGGCAGCAGGAAGATGAGCGCAAACGGGTTCGTGGCCACGACGAGCAAGGCGACGACCCCGAGGGCGAGAAGCGCGCCCGCATGCCCGGCCAGGATCTCCTCCGGCGCGGCGGGCCGACGGGGGTACAGGCGGTCGCGCGCGACGAGCCAGCCCACGGCGGCCAGGATGGCCAGGCCTGCGAGGGCGGTGGCCGGCCAGTGGACTTCTGTCAGCAGCGGTGGCCGGGGTGCGCCACTGGGCCACGCGCCGGCGAGCGCGAAGAGGGCGAAGAGCCCGCCGCACCACGCCCAGAAGCCGAGGCGGCTGCGGTAGCTGCGCAGGGCCGGGGAGATCCGGATCCGCCGCCGGCGGCAGCGGGCAAAGAGGTCGACGGCGGCGACGAGGAACGGCAGGAGGGCGGCGACGAGCACGATCTCGATCGCCCAGCCGCGGACGATGCGGCTGCCGAGGTAGACGTAGCTGGACGGCCCGGCCGGCAGCGCGATCCCCTGCTCGAGGGCGTCGACGACGTTCTGGGTGGCCCGTCCTATCTGGCCGAGGCGTGCGCCGTCCAGTCCGCCCGGACCGTCTCCGACGCCGCTCGGCGGCCGGTCGGGAGACGTCGTGATCGTCACCGCTGGGATCCCGCGCGCGACGAACGGCGCCTGCTCGTACGCGCTGAACGGAAACCCGAAGTCGACGAGCTGCCGGAGGGCGCTCGCGTGCTGGGGGGCGGTGCCGGTCTGCGCGGCGATCTGGGCGCGGACCGTCTCGACGAGGCCGGGCGCGGGCGAGCGCGCGGTGTCGCCGGCCAGCTCGAGCCGGGGCTGCCCCGTCCCGGCGATGGCGTCGAGGTCGATCACGGCGATGACGTCCTGGCGCTGGGGCGAGTGCGCTGCGAACGCGGCTGCGCCGAGCCCGCCGTACGCGCCGCCGTCGGTGGAGAGGAAGAGCAGCGAGTACGGCAGGCGGAGCTGGGCTGCGCCGCCGGTGGGTGCATAGGCGCGCGCGAGCTCGATGAGCGCGGCGGTGCCGGAGGCGTTGTCGTTTGCGCCCGGGCCGACGCCGGCATTGTCGCGATGGGCGAGCACGACGATCGTCTTGTGCGAGAGGCCCCGCTTCTCGACGACGAGGTTGAGGAGGCGCGCCCGGCCCTGGCCGGGGATGGTGGCGGAGAACGGCTCGGGCTCGACGGCGTAGCCGTACGGCGTCAGCTGCTGGGCGAACCAGCGGGCGGCAGCGCCGGCCGCAGGCGTTCCGGGAACCCGGCCCGGGTAGCGGAGCGCGAGATCGGCGGCGAGCGCGCGGGCGTCGGTGCGGTCGAAGGCAGGTGGCAGGTTCGGCGGCTGCAACGCCGCAGGACGCGTGACGCTGAAGGCGAGGACGAGCAGCGGCAAGCCGACGAGGAGCCAGGTGCCGCGGTACAGACGTCCGTTGACGGGGCGGTCGAGGGAGCCGGGTCGCGGCCGGCGCAATGACTGCGGCGCAGGCGAGACGGCTGCCACGGCGCTCTATAGTAGGACGCGGATCCGGCAGGCTCCGAGTTCCACGTGAAAACGCCGACGCCAGACGCCGCGACCATTCTCCTCGTCGACGACGAGGACGCCGTGCAGAAGCTCCTCACCTATCCGCTCGAGCGGGACGGCTTCCGCGTCATGCAAGCGCGGGATGGCGAGGAGGCGCTCCAGCGATTCGGAACGGAGCGGGTCGACCTCGTCGTTCTCGACCTCATGCTCCCCAAGCTCGACGGGCTCGAGGTGTGCCGGCGGCTGCGCGCCCAGAGCACCGTGCCGATCATCATGCTCACGGCCCGCGACGACGAGCTGGACAAGGTGGTCGGCCTCGAGCTGGGGGCGGACGACTACATCACGAAGCCCTTCTCCATCCGCGAGTTCCGGAGCCGCGTCCGGGCGCTCCTCCGCCGGGCGGCGCTGGGCGGCCAGGCGGACGGCCGGGACGTGATCCGCGCCGACGGCGTCGTTCTCGATCTGGCCCGCCGGGCGGTGGAGGTGCGCGGCGCGTCGGTGGAGCTGACGTACGTCGAGTTCGAGCTGCTGCGCACGCTCGCCGCGCGCCCAGGGCGTGTCTTCAGCAGGCAGGCGCTGCTGGAGGCGTTGTGGGGCGATTACGCCTACCGGGAACCGCGGACGATCGACGTCCACGTGCGGCATCTGCGCGAGAAGCTCGAGGTCGACCCGCACGAGCCGGATCTCATCCAGACCGTGCGCGGCGTCGGCTACCGGCTGCGGGGCTGAGCATGCACCCGTTCCGTCGCGTCGGAGCCCGGCTGAGCGTCGCGCTGGCGCTGGTGGTCGCCGGGGCGCTCGCGGTCGTCTGGGTAGCGCTCGTCCCGACGCTCCAGCACAGGCTCGTGAACGGCCGCCTCGCCCTGCTCGCGCAGTCCGCGCGCGAGATCGAGCGCTCCGAGGCCGCCGCTCCCGATCAGGACTTCATCGACGACGCCGCGCGGACGGCGGATGCGAACCGCGCCGTGCTGTTCACGCCCGACAGCTCGGGGGGCACGACGACGCTGCTCGTGGCGGCCGACTCCCGGCGGACGGGCTTCTCCCAGGACGTCACCAAGGACCCCGTCGCGCTCAGCGCGGCCGAGACCCTCACCCTTCAGCGCGCGACCGTGACGCGGAGCGGTGAGCCGTTCGCCGAGGTGGCCATCCCAGATCGCTACGGCGACGTGATCCTGTTTGCGGCCTCGCTGCGTGCCACGCTCGAGAACGTCGACCTCGTGCGGTCGCGGCTGATCTGGGCAGGCCTCATTGCGCTCGGCCTCGCCGTGCTCGTCGGCTGGGGCGCCGCGTCGGCGTTCGCCCGGCGCATCCGGCGGCTCGAGCGCGCGGCCGACCGGATCGCCGCCGGCGACTTCGACGAGCCCGTCGTCGACCTCGGGCGGGACGAGGTCGGAGAGCTCGCGCTCGCGTTCGACCGCATGCGCAGCCAGCTTGCCCAGCTCGACGACGCCCGCCGCGCCTTCATCGCGAACGCCTCACACGAGCTGCGCACGCCGATCTTCTCGGTCGGCGGCTTCCTCGAGCTCCTCCAGGAGGACGACCTCGACGCCGAGACGCGGGCCGAGTTCGTCGACGCGATGGCGGAACAGATGGCGCGCCTGTCGAAGCTGGCTCTGGACCTCCTCGACCTCTCCCGGCTGGACGCCGGCGGCATGCGGATGGATCTCGAGCCGGTCTCGCTCGCCGACGTGGCGAACGACCTCGGGGAGGAGCTGGACGCGCTCGCCGCCCGGCGCGAGCACGGGCTCGACGTCGTCGTCGAGGAAGCGGGCGCGGTGCTCGGCGACCGGGAGCGCGTTCTCCAGGTCGGGCGGGCCCTCGTGGACAACGCCCTCCTCCATACTCCGTCCGGCACCCATGTGCGCGTCGTCGCCGCCGGCTCGACCCTTCGCGTCGAGGACGACGGCCCCGGGATTCCCGTGGAGCATCGCGACCAGGTTTTTGCTCGCTTCACCCGGCTGGACGGCTCCCGGGCGTCGGGCAGCGGTCTCGGCCTGGCCATCGCGCGCGAGCTGGCTGAGCGCATGGGCGGCGAGCTCCGTCTCGAGGTCGACCCTGGCCGAACGGCGTTCGTTTTCGAGCTGCCGCCCGTTTCCACGGGAAATCGCTCCCAACTTCGTGACAATCGCCACGAAGATCCTGTGGGTTAAGCCGCTCTTCCGCCGGGAATGAGCTTTTCCAGACCGGTGCACGGCGCCGATGGTGTAGAAATCGGCGGGTTTAGACCTCCGAATCTGGGGAAAACGATCAGAAGCAGCGGAATGGAGCTCCTCCAAGACATGACCGGAGTCGAGAGCGCCGAGGGTGTGAGGGCGGTCCGCTTGCGCATCCCGGCCAAGCCGGAGTACATCGCGCTCGGCCGGCTCGCCCTGACGGGCCTCGCGCAGGCGCGTGCGCTCGACTCCGACACGCTCGCCGACCTCAAGCTCGCGCTTACCGAAGCGGTGTCGAACTCCGTGCGCCACGCATACGGGACGCCGGGCGAGGGGCAGGTCGACATTCGCTACGAGCTAGGCCCGGACCGGATCTGCATCGACGTCGTCGACGACGGCGCCGGCTTCGATCCCGACGAGGCGCCGTCCTTCAACGGCGACGAGCTCTCCGAGGGCGGGCTCGGCATCGCGATCATCCGCACGATCGCGGACGAGGTCGAGATCGAGTCTCGTCCGGGCGTTCGCGGCTCGCGGCTGCGCTTCGTCAAGAAGCTCACCTGAGTCGGCGCAAGCTCATCGTCGTCTCGAATCGCGGCCCCGTGTCGTACGGACGCGACGTGCGCGGAGAGCGAACCGTCAGTCGCGGCGGCGGAGGGCTTGCTACCGCCCTGCGCGGGCTCGTCGAGCAGCACGACGTGACGTGGATCGCGAACGCGATGACAGACGAGGACCGAGTGATGGCGGGCGAGGAGCAGCGCGGCACGATCCTGCTCGCCCAGGACCCGCATGCGTACGACCGCTTTTACAACGTCGCTGCGAATCCGATGCTGTGGTTCGTCCAGCACATGCTCTGGAACCTTGCACTCACGCCGGACTTCGACCACGACGCGTGGACGAGCTACGCCGTTGTCAACGCGAAGATGGCACGTGCGGTGATCGACGAGCTCGACCGCGATCTTGACGGGCTCGTCTTCTTCCAGGACTACCACCTGTATCTCGCGCCGGGGCTTGTGCGGCGCGAACGCCCCGACGTGCTCATGTCGCACTTCGTGCACATCCCGTGGCCGGAGTCGGGCGCGTGGTCGGTGCTGCCGCCTGAGGTTCGTCGCGATGTCTTCGCAGGGCTGCTCGCGAACGACGTGGTCGGGTTCCACACGGATCGTTGGCGGCGCAACTTCCTGCGCGGCTGTGTGGACGTGGTCGGCGCAAGCGTCGACGGCGACTTCGTCGAGCATGCCGGGCGGCGCACACTCGTCACTGCGCATCCGATCGGTATCGACACCGCTGAGTTCGAGGCGCTCGCGGAGGACGAGGACGTCCTGGAGCGGGAGCGCGAGCTGGTCGCGTCCCGGCCGGAGATGGTCGTGCTCCGCGTCGACCGCACCGATCCGTCGAAGAACATCGTGCGTGGATTTCGCGCTTTTGGCCTGATGCTCGACCGCCACCCGGAGCTGCGCGGACGCGTGCGCATGCTCGCGCTGCTCGATCCGTCGCGACAGGACATCCCGGAGTACGTCGACTACCTCGCCGCGGTCGAGCGCGAGGCGCGCGCGCTCGGCGACACCGTCGATCTCCGCATCGGCGACGACTTCAAGCGTTCCGTCGCCGCCTACAAGCAGTTCGACGTGCTGTTCGTGAACGCGGTGTTCGACGGGCTCAACCTCGTGTCGAAGGAGGCGCCGTACGTGAACACGCGGGACGGCATGCTCGTCCTCTCCGAGAACGCCGGCTCGCACGAGGAGCTGAGCGCGTGGGCGCTGAGCGTGAACCCCTTCGACGTCTCGGGCCAGGCGGACGCGCTCCATGCCGCGCTGACGATGGATCCCGGGGAGAAGCAGCGGCGGCAGGCTGCGATCCGGTCGCACGTACGAAAGCACGACGTCGCCGAATGGGGCGCCGCGCAGCTGGCCGATCTCGACCGCGTACGATCACGGTCGTGAACGAGCTGTCGCACGTGGACGAGAGCGGCGACGTCCGGATGGTGGACGTGGGCGGCAAGCCGCTCTCGCGCCGTCGTGCCGTCGCGCGCGCGGAGGTGCGGATGGCACCGGCAACGGCTCGGCGCCTGCGCGAGCTGCCGAAGGGCGACGCGCTGACGACGGCGCAGCTGGCCGGAATCATGGCCGCGAAGCGGACGAGCGAGCTCATCCCGCTCTGTCATCCGCTTCCGCTCACGCATGTGGAGGTCACGCTCGAGATTCGCGAGGCTTCCGTCGAGATCGTCGCGTCGGCCGAGACGACCGCGCAGACGGGGGTGGAGATGGAGGCGCTCACCGCGGCGACGGTGGCGGCGCTCACCGTCTACGACATGGCGAAGGCGATCGACAAGGAGATGGTCGTCAGCGAGGTTCGTCTTGTCGAGAAGACGAAGGAGGACGTCTGAAGGCTGCGGTGCTCACCGTCTCCGACCGCGTTTCGCGCGGGGAGGCGGAGGACGCGAGCGGCGCCGCACTCGAGGAGCTGCTGCGCGGCGACGGCTACGACGTCGAGCGACGCGTCGTCCCGGACGAGCGCGATGAGATCGCCGCCGGTCTGCGGGCGCTTGCAGGGTCGGCCGCGCTCGTGCTGACGACCGGCGGCACCGGTCTCGCCCCGCGCGACGTGACGCCGGAGGCGACACGCGACGTGCTCGACCGCGAGGCGCCGGGAATCGCGGAGGCACTCCGCGCCGACTCGCGCGCGAAGACACCGCACGGCCTGCTCTCGCGCGGCGTCGCCGGAATTGTCGGACGCACGCTCGTCGTGAATCTCCCGGGATCGCCCGGCGGTTGCCGCGACGGCTTCGCCGTGCTCCGCCCCGCGCTCGAACATGCACTTCGCTTGCTCGCCGACGAGGCCACGGTGCACCGCCAGACGTGACGGTCGCGACGCCTCTCCCTGCGCGCTTCGCGCGCCTCGTGAAGATCGAGCACACGATCTTCGCGCTCCCGTTCGCGTACGTCGGCGCGTTCCTCGCCGTGCGCGGCACGCCGTCTGCGCACGACCTCGTCTGGATCACGCTCGCGATGGTCGGCGCCCGGTCGCTTGCGATGGCGCTCAACCGCTTGATCGACGCAGGCATCGATGCCCGCAATCCCCGCACCGCCGGCCGCGAGCTGCCAAGCGGCCAGCTCTCGGTCGTGCAGGTCGTTCTCTTCTGCGCTGCGTCGCTCGCGCTCTTTCTCGTCGCGGTGTGGCAGCTCGCACCGAAGACGCACTACCTCTGGCCGATCCCGGTCGCCGGTTTCGTGATCTATCCGTATCTGAAGCGCGTGACGTGGCTCTGCCACTTCTGGCTCGGCGCCGTCGATGGGCTCGCGCCGGTCGGCGCGTGGGTTGCGATCACAAACCATCTGCCGTGGCAGGCGTGGATGCTCGGCGCGGCAGTCGCGCTGTGGGTGGCGGGCTTCGACTGCTTCTACGCGCTCTTCGACGTGGACGTCGATCGCGAGCAGCGGCTGCACTCGATCGCGACGCGGTTCGGCGTGCGCGGCGCATTCCTCGGAGCGCGCATCTCGCACGCAGCGACGATAGCGTGCCTCGTCGCAGCCGGTCCCGGGCTACCGGTCGGGGCGCTCTACTGGATCGGCGTCGCTGCGGTGGCGGCGCTGCTCGTGTACGAGCACATGCTCGTTCGGCCCGGCGACCTGCGTAGGCTCGACGCGGCGTTCTTCACCATGAACGGCGTCATCAGCGTCGTCTTCGCCGCGTTCGTGATCGTGGACGCCGTTACGTGATGTCGATGTGCGGCGGCTGCTGCAGTGTCCGCAGCACGACGCAGTAGCGCAGCGTCTTCTCGATCAGCTCGTCCCGACGGTCGCCTGCCCCTTCGACGTCGAAGCGGAGCGCGATGCGGTCGAACCCGACAGGGACTTCGCGGTCGATCCCGAGCGTGCCGCGCAGGTCGAGCTCGCCCGTCGCGGTCACCTCGATCTTCGTCGTCTCTATGCCGGAGGACGCCGCCACCATCTGGCAGGTCACCTGCGCGCACGCAGCGAGCGCGCCGAGCAGCAGGTCGCCTGAGCAGGGCGCGGTGCCCTCGCCACCGACGCCGGCGTGCGCCTGGGCGGCGTACGCGGCGCGGCCGATGTCGACGGAGCACGCGGCAGCGCCTGCCGTCTCGCTCCCGCGCGCGGTGAGCGTGATGCGGGCCTCGCCCGGCTCGGCGCGGTAGCGCTCCTTCAGTGGCCGCTGGGCTTCGCGGAGATCCACGCGCCTACACTAGCCCGAGTGATCAGGGCACGGAAGGTCGGCAAGCGCTTCGGTGACAAGCGGGTCCTGCGGGGCGTCGATCTCGACGTCGCCCGCGGCGCGTTCGCCATCGTCACCGGCCCGAACGGCTCCGGCAAGACCACGCTGCTCCGCCTGTGCGCGGGTCTCGCCGTTCCGAGCGAGGGCGACCTCGAGGTCGACGCTCCCCGTGCCGCCGTCGGCTACCTCGCGCATGAGCCGCTCGTCTACCGCGAGCTGACCGCGCTCGAGAACCTCGACCTGTACGGGCGGCTCTACCGCGTGCCGGAACGGCGGGAGCGAATCGGGATGCTGCTCGAGCGCTTCGGCCTCTGGGACGTGCGTCACGATCGCGTCGTCTCCTACTCCCGCGGGATGACGCAGCGCCTCGCGCTCTGTCGCGTCTTGCTGCACGAACCGGAGCTGCTCGTGCTCGACGAGCCGTACACCGCACTCGACACGGCCGGCGCCGAGCTCCTGGACGCACAGCTGGTGGAGCTGCACGGCGAGCGTACCGTGCTCGTCTCCACCCATGATCCCGATCGCGTCGCGCAACTGGCGACGCAGCGACTCGCGCTCGCGTGACGTACTTCGCCGACGTGGGCGCGCTCGCGCGCAAGGACCTGTTGCTCGAGCTCCGCGCGCGCGACACCCTGCCGGCGATGCTGCTCTTCGTCGTCGCGACGTTCGTCGTCTTCCACTTCTCCCTGCCGGCGCACTCGTCGCAGCTGGCGGCGAGTGGCCTGCTGTGGGTGGCGATCCTCTTCACCGCTCTGCTCGGTCTCGGACGCGCGTTCGTTCCCGAACGCGAGCAGCGCGTGCTCGACGGGCTCGTGCTCGCGCCGTGCGACCGGAGCGCCATCTGGCTCGCGAAGAGCATCGCCACGCTCGCGTTCCTCGGCGCCGCGGAGCTCGTCGCCCTGCCCGTGTTCGCGCTCTTCTTTCACGGGCTCAGCGGCGCGACCATCGCCGGGGTCGTGCTGGCCGACATCGGCATCTGCGCCGTGGGGACGTTCCTCGGCGCGATGGCGGTCGCCACGCGGGCACGCGATCTGCTTCTCCCGCTCCTGTTCCTCCCGCTCGCTATCCCGATCGTCGTCGGCGGCGTGGGCGCGAGCGTCGTCGGCTCACCGGGGCGCTACCTCGCGTTCCTCGCGCTCTACGACGTGCTCTTCGGCTTGCTCTGCTGGGCCACCTTCGAATACGTGGTAACGGAATAATGAGGCTGGTGTCCCGGTTGTCCCGCGTCCCGCTGCCCGCTCTGGCGGTCGTGTCCCTCGTGCTCATGATGGTCGCGCTCACGCTGGTGTTCTACGTCGCGCCGAACGACGCGAACCAGGGTTTCTCGCAGCGCATCTTCTACTTCCATGTGTCCATCGCCTTCACCGCGTACGCGTGCTTCGCTGCAGGGGCGTGGAAGGCGCTCCTGCATCTCTGGAAGCGCGACCCGCGCGCAGACCTCGAGAGCTACGTCGCCGTGCACCAGGGCGTGATCTTCGGGACGCTCGTGCTGCTGACCGGCTCTATCTGGGCGAAGATCTCCTGGGGTCACTGGTGGCTCTGGGGGGAAGACGAGCTCGTGCTCTTCCTCGTCCTCTTCCTCTTCTACTGCGCGTACTTCATGCTGCGCTTCTCGGTCGACCCGGGACCCCAGCGCGCGAACTTCTCCGCCGTCTATGCGCTCTTCGGCGTCGTGCTCATCCCCGTCAGCTTCCTCGCCATCCGCATTGCGAAGAGCTTCGTCCATCCGGAGGTGTTCACGCTGCACGGGCCGAACTTCGGCGGCTGGATCCTCGTCACCTACTGCGTCGCGCAGGCGGCGCTGCTTCTGCTCGCACACACGCTGTACCGGGTGGAGCTCACGGGCAAGCGGCTCGATGCGCGTCTTCGCGAGCTGAGATTCGCATGACGACTGCGGAGAAATACGTCACCGCCGCATACTGCGTCGTCTTCGCAGGGGTGCTCGTGTATGTCGTGCTCATTGCGCTGAAGCTGCAGCGTCTCGAGCGCGAGGTGGACGAGCTCGAGCGTCGCGAGCCCAAGGCAGCGGAGGACGAGCGGGAGACGATTGAAGTTGGCTGAGCTGCTCTTCTGGCCCGCGCTGCTGCTGTACGGCGAGGCCGCCGTCGGCTACTTCGGCGACGCACGGCGCCCCGGGCTTGCCGGCCGCGCGGCCACGTGGGGCGTGCGGCTCGGCTGGCTCGTGCAGACGGCGCTGCTCGGCGTACAGGCCTCGCGCGACGACGGCTTTCCCTGGGGCACGTGGGCGGCGTCGCTCAACCTCTTCGTCTGGTTCGTCGTCGGCGCGTATCTCATCTGGGGCTGCCGCCGGCCGTACCGGCTCCTCGGTCTCGTCGTCATGCCGCTCGCGGCGGTGTTGCTCGTCGTGGCACGCGCGGGCGGCGGAACGGGCGTCGGCGGCCGGAGTCACTACTCGAACCTCTTCCTCGTGCTCCACGTCGGCCTCGTGCTCGCCGCGTTCGCCGGCTTCACCCTCGCCGCGGCGCTGTCTGGGCTCTATCTCTGGCAGGAGCGGCGGCTGAAACGGCGCGAGACCACCATCCTGCGCCGACCGGCGCCCTCGCTCGCCGTGCTCGACCGGCTCGCGGGCCGCACCGTTCTCGTGTCCGTCCCGGCGCTGACGCTCGGGATCGGCGTCGGCATCGCCCGGCTCGTCAGCCGTGGCGACCGCATCGACGCTCTCGTCATCGCGACGCTCGTTACGTGGGTCGTCTGGACCGGGTATCTCGGCGCGCGCGCCGCCGGCTGGTCCGGTCGGCGTGCCGCGTACATCGCGCTTGCCGGCTTCGCGCTCGTGATCGTGGTTCGGCTTGCCCTTCCAGCGACCCACTTCGGATGACGCATCTCGTCCTCGTCGGAACGTCGCACCATCACGCTCCCGTCGAGCTGCGCGAGCGCGTCGCGTTCGACTCCGAGCAGGCGCATGCGTTGGCTGAGCGCCTCGGACAGGCGGTGTGCCTCTCGACGTGCAACCGCACCGAGTTGTACGTCGAGACCGAGGACGCCGACGAGGCTGAGCGCAGGGCGGTCGAGATCCTGTCGGAGCTCGAGCCCGCGCTGTACCGCCTGCGCGACCACGCGGCCGCGCTGCATCTGTTCCGCGTCGCTGCCGGCCTCGACTCGCTCGTCCCGGGCGAGGGCGAGATTCTGGGACAGGTGCGCACGGCCCACGACGCCGGCACGGCAGGGCCGATGCTCGACCGTGTGTTCCGGCACGCGCTGCACGCCGGACGCAAGGTGCGTGCGCAGACCGCGATCGGGGAAAGCCCGGCCTCGGTTTCCTCGGCCGCAGCCGCCCTCGCGGAGCAGGTGTTCGGGAAGCTCGACGGCTGCGACGTTCTGCTCATCGGCGCAGGCAAGGTCAGCGAGCAGGCGGCGCGCAACCTGCGCACCCGCGGGGCGCACATCGCGTTCGTCGCCAACAGCAAGACCGACCGCGCGCAGCTCGAGGAGGAGCTCGCTCGCGCCAACGTGGTGGTCTCGTCGACGACCGCGTCCGGCTTCGTCCTCGATGCCGAGACCGTCGAGCGGGTGCGCCGCGGTCGGCAGTTGCTGCTCATCGACCTCGCCGTCCCGCGCGATCTCGACCCTGCCATCCACGATCTGAATGGGTGCTACCTGTACGACATCGACGACCTGCAGGCGATCGTCGCCGAGACGCTCGCCGGCCGACGCAGCGAGGCGGAGCGGGCAGAGTCGATCGTGGCCGCCGAGGCGGAGAAGTTCCACGAGTGGCAGGCGTCGCTCGACGTCGTTCCGGCGATCGCGTCCCTGCGCGCCCGCGCGGAGCAGATCCGCGAACAGGAGCTCGCGAAGGCGGAAGGCGTGCTCGGCCGGCTGGACGAGAGCCAGCGCCGTGCGGTCGAAACGGTGACGTCTCGAATCGTCGACAAGCTCCTGCATCTCCCGACGGTGCGTTTGAAACAGGCAGCCGCGGCAGCCGATGGGGTGATCTATGCTGACGCTGTGCGGCATCTATTCGGTCTCGGCGAGGACGAGCGCTGAAGCCGCTTCCGGTGCAACTGGCCGGGCGGCCTCTGCCCCTGCAGGTGCCGACTGCGTTCGTGCGCGTGCGGCCGCGAGGGGCGTCGCTCTGCGGGCAGGCCGTTCGGCGTCGAGCGCGCTGTGCTGATCCGCGTCGGCAGCCGCGGCAGTAGGCTCGCGCTGACCCAGGCCGAGCTCGCGTCCGCGCGGCTCCGTGCGCCCGGGATCGAGATCGCGCTCGTTCCGATCACGACCGCCGGCGATCGCGACCGCACAAAGCCGTTCGGCGAGATCGGCGCGCGCGGCGTGTTCGTGAAGGAGCTCGAGGAGGCGCTCCTCGATCACCGCATCGACATCGCCGTGCACTCGGCGAAGGACATGACGTCGACCGACACCGAAGGGCTCCGCGTCGGCGCGTACCTCGCGCGCGAGGATCCGCGCGACGCGCTGTGCGGCGCCGATGCGATCCGGCCGGGCATGCGGGTCGGCACGGCGTCGGCCCGGCGGACTGCGCAGCTGCTCGCCCTCGAGCCGTCGTTGTCGATCGAACCGCTGCGCGGGAACGTCGAAACGCGTCTGCGCAAGCGCGGCGAGCGTGGTCTCGACGCGGTCGTGCTCGCTGCGTGTGGTCTCGACCGGCTCGGCCTCGCGCGCGAGATCGGCCACCGGTTCGACCCGGAGGAGCTACTCCCGGAGGCGGGGCAAGGCGCGCTCGCGCTCCAGGTGCGCGAGGGCGACGCGCATCTCGTCGCCGCGGCGGATCACGAGGAGACGCGGATGCGCGTCGAGGCGGAGCGCGCGGTCGTCGCCGCGGTCGGCGGGGGCTGCCTGGCGCCGGTGGGGGCATACCACGACGGCGTCACGCTGACCGGCCTCATCGCGGCCGAGGACGGGTCGTGGATCGAGCGGCTGACCGGTGAGGATCCGACGGCGCTCGGCATGGAGCTGGCAGATGCGAGTCGTCGTCACACGTGAGGATGTGGCCGCGCGGGTCGAGGCGCTCGGCTACGAGCCGGTGCTCTGTCCGTTGATCCGCGTCGAGCCTCTCGGAGACGATCCGGTCGATGCGGCGGCGTACGACTGGCTCGTCGTCACGAGCGCGAACGGCGCGCGCGAGCTTGCGCGGCGCGGCGTGACCGCGAAGCGGATCGCGGCGATCGGCCCGGCGACTGCCGACGCTCTCCGTGCCGGCGGGCTGCGCGTCGACCTCGTGCCGCGCACGCACACGCAAGAGGGGCTGCGACAGGAGCTGCCGGCAGGACGGCTCCTGCTCGCCGCGGCCGAAGGTGCCCGCCGCGACGTGCTCGACGCCGACTTTCTGCCGCTCTACCGAACCGTCGAGCTGCGACCGGAGGCGCCGGAAGCCGACGTCGCGCTCCTCATGTCGGGATCGGCTGCGCGTGCGCTGGCGGCCACCGGTGCGCGCATGCCGGTCGTCGCGATCGGCCCACAGACGGCAGCGGAGGCACGGAGTGCGGGCCTCGAAGTTGCGGCCGTCGCCGCGACGCACGACGTCGACGGCCTCGTCGACGCATTACGGTCAGTCTGATGTTCATCACGTTCTTGACCGACTTCGGGCTCCAGGACGACTTCGTCGGCACGTGCCACGGCGTCATGAAGCGCATTGCGCCAGACGCGCAGATCATCGACATCACCCACGGCATCCGGCCGGGACGCATCCTGCAGGGCGCGCTCGTGCTCTCGAACACGCTCGCATACATGCCCGCCGGCGTGCACCTCGCCGTGGTCGATCCCGGTGTCGGCGGCTCCCGCCGGCCGCTCGTGCTCGAGGACGGCGAGGGCCGCCTGTACGTCGGCCCCGACAACGGCCTACTGCTGCCCGCGGTCGATCGTTTCGGCGGCGTCGCGGCCGCGCACGAGCTCGCCAATCCGGCCTACGCACTGGAGCGCGTCTCACGGACGTTCCACGGTCGCGACCTCTTCTCGCCCGCCGCCGCGCACCTCGCCGCCGGCGTGCCGATCGCCGAGCTCGGTCCACCGATCGACCGCGCCGAGCTCGTCCGCCTCGACGTGCCCGAGCCCGAGATCGATGCGTCGGGGATCCGGGCCACGGTGCTCGCCGTCGACCGCTTCGGCAATGTCTCCCTCAACCTCACGCGCGAGCAGCTCGATGGTGCAGCCGTCGTCCCCGGCACGCGCGTCGAGCTGGGGCGCGACGACAACCGATGGTTCGCCGTCGCCGCGCGGACGTTCGGGGACGCGCGCGCGGGAGAGCTGATCCTGTACGAGGACAGCTATCGCAACGTTGCAGTGGCCGTCGCGCGAGGGAGCGCCGCTGACCTGCTCGGCGTCGACGAGGGCAGCGCTCTCACCATCACGCCGCAGTGATCGACGAGAGGCGGATCGCCCGTTGGATCACCGATGCGGTCGTCCGTCGCCCTGTGCTGTGGCGTCTCCTGCGTGGCCGGATGCGCGACATGTTCGAGCGCATCGCGCCGACGTGGGAGACCCGCATCGGTCCGCATCATCTCGGCGCGCTCCGGCTCGCACTCGAGGACATCGCGCCACCGTCGCGCGTCCTCGACGTCGGCACCGGCACGGGTGTCGCTGCAGTGGCCCTCGCGGACTGGTTCCCGTCCGCCGAGGTGACGGGCGTCGACCTTTCTCCCGCCATGCTCGCGGAGGCGCAGCGCAAGGGCGGCCGTGTCCGGTACGAGGTGGCCGACGCCGCCCATCTCCCGTTCGGAGACGGGTCGTTCGATCTCGTCGTGCTCATGAACGCCGTTCCGTTCTTCGACGAGCTCGCCCGCGTGACGGCGCCCGGTGGGACGGTCGCCTTCTCGTTCTCGCGCGGCACCGAGACACCGATCTACGTCGGGGACGAGCGCCTGCGGGTCGAGCTCGGGCGGCGCGGCTTCACGGATTGCGCGGCCTTCGGCGCGGATCCGGCGACGGCACTTCGCGCCCGGAAGCGTTAGTCTCCTGCCAACGGACGTTCGCGACACGGTTGCACCGGTCCGGACGCCCTAAGGCCCCCGAGATCGCTCACGCGCGCTCGGGGGCCCGTTTCGTGTAGAGAACGTTCGTGCGCCTGCTGGAGCGGATCGAGGAGGTCTACGCGATCGGCGATCGCGTCGGCTACTCGCCGGAGGAAGACCGCGCGCACGAGCTCGCCGCCGGCTGGATGCGCGAGGCGGGCCTCGACGTCGAGGTCGACGCTGCGGGCAACCTCATCGGCACGCGCGGCAACGCGCGTGTGTGGACCGGCTCGCACCTCGACTCCGTTCCGAACGGCGGCCGCTACGACGGCGTGCTCGGCGTGCTCGCCGGAATCGAGGCGGCGGAACGGATCGACGCGCCGATCGGCGTCGTGGCGTTCCGCGACGAGGAGCGCGGCTTCGGCGGCAGCCTCGGGCTCGTGCGCAAACCTGAGGTGTACGTCGAGGTGCACATCGAGCAGGGCCCGGTGCTTCTGCGCCGTGAGGAGCCGCTCGGCGTCGTCAGCGCGATTGTCGGCCTCGCGCGCGGCGAGGTCGTGCTTGACGGTGTGGCCGGGCACGCGGGGACGACGCCGATGGAGGGGCGACGCGACGCGCTCGTGGATGCCGCCGAGCTCGTGCTCCGCGCGCGGGACGCGGCGCTCTCCATCCCCGGAACGGTTGCGACCGTCGGGGAGATCGTGGTGGCGCCCGGCGCGGTCAACGTCATCCCTGAGCGCGCGACGGTCAGCGTCGACGTGCGCGCCCCCGACCGCGAGCGGCTCGACGCGCTGGTCGCCGCGATCGGCTTCGATCCGCAGATGGTGACGGAGCCGGTGGCGATGGACGAAGAAGTGCGGGCGGTGCTACGCGAGGAGCTCGAGCGGCGCGATCTGGCGGCACCCGAGCTCGTGTCGGGCGCAGGTCACGATGCCGGCGTGCTCACGGCTGCCGGCGTGCGTTGCGGAATGCTCTTCGTGCGGAGCGGCGCCGGGGGCGTCAGCCATTCGCCGGACGAGCACAGCGATCCCGAGGACATCGCACTCGCCGTCGATGTGCTTGCCGCGGCGCTCTCACGCCTCGCGGAATGAGATCTCCTGTGCGCCTTCCCAGAGGCACTTGACTCCGAGCGGACGGAGATTCTCGTTGCCCTCGACGATGGTCGCGAAGTGGTTGCCCGCGAGCGCGCCCGCCTTGCTCGCGAACGCGACGTAGCCGTACGCGATCAGCAGCTCCGTCTCGCTTATGCCGCCGGGGAAGAAGATGATCTCGCCCGGGCTGGGGTAGCGCGTGGCGTTCTCTGGTCCGACGCCGAGGTCGAGATCGCCCATGGGGATCCAGCAGCCTTCGCCGCTCCAGCGGACGTGGATGATGTTCGAGTCGTACGGGAGCGTCTTGCGGAAGGCGGCGACCGTGTCCGGTGCGTCGTCCTCGAGTCGCGCGACGAATTCGAACCCGCCTGCGGAGATGCGCAGCATCATTTGATCTTCGCACCTTGCGCGATCCACGCGCCGAGCAACCGTCGCTCGGCATCGGTCATGTTCGTCTTGTTGTTGAGCGGCATGAGCTTCGACTGCACCGCCACCGTCTCGATCAGGGACGCCTGGCTCGCGATCTCCTGCTGCGTGTCGAAGCGGATCCCCTGCGGCGCCGTCGTGTAGGTCGTGCTTTTCGGATGCATCGAGTGGCAGTACGCGCACCGCTGCTGGACGATGGACTGAATCTGCGAGAAGGGCACGGGCGCGCCCGAGGCAGGCACGGAGGCAGGCCGGATCCAGATCGCGATCCCGGCGATGCCGAGCGCCGCCGCGACCGGGATCCACCAGAGCGTGCGACCCGCGTGGCGGTTGTTGAAGTAGACGCGAATGAGCGCGCCGATCGCCATCAGGCAGACGAGGATCGCCCAGCTGTGGGCGTGCCCGTACGTGAACGGGAAATGGCCGGCGAGCATGGTGAAGAGGACGGGCAGCGTGAAGTAGTTGTTGTGGACCGAGCGCTGCTTGCCGCGCACGTTCGCCGCCGGATCGGGCGCGCGCCCCGCCTTCTTCGCCCGGATGAGCTCCCGGTGCGCGGGGATGATCACGAAGAAGACGTTCGCCACCATGATCGTTCCGAGCATCGCGCCGACCTGGAGATATGCCGCTCGTGCGGCGAAGAGATGCGTGACCCCGTACGCCGTGCCGACCACGAGCGCGACGATGCAGGCAGCGAGCGCCTTCTCGCTGCGGCGGCCGATGGTTCGGCAGAGCGCGTCGTACACGAGCCAGGCCGCGATCAGCAGCCCGACGCTCGCGCCGACGGCCTCCACCGTCGAGAGGTTCGCGACCGTCGGATCGATGAGCGTCTCGTGCGCCTGGAAGTAGTAGAGGACGACGAAGAGCGTGAAGCCCGAGATCCAGGTCCAGTACGCCTCCCACTTGAACCAGTGCAGCGGCTCCGGCAGGCGCTGCGGCGCAACGCGGTACTTCTCGATGCGGTAGAAGCCGCCGCCGTGGATCTCCCACGTGTCGCCGGTGAGGTCGTCGCGGCCTTCCACCGGCTCGAGATGGTTGTCGAGTGCGACGAAGTAGAACGACGTCCCGATCCACACGATCCCGGCGATCACGTGGAACCACCGGAACACGAGGTCGAGCCAGTCGGTCGCGTACGGGCTCAGGACGGACGCCATCGGTCCTCCGCGATCGAGACGAGGGCTTCGAGCCCGTTGTCGAGCTCCTGCTCGCGCGTGTTCTGCAGCCGTTCGTGCAGCTCGGGGAGGATCTCCGTGCGCGAGCGGCCGTGCACGAAGACGACGAAGCGGAAGCCGAAGCGCTCCTCGTACTCGCGGTTTAGCTCGGCCAGCTCTGCGAGCACGGCCGGGTCGTCACCATGCTGCTCCGGCGAGCGCTCGCCGATGCGCGGATGCGCTGCGAGCGCCTCGGCCTTCTCGTCGTCGGTCAGCCCGTGTGCGACGTCACGCGCCTGTCCGAGTGGATCCTCCTCGTGCACGAGCTTCTCGACGAAGCGCGTGCGCCCGCTGAACAGCTCCACGAGCTCGTCGACGGTCAACTGCCGCGATACGTCGCGCACGAATAGGGAGAGACGAGCAGCGGTACGTGATGATCGCCGTCGCCGAGCTCGAGCTGCAGCTCGACGCGCGTGAAGAACGGCGACGGCGGATGGAAGACGAGGCGGTACGTCCCGGCCGCCACGTCGGCGAGCTCGCGGATGCGTCCGTCGGCGTCGGTCTCGGCGGACGCGACGAGGTCGTCGCCGTGGAAGAGCTCGACGCGCACGCCTGCCGCGGGCCTGCCGTTCGCCGTGTCGAGGACGTGGGTGGAGAGCATCAGGCGAATCTTCCCGCTTGCGCCCGCTGTTGGCGCGCGATCTCGTCCTCATCCGCCCGGACGAGCCGACCGTCGCGGACGACCTCCTCGCCGCCCACGTACAGCCGGTCGACCCGGTGCGGCGCCGAGAGGACGAGGCCGGCAATCGGATCGGCGGCTCCAGCGAGCTCCAGGCCGTCGGTGCGCCAGACCGCGAGATCGGCCCGCTTTCCGGGCTCGAGTGAGCCGATGTCGGGCCGGCCGAGCACGGCCGCGCCGCCGCGCGTCCCGATCCGCAGGGCGTCGCGAACGGTCATCGCCCTTGGGCCGCCGCGGCCTCGGGCGACGAGGAGCGCCTGCTTCACCTCGAAGAGCAGGTCACCACGCTCGTTCGACGCCGATCCGTCGACGCCGAGTCCCACGCGCACGCCGGCGTCGAGCATGTCGCGCACCGGCGCGACCCCTGCACCGAGGCGCAGGTTGGACGTCGGACAATGGGCGACGCCCGTTCCCGTCCGCCCAAACTGCGCGACTTCACCGGCAGAGAGATGAACGCAGTGCGCGCACCACACGTCTCCGGCGAGCCAGCCGAGCGATTCGAGGTACTCGACCGGCGTGCACCCGTACAGCTCGTGGCAGTACGAGCCCTCCTCGCTCGTCTCCGCGAGGTGCGTGTGCAATTGCAGGTCGAGGCGGCGTGCAAGCGCGGCCGACGCCTGCATCAGCTCCTTCGTCACCGAGAACGGCGAGCACGGCGCCGCGACGATCTTCCCCGGGTAGGCGGACGCAAGCCGTTCGGTCTCGGCGAGGATCGTGTCGATGTCCTCGACGAGCGAGTCGGGCGGCAGGCCGCCCTGGGACTCGCCGAGATCCATCGAGCCGCGTGACGCGATCAGCGCGACGCCGAGCTCGTCCGCGGCGCGCAGCTCCGCCTCGATCAGCCCGCTCGTCCCGCGCGGGAAGACGTAGTGGTGGTCGAACACGGTCGTGCAGCCGGAGAGCGCGAGCTCCGCGAGGCCCGTGCGGGCCGCCGAGTACACCGACTCCTCGTCGATCTTGCTCCAGACGGGATAGAGCGCGCGCAGCCACTCGAAGAGGTTCGCCTCCTGCGCACGCGCGCGCGTGAGCGTCTGGTACAGATGGTGATGCGTGTTGACGAGGCCGGGCGTGACGACGGCGCCGCTCAGGTCGATGTGCTCGCCTGCGGGCGGAGCGCCGCCGCCGACCGCAGCGATCACTCCGTCTTCGACGTGAACCCAGCCGTCGGCGTGCTCGGTGCCGGCGTCGTCCATCGTGACGACGTGCGCGCCGGTCAGCAGCACAACGGCACGAGCTCGAAGCGCTCGACGTCGACGAGGCCCCGGTCGGTGATCTTCAACGCGGGGATGACGGAGAGCGCGAGGAACGACAGCGTGAGGAACGGCGTGGCGCCGCTCCAGCCCATCGCCGTCGCGGCCTCGTTGCACGCGCGGCTCTGCGCGATCACGTCCGCGAGGGGCGCGACCGAGAAGAGGCCGGCCACCGGTAGAGGGCACTCGGCGACCACGCGCCCGTCCTCGACGGCGACAATGCCGCCCGCGAGCTCGACCACGCGCTGCACCGCGGCGAGCATGTCGTCGTCCGACTTTCCGACGACGACGATGTTGTGGGCATCGTGCGCAACCGTCGACGCGAGCGCACCGCGCTGCAGACCGGAGCCGTGCACGAAGCCGACGCCGATGCGCCCGGTGGCGAGGTGCCGTTCGATCACAGCGATCTTGGCGAGATCCTCCGTGCCGGCGTCGACGACGAGCGACTCTGTCACGACCTGATCGGGAATGAGGCCGATCGCGCGCACGCGGTCGCAGCCCGGCACGTCGAACGCGCGGCGACCGAGCGGCGCGATCCGCACGGACTGCTGCACCCAGTCCGGAACCTCCGGGCGCGCGAAGTCCCCGATACGCCGGCCGCCCTTGAGCACGAGCTCGGGGCCGAAGCTCTCCAGATTGGGAAGAACGACGACGTCCGCGCGGTAGCCGGGCGCAAGCGCGCCGAGATCGCGCAGTCCGTGCCAGCGCGCGGGATTGAGCGTCGCGCAGACGAGCGCGTCCTCCGGCGGGACGCCCGCCGCCACGGCCTTGCGCACCATCCCGTTGATGTGGCCGTCGTCGACGATGTCGTCGGGATCGCGATCGTCCGTGCAGAACGCGATCTGCGCCGGCCCGAACTCGGTGATGAGCGGGACGAGCGCCTCGAGGTTCCGCGCCATCGAGGCTTCGCGGATCAGGAGCCAGATGCCTGCGCGCAGGCGTTCGCGTCCCTCCTCGAGCGTGAGCGCCTCGTGGTCGGAGCGGATGCCCGCCGCCGCGTACGCGTTCAGCTCCTTGCCCCTGAGCCCGGGCGCGTGCCCATCTGCATGCTCGGCCCCGTTCAGTCCGAGCTTCGACAGCTCGCGCGGATCGCCGGCGACGACCCCGGGGAAGTTCATCATCTCGGCGAGGCCGAGTACGCGGCGTCGGCGCAACAGGGACTCGAGCTCCTCGTCGCCGAGCGCGCGCCGCGGCGATTCGAACGGCGATGCGGGCACGCACGACGACGCCATGAAGTACACGTCGAGCGGCAGCTCCGAGCAGAACTCGATCAGCCAGTGGACGCCGTCGGTCCCGAGGACGTTCGCGATCTCGTGCGGATCGGCGACGACGACCGTCGTGCCGAGCGGCAGGACGAGGCGCGCGAACTCGTCGGGCAGGAGCTTCGTCGACTCGAGATGCATGTGCGCGTCGATGAAGCCGGGAACGACGTAGCGGCCGTTGACGTCGATCGTCTCTCGGCCCTCGTAGTCGCCGAGACCGGCGATCCATCCGTCCACGATCGCGACGTCGACTTCGAGCCATTCGCGTGTGAAGACCGAGAGCACCCGGCCTCCGGTGAGGACGAGATCGGCGGGCTCGGCGCCGCGGGCGACGGCGATCCGGCGGGCGAGATCGGCCATGAAGCCACCTTAAAGCTGTTCTAGTGTTGCGGGATGGACGTGCTCAGCCCGCGCACGCTCGACGAGGCGTTGCGCCTGCGGGCCGAGCGTCCCGGAGCCGTGCCCATCGAGGGCGGGACCGACCTCATGGTCGACCTGAACTTCGACCGCCGGCGGCCCGACGCGATGCTCAACCTGAACGAAGTGCCCGAGCTGCGCGGCTGGTCGCGCGAGAACGGCTCGCTGCGGCTCGGCGCGGGCCTGACGTTCACGGAGATCGAGCACTCGGAGCTCGCGACGCTGCTGCCCGCGCTCGCCGAGGCGTCCCGCACCGTCGGCTCGCCGCAGATCCGCAACCGCGGAACGATCGGCGGCAACCTCGGCACCGCCTCGCCTGCCGGCGACGCGCTGCCGCCGCTCCTGATCGAGCGCGCCGAGATCGAGGTCGCGAGCGTGCGCAGCACGCGTCGCCTTCCGCTCACCGAGTTCCTCGTCGGGCCGAAGCGCAACGCGCTCGCCGAGGACGAGCTCATCGTCGCGGTGCACATCGAGCCCAGCGGCGCGGCGCAGACGTTCATGAAGATCGGCCCGCGGAACGCGATGGTGATCGCGGTCTGCTCGCTCGCGCTGAGCGTCGACCGCGATCGCAACGAGGCCCGGGCCGCATTCGGGTCGGCAGGCCCGGTTGCGACGTTCGTTACCGGGGAGCTGGACGGATTCGCAGATCGAGTCGTCGCAGCAGCGAGCCCGATCGACGACGTGCGCGGCACGGCCGCGTACAGACGGCACGCGCTGCGCGTGCTCGCGGGGCGCGCACTCGAGAGGTGCATGGTCGCGTGAAGATCTCGCTGACGATCAACGGAGAGCGCCGGGAGGCCGACGTGTGGGAAGGCGAGAGCCTCCTGTTCGCGCTGCGCGAGCGCCTCGACCTGCCCGGCTCGAAGAACGCGTGCGAGCAGGGCGAGTGCGGGTCGTGCTCGATCATCCTCGACGGCGAGCTCGTGTGCGCGTGCCTCGTGCTCGCCGCGCAGGCGGACGGCCACGAGGTCGTCACGGTCGAAGGGCCTGGCTTCGAGCATGTGCAGCAGGCGTTCGTCGAGGCGGGCGCCGTGCAGTGCGGCTTTTGCACGCCCGGGCTCGTCGTCGCCACGGCTGCGCTGCTCGAGCGGATCCCGGAGCCGAACGACGACGAGATCCGTGAGGCCCTCTCGGGCAACCTCTGTCGCTGCACCGGCTACGCGAAGATCTTCGACGCCGTGCGGCTCGCTGCGGAGCGCGCGTGAGCGCGTCCCCGAAGACGGTGCTGGGCTGGATCGGCGAGAGCGTCCGCCGGGCGGACGGAACGCCGAAGACGACCGGCGAGTTCGCGTACGCGAGCGACCTGCAGGCGGCTGGGATGCTTTGGGGACACACGTTGCGTGCGCCGCACGCGCACGCGCGCATCCGCGCGACCGATCTCTCCGCCGCGTTGACGATGCCCGGCGTGCACGCGGTGCTGACGCACGAAGACGTGCCCGGGCGGAAGACGTACGGGCTCGAGTTCCACGACCAGCCCGTCCTTGCGATCGACCGTGTCCGCTACTTCGGCGAGCCGGTCGCCGTCGTTGCCGCCGAGCATCCGGAGCAGGCGCGCCGAGCCGCGGAGCGCATCGTCGTCGACTACGAGCCGCTCTCGCCGATTGCGGACCCCGAGCGCGCCACGGAGTCGGAGCCGCTGCATCCCGCCCGCGAGACGCGCGAACGCGGCCACTACCTCGCCGACTCGCGCCCGAACGTCGTCCGTTCGATGCGGGTTGTGCACGGTGACCCGGGCGCGCGCGGCGACGTCGTCGTCGAGGGGACGTACGAGGTCGGCACGCAGGATCAGGCGTTCCTCGGGCCCGAGTCGGGGCTCGCGGTCCCGGACGGCGAGGGCGGCGTCGACATCTACGTCGCGACGCAGTGGCTGCACGTCGACCGCGAGCAGGTCGCCCCGTGCCTGGCGCTTCCGGAGGAGCAGGTGCGAATCCACCTTGCGGGCGTCGGCGGCGCCTTCGGGGGACGGGAGGATCTTTCCATCCAGATCCATGCGGCGCTGCTCGCGCTGCACACGAGCCGGCCGGTGAAGATGGTCTACAACCGGCAGGAGTCGTTCACCGGCCACGTGCACCGCCATCCGGCGCGCATCCACGCGCAGCATCACGCGACGCGGGACGGGCGACTCGTCTCCGTAAGGATGCAGATCCTGCTCGACGGCGGTGCGTACGCGTCGAGCTCGACCGCCGTCACCGCGAACGCGACCTCGTTTGCGTGCGGACCGTATGCCGTTCCGAATGCGCTCATCGAGACGACGTGCGTGTTCACGAACAACCCTCCGTGCGGCGCGATGCGCGGTTTTGGCGCGGTGCAGACGTGCTTCGCTTCCGAGGCGCAGATGGACAAGCTCGCGCGCGCGCTCGAGCTCGACCCGATCGAGCTGCGCCTGCTGAACGCGCTCGCTCCCGGCGACACGCTGCCGACGGGGCAGCGCATCGACGGCTCGCTGCCGGTCGCGGAGGTCATCCGGCGCTGCGCCGCGCTCCCCGAGCCGGCACCGGAGGATCTGCCGCGCCCGGCGATCCGCCTGCCCGGCGGGGCGGGCAACACGACGCGCGGCGAGGGCGTGAGACGCGGCACCGGCTTCGCGGTCGGGTTCAAGAACATCGCGTACTCGGAGGGCTTCGACGACTCGTGCGCGGCCCGCGTCCGGCTGTTCGCGGACGGCTCGGCCGAGGTGCACTGCGCCGCGGCCGAGGTCGGGCAGGGCGTGACGAACGTCATCCTCCAGGTGGCGCGCACCGAGCTCGAGACCGAGGACGTCCGGCTGGCGCCGGGCACCACGGCGGCGGTCGGCTCGGCCGGGTCTTCGTCCGCGTCGCGCATGACCTGGATGGCCGCGGGCGCGGTTCGCGACGCCTGTCGTGCCGCGCTTGCGGAGCGTGAAACATCGCCCCGTAGGGGAGGAGAGGTGGATGTCGAGCGTGTCTACCGGCACCGGCCCACGGCGCCGCTCCACCCCGAGACGGGCCAGGTCGGCGACCTGCCCGCGCACGTCGCCTTCGCCTGCGCCGCGATGAAGGTGGTGGCCGAGGTCGACGTCGATCTCGGCCTGACGCGGATCGTCTGGATCGGCACCGCGCAGGACGTCGGCAAGGCCATCAACCCGCAGGCGGTCGAAGGCCAGATCGAGGGCGGCACCGCACAGGGCATCGGGCTAGCCCTGATGGAGGAGATCCAGACGCGCGACGGCGTGATCACGAACGCGAGCTTCACCGACTACCTCATCCCGACGGCGCTCGACGTGCCGCCGATCGTCTCGGAGCTCGTCGAGGCGCCGGAGCCGGATGCCCCCTACGGCGTCAAGGGCGTCGGCGAGCCGCCGACGGTCGTTTCGACCGCCGCCGTCGTGGCCGCGCTCCGAAATGCGACCGGCCGGGAGCTCACGCGCGTCCCCGTCCGGCCGGACGACATCGTGGGGCTGACATGACCGAACGCCCGTCGTATAGTCGGAGGCCGTTCGGAGGATCGGCGATCGAGAGGGGAATCATGAGGAAGAGGAAGCACGCGCTCGCCGCCCTGGTGGTGGCGATCGCAGCGGTTACCGTCGTGCTCGCGGCCGGTGTCGGGGCCGGCACGGCCAAGTCGAACGCTGCCTTCAAGGCGGCGTGGATCTATGTCGGCCCGCACAACGACGGTGGCTGGTCCCAGGCGCACGATGCCGGCAGGCTGTACGTGCAGAAGATGCTCGGCAGCAAGGTGCAGACGACGTACAAGGAGAACATCGCGGTCGGAGCGCAGCTCCAGCAGACCGTCGCGAGCCTCG
The DNA here is from genome assembly GCA_036512155.1 of Gaiellaceae bacterium. Classification (GTDB taxonomy): domain Bacteria; phylum Actinomycetota; class Thermoleophilia; order Gaiellales; family Gaiellaceae; genus Palsa-739. The sequence goes on along the minus strand of DATCBD010000028.1, from coordinate 18,001 downwards.
TCAACCAGGGCTACAAGATGATCTTCGGCACGTCGTACGGCTACTTCTCCAAGGCGTTTGCGGCGAAGTACCCGAGCGTCCTGTTCGAGCAGGCCACGGGCACCGATGTCGCGAAGAACCTGTCGGAGTACTTCGGTGCCGCCGAGGACTCGGTCTTCCTCTCCGGGATGGCCGCCGGCGCCGCGTCGAAGACCGGTGACATCGGCTACGTCGTCGCATTTCCGATCCCCGAGGTCATCCGGCATGCGAACGCGTTCACGCTCGGCGCGCAGATGACGCATCCGGGTGCGAAGGTGCACCTCGTCTGGACGAACAACTGGTTCGACCCGGCGAAGGAGAAGAAGGCGGCCCAGAGCCTCGTCGCAGCAGGCGCCGACGTGCTCGGGCAGAACGTCGACTCTCCGGCGACCGGCCAGTTCGCCGAGTCGAAGGGGATCCCGTGGGTCGGTTATGACTCCGACTCGTCGAAGTTCGCACCGAAGTCGTGGCAGACGGCGTCGGTGTACAACTGGGGCCCGTACTACCTGTCGCGCGTCAAGGCGGCGATGAACGGGACCTGGAAGTCGGGTTTCTACTACGGCTCAATGAAGTCGGGCTTCACCGGCATCGCGCCGTTCGGCCCTGACGTGTCTGCGGCGACGAAGGCGAAGATCGCCGCGAAGATGAAGGCGATCGAGAACGGCTCGTTCTACGAGTTCACGGGCCCGCTCTACGACCAGAGCGGCAAGTTGCGCGTGAAGCCAGGCGTGCGGATGCAGGTGCTCAAGGGCGGCACGAACAGCCTGTACGGCATGAACTGGCTCGTGAAGGGCGTGGTCGGTAGCCCGAAGGGCTAGTGACGGTTCAGTCGGAGAAGGACCGGAGGGGCGCCGACGGCGCCCCTCCGCCTCCCGCGGTCGAAATGCGTGGGATCGTCAAGCGCTTCCCCGGGGTGCTCGCGAACGACCGCGTCGATTTCGAGGCCGCCGCGGGCGAGGTGCACGCGCTGCTCGGCGAAAACGGCGCCGGCAAGAGCACCCTCTCGAACATCCTCACCGGTCTCTACCGGCCTGACGCGGGCGAGATCTTCATCGACGGCGAGCCGGTGCAGTTCCACTCGCCGCGTGACGCGCTCGACGCGCGGATCTTCATGGTCCACCAGCACTTCCGGCTCGTCGAGACGTTCACCGTCGCGGAGAACGTCGTGCTCGGCGACCATCGCGGCGAAGGCCGCACGTTCCGGCTCAGGCATCGCGCGATCGAGCAGCGCGTCGCCGAGCTCTCGAAGCGCTACGGCCTCGCCGTCGATCCGCGCGCTCGCGTGTGGCAGCTCTCGCTCGGAGAGCAGCAGCGCGTTGAGATCCTGAAGGCGCTGTACCGCGAAGCGCGCATCCTCATTCTCGACGAGCCGACGGCGGTGCTGACGCCGCAGGAAGCCGACGTCCTGTTCGAGACGCTGCGCGAGATGGCCGTCGAAGGAAGGACGGTCGTCTTCATCTCGCACAAGCTGCACGAGGTGAAGGCGGTCGCCGACCGGGTCACCGTCCTGCGCGGCGGCCGCTCGGTCGCCACCGTGTCGGCGGCCGACGCGACGTTACGCTCGCTCGCGTCGCTCATGGTCGGCCGCGAGCTGGACAGCGTGCAGCCGGCACGGGCGAGGACCGCGGGCGAGCTCGTGCTCGAGCTCACGGACGTCTGGTCCGACGGCGACCGGGGCGACTCTGCTGTGCGGGGCGCGTCGCTCGTCGTGCACGGCGGGGAGATCGTCGCCGTTGCCGGTGTTGCAGGCAACGGGCAACGGGAGCTGGCGGAGACGGTGGCCGGCATGCGCCGGGCGACGCGCGGGGAGATCCTTGTGTGCGGCAAGGCGATCCGGGCCGGCGATCCGCGGTCGGCGATCGCAGCGGGAGTCGCATACGTGCCGGAGGACCGGCTCGGAACCGGGGTCGCGCCGAGCTTGAGCATCGCCTCGAACCTCGCGCTGAAGGGCTACCGCGAGCGGAGCTCGTCGCACGGGCCGCTGCTCCGGATCGGGCGCATTCGCGAACGCGCCGTCGAGCTGATCCAGCGCTACAGCATCGCCGCGCCTGGGCCCGGCGCGCCTGCGCGGCTCCTGTCGGGCGGCAACCTGCAGAAGGTTGTCCTCGCGCGCGAGTTCTCCGGCAAGCCGCGGTTGCTCATCGCCGCGTCGCCGACCCGCGGGCTCGACGTCGGCGCGATCGAGACGGTGCACGCGTACCTGCGCGAGGCCGCCGCAGACGGCGTCGGCGTGCTCCTCATCAGCGAGGACCTGGACGAGATCCTCCTGCTCGCCGACCGCGTCGCGGTGATGTACGAGGGCGCGATCGTCGGCGAGACGTCGCGCGAGGAGGCGGACGTCGAGGAGATCGGCCTGCTCATGGCCGGCGGACAGGATCCTCGTGCGGATTGAGCGCAGGCTGCGGCAGCCCCGGTGGCTGATCGTTGCCGTCCCGGCCGGCTCGCTCGTCTTCGCGTTCTTCGCGGCCGGCCTCGTCCTCTACGCGACGGGTCACAACGCGCTGTCGAGCTACCGGCAGATCATCGACGCCGCCTTCCTGAACAGCGGAGCCCTTGGCCAGACGCTGACGCAGGCGACGCCGCTCGCGTTCACCGGCCTCGCAGCTGCGGCCGCGTTCCGGATGCGTCTGTTCAACATCGGCGCGGAGGGCCAGCTCTTCATGGGCGCGATCACCGCCGACGCAGCGGGGCTCTACCTCGGCGGCCACGGTTGGCCGACGGCGCTCGTCATCTTCGCGATGGTCATTGCCGGTTGCGCGGGAGGTGCGGCCTGGGCGCTCATCCCCGGCGCGCTGCGCGCGTTCTTCAAGACGAACGAGATCATCACGTCGTTGATGCTCAACTACGTCGCCGCGTACGTGCTGACGTATCTCGTCTTCAACACCGAGTCGTACTGGCGGCAGACGAAGGGCTTCAACGCGAGCGTCTTCCCGACCTCGAAGACGCTGCCGAACGACGCGTTGTGGCCGAGCGCGATGATCCACGTGCGCGGCGGCATCGCGCTGCCGCTCGGCGCCGGGATCGCCGTCCTCGTCGCGTTCCTGCTCTGGTTCCTGTTCACGCGCACGCGCTTCGGCTTCGAGGCGCAGGTCCTCGGCGACTCGCCGCGCGCCGCGCAGTACGCCGGCATGCGGACGCGCCGCAAGATCCTCGCGGTGATGGGCATCTCCGGCGCCGTCGCCGGGCTCGGCGGCGCGAGCCAAGTGGGCGACTTCGCCCACATGCTCGACGCGGACCCGAACGGCCTGCAGAAGCAGTACTACGGGTACACGGGAATCGTCGTCGCCGCGCTCGCGCGCTACAACCCACTCGCCGTCGTCGTCGTCGCGTTCCTCATAGGCGCGTTGCAGAACGCCGGCAACACATTGCAGGGCGCCGACTTCCCGTCCGGCCTCGTCGGTGTGATGCAGGGGATCATCCTGTTCTCGGCGCTCGGCGGAGAGCTGCTCGTGCGCTATCGCGTTCGCGTCGGTCGCACGATGCCGGCGACGGAGGCGGCGTGAACAACTCGCTGCTCGTCGTCGTGCTCGCGTCGGGCGTCGCCTACGGGACGCCGCTCCTCTACGGCGCGCTCGGCGAGCTGCTGGCGGAGCGCTCTGGCGTGCTCAACCTCGGCGTCGAGGGAATGATGCTCGTCGGCGCGGTGATGGGCTTCTGGACGGTGCAGCGCCTGCACGCCGACACCGCGCTCTCGCTCGCGGCCGCCGTCGGCGTCGCCGCGATCGCCGGCATGGCGATGGCCGCCATCCACGCCTTCCTCGTCATCACGCTGCGCGCGAGCCAGATCGTCTCCGGTCTGGCGTTGACGATCTTCGCCGGCGCCGCCGGGCTCTCCTCGTACCTCGGCAACGACCTCAATCTCGCCGACAACCCCGCGCGGCACGCCTTCAGCGCGGCCGTCTTCCCGGCGTCGATGCAGCGCTTGCCGGTCGTCGGCCCGATCATCTTCGGGCAGAACGTGCTCGTGTACGCGTCGTGGGTCTGCGTCGTCGGGGTCTCGCTCTATCTCTCGCGGACGCGGCTGGGGCTCAACGTGCGCGCGGTAGGCGAGGCACCGGCCTCCGCAGACGCGATGGGGATCAACGTCACCGCGTACCGCTACGCGCACACGCTTGCGGGCGGCGCCTTCGCGGGTGTCGCGGGCGCGACGTTCACGCTCGCCATCACGCCGCAGTGGGTGAGCGGGATCACCGGCGGCGCCGGCTGGATCGCGATCGCGCTGGTGATCTTCGCGTTCTGGCGCCCGGCGCTCTGCCTCGTCGGGGCGTACTTCTTCGGTGCGCTGCAGGCGCTGTCGCCGCAGCTCCAGGCGCGCGGCATCAATCTCGGGCCGACGGAGCTGTGGGCGAACTCGCTCCCGTACGTGATGACGGTCGTCGTGCTCGTCTTCGTGTCAGCCAGCGGGGCCCGGCGCAGGCTGGGCGCACCCGCGAGCCTCGGCTTGCCGTACGTGCGCGAAGAACGCTGACGCGCGCAGGCGAATGGCGAGGGCCGGACTCGAACCGGCGACACCCCGGTTTTCAGCCGAGTGCTCTACCAGCTGAGCTACCTCGCCGCGGGCGTGAGTCTAGCGGGCTTCTTGCGCCGCGCGTACGGCGCGCAGCCGCTGGACGAGGCTGTCGACGAGGTCGCCCTTCATGAGGACCGCGTCGGCGCCCGCCTCGGTCACGGCATCGTGGAGCTCCGGGGCCGGATCACCGGTGAGCGCGATCAGGCACAGGTTGGGATGGTCCTTCCGCAGCCGCGCGACGGCAGTGACGCCGTCGACAATCGGCATGTGCAGGTCAATCACGACCGCGTCGGGCTCGAGCTCGTCCGCGAGCTCGATCGCATCGAGGCCGTTGCCCGCGGTCCCGGCAACGGTTAGCACGGGCTGGTGCTCGATCAGGGGCAGGAGCGACTCGAGGAACTCACGGTCGTCGTCCACGAGGAGGACGCGCACCGGTACCGCGACCGTCCCGTCGGGGTGGTCCACGGGCTGACGTTAGCCTTGCCGGCGTGACCGTGCAACCGACTGCTCGTGAGATCGCGTTGATCGGTGCTCCGCTCGACCTCGGTGCGGGACGGCGCGGCGTCGACATGGGCCCGTCGGCAATCCGGTACGCCGGGCTCGAGCAGCATCTGCGCGAGGCCCTCGGCATCCGCACCGTCGACCTCGGCAACGTCATCGCGCCCGTCGCGGAGTCGACCGAGGCGGGAGACGAGCGCGCGCGCTTCCTCCGGCAGATCCTTGCACTCTGCGACGAGGTGGCGAAGCTCGTCGCAGGCGCGCGCCGCGATGGGCAGACGCCGCTCGTGCTCGGCGGCGACCACTCGATCGCGCTCGGCACCCTCGTCGGCATGGCAGCGGCCCACGGACCCGGCGGCGTGCTCTGGATCGACGCGCACGGCGACCTGAACACGCCGGAGTCGTCTCCGAGCGGGAACGTGCACGGCATGGTGCTCGCCGCAGCGCTCGGCCTCGGCGGCCGCGCGTTCGACTACGAAGGCTGGACGCTGCCCGCGGTCGAGGCCGGCCGCCTGTCGCTCTTCGGCGTGCGCTCGCTCGATCAGGGCGAGCGCGAGCTCCTGAAGAAACTGGACGCGAAGGTCTACACGATGGCCGACATCGACCGGATCGGCGTCGAGCACTGCATGCGCGATGCGATCGCGCACGCCTCGGGCGCTGCGTTCCTCCACGTCAGCCTCGACCTCGACGTCGTCGACCCCGAGACCGCGCCCGGCGTCGGCACGCCGGTGCGCGGCGGGCTCTCCTACCGCGAGGCGCACCTCGCGATGGAGGTCATCGCCGAGTCGGCGAAGGCCGACTCCTTCGACGTCGTCGAGGTGAACCCGGTGCTCGACCGCGAGAACGCGACCGGCAAGCTCGCGGTCGAGTTGATCGCCTCTGCGCTAGGAGCGCGGATTCTGTAGGAACCGCTCGACGGCGCCTGCGGTCTCGTCGAACGCCGACCACATGACCATGTGGAGGCCCGGCACCGTGACGACCTCGACTCGGCCCTCGTACGCCTGCAGATGGTTGTTGCGCACGAGGCCGTACTCGGGCGCATAGAGGAGGAGGGTCGGCACGGTCAGCGTGTCGGGTGCAGGCGAAGGTGTCGCGAGCTCGCGGTAGATCGAGATCACGGCGTCCTGCGACGTGCGCCGCTTGATGCGTCCGTCCGGGAGGACGTCGTGGTAGAGCGGAATGTCCGCGAGCGCGCGCGCGACGTCGATCTGGCCGGCGTCGTGACGGCTTTCGACGTACGCGGCCGCGGAGTCGAACACCTGCTCGTGCGACTCGACGTAGGCCATGAACTCGGCCACGTCGGGGAGGATGTCGATCGCCGGATCGAGCAGCACGGCCCGCCGGATCCGCTCCGGATGGCGCGCGGCAAGCTCGAGGACGAGCCGCCCGCCGAACGAGTGGCCGACCCAGTCCGGCTGGCCGAGGCCGAGGCCGTCGATCGTCTCGATCAGGTCGGCGACGTGCGTGCCGAAGTCCCACGGCGGCTCCCAGCCGGAACGCCCGTGGCCGCGCAGGTCGGGGGCGATGACGTGGAAGTGCGCCGCCCACCGCTCCTCCGCGAGCTGCATGAAGCGCTCGCCGTGCGCGGTGACGCCGTGCAGGCACACGACCGGCGGTGCGTCAGGGTCGCCCCATTCGTGGACGTGGAGCCGCATCAGTCCGGCCTGTAGTACTTCTTGCCCTTGAGCTCGTCCGGAAGGTAGTCGACCTCGAATCCCTGCGGGTCGTCGTGCGGGTAGACGTAGCCCTTGCCGTGACCGAGCTGCCGGCCGTACCAGCTCGCGTCTCGCAGTGACTTCGGCGGCTTCGCGGTTCCGTGCTCCCGAACGTCCGCCGTCGCCTCGTTGATCGCGACATAGCTCGCGTTCGACTTGGGCGCGAGCGCGAGGTAGATCGCGGCCTGTGCGAGATTCAGCCGAGCCTCCGGCAGGCCGACGTGCTCGACCGCCTGTGCCGCAGCGACGGCGACGACGAGCGCCTGCGGATCCGCGTTGCCGATGTCCTCGGAGGCAAGCACGATCATGCGTCGCGCGATGAAGCGCGCGTCCTCTCCGCCCTCGAGCATCGCTGCGAGGTAGTACACGGCGGCGTCCGGGTCGGACCCGCGCATCGACTTGATGAACGCAGACGTGAAGTCGTAGTGTGCGTCCGACGCCTTGTCGTAGACGACAGGCCGCTTGCGCGCCGCGTCCTCGACGTTCTCCATCGTGATTGCGCCGCGAGCGGTCTCCGATGCGAGCTCGACGATGTTGAGCGCGTTGCGTGCGTCGCCGCCGGCGCGACGCACGATCAGGTCGACGACCTCGTCGGCCGCGTCGCCGCCGATCTCCGCCAGCCCACGGCGAACGACGACGGCCATCTCCTCCTCCGACAGCGTCTCGAGCTCGTAGACCTGCACGCGGGACAGCAGCGCCGAGTTCACCTCGTAGTACGGGTTCTCGGTCGTCGCGCCGATCAGCGTCAGGAGGCCATCCTCCACGGCCGGCAGCAGCGCGTCCTGCTGCGCCTTGTTGAAGCGGTGGATCTCGTCGAGGAAGAGGATCGTCCGCCGGCCGCTCGTTCCCAACCGTTCACGCGCGCGCGAGAGAACCTCCCGCACGTCCTTCACCGTGGCGGACACGGCCGAGAGCTCCTCGAACGCGGCCCCCGTCGACGCGGCCACGATGCGCGCCAGCGTCGTCTTGCCGGAGCCCGGCGGCCCGTAGAAGATCGAAGACCGGACGCGGTCCTCGGCGATCGCCAGTCGCAGGGCCGAGGTCTCGCCGAGCACGTGCGCCTGTCCGACGAACTCGTCCAGCGACCGGGGCCGCAGCCGCTGCGCGAGCGGCGCGATCTCACCGGCCCTTTGCGATGCCGCATCGGCGAAGAGGTCGCTCACCCGCAGAAGTATGCTCCGCCCGTGGTGGCCGACAGCCTGCGCGTCGAGGTGACCGACCTGCTGGCGCGCCTTATCCGCGTCGACACGACCAATCCGCCCGGCAACGAGACCGCCGCCGCGGAGCTGCTGCGCGACTACCTGGAGGCGAACGGCGTGGAGTGCGAGCTCTATGCGCGCGTGCCGGAGCGCGCGAACCTCGTCGCGCGCGTCCGGGGCACCGGCGACGGCCCGTCGCTGCTGCTGCTCGGCCACACGGACGTCGTCCTCGCCGATCCGGCCGAGTGGTCGGTGCCGCCCTTCTCCGGCGAGGTGAGGGACGGCGAGATCTGGGGCCGCGGCGCGCTCGACATGAAGAGCCAGGTCGCCGCCGAGGCGGTCGCGCTCGCCTCGCTCGTGCGCGAGGGCTTCCGGCCTGCCGGCGACCTCATCCTCGCCTCCACCGCCGACGAGGAGGTCGGCGACGGCTTCGGCCTCCAGTGGCTGTGCGAGGCGCACCCGGACGCCGTTCGCTGCGACTTCGCGATCAACGAGGGCGGCGGCGATCGCATCGAGCTCGGCGGAGCGACCTTCTACCAGTGCACGACGGCGGAAAAGCTCACGGCACCGTTCAGGATCCTCGTCAAGGGCCGCTCCGGGCACGCGTCGATGCCGTCCATCGCCGACAACGCGCTCGTCAAAGCGGCGACGCTGATCGAGCGCATCGCTGCGTACCGGCCCGAGCAGCAGGTCCAGCAGGAGGTCGAGGCGTTCACGCGCAGCGTCCTCGGCGAGCTTCCGCCGACCGCCGACATCGTCGACCGCCTGCGCGCGCTGGACGAGATTACCGGGGAGGTCGTGCGCGCACTGCTCGCGCCGACGTTCTCGCCGACGATGATCACCGCTTCGCACAAGCGCAACGTCATTCCAGCACTCGTCGACCTCGAGGTGGACTGCCGTCTACTTCCGGGCCAGACGCCCGCGCAGATCGAGCCGGTCGTGCGGGCGATGCTCGGCGACGACATCGAGTACGAGCTCGTCTTCGGCGAGGCACAAGGAGGCACGCGCTCGTCGCTCGACACGCCGCTCTGGCGTGCGATCGAGTCCTTCGTCGCCGAGACGGAGCCCGGCGCGCGGGCGGTGCCGCTCGCATGCCCGGGCTTCACCGACAGCCACTGGCTGCGCGAGGCGTTCGGAACGGTCGCGTACGGCTTCTTCCCCATGCGGTCGATGCCCGCGGACGTCTCCGCGACGCTCATCCACTCCGCCGACGAGCGCATCCCCGTCGACGATCTCGAGCTCAACGTGAACTGGTTCCGGTACGCGGCGCACGCGATGCTTCAAGCGTGAGCGCGTATTCCAGTGTGGGAGTCCTCCAGCACAGACGCGCGCGCGGGAGACCCGCGCGCGCTGAAGTCGGCATCGCGAGCGATGCCTAGCTTGACAGTCGAGCTCGGGTCGCTCGCGGAGCTGGAGCCCGCGCTCGCCGCGGAGGAGTTCGATGTCGCGCGCGTGTTCGTCGCGTACGGCGCGTCCGCGCCGTCGGCGCCGGAGCCGTGCGAGCTGCCGAAGGTCGCGTACTCCCTCGAGGCGACGCCGGCAGCACACGGATCGTTTTCGGTCGGCGAGTGGGAGACGACGTGGAGCCCGGAGGAATACGCCGCCGCGGTCGAGACCGTGCGCGCGGCCATCTACGAGGGCGACGTCTACCAGGTGAGCCTCGTCCAGCACCTCCGCGCCGACTTCGAGGGCGACCCGGTTGCAGTCGCTGCCGCGCTCGCGCCGCTCCGGCCGCTCGAGCCCGTGCCGCTCGTCGGCGACGGGTGGGCGATCGTCTCCGCCTCGCCCGAGCTGCTCCTGCAGAAGCGTGGGAACGTCGTGCGCACGTCGCCGATCAAGGGCACGCGGCCGGCCGGTGTCCCCATCGAGTCTGCGAAGGATGCGGCCGAGCATGTGATGATCGTCGACCTCGAGCGCAACGACCTGTCGCGCGTGTGCGTCCCCGGCAGCGTGCGCTGGCCCGAGCTGTTCGCGGAGCGGCAGCTGGCCGGTGTCTCGCACCTCGTCGCCACGGTCGAGGGCGAGCTCCGCCCCGGCGTGACGCTGACCGAGCTGCTCGAGGCCGTCCTTCCGGGCGGATCCGTCACCGGCTGTCCGAAGTCGAGCGCGCTCGAGCTGATCCATGCGCTCGAGCCGGTCGGCCGCGGCGCGTCGATGGGCGCGCTCGGCCGCGTCTACGCGAACGGCGACCTCGATCTCGCGCTCACCATCCGCACGTTCGGGATCGCCGACGGCTCGATCCACCTGTGGGTGGGCGGCGGCATCGTGTGGGACTCCGAGCCCGCCGCCGAGATCGAGGAGTCGTGGGTCAAGGCCCGCCCACTTCTGGCGGCGGTATGAACCTCCTCGCCGTCGCGGTCGCCGGCCGCGGGCTCGTCGATCCGCACGCACCGGTGTTCACGGCGGACGACGAGGCGCTGCTTCGCGGGCGCGCCGTCTTCGAGACCGCGCGCGTGTACGACGGCACGCCGTTCCGCCTCGACGCGCACATCGACCGGCTCGGGCGGTCGGCCGCGCGCGTGCGGCTGCCCGATCCGGACGCAGATGAGTGCATGCGGCTCGCCGACGGCGTCGTCAAGGCAGCAGGTGTCTCCGATCTCGCGCTGCGCTTCTACTGGACGGGGACGACGCTCGTCGCCACGGCGGCTGCGATCGACCCTGCGCTCGAGGAGCAGCGCGCGCGCGGGCTGCGCCTCGCCGTCGTCCGCTGGTCCACCGGCGCGCTCGCTGCAGCGAAGTCGACGAGCTACGCGGAGAACATGGCTGCGCAGGACACGGCCTCGGAGCTCGGAGCAGACGATGCGCTTCTCGTCGCCCACGACGGCACTGTGCTGGAGGCGCCGACTGCGAACGTGTGGTGGCGCGAAGGAGAGCGTCTGCTGACTCCGTCGCTCGAGCTGCCCATCCTCGCGGGCGTCACGCGCGCGGTTATCCTCGAGCTCGCACCGACGGTGGGATACGAGGTGGAGGAGGGATCCTTTCCCCTCCCGCGGCTCGCCGCCGCCGACGAGGTGTTTCTGACGTCGTCGATCCGCGAGGTGATGCCCATCTCCGCCGTCGACGGCGCTCGGATTCCGCTTGGCGAGGGCGCCATTGCCCTGCAGCACGCGTTGCGATCGGCCGCTGGAGTACCCTCAACGACATGAGCGAGGAGAAAATCCGCCTCGGGGGGATGGCGCTGGCGAACGGAGTGCTCGTGCACGGCCCGACCTCCTGGGCGTGCGCGATCCGCCACTCCGACGGCCGCGTCGAGGTCGCGTCGGCGCGCAAGCGCTTCGTCGCCTCCGGCGTCAAGACGCCGCTGCTGCGCGGGCCGGCGAGACTCGTCGAGTCGCTCGCCGTGCTTCCGGAGCTCAAGCGACGGCTGCCGGCGGCGCAGCTGCCGATGCAGGACCGGCGCACGCTCGTCTCCATTCTCGGGACGGCGGTCGTGGTCAAAGGCCTGCGCGAGTCGAGCCGGATGCGGCCCGCGGCGCAGGAGCTGCTTTCCGGCCTGCTTTCGCTCGCGCCGGCGGCGCTGTCGCTCCGCAGCGGCGAGCTCGCCTCGTATCACGGCGCCGAGCACATCTCCATCGGCACGTACGAGCACGGCCCCGGCGCGCAGAAGGAGCACGAGCGCTGCGGCGGTCATCTCATCGGGCCGCTGCTCCTCACGACGGCCGCCGGCAACGTGCTCGCGTCGCTCGCTCCCGAGCGGATGCGCAACCACGCACGGTCGGCCGCACAGCTCGGCGCGCTCGGCGCGTCCACCGAGATCTTCGGCTGGATGACGCGACACCCGAAGAACGTCATCGCACAGGCGCTGTCGAAGCCGGGTCACGAGCTTCAGCACCGGCTCACCACGGCTGATCCGACGCCCGCGCAGCTCGAGGTCGCCGAGGCGGCGCTCAGCGCCTGCCTGGAGCTCGAACGTGGCGACGACGCGCACAACACGTAATCGCCTCGATCCCGACGTCTTCGACCTACCCGTCGAGAAGATGCGGGCCGGCTACTACACCGACGCGTACTTCAACCACTCGCGCGCGACGCTCCTCGCGGACGGACGCCGTCCTCGTGTGGTCATGCAGGTCTTCCAGAAGAACCACGCGTATCTCGGCGGGATGGACGAGGCGCTTGCGATCCTCAAGCTCTGCAGCGACGACTGGGACGCGCTCACCGTGCACGCGCTCTACGACGGAGACCCGATCGAGCCGTATGAGACCGTGCTGACGATCGAGGGCGACTACACGCTCTTCGCGCATCTCGAGACGCTCTATCTCGGCGTGCTCGCGCGCCGGACGCTGATCACGTCGAACGTCGTCCGCATCGTCGAGGCTGCGAACCGCAAGCCGATCATCTTCATGCCCGCGCGCCACGATCATCACCGCGTGCAGACCGGCGACGGCTACGCCGCGTACGTTGCGGGGATCATCACCGGGGCCGAGATCGGCGTCACCACCGACGAGCAGGCATCGTGGTGGGGCGGGCGCGGCATCGGCACGGTGCCCCACGCGCTCATCGCGTCGTACGGCGGCAACACCGTGCTCGCCGCCTCGAAGTTCGCGGACTGGGCGCCGGCGGAGACTCGCGTCACAGTCCTCGTCGACTTCGAGAACAACTCGGTCGCGACCGCGCTCGAGGTCGCGCGTGCCCTCGGCGACCGTCTGTGGGGCGTGCGGCTCGACACCTCGGAGAGCCTCGTTGACTTCTCGCTCGTGGACGAGATGGGCGACTTCAAGCCCACCGGTGTGAACGCGCGGCTCGTGCAACGCGTCCGCGAGGCGCTCGACCGCGACGGCTTCGAGCGCGTGAAGATCGTCGTCTCTGGCGGCTTCACCGTCGAGAAGATCCGCGAGTTCGAGCAGCTCGGCGTTCCCGTGGATGCCTACGGCGTCGGCTCGTGGCTCATCCGCGGCGCCAACGACTTCACCGGTGACGTCGTCCTCACGGACGGGCGGCCGTCGGGCAAGTTCGGGCGTAGCTACCGCGAGAACACGCGGCTCGAGCGGGTTCAGTAACGCCGGTGTCAGACACCGCTTCGCGTGTCTGACACCGGAGAACCTTAAGCGGCGACGATCTCGATCGCGACCGACGCGTCCTCGCCGCGGCTTGCGAGCTCGAGCAGGCGCATCTGCCAGCCGTACTTCTTGCGGATGAGCGCTTTCACGTCGAAGCCCTCGACGATGCGCGCGCGTCCTTCGATTCGCTCGCCGCGCTCGCGTCCGCGCATGGTCGACCGTGCGACGAGCACGCGCGGATCGCGCCGGATGCGCTTCGCCTTCCACGTCTGCCCGCCTGTCCAGACGAGCAGCCGCGCGCCGTCGTCGCTCACGACCCAAACCGGCGTCGAGGCCTCGCTTCCGTCCTTCCGGAAAGTCGTCAAGTTGAGGTAACGCTCGCCCGCGAGGTTGCCGATCACCCACGGAAGGGTAGTCAGCGTCCCCCATTTGAGGGACGGGCTTCTGTCGTACGATGGAGGAACGAATGGTGGGGCACTGGTTCCATTGGCTTTCCAACTTCGCCACCACCTGGCTCCCGCTGGCGTTCTTCGGGATCCTCATCCTCACCGCGTGGCTGCTGTTCAAGACGGTCGGGATGATGCCGCGGGTCCGCCCGTCGGCGATCGCCAGCCGGTCGCGCTCGCAGGTGACCTGGAGCGACGTCGCCGGCGTCGAGGAGGTGCGTGCGGAGCTGATGGAGGTCGTCGACTTCCTGCGCGACCCGAAGCGCTTCCAGCGCCTCGGCGCGAAGGTGCCGAAGGGCCTCCTGCTGTACGGCCCGCCGGGGACCGGAAAGACGTTGCTCGCGAAGGCGGTCGCGCACGAGTCCGGCGCGAACTTCTATTCCGCAAGCGCGTCGTCGTTCGTCGAGATGTTCGCCGGCCTCGGCGCAGCGCGCATTCGCAAGCTCTTCGCGGAGGCGCGCAAGCACGCGCCCGCGATCGTGTTCATTGACGAGCTCGACGCCGTCGGCGCGCAGCGCAGCGGTCACGGCTTCAACCGCGAGCAGGACCAGACGCTCAATCAGCTTCTCGTCGAGCTGGACGGCTTCGAAGGCGCGGAGCAGGTCGTCGTGATGGGCGCGTCCAACCGCATCCAGGATCTCGACCCGGCGCTGCTGCGCCCGGGCCGCTTCGACCGGCAGATGCTCGTCCCACCGCCGGATCTTTCCGGCCGCGAGGCGATCCTCGGCGTGCACACGCGCAGCAAGCCGCTCGGGCCCGACGTCGATCTCAACCAGGTGGCGCGGCAGACGAGCGGCCTTACCGGCGCGGAGCTCGCCAACATCTGCAACGAGGCCGCGATCTTCGCCGGCCGCCGGAGCGATGCCTACGTCACGCAGCGCGACTTCGACAACGCCATCGAGCGCGTCGTGGCCGGTCTGCAGCAGAAGAAGGTTCTCACCGAGAAGGAGCGGCGCATCCTTGCCTTCCACGAAGGCGGACACGCGCTCATGGCGCACTTGATGGGCTCGGCGATGGAGCTGCAGAAGGTGACGATCGTCTCCCGCGGTGAGGCGCTCGGGTACGCGTTCTACCTCCCCGAGGAAGATCGCTACCTGCACACGAAGGAAGAGCTCATCGACCGGATGGTCGTCGCACTCGCCGGCCGCGCCGCCGAGGAAGTCGTGTTCGGCCGCGTCACGAACGGCGCCGCCAACGACCTCGAGAAGGTGACCGACATCGCGCGCTCGATGGTGTTCGAGTGGGGCATGTCGGAGTCGGTGTCGTCCCGCACCCTGCGCGCCGACAACTACGCCCTGTCGGAGGAAACCAAGCGGCTGCGCGACAGCGAGCAGGCGCTCCTCACCGACACGGCGTACACCGAGGCGTTGCGCCTCCTCAAGAAGCATCGCGTCCCCCTCGACCGCCTCGCGGCGGCGTTGCTCGAGCGGGAGACGCTCATGCGCGACGAGGTCGTCGCCATGCTCGCCGGCGTCGAGGCCGAGTCCCGGGCCTCCGAGTCGGTCGGCGTTCCGCGCGCGGTCGCGGCGGGGCAGCCCGGCGCCTGATAAGGCGTCGCTCGCGATGCCGACCAGAAAAGGAGGCGCCGATTCATTCGGCGCCTCCGCTAACGCTACGATCGCCGCGTGGAGGCACGCGGGATCCATCACGTCGGCCTCGCGGTCGCCGATCTCGACGAGGCGGTGTCGACGTACGAGCGCCTCTTCGGCGGCCGGCTCGAGCACCGCGTGCGGGTCGACGACCAGGGCGTCGAGGCAGCATCCGTCCGCGTCGGCTCGGGGCGCGTCGAGCTGCTGGCGCCGCTCGGGGACGACACTCCAGTGGGCAAGTTCCTCGCGAAGCGGGGCCCCGGCATGCATCACGTCGCCTACGAGGTCGAGGACGTCCGGGTCTTTCTCCGCGAGCTCGCCGGGCACGGCGTCGAGCTGATCGACGCGGAGCCGCGGCGCGGCATGTTCGGCCTGGAGGTCGCGTTCGTGCATCCTGATTCCGTCCACGGTGTTCTCACGGAGGTGGTGTCGAGTGGCTAGCGGCGATCGCGTACGGGTCGAGGTCGGCTTCCAGGGCGGCCAGGTGATCGGGACGTTCGTCTCGCAGGAGTCGGCCGATCAGCTCGAGCGGGCGCTGCACGAGGACGGCCCCAGGGTCGTCGTCCTCGACACCGACGAGGGGCCGTACCACGTCGTCGTTCCGGAGGTCGCGTACCTTCGCCGCTTCAACCGGTCGAGCCACGTCGGCTTCACCGCGGCGTAGCGGAGGGTTAGTCCGCTCCCGCGCCGGGGGAAGCACATTCCGATGAGCCGCACTGCGGACGATTCGAACGAGAACGTTCGGAGACTGGTCGACCGAGCCCAGCAAGGCGACCGCGACGCGCTCGAAGAGCTGTACCTCATCCATTTCGACCGCATCTACGGCTACCTGCACATGAGCGTCGGGAACCGGCACGACGCCGAGGACCTGACGACGCAGACCTTCTTGAGGATGCTCGAGTCGATCGGACGCTTCCGCTGGCGCTCGGCCCCGTTCTCGGCGTGGCTCTTCCGGATCGCGCACAACCTCGCGATGGATCACTTCCGCGCGCGCAAGCGGTGGCAGCCGGAGGAGGAGGTGCCGGAGCCGCCGGGCTCGGAGGAGCCGTCGGCGGAGATGCTCGCCATGCACTCGATCGGCCGCCAGTCGATGATGGAGCTGATCGACACGCTCTCGCCGGAGCAACAGCAGGTGCTGGCGCTGAAGTTCATCTTCAACTTCGCGAACGCCGACGTCGCCACCATCCTCGGCAAGACCGAGGGCGCGATCAAGTCGCTCCAGCACCGGGCGCTCGCGTCGCTCCAGAAGCAGATCACGCAGAAGACGTAGCTAACGTCCCGAGGATGACAGCGGTGAACCGCGGCCATTCTCATTCCGCATCAAACCAGGAGCCGTAGGCTTGGCGTTGGAAGTTGGAATCGTCGGGCTGCAGAGCTCGGGCAAGTCGATGCTGTTCGCCGCGCTCACGGGCGCGCGGGCGCACGGCGAGGTCGGCATGGCCGCGATCCCCGATCCACGGCTGCAGCAGCTCGCGGAGGTCGTGCACGCGCGGAAGGTGACGCCGGCCGCTGTCCGCGTCGTCGAAGTGCGCGGCACCGGGCCGGAGCTGCTCGGGAAGTTGCGGCAGGTCGACGCGCTGCTCGTCGTCCTCGACGGTTTCTCCGGCACCCGAGTGCCCGACGACGACCTCGAGACCTTGAAGCTCGAGCTGCTCGTCGCCGACCGCGACCACGTCGAGCGCCGCTTGGAGCGCGTCGCCAAGCAGGCGAAGTCGGGAGACGCGAAGGTGAAGCGGGAGGCCGAGGATCTCGAGCGTCTGCTCGCGCACCTCGACGCCGGTCATGCGCTCGCGGACTGGGAGGGCGAGCTCCCGCCGGAGCTCGAGCCGCTGACGACGAAGCCGCTGCTCTCGATCGTGAACGGCCCCGACGGGATCGACCTGCAACTCGAGGCCGAGCTGGCGGAGATGCCCGAGGAGGAGGCCGCGGAGTTCCGGAGCGGCGAGTCGGCGCTCGCCGCGGTCGTGCGACAGCTCGTCGAGACGCTCGACCTGATCACGTTCTTCACCGCAGGCGAGAAGGACACGCGCGCGTGGACGCTGCGCCGGGGCAGCACCGCGATCGACGCGGCCGGGACGATCCACTCCGACATCGCGCGCGGCTTCATCCGCTGCGAGGTCGTGCGCTGGGACGACCTTGTCGCCGCCGGCGGTCACGCGGAGGCGGCGCGGGCGGGCAAGCAACGGCTGGAGGCGAAGAACTACGTCGTCGAGGACGGAGACGTCCTCAACGTGCGCTTCAACGTCTGAGGATCGCGCGCCGGTCGACGATCTCGACGAGCTCGTATCCAAGCGCGGCCGCCTCGTTCAGCTGCTTCTCCCACGACTCGGCATCGCCTTCGAGCGGGACCACGCGGAACACCGGGTCAGGTGTCTCGGGCAGCAGCGGGAAGATCTTCGCGCCGCGTAGGAGCTCGCAGCCGCGGCTGTCTGTGCTGGCGATGCCGGCGAGCAGGTGCCGCGGTGCGATCGCGCTGTCACCGTGCGAGAGAGCCGTACGGAGCGCAAGTTCGAGCGCCTGCTTCGCGGTCGGCGCGAACGGGATCTGCCCGGTGGGGTGCGCGACGCCGGGCTCGAGCTGCGCGCGGACGTCGTCGGCCGAGAGGTCGACGAGGACAGGTTCCTGCATGAGGACGCCGAGCAGGACGTGCTCGGTTCCGACGTGGTCGTGACCCAGCATGCGCGCTTGCTCCTGCGCAGCCACCACCGCCTGCCGCGCCTCGACCGTGAAGCGGGTAAAGAGCCCCGACGGCCGCCGCCGGCCGCGCAGCCGTCGCACCTTCTGCGCGGTGTCCTCGATCAAGAGGCGCTCCTGCAGGAGCTGGACGGTCTCCGCCCCGATGGAGCGGTCGTTCTCGGCCGCCCGCTCCCGCAGGAGCTCGTACAGGTCGTCCGGAACGTTCCGCACGTGCAGTGTCGCCATGGTGCGGAACGCTAGCACTGTGCTACCGGATCAGCAACAGCCCTCGCCGCAGCCGTCGCAGCAGTCGTCTTCCATGGATCCTCCTTTCGCTATATTGATGGATATCG
>DATCBD010000027.1:0-18303 GCA_036512155.1 Gaiellaceae bacterium | reverse complement strand
GCCCTCGTGACACTTCGGTATGGGTACCTGGTACCGGTCGTGTGAGCGCAGGTCGTGTCTCTAGGCGACCAATTCCGGCTCCGGCGCGTCTTCTTCGCGCAGGATCTTGGCGAGCTCGTGGTCTACCCGGGCGGCACGATGGTGGCGACGGCCGAGTAGCCCAAGTGGCACGAGCGCGAGGAACACCAGCGTCCACCACGGGAAGCCGCCGCGGTGTGCCGGCGAGACGCGCCACGTGACGGTGTTCACGTTCACGAACGGCCGACCGCTGCGCCAGTGCACCGACAGCGTCTTTCCGTGCAGCGCGAGCACGATGTTGTAGATGCCGTTCTGATTCGTCATCGGAAGTCCGACGCAATGCGCAACGCCGCGCACCGTGTCGAGCGCGTGGATGAACGGATAGCCGCTCGGATTCGTGTACAGCGTGTACACCCAGCGTCCATCCGTGCTGGTTGTCCGCGTCACAGGGCTGCCCTGCATGACCCAGCTCTTCTGCGTCCGGTCGGCGATGCGGCCGGGCGCGAGCTGATTCGTTTTCAGGTCGTAAGCGCGCACGATGTAATGACTCAGGTCTCCGCTGTACGCGCCTTTCGTGTACTCGATGAAGTACAGCTTCTTGCCGTCCGGCGACATCGCGTCGAAGGAGAACCACCCCTTCAGCGTAATCTGCCGAACGATGCGCATGGTCAACGGGTCGACAAGCGTGAACAAGCTCGGCGACGTCTGCCCTGCCGACGTGTCCGCGAGCATCATTCTGCGGCCGTCGAGCGAGATGCCGGTAGCGCCGGTCGGCGTCGACGGAAGCCCCCACTGGCCGACGAGCGTGAGCTGGTTCTGCTCCGTGCCGTCCTTCGTCGAGATGGCGAGAAGCTGCGTGTTGTTCCCCTGGCCGTCGCCGACCGGGATGAAGCGCGTGGTCCCGTGCACAACCCCGACGCCGCCCTGACTGACGAACATCGGCCCGTCGCCGGCTGCGGCCGGCGCAGCTGCGAGCGTCCCGAGGACGCACAGCGCGAGTGTGAGTTTGGCGAGCATGCTCCTTCTACGCCCGCGGGCGCGCGAGGGGTCCCTCAGACTTCGATCAGAAGCGCGTCGCCCTGGCCGCCGCCGGAGCAGATGGCCGCGAGACCCAAGCCGCCGCCGTTGCGCCGCAGCTCGTGCACCATCGTCCCGAGGATGCGTCCGCCGCTCGCGCCGATGGGATGGCCGAGCGCGACGGCGCCGCCGTTCACGTTCACGATCTCCTCGTCGGCGCCCAGCATCCGGGTCGAGTTGGAAGCGACCGACGCGAACGCCTCGTTGATCTCGACGCGGCGAACGTCGCCGATCGACTTGCCCGCGCGCGCCAGCGCCATCGCCGCCGCCTTGGCAGGCGTGCGCGCGAGGTACGCGAAGTCGTCCGCGACGTAGCCCTGCGCAACGACGGTCGCAAGCACCTCGAGCCCGCGCCGCTTCGCGAACTCCTCCGAGCAGACGACGACGCACGAGGCACCGTCGTTCACTCCGGGCGCGTTGCCCGCGGTGGTAGTCCCTTCCGGGTCCATCGCGGGCTTCAGCGCCGCAAGCCGCTCGTACGAGGTGTCTCGGCGAACGCTCTCGTCGGCGGTGACCTCGCCGACCGGGACGATCTCGTCGTCGAACCGGCCCGCATCCTGCGCGGCGGCCGCGCGCTCGTGCGAACGCAGCGCCCAGCGATCCTGATCCTCGCGCGAAATGCCGAGCTCGCGAGAGACGAACGACGCCTGCTCGACCATGTGCTTGTCGTCGAAGGTCGAGATGAGCCCGTCGTGGGTCATCAGGTCGATCAGGGTTCCGTCACCGAGGCGGTAGCCGAACCGCGCCCGCTCGAGGATGTACGGCGCGTTCGACATCGACTCCATGCCGCCCGTGACGACCACCTCGACGTCGCCGGCACGGATCATCGAGTCGGCGATCTCGACCGCGCGGATGGAGGAGGCGCAGACCTTGTTGATCGTGTCCGCCGGAACCTCGATCGGGATGCCTGCTGCGACCGCCGCCTGGCGGGCAGGCGCCTGGCCGGCGCCGCCCTGGAGCACCTGGCCCAGGATGGCGTACTCCACCTCGCCCGGCTCGATCCCGGCCCGCTCGAGACCGGCGCGGACGGCGATCCCTCCGAGCTGGGTCGCGGCGTAGTCCTTCAGGCCGCCGCCGAGCCGCCCGAACGGGGTCCGGACGGCGGAAACGATGACGGCGCGGCTCATTCGGCCAGCGTATCCACCGCCGACATGCGAGCGGCCCGGTGTCCAAGGAGCCGGGCCGCGCCGCAGAGACCGGGCAAACCTTCCCCATACCCCTGCTTGCGGCGATCAGGGCATGGCCACGGTCTCATTGACATTTGTATCTTGTTTTCGGGCAGTTGTCTATGGTCCAAATGAACCAGGCTTGACGGCGGACGGGGGTCACGCCTACGCTGGAGCGCAGTGACGTCCCCGTCCCTCAGCTGGTGGGCCTGGCGCTCAGAGCGGGGCGGGAGCGTGCGCTGACGCAGGGCGCGGACGGCCCTTCCGCTCGACCGGCTCCGGAAGGAGCCTTTTTCATGCCCGAAACCGTGATCGCAACCGACCTCCTCACCCCGCTCGGGGCATACCTCCGCCTGCGCGAAGGCGCGCGCGGCGCGTTCCTGCTCGAGTCGGTCGAGCGCGGGCGGCTCGGGCGCTATTCGTTCGTCGGCCGCGGGTCGCGGCTCGTGTCGTTCAACGAGGCCGAGGCGCTCGGCGAGCCGGTGGTCGGCTATCTCGGCTACGACGCCGTCGCACGGCTGGAGCCGACCGTCCCGCTGCCGGACGAAGGCCCCGACTTCCCGGAGAGCCGCTTCCTCGTCCCCGATGTGCTCGTGCGCTTCGACCACGCGCGCGGCGTCGCGGAGATGCTCGTCGGCGATGCCTCGGCGCTCGAGGGGCCTCAGCCGGAGCCGCCGCGCGGGACGGGCGTGCGCGGGCCGCTCCAGCGCTACCCCGAACGCGCCGAGCACCTGCGCCGGGTCGAGCGCGCGAAGGAATACATCCGCGAGGGCGACGTCTTCCAGGTCGTCGTCGCACAGCGCGCCGTCCGCCCGACGTCGGCGTCGCCGGCGGAGCTGTATCGCGCGCTCCGGCGCGTCAACCCGTCCCCGTACCTCTTCCTGCTCGAGCTCGACGACCTCGCGCTCGTCGGCTCGTCGCCGGAGACGGTGGTGAAGTGCGAGGGCTCGCACGCGACGCTGAATCCGATCGCGGGGACGATCGCGCCGGGCGAGGGCGACGCCGAGGCGCTGCTCTCGTCGGAGAAGGATCGCGCCGAGCACGTCATGCTCGTCGACCTCGGGCGGAACGACCTGTCGCGCGTCTGCGTCCCCGGCTCGGTGCATGTCGAGCGCTTCATGGAGCCGGAGCGCTACTCGCACGTGACGCACCTCGTCTCCGAGGTGGCGGGCGAGCTGCGCGACGACCAGACGCCGTTCTCGCTCCTGCGCGCGTGCTTCCCCGCCGGGACGGTCTCCGGTGCGCCGAAGGTGCGCGCGATGCAGATCATCTCGGAGCTGGAGGGCTATCGCCGCGGCATCTACGCGGGCGCGGTGGGCTACGTCTTCCCGGCCGAGCGCGCCATGGACACCTGCATCGCCATCAGGACGCTCGTTTTTCGTGACGGTAACTGTTACCTGCAGGCGGGCGGCGGCATCGTTGCTGACTCGTCGCCTGAAGCAGAGCACCAAGAATGTCTCGACAAGCTCGCAGCTTTGGAAGCCGCGATCGAGTTGGCCGAACGATGATGCTCCTGATCGACAACTACGACTCGTTCACGTACAACCTCGCGCACCTGTTCGGCGCGCTCGGCGTCGACGTACAGGTATTCCGCAACGACGAGATCGACGTGGACGAGGCGGAGCGGTTGGCGCCGGCGCAGCTCGTCATCTCCCCCGGTCCCGGACGGCCGTCCGGTGCGGGCGCATCGGAGGAGATCATCCGCCGGCTCGGCCCGACGACGCCGACGCTCGGCGTCTGCCTCGGCCACCAGGCGATCGTCGAGGTCTTCGGCGGCGAGGTCGGCTACGCACGCGAGCTCCTGCACGGGAAGGCGAGCCCGGTGCAGCACGACGGAACCGGCCTCTTCGCCGGATTGCCGCAGCCGTTCGACGCCGGCCGTTATCACTCGCTCGCGGCAACGCGCCTGCCGGACGTGCTCGAGCCGACCGCGTACGCCGACGACGGCGAAGTGATGGCTGTGCGCCATCGGGAGCTGCCGATCGTCGGCGTCCAGTTCCATCCCGAGTCGGTGCTCACACCCGACGGGCCTGCGCTCGCGCGCAACTTCCTCGAGGACCGCTGGTGATCCAGGCCACGATCGCGAAACTGCTGGACAGTCACGACCTCACGCGGGACGAGGCGTGCGAGACGATGCGCACGATCATGCGCGGCGAGGCGACCCCCGCGCAGATCGCCGGCTTCCTCGTCGCGTTGCGCGCCAAGGGCGAGACGGCGGACGAGATCGCCGGCTGCGCGGAGGCCATGCGCGAGCACGTGCTGCGCGTCAACCCGAAGCGTGACGACCTCGTCGACATCGTCGGCACGGGCGGCGACGGCGCGAACACGTACAACATCTCCACCGCGGCTGCCTTGGTTGCCGCGGGTGCGGGGGCCGCGATCGCGAAGCACGGCAACCGCGCCGCATCGTCGGCGAGCGGCGCCGCCGACGTGCTCGAGGCCCTCGGCTTCCGCCTCGAGCTGCCGCCGGAGCGGATCGAGCGGTCGATCGACGAGCTCGGCTTCGGCTTCCTGTTCGCGCAGGCGCACCATCCGGCGATGAAGCACGCCGCCCCCGTCCGGCGCGAGCTGGCGACGCGTACCGTGTTCAACGTGCTCGGCCCGCTGACGAACCCCGCCGGTGCGCGCGCGCTCATGCTCGGCGTGTACTCGCCGGAGCTGACGCGCACGCTGGCGGATGCCCTCGTCCAGCTCGGAGCGGAGCGCGCCTACGTCGTCCACGGCGCGGGCGGCATCGACGAGCTCTCGCCCTGCGGCCCGAACCTCGTCTGCGAGGTCGAGAACGGGTCGGTGCGCGAGTACGAGCTCGATCCGCTCGACCTCGGCATCGAGCGCTGCGATCCGGCCGAGCTGCGCGGCGGCGACCCGCAATCGAACGCGGCGGCACTGCGGGCAGTGCTCTCGGGGCAGGACGGCGGCCATCGCTCCGCGGTCATCCTCAACGCCGCCGGCGGCATCGCCGCAGCCGGCCACGCGGAGAATCTGCGCGAGGGCATCGCACTGGCCCGCGAGGCGATCGACTCCGGCGCGGCCGCAGCGCGGCTGCAGGAGCTGGTGGAGTTCTCGCAGGCATGAGATTCAGAGACGCACTGGGCGGACCGGGGCTCGCCGCGGTCGCGGAGTTCAAGCGGCGCTCGCCGTCGATGGGCGACATCCGTCCGCACGCACGCGTCGAGGACATCGTGCGCGTGTACTCACAGAATGGCGCGAACGCGATCTCGGTGCTCGTCGACGAGCGCTTCGCAGGCACGATCGACGACTTGCGCGCGGCGCGCGCGGTCACCGACGTGCCGTTGCTCGCGAAGGGCTTCTTCTCGACCGAGGATGACCTGCGCGAGCTGCGCGAGGCGGGCGCCGACGCGGCGCTCCTCATCCTGCGCGACCTCGACGACGACACGGCGGCGCGCCTCATGCGGTACGCCGACGGCATCGGCCTCGACACGCTCGTCGAAGCGCATGACGACGACGAGCTCCAGCGGGCACACCGCCTCGAGGCTCACATCGTCGGTATCAACGCGCGCGACCTGTCGACCTTCGCGATCGACCGCAACGCGCAGCTCGCGCTCGTCGCGCGGGCGAAGGCCGACGTCGTCATCGCAGAGAGCGCGATCCATTCGCGCGCTCAAGGAGCTGCGGCAGAGCTCGCCGGAGCGGACGCCGTGCTCGTCGGGACGTCGCTCATGCAGGCGGCCGACCCGGGCGCCAAGCTCCGCAACCTCGTCTCGCGTCCGCTCGTGAAAGTGTGCGGGCTGACGCGGCAGGAGGATGTCGACGCCGCCGTCGACGCCGGCGCCGACCTCACCGGCTTCATCTTCGCGGAGGGCTCGCCGCGCCGCGCGCCGGCCGTCCTGTCGGTGCCCGACACCGTGCTCTCCGTCGCCGTCTTCGTCGGCGAGCCGGAAGAGCGCGGCGCCGACCTCGTGCAGCTGTACGAGCACGAGGAGGGACAGGTGCGCGGCCGCGACGCCGTCCTGCTCCGTGACGGCGAGCGCGTCGCGAGCGTCGCCGATCTGCCCTGGGAGGGCTGCGACCCGGAGCACCTGGAGCATGCAGCCGCGGTGCGCGGCCGGCTCGTCCTCGCCGGCAAGCTCGGCCCCGACAACGTCCGCGCCGCCATCGACGCCGTGCACCCGTGGGCCGTCGATGCCGCGTCGCGACTCGAGTCCGCTCCGGGGATCAAGGATCACGCCAAAGTGAAGGCATTCGTGGAGGAGGCGCACGCATGACGACGACATTCGGCGCGTACGGCGGGCGCTACGTCCCCGAGACGCTCATCCCCGCGCTCGACGAGCTCACGGCCGGCTGGGAAGCCGCGAAGGAGGACGACGCGTTCCACGCGGAGCTGCATCAACTACTGACGACATACGCCGGCCGGCCGACGCCCCTCACGCTGATCGAGCGGTTCGCGCCCGACAAGCGGATCTACCTCAAGCGCGAAGACCTCCTCCACACGGGCGCGCACAAGTTGAACAACGCGCTCGGCCAGGCGGTGCTCGCGCGCCGGCTCGGCAAGCACCGCATCGTCGCCGAGACGGGCGCCGGCCAGCACGGCGTCGCTACCGCGACCGTGTGCGCACGCTTCGGCCTCGAGTGCGTCGTCTACATGGGCGAGGAGGACATGCGCCGCCAGCAGCCCAACGTCGAGCGCATGGGCCTGCTCGGCGCAGAGGTGCGGCCGGTCGACTTCGGTACGAAGACGCTGAAGGAGGCGACGAGCGAGGCGATCCGCGACTGGATCACGAACGTCGACACGACGCACTACCTCATTGGCTCGTGCGTCGGCCCGGCGCCGTACCCGGAGATCGTGCGCGAGCTCCAGCGCGTCATCGGGAACGAGGCGCGCGAGCAGATTCTCGCCGCGGAGGGACGGCTGCCCGAAGTCGTCGTCGCGTGCGTCGGTGGCGGGTCGAACGCGATCGGCCTCTTCTACGGCTTCCTCGAGGACGCGGACGTGAAGATCGTCGGCGTCGAGGCGGCCGGCGCCGCGTCGCTCGGAACAGGCCGAACCGGCGTGCTGCACGGCGCGCGCTCCTCCGTGCTCGCTGACGAGGACGGCCAGATCGCCGACGCGCACTCGATCTCCGCCGGCCTCGACTACCCCGGCGTCGGCCCCGAGCACGCGTACCTTCGGGACATCGGCCGAGTGGAGTACGTGGGCGCAACGGACGCGGAGGCGCTCGCCTCCTTCCGCGACCTCGCCCGCACGGAGGGGATCATCCCCGCGCTCGAGCCGTCCCATGCTCTCGCGCGCGCGCGCGAGATGAAAGGAGAGCTGATCCTCGTCGGGCTCTCCGGCCGGGGCGACAAGGACCTCGCCGAAGTCCTGCGGCAGTGAAGACGCTCGTCATCTACCTGATGGCCGAGCCGGAGACCCCGGAGCTCGCCCGCGCCGCCGTCGAGGGCGGCGCCGACATCGTCGAGATCGGCTTCCCGTTCTCCGACCCGCTCGCGGACGGGCCGGTGATCCGTCGCGCAGCGGAGCGCGCGCTCGCGCGCGGAATGCGAACGCGGCAGTGCCTCGACGTGCTCGAGCGCACGCACGAGGTCGTTCCCGACACCGCGCTCGTCCCGATGACGTACGCGTCCATCCTCGAGGCATACGGCTGGGAGCGCTTCGCGGCCGACGTCGAAGCCGCCGGAGGCGCGAGCATGATCGTCGCCGACCTCCCCGCCGGCGAGCGTCCCGACCTGCGGCGCGTGCAGCTCGTCGCGCCGACGTCGACCGACGAGCGCATCGCGCTCGCCGGAGCGCAGACCGACGGCTGGCTCTACCTCGTCACGGTTGCAGGAACGACCGGCGCGCGCGGCGAGGTCTCCCCCGCCCTGCCAGGCCTCGTCGAGCGCGCGCGGCGTCTCGTCGACGTCCCGCTGTACGCCGGCTTCGGCATCTCCACCCCCGACCACGCGCGGGCGGCCGCCTCACTCGCGGACGGGATCGTCGTCGGCTCGCGTGCACTCCAGGAAGCCGAAGGCGGCCCGGACGCGCTGCGCGAGTACGTCGCCTCGCTGCGCGCGGCGATCTAGTTGCCGGTGTTCGACGTCGGCGGCGCCAGCCGCTCGTACGTCGGCGGAACCGTCTGAGCAGTCGGTTCCGGCACCGGATACGGGGCCGGGTACGCCGTCGGAGCGGGCTCCGAGACCGGAACGGTCATCGGGACGCGCATCGGCATCGGCGTCGGCGCGGGTGCAGGTGCCGGCTCGAGGGCAGGCGGAGGTGCAGGCGGCAGGGAGACCACCGGCGTCGGCGCCGGCTGAGGCGGCGGGGCGACGGCTGCCGGAGCAGGCGCCGGTGCCGGTGCCGGTGCCGGTGCCGGTGTGGGGAGGGATGCCGCAGCTGGAAGAGGGAGGCGCATCGCTTCGATGCGGTGGAGGGACCGGCCGATCTCGACCTGGTGGACGGCGACGTTCGCCTGCAGGCGAAGTGCGACCGCGCGCGACTGGCCCATGAGGTAGCCGAGATAGGCACCCGCGGCAGCCCCCATGACGACCGCCGCGTACGCATAGCGATGCGGCAGGAGGCTGTGGACGCTGGACACCATCGGGGCGATGATGGCCGAGGCTCCGAGGGCTGTGCCGATCAGAACGCCGAAGACCGTGAAGCGCGCCACACGGGAGCCCGCCTTCTGGTGGAGAGCGAGGGCGTGCCGCTCGATGGAAGTCGGGTCGAAGGCCATCACTCACCCTCCCAATCGGCTGATCGAGCGGCCGACTTGAGGGCGTTTCATCAACTCCTTAAAGGCCTCTCACCCGACTCCTAAGCAGTTCAGCTTCCATGGGCGATGGAAAGAACGAACCCAGGAGCCCAAACGTGAGCAAACACACAATCCTCCACCGTGTCGCCCCCCTCACCGCCGCCCTCGCGCTCGGCGCCGGCGTCGGCGCCGGGGTCTACGCCGGCGTGAGCGGAGGCTCGTCGAGCCCCACCACGACGACGACCGTGGCGGCGACCACGTCGACCGTCCAACCGGCCGCCGCGACGACCACGGTGTCGAGCCTGACCCAGCTGTACAAGCAAGCCGCTCCCGGCGTCGTCGACATAACCGTCACCGAGGCGCCCACCGGCAACGGCAACGGCTTCGGCTTCGGCGGCCAGCAGACGACGCAGGCCGAAGGAACAGGCTTCGTGTACGACGCGAAGGGCGACATCGTCACCGCGGCGCACGTCGTCGACGGCTCGTCCGCCATCAAGGTGCGCTTCCAGGACGGCAAGACGGTGACCGCCACCCTCGTCGGCAAGGACGACTCGACCGACACGGCCGTCATCAAGGTGAACGTCGACGCGTCCGAGCTCCACCCGCTGACGATCGGATCGTCGGCGTCGGTGCAGCCCGGCGACGCCGTCGTTGCCATCGGCAGCCCGTTCGGGCTCACCGAGTCGATGACCTCCGGCATCGTGAGCGCGATCGACCGCACGATCACAGCGCCGAACAACTACTCCATCTCGGGCGCGATCCAGACGGACGCTCCGATCAACCACGGCAACTCCGGCGGCCCGCTCCTGACGACCGGCGGGGAAGTCATCGGCGTCAACGTCCAGATCGACAGCAACTCGAACGGCAGCGAGGGAGTCGGGTTCTCGACGCCGATCGACACCGTCAAGAGCGTCGCGGACACGCTCATCTCGGGCGGCAAAGTGCAGCACGCTTACCTCGGAATCCAGGTGAGCGATGCCGCCAACAGCAGCGGCGCGAAGGTCAACAGCGTCGTCTCGAGCTCGCCCGCCGACAGCGCCGGGCTCAAGGCCGGTGACGTGATCACGAAGATCGACGGCAAGCAGATCACGAACGCGGACGATCTGACCGCAGCCGTGAACGTCTACAAGCCGGGCGACAAGGCGACCATCACGCTCGACCGCGGCGGATCGACCAAGTCGGTCTCCGTCACCTTCGGCACCAGGCCCTCCTAACGCGCGGATCGGGTGTCAGGCACCTTCTCGGTGTCTGACACCCACTGCGGGTAGTGCACGCGGGCCCAGTCCTCACGCACGCTGCCGAGCGTCATCCCGCGCAGCGAGTGGCGCGTTGCGGGATGGAGGACGGCGAGATACAGGTGGCCGACAAAGAGCGCGAGCGCGGCGAACAACAGGCCGTCGTGCAGCACGACCGTGCTCGCGAAGCGGAACCGCGTGTCGCGCTCGCCGAACCAGAGGAGCATGCCGGACGCGAAGAAGAGGATCGTGAACGCGACCGTGAGGATCGCATTGATCTTCTGGCCGACGTTCAGACGGTCGTGATCGAAACGCTCGAGCTCGCGTGCATCGCGCAACAGGCCGCGGCGATCGCCGAGCACCGCGACGAGCCCGAGCAGCACGACCCAGCTGATGCCGCCCCAGAAATGCATGTCCTTGATCAAGGGCCGGCGGCCGACGACGACGGAGAGGCTCGGGAGATAGAGCACGAGGCCGGTCGCGAGCAGGAACAGGAAGCACAGCGCGTTTACCCAGTGCAGCGTGCGCTCCGTCCGCGAGAAGCGCGGGATGTACTTGATCACGAGCTGTAGCCGTTGGAGCGGCCGACCCAGGCGTCGCGGTCGTAGCCGAGCTGCTCCCAGTACCCGTCCTCGGGATGCGGCACGAGATTGATGCCGGCGAGCCACTTCACGTTCTTGTAGCCGTACATGTCGGGGATGATCAGCCGCAGCGGCGCGCCGTGCTCGCGCGGCAGCGGCTTCCCATCCATCTCGTACGCAAGCATCACGTCGTGCAGCATCGCCTCCGGCATGCTGAGGTAGTCGACGTACGGGATCTCGGCGGAGACGAACTGCAGCGCGCCCGCCTCCGGCAGCGGCCGCACGAGGTCGAAGACGTCCTTCAGGCGGACGCCGCCCCAGTGCACGTTCGGCACCGTCCAACCCGTGACGCAGTGGAAGGTCGAGATCTGCTCGACGCGCGGGAGCGCACGCAGGTGCGCATACGTCAGCGTCGTCGGCGTCTCGACGAGGCCGCCGACTTTCAGCTGCCACGTGGCCGGGTCGAAGGTCGGCATGTGGTCCGAGACGGTGTAGATCCGCCAGCCCTGAGTGGGCAGAATCGGGGCGATATCGCCCGCGACGGGAGAGATTATTCCGGAC
Organism: Gaiellaceae bacterium; assembly: GCA_036512155.1. Taxonomy (GTDB): domain Bacteria; phylum Actinomycetota; class Thermoleophilia; order Gaiellales; family Gaiellaceae; genus Palsa-739. Next base: position 6,973 of record DATCBD010000027.1, on the reverse strand, counting down.
ACGTGGCCCCAGGCCGCCTTGCCCCAGGCGAGGGACGAGAGGCCCCCGGCGACGGTCACGAGGAAGAGGCCGCGGCCGTAACGGCGCGGCTCGGGCTGGTCGGCCATAAGGGAAGGGTACGCCCCGCTCTGTTACGGGTTCCTTAAATTGCCCGTATGGACCGGGTCAAGAGGTGGACGCTCGTCGCCAGCGTGCTCGGCTCGTCGATGGCCTTCATCGACGGGTCGGTCGTCAACGTCGCGCTCAACGCGATCGAGAAGGACCTCGGTGGTGGGCTCGCCTCGCAGCAGTGGATCGTCGACGCGTACCTGCTCACGCTCGGCTCGCTCATCCTCGTCGGCGGGTCGCTCGGGGACATCTTCGGGGAGCTGCGGGTGTTCATGCTCGGAGTCGCGAGCTTCGGTCTTGCGTCGGTGCTGTGCGCCGTTGCGCCCGACTCGACGTCGCTGATCGTCTTTCGCGGGATCCAGGGCGTCGCCGGCGCGCTCCTGACTCCGGCGTCCCTCGCGATGATCACGTCGACGTTCTCCGGCGCCGAGCGCGGCGCCGCGATCGGGACCTGGACCGCGTGGAGCGGGATCTCGTTCGTCATCGGGCCGCTCCTCGGCGGCTGGCTCATCGGCATCTCGAGCTGGCGCGTGATCTTCCTCATCAACGTTCCGATCGCGATCGTCACCGTCCTGCTCACGCTCAGGCTCGGGAGCCGCAGCCAGAAACGGAGGGATGACCTCCGGGTCGACTTCGTGGGAGCGGTGCTCGGCGCGGCCGGGCTCGGCCTGCTCGTCGCGGGGTTCATCGAGCAGCCGCATCTCGGCTGGGGCAACCCATTCGTGCCGGGCGCGCTCGCCGGCGGGCTCGCGCTGCTCGGCGTCTTCGTCGCGTACGAACTGCGGACGCCGATGCCGATGCTGCCGCTGCGCCTCTTCCGCCTGCGCAATTTCTCCGTCACCAACGTCGAGACGTTCGCCGTGTACGGAGCGCTGTCGGGGCTGAGCGTCTTCCTGTCGCTCTTCCTGCTCGAGTTCTCCGGCTATTCGCCGTTCCGCGCCGGGCTCGCGACGCTTCCGATCACGATCGTCATGTTCTTCCTGTCCCGCTACACGGGCCGCCTCTCGATGCAATACGGACCGCGGCTCTTCATGGCCGTCGGGCCGATCGTCGCGGGCGCCTCGCTCGTCGCGCTTGCGCGCATGCCGGCGCACCTGAACTACTGGACCGACCTCCTCCCCGCGCTGCTCGGCTTCTCGGTCGGTCTCTCGCTGACCGTCGCGCCGCTCACGACGACCGTGCTCTCGGACGCCGGGCCTGGGGACGCAGGCGTCGCCTCGGGCGTGAACAACGCGGTCGCGCGCGTTGCGGGGCTCATCGCGGTCGCCGTCCTCGGCATCGCGGCCGCGGGAGGCGGCGACCATCTCACGGCACGCGGCTTCCACCACTCGATGCTCGCGGTGTGCGCGCTACTCGTCGCCGGCGGGCTCATTGGCGCTGTCGGCATCCGGAATCCACACCCGGCCTAGCTGGTAACCTTGCATAGGCAATGCCTATGCAGACTCTGACGCGTGCCGGACTGCTCCGCCTCGGAGCTGCAGCGACGCTCGGGGTCGTCCCGCCGGACTCGGATCTCGCCTATGCGCGACTGCTCATCGCGACGGAGCTTCTCGCCGACGACTTCTACTCGCACGCGATCGACGCCGGCGTTTCCGGCCCCTTGCACGAAGCGCGCGCGAACGAGCGGGCGCACTATAAGGGCCTCGCGACGCTCATGAACGATGCGGGGCAGGTCCCTGCGCAGGCCGGCGACATCGATTTCACCTATCCGCGGGGCGCGTTCGCGAGCCCGGCCTCAGCGCGCGCGCTCGGCGCCACGCTGGAGACGCTCCAGCTCGGCGCGTATCTCGGCGCAGCCGACGCACTCGTGTCGGAGCCGCTGCGAGGCATCGTGGCCCGCATCGCAGCGAACGAGGCGCAGCACCTGACGATGTTCGAGCCGTTCCACTCGTCATTCCCGAGCGCGCTGACGATCGCGCAGGCATCCAACGCGCTAGGCAGGTACACGAGCTGATGGCCAAGACGCGCTACACGGCGACGGAGGCGGCACAAGCTCTTGGCATCAGCGTCGACACGCTTCGCCGCTGGGACAGCGAGGGCCGGATCAAGACCACGCGCGATGCGAACAACAAGCGCGTCGTCAGCGCGCGCGAGATCAAGCGTCTGCGCGGCGACGACTCGCACCATCTGAGCGCCCGCAATCGCCTGCGCGGCACGGTGCGCGAGGTGAAAGTCGACGGGCTGCTCGCCCAGGTGGAGATCACCATCACCGAGCCGGCGCGACTCGTGGCCATCATCACGCGCGATGCCGTCGAGGAACTCGGACTGAAGCCGGGGTCACCTGCGACCGCGATCGTGAAGTCGACGTCGATCATGGTGGAGGGCTGACCATGCCGGCTGCTTTGCTCCTCGCGAAGCTGACGGTGTACGCGGCCGCGTCGCTCACGAACGTCTTACCCCAGATCGATGCGGCGCCGCAGTACTCGTTCGGAGGGTCGAACACGCTCGCGGCGCAGATCCAGCTGGGCGCGCCGGCCGACGTCTTCGCCTCGGCGAACACCGCCCTTCCGCTCCAGCTCTACCAGAAGGGGCTCTGCACACAGCCGGTCGTGTTCACGCGGAACACACTCGTGCTCATCATTCCGAAGTCGAACCCGGCTGGGATCCACAGCGTCTACGACCTGCAAAAGCCCGGGGTGAAGCTCGACGTGGCAGCGGTCGGCGTCCCGGTCGGCTCGTACACACGTCAGATCCTGAAGAACATGGCGCTCACGAGCGTGCTGAACAACGTCGTCAGCAACGAGACCGACGTGCGCGAGGTGCTCGCCAAGGTCGCGCTCGGCGAGGCGGATGCCGGTTTCGTCTACTCGACGGATGCGAAGACGGTTCCCGGCCAGGTCACCGTGCTGAAGCTGCCGGCGTGGGCGCAGCCGAAGGTGCAGTACGGCATCTGCGTCGTGAAGAGCTCACCCAACGCTGCCGCGGCCCAGGCGTTCGTGAAGAAGGTCTTGAGCAAGGCCGGGCAGGCGAAGCTCCTCGCGGCTGGATTCCTGCCGCGGGTGAAGCCGAAGACCGCACCATGATCCGGCGCGTTCCCGTACTTGCTGCGGCGCTCGCTGCGCTCGCGTTCCTCGCGCTGCCGATCGTGGCGATCTTCGCGCGACTGTCGTGGGGCAACCTGGCACACGAGCTCTCGAGCTCGCTCGTCACCGACGCGCTCGTCGTCAGCCTGAAGACGACCGTCGTCGCGCAGGTGCTGGTGCTGGTCTTCGGCACGCCCGCTGCTTACGTTCTCGCGACGCACCGCTTCCGCGGGCGGTCGCTCGTGGTCACGCTCGTCGAGCTGCCGATCGTGCTGCCGCCGGCGGTCGCCGGCATCGGCCTCCTCGCCGCCTTCGGCCGCTTCGGGTTGCTGCACACGAGCCTCCCGTTCACTCAGGCCGCGGTCGTGCTCGCCGTCGTGTTCGTCTCCGGCCCGCTGTACGTGCGCCAGGCGATCGCCGCCTTCGAGGCGGTGGACGAGACGCTCGTCGCGGCGTCGCGCACGCTCGGCGCAAGGCCGATGAAGACGTTCTTCCGCGTCGTCGTGCCGCTCGCGCGCGGCGGCCTCGGCGCCGGCGAGGCGCTCGCCTTCGCCCGCGGGCTGGGCGAGTTCGGCGCGACGATCATGTTCGCCGGAAGCCTCCAGGGCGTCACGCAGACCTTGCCGCTGGCCGTCTATGCGGAGTTCGACGTCGACTTCCACACCGCGCTCGCCCTCGGCGGGCTGCTCGTCCTCGTGAGCGCCGTCCTCCTCGTCACCCTCAAATGGCTCGCCTCCTCCTCCACTTCAGCGTTCCGCTTCGCACTTTCGACCTCGAGCTGACGCTGCCCGTCGAGCGCACGGTCGCGCTCGTCGGGCCGTCGGGGGCGGGCAAGACGTCGGTGCTGCGCGTGGTCGCGGGGCTACTGCGCCCCGCGCACGGAGGCGTCTCGCTCGACGGTGTCTCGTGGAACGAGATGCAGCCGGAGGAGCGTCGCGTCGGCTTCGTCTTCCAGGACTACGCGCTGTTCCCGCACATGAGCGTGCGCGCGAACGTCGCGTATGCAGGGCCGGTCGGCGACCTGCTGGAGCGGTTCCGCATCGCGCACCTCGCGGACGCGCGGCCGCGGGAGCTCTCCGGCGGCGAGCGACAGCGAGTCGCGCTCGCGCGGGCGCTCGCGCGAAAGCCGTCGGTGCTGCTCTTGGACGAGCCGCTCGCCGCGCTCGACGCGCACACGAAGGCCGAGGTGCGGAGCGAGCTGCACGAGCTGCTGGGGGAGCTCGGCCTCCCCACGCTGCTCGTGACACACGACTACGAGGACGCGGCGTCGCTCGCGGACGAGGTCGGCGTGCTCGTCGACGGACAGCTGCGACAGGTGGCGTCGCCGGCGGAGCTCGTCGCGCGGCCGGCCGACGCATTCGTCGCGTCGTTCACCGGGGCGAACCTGTTGCGCGGGCGTGCGAGCCGCGGCGACCTGACCGAGATCGTGCTCGAGAGCGGCGAGCGGGTCTTCTCCACCGACGACGGGGACGGTGAGGTCGGCGTCGTCGTCTATCCATGGGAGATCTCGCTCTCGCGCGCACACGCCGACGACTCGGCGCTGAACGTCATCCGCGGCGAGATCGGCTCGCTGGTCGAGGTTGGCAACCGCGTCCGCGTCCGCATCGGCCCGGTGACGGCAGAGGTGACGGCGTCGTCGGCGGAGCGACTCGGCCTCGCCGGCGGCGGCGTCGCCTATGCGACGTTCAAGGCCACCGGGACACGACTCGTCCCGCTGTGACATTTCGGTAGCACGCCGTTCAGGTACCTGGTACCGGTCGTGTCTGTTGCGGCCGAAGCACCTGCTCAGGCGATGAGGCCGGTACCAGGTACGCGCACGAAAGTGTCGCGGATGTCTAGCGCGGCTTCGCTTCGGGGTACCGCTCGAGCCCGTCGTCCGGGATCGGCTCCCACTCGCACGCATAGGTCACGAACGTGTGCCACTGCGGACGGATGTCGTGGCCCGGGTCGAAGATCCCGAGCCGTACGCTGCCGACCTCGCCCGTCTCCGGATACTTGCTCCAGAGGGCGCTCCCACACGCCGAGCAGAAGCACTTCGGCCAGCCGTCCTCCGGCTTGTACTCCCGGACGAGCTCCTCGCCCGCGACCAGCCGGAACGTCCCCGGCGCGAGCCGCGCCTGTGCGGACGCTGCCGTCCCGGTCCTCCGCTGGCACCGCGTGCAGTGGCAATAGCCCGCGCTGAGCGGCTCCCCGGTCACTTCGAACCGGACGCCGCCGCACATGCAATGACCGGTGTACGGAGGCCCTGCCACTCCGCTCCACGATAATCAATGCATGCGCACTACCGCGAAGGCCGACTACGCCGTCCGCGCCGCCGTGGAGCTCGCCGGCGCGGGTGACGGGCCTGTCTCTGCCGAGCACCTCGCCGAGGCGCAGCAGATCCCGGTCAACTTCCTCGAGAACATCCTCCTCGACCTCCGCCGGGCCGGGATCGTGGACAGCCGGCGCGGCGCCGGCGGCGGCTACCTGCTCGCGAAGCCGGCCGACGAGATCGTCATCGCGGACGTCGTGCGCGCCGTCGAAGGGCCGCTCGCGAGCGTCCGCGGCCTCTCCCCCGACGCCCTCGAATACGACGGATCGGCGACGGCACTGAAGGACGTCTGGGTCGCGCTGCGTTCCGCCGTCCGCTCCGTCCTCGAGCACGTCACGCTCGCCGACGTCGCGAGCGGGAAGCTCCCCGCGCACATCACGAAACTGACGAAGGAGCCGGACGCGTGGGTTCGCCGTTCTCGTTGAACGTCCGCTCGACGCGCGTGCGCACGTAGACGATGTCGCTCGGCGCGAGCTCGAGCACCTCGGCCTCGTTCCGCGTCAACTGCACGTGCAGGCGCTCGCCGTCGTCCCGCACGAGGTCAACGCGCACCTCGAAGCCGAGCCGGACGATGCGCTCGACCTGCGCCTCCTGCGCCACGCCGTTCGGCTCGTGCGTGATCTCAATGTCGTGCGGACGCACCCAGGCCTCGCCGAGCCGGTTCACCGGCCCAACGAAGCTCATGACGAACGGATTCGCCGGCTCGTCGTAGAGCTCGCGCGGCGGCGCCACCTGCTCGACGCGACCCGCATTCATGACGACGACGTTGTCCGCGACCTCGAGCGCCTCTTCCTGGTCATGCGTGACGAAGATCGTCGTCACGTGCATCTCGTCGTGCAGCCGCAGGAGCCACTCGCGCAGCTCCTTGCGCACCCGCGCGTCGAGCGCGCCGAACGGCTCGTCGAGGAGCAGCAGCTCCGGCTCCGCCGCAAGCGCCCGCGCGAGCGCCATGCGCTGCCGCTGGCCGCCCGAGAGCTGCGACGGATACCGCTTGCCGAGCCCGTTGAGCTGCACGAGCTCGAGCAGCTCGGTCACGCGGGCGTGGATCTCCTCCTTCGGGCGCCGCCGGATGGAGAGCCCGAACGCGATGTTGTCCCACACCGTCATGTGCGTGAACGGCGCGTAGTGCTGGAAGACGAAGCCGACGCCGCGCTTCTGCGGCGCGACCGCCGTCGCCTCCTTGCCGGAGATGAACACCTCCCCCACGTCGGGCGTCTCGAGCCCCGCGATCACGCGGAGCAGCGTCGACTTGCCGCTGCCGCTCGGCCCGAGCAGGCCCGTGAGCGAGCCGCTCTCGACGGAGATTGAGACATCGTCCAGGGCGAGGAAGTCTCCAAACCGCTTCGTGACGTTACGAGCTTCGATCGCCACGTCTCACCACCGTCATGAGGAGGAGTGTCGTGATCGCAAGCATGGCCAGCAGCACGGACGCAGCATAAGCCCCCGTCTGGTCGAAGTTCTCGTACGACGCCTGGACGTACTGCGTGAGCGTCTGCGTCCGGCCTGCGATGCCGCCCGAGACGATGCTGAC
>DATCBD010000026.1:0-25309 GCA_036512155.1 Gaiellaceae bacterium | reverse complement strand
CTACCTCATGTCGCGCGGGCTCTCCGAAGCGGAGGCGAGCGCGATGATCGTGTCAGGCTTCGTCGAGCCGATCACGAAGGAGCTCCCGCTCGAGTACGCCGTCGAGATGAACCGCCTCATCCAGCTGCAGATGGAAGGCTCCGTCGGTTGATCGTCGAACGGACGGACTTCATCTCCGTCCCCGTCACCGACATGGAACGGGCGAAGCGGTTCTACGGGGAGACCCTCGGCCTGCCCGAGATCGAGCACCCCGAGCAGGGCTTCCCCGAGTACCAGTTGGGCGAGAACGTCAGCCTCTATCTGTTGCAGATGGAGAACATCGGCAGCTCGTTCACCGGGCCGCACACCGCGTCGATCGCCCTCCGCGTACCTGACGTCGCGGCGGCGCAGCAGGAGCTCGAGGCGAAGGGCGTCGAGTTCGGTGGAGAACCGTTCGACACCGGCGTCTGCCACATGGCCGTCTTTCACGATCCGGACGGGAACACGCTGATGCTGCACAGGAACTACACGCGATGAGCCGCAGCGCCGCCGTCGAGGCGTACCGCGCGCTGCCGCTCCCGGACACCACCGAGGAGCACTGGCGCTTCACCGACCTGGCGGGCTTCGATCCAGACGCGTTCGCAGGGGCGGCGTCGGCCGAGATCGAGACGCTGCTCGACCTCGACGTCAGCGGCTACGCCACCGTGACTGCGGACGGCATCGACATCGCGAAGGCGCCGGAGGGCGTGACGTTCGCGCCGCTGCCGGAGGACTACGAGCGGCTGTACTCGCTCGTCGGCTGGGACGAGAAGTTCGCCGCGCACAACGCGGCCATGTGGAAGACCGGCCTGCTCGTCGTCGTGCCGAAGGGCGTCGTCCTCGAGAAGCCGCTGTACGTGCGGATCGCCGCCACCGGGCAGACGTTCTGGCGTCTCGTCGTCGTCGCCGAGGAGGGCGCGCGCGCGTCGCTCATCGAGGAGTACGCGTCGCCGGCCGCCGACACCGAGGCCTACTCGAACGCGGTCACCGAGCTCTTCGTCGAGCCGAACGCGAAGCTCGAGTACGTCTCCCTGCAGAACCTCTCCCGAGAGACGTGGCACTTCGCGTCGCATCACGCGCGCGTCGAGCGCGACGCCGAGCTCGACTGGGTCGCCGGCGGCTTCGGCTCGAAGAAGGGCAAGACGCGGATCCAGAACGACCTCAACGGGCCCGGCGCCACCTCGCGCGTCACCGGCGCCTACTTCGCGGACGGCACACAGCACCTCGACTACGACACCTTCCAGGAGCACATCGCGCCGGACTGCACGTCCGACTTCGCGTTCAAGGGCGCGCTGCGCGACCACGCGACCGCGGTGTGGCGCGGAATGATCCGCGTCGAGAAGGACGCGCAGAAGACGAACGCGTACCAGGAGTGCCGGAACCTCATGCTGAGCCCCACGACGCATGCGGTGCCGATCCCCGGGCTCGAGATCCTCGCCAACGACGTCCGCTGCACGCACGGCGCCACCGTCGGCCGGGTCGACCGCGAGCAGCTCTTCTATCTGATGGCGCGTGGCCTGCCGCGCACCGAGGCCGAGCGACTGATCGTCCGCGGCTTCTTCCAGGACGTGCTGGACCGCATCGAGCTCGAGCCCGTCCGCGAGGCAGTGACGGCCGCGCTCGAAGCCCGCATTCCGCAGGGCTAGCGAAACCGTCCATGCGCCCCATGCGGCGCTGGTACCGTCCGCGGCGCATCGTGATGCGTCGCCCAGAACGACTCATGCTGATGCTGTCGCTCGCGGCACTCGCCGCGTGTTCCAGCGCGCTCGCGGCCCAGGCCGCGCCGACGCATGTCTCGCCGGGGTCGTGGTGCGGCGGGCCGGCGTGGCGGCTGATGAACCTGAGCGACCCGCAGCGCGCCAAGGTGCACCTCGGCCGGATCGAGACGACGATCCCGGAGATCGCAAAGTTGCGCTCGCCCCAGCTGATCGGAACCAGACGGACGACGAGCTTCCAGCTCAACACGTGGCGCCTCCACGTCGTCGTCGACCGCTACCGCATCGCCTCGAACGGCGAGATCGTCCTCGTCCTCTTCGACATCCCGAGTGGCATGTACATGGACGCCTACCTGCCGAACCCGCACTGCCTCGGGCCGCGGTCGCGCGACCGCACGGGCATGATCGCCGCGCGGCGCGAGTTCACCGACCATTGCCCCCACGCGACCGCGCAATGGCAGCTGCTCGGCGCGAGCGTCGACATCTCCGGCGCCGGCTTCTGGAACAGCGTCCGCACGACGCGCGGCGCGCTGCCGAACGGCGCCGAGCTCCGGCCACTCACGAACCTGTCGCTCGTCACAGGCTGCGGCGTCGGGAGCTGAGCGCGTGCGCTGGCGGATCGGAAAGGAGCTCGAGCGCGCGATCGCCGCGAAGCGGCGCGTCCAGATCGCCCTCGCCGTCCTCATCCTGCTCCTTGGCGCGCTGCTCGCAACCGGCGTGTACAGCACGTTCGCGCTCTATCGCTCCGCGGAGGACCGGTACATCCACACGCTCTTCCCGTTGAGGACCCACTCGCAGGATCTCATCCTCCAGATGGTCAACGAAGAGACCGGCGTACGCGGCTACATGCTCACCTCGGACCGGCGCACGCTGCAGCCGTACTTCCGCGGACGGAAGAACGTCCTCACCGACCTGGCGAAGCTCTCGCAGCTCACGGCATCGCGACCCGATCTGCAGGCGGAGCTCAAGCCGATTCGGTACGAGATCCGGGCGCTCGACGGCTACTTCGACCGGCAGATCACCTTCGTGGCGGACGGGCAGCTCGGGGAGCACCGGGCGCGGACGGACGTGCTTGGCGGCCAGCGCCTCTTCAATCGATTCCGCGGCAACTCGCAATCAATGGCGGCGTCGATCACGGCGTTCGTCGACCAGACGCGCAGCGACGAGCGGCGGACGCTCACGCGCGCAATCCTCCTCCTGGCGGCGAGCGGCCTGTTCGCTCTCGGGATTGCGATCTTCCTCCTGCGACGCGTGCCGGAGCGGCTCCGCAGCCTCTACTCGGACGAGGAGCAGGCGCGTATCCGCGCAGAACACGGCGCGAACGCGTCCCGTGCGCTCGCGCATGTCTCGGATGCGGTGGTGATGCTCGATGACGGCTCGCGCGTGCTCTCGTGGAACAACGCCGCCGAGGAGCTGTTCGGCGTCCCCGCGGAGGCCGCGCTCGGACGGCCGGCGGGCGGCATCTTCCCCGAGTTCGGGGTCCTCATCGAGCGGTCCGGCGGAGAGCTCACGCCGGTGCGCATCGGCGGCGAGGAGCGCTGGCTGGCGATCTCGCTCAGCCGCTTCGACGGAGGCCGCGTGGTCACGCTGCGCGACGCCACCGCCGAGCACGTGCTCGAGCGCGCCCGCGCCGACTTCGTCACCACCGCCTCGCACGAGCTGCGCACGCCGCTGACCGCGGTGTACGGCAGCATCCGCACGCTGATCGACCGCGAGGACGAGCTGTCCGAGCCGGTACGCCGGCGTCTGCTGAAGATGATCGAGCAGGAGTCCGAGCACCTCGCACAGATCGTCGACCAGCTCCTCGTCACCGCGCAGATCGATCGCGGGCGGCTGCGGATGGAAGAGCGCGACTGCAACGTGGCGGAGCTCTGCGCCTCCGTGCTCGAAGCCGCCGACTCCCGCAAGCCGGAGTCGATCCGGCTCGAGCTCGTCGCCCCGCCGACAACGCGCCCGCTGCGCTGCGACCCGCCGCGCCTGAAGCAGGTGCTCGTCAACCTCGTCGAGAACGCGATCAAGTACTCGCCCGAGGGCGGGCGCATCGAGGTCCGCATCGCGGACACGCCCGACCGCCTCCGCATCGACGTGGAGGACGAGGGCCTCGGGATACCTCCCTCCGAGCAGGCCCGCATCTTCGAGAAGTTCTATCGCCTCGATGCCGAGATGACGCGCGGCGTCGGAGGCTCCGGCCTTGGGCTCTACATCTCGCGTGAGATCGTCGAGCAGATGGGCGGGCTGCTCTCCGTCCGCTCGCGCCGCGGCGCCGGCTCGACGTTCACGGTGACCCTGCCCCGCGCAGGCAGCGGCGCTCAGCCGCGAGCCGAGCGCCAGACCCAACCGGCGTGACGCCGGCGCTCGTCAGGACCTGACGAGCGGCTTGTACTTGATGCGGTGCGGCTCGAGCGCCTCGGCGCCTCGCGTCTCTCGCACCCAGGCGGCGTACTCGCCCCACGTGCCCTCGAACCATGTCGTCTGGCTGTCGCCCTCGAACGCGAGGATGTGGGTCGCCACCCGGTCGAGGAACCACCGGTCATGGGTGATCACCACCGCGCAGCCGGCGAAATCGAGCAGCGCCTCCTCGAGGGCACGCAGTGTGTCGACGTCGAGGTCGTTGGTCGGCTCGTCGAGCAGGAGCACGTTGCCGCCGCTGCGAAGGAGCTTCGCGAGATGAACGCGGTTGCGCTCCCCGCCGGAGAGGTCGGCGACCCGCTTCTGCTGATCGGATCCCCTGAAGTTGAACCACGACACGTACTGGCGCGAGTTCACCTCGCGCTTGCCCAGTTCGATCGTGTCGAGGCCGCCGCTGATCTCCTTCCACACCGTGCTTCCGGGCTCGAGGTCCGCACGCGCCTGGTCGACGTACGCAAGTTGGACGGTGTCGCCGACGCGCAGCACGCCCGCGTCCGGCGACTCCTCGCCCGCGATCATGCGGAAGAGCGTCGTCTTGCCTGCGCCGTTCGGGCCGACGACGCCGACGATCCCGGCGGGCGGAAGCGAGAATGTGAGGTCCTCAACGAGGAGCCGGTCGCCGAAGCCCTTTTGCACGCCCTCGGCCTCGATGACGACGTCGCCGAGGCGCGGGCCGGGCGGGATGTGGATCTCGACCTTGTCGAGCTTGACGTTCTGCTCCTCGGCGTACATACGCTCATACGCGGCGAGGCGCGCCTTCGACTTGTCGTGCCGCGCACGCGGAGACATGCGCACCCACTCCAGCTCACGCGCGAGCGTGCGGCGCCGGGCCGACTCGGTCTTCTCCTCGACGGCGAGGCGCTCTTGCTTCTGCTCGAGCCAGGACGAATAGTTCCCCTGGAATGGGATGCCGCGGCCGCGGTCGAGCTCGAGGATCCAGCCGGCGACGTTGTCGAGGAAGTAGCGATCGTGCGTGACCGCGACGACCGTCCCCTTGTACTCGGCGAGGAAGCGCTCGAGCCACGCGACCGACTCGGCATCGAGATGGTTCGTCGGCTCGTCCAGCAGCAGGAGGTCAGGGGCGGACAGCAGCAGGCGGCAGAGCGCGACGCGGCGACGCTCACCGCCCGAGAGCGTCCCGACGTCCCGGTCGCCGTCGGGCACGCGCAACGCATCCATCGCGTGGTCGAGATGCTGGTCGAGCTGCCACGCGTCGGCGCGGTCGATCGCGTCCTGCACCTTGGACTGCTCGACAAGGAGCGCGTCGAAGTCGGCATCCGGTTCGGCGAATTTCGCGGAGACCTCGTTGAAGCGGTCGAGCAGGTCGCGTAGCGCGCGCACGCCGTCCTCGACGTTCTCGCGCACGGTCCTGGCGGCATCGAGCTCCGGCTCCTGCTCGAGGAGCCCGACCGTCGCGTTCGGCGCGAGCTCGGCGACGCCGGAGGACGGCTCCTCCTTCAGCGCCATGATCCGGAGCAGCGTCGACTTGCCGGCGCCGTTCGGGCCGAGGACGCCGATCTTCGCGCCGGGCAGGAACGACAACGAGATATTCGCCAGAACCTGGCGGTCGGGGCCGTAGAACTTGTCGGCCCTGTACATCGTGAAGATGTAGTCGCTCACGCAGCCAAAGGTAACAGCGCGCTGACGAACTGCTAACGGATGGCTCCTACGCTGACGACGTGCTCGCAGCAGCCGCAGCACTCGTCCTCGGGCTCTGGTGGCCCGTCGCCGCTCCCGACGGCGCCCACGTCGCGTTCACGAAGGTCTACGAGCAGCACATGGAGCTGGATGTCCTCAACGTGCGCTCGCACCGCGTCGTCCACCTGGGGACGAACGCCGGGCAGCTCTTCCCCACGTGGTCGCGCGACAGCTCGCACCTTGCGTACGCATCGGGCCGGCGGCGTGTGGGTCGCGAACCTCGAGGGCAGCGGGCGTCCGGTCGACCAGCGCGCGCAGGTCTTCGGCGTCGGCACGTCGTGGGACGGCGTCAACCTTCTCATCTCCGCATCGGCCCCCCACTGCTCCGTGCGGACCACGATCGTCAGCGTGCGCCCGAGCGGAGCGGCAACCGCGCTCGCGGGAACCTGTCGACCGGCGTAGTACAGTCGCGCGCGTGGCTGGAAGCTGCTGCGCGCGCGACTACGAGTCGTTCTTCGGACGGCGGCAGGCGGCGCGTGACGCACGCGGCTTTCGCCGCCACGGCCTGCGCGGCTCCGCGCGCGACCTGCTCGAGCTGAGCGGCGACGTGCGCGGCGCGAGCGTGCTCGAGGTCGGCGGCGGCGTCGGGGCAATCGAGCTGGAACTGCTCGCCGCGGGCGCCGACCGGGCGACGAACGTCGAGCTCTCGGGCGAGTACGAGGACGTCGCCGGCGAGCTGCTCTCCGAGCGTGGGGTGTCGGATCGCATCGAGCGGCGCATCGGGGACTTCGTCGCCGAAGCGGGCACGATCGAGCCGCACGACATCGTCGTCATGCACCGCGTCGTCTGCTGCTATCCCGACGTCGACGCGCTCGTCGGCGCGGCGGCGGAGCGGGCACGCCACAGGCTCGTGCTCACGTACCCGCAGGAACGTGCGGTCGTCCGCGGCGCACTCCGGCTGGTCAACGCGATGCTCAAGCTGCGTCGATCGACCTTCCGCGTGTACGTCCACCCTGTACGCCGCATCGAAGCGGCTGCCCGCACGCAAGGTCTCACGCCCGCGGCGCGACGGCGGCACGGCCTGCTCTGGGAGTCGGTCGCGTTCTCGAAGAGCTAGCGAAGCGCCGCGAGCGCCTGATCGAGCTTCGCCTTCGGCGCGCCGACGAAACCCGACGCGACGACGACGACGTTGCCGAACTGCTCGCGCACGATGTGCTGCGGTCCCGTCCCCCACTTCACCAGAGGCACGGCAGCCAACGCCTGTTGTGCATGCGCGTTTGTGTCGAACACCCACACCACCTCGCCGGTGTGGAAGGTCGTATTCGACCCGCTCAGCTGCGCCTGGACGTTGAAGCGCATGTCGCTCTGGTTGAGGGCGAGCGGCAGGAACGGCACCTGGCCCGTCACGTACTGGTTGCCGGTGACAACCCCGGTGAACGGAAGGCCGGCGGCGTAGAACGCCTTCGAGACCTCGAGCACCGAGTGGGACTGCGCCTTGCCGCCTCCGCCGCCGCAGCCTGCGGCGAGAAGGGCGAGCGAAGCGAGGAGGACGACGAGCCTACGCACGGCGTCAGCCTAGCGGGGCGTGAAGGCGAAGACGCCGGTGGTGCCCCCACCGACGATGACGATGCGCCCGTCGAGCGCGACCACGGCCGGGTCGGAGAGCGAGACGGGCAGGTGCGCTGCAACCGTGACGGAGCGGCCGACGATGCGCAGCACGTCGTTTCCGCCGACGAGATAGAGCGCGTTCTCGAGCGCGGCCATGCCGGCGTGCGCCTCGGGCGCCGGCAGCGTCGCCACGCGCGCGATCTTCCGCGTGGCCGGGTCGATCGAGTAGACCGTGGACGAGGTGCCCGACGGCGTGATGCCGCCTGCGACCACGATCCGGCCGCCCAGGACGGCGACGCCGGCGTACCGCGTGCCGGCCGGCAGCCGGGCGACCGTCGTCGTGCGCCCTCCTCCGTCGTAGCGGAGGATCGCGCTCGCGTACGCCGATCCGGTGTAGCCACCGACGAGGTACACCTTGCCGCCGACGACGGCGGCGCCGAGGTCGGACAGCGGCTCGTCGAGCTTGCCCGCGCTTCGCGCGCTGCCGGCGAGGCTCACGCGGTCAATCGTGTCGACCGAGACCGACTCCCCGCCGCCGAAGAGAAAGATCGACGTGCCGAGAACCGCCGCCGCAGCGTCATGCGTGGGCGCCGGCAGGCGCCCGACCATGCGCAGGCGCTGTGGCGTGCCGAGCAGGACGCTGTCGATCGACGATGAGCCCGTGTACCCACCGAGCACCATCAAGCGACCGCCGGGAAGGGCGACTGCGGAGGCCTTCGACAGCGCCTGTGGGAGCGATCCGATCCGCTGCACGGTCGAGACCGTCTTACGCGCGGCCTTCACGCCGCCCGGGACGGCCGGAAGCAGGTCGAGGCCGTCGGGCTTGTTCAGGTAGCCGGGTGCGATTCCGGGACTGCCGAGGTGGCCGTACGACCACACGACCTTCTTCGTGCGCGGATTCACGACGAGCACGCGGTGGTTCCAATCGTCGGTGAGCGCGATCAACCCGTTCGGCCAACGGACGGCCAGCGAGGGCCGGTTCAGCGTCCACTCACCCGTCGGCTGCCACGTCCAGACGATCTTGCCGCTCGGGGTGATCTCGTCCACTCGGCCCGGCATGTTGAACCCTGCGACGAGGATGTCGCCGTTCGGCAGCAACTGCGCGTCCGACGGGTACGTCGTCGGCGTACGAACGGTGTACACGAGCTTGCCGGTCGCGCTGATGCGGTCGACCCAGCCGCCGATCTCCGTGATGAGCACGCCGCCGTCGGGCAGCGGCGTATCGCCGTTCGGCGAGCTGAGCGTCCTCGGCGGATCGTGCGTGCAGTCGCCGGCGTGCCCGATGCTGCGCACGATGCGGTGCGCGCGATTCACCCACAGCACGCGGCAGTTCTCGATGTCGGCCACCTGCATGAGCCCGTTCGGCAGCAAGTACGCGTCATCCGGATTCGACATGTAACCGGGCGACGACCCGCGCACGTCGGCGTGCCCGTACGACCACGTGACGCGCCGCGAGCGCACGCCGATCAGCGCCATCGTCTGGTTGTACTCCTCGTTCGTCGAGATGGACTTGTACCCGGTCGTGAAGAACGCATCGTCCGGGTCATGCAGCCCGTCCTTCTGCCACACAATCTTCTTCGACGGCGAGACCATGATGATCCGGTTGTTGTTGCGGTCGGCGATCATCACGTAGCCGGGGACAGGCCCCGGCTTCACCGGTGGAAACCCGAGCTTCTGCGCCGGCGTGGGCGCGAGCGCCGCGGCGAGCGCGAGGAGGATGACGCTAAGCATGCAGCGAGATCGTGCCGTCTACGCCCGCCTCGGCGGCGACCCAACCGGCGCGCACGACCCGTCGAGCGCCGTCTGGCAGTCGGCACGTGCCCGCGAAGCTCGTCAATCCGACCTGCGTCACCCGGCCGCGGCACACGTCGCCGCTCGGCAGGTACTCGACCTGCAGCGAGGTTGCGTCAAGCCGTTGAGGCGAGACGAGGAGGTCGGCGCGCACGAGCAGCTTCTGAGGCGACTGCGCCCCGCCGACGAAAGAGACGATCTGCTTGATGTTGGTCCCGTTGCGGATCACCTGCCCCGTCAGCCGCTCCGAGATCCGCGACGCGTTCCACGGGAGAGGGTTCTTCTGCAGCGGCCCGAGCAGGAGAACGGGCAGCACGACGACGCCGACCGCTCCCGCAGCAGCAATGCGCGTGGGGCGAAGCGCGCCGCCGCCGACGCGCCACGCGACGAGCGAGGCCACGGTGGCGATGCACAAGCCGTAGACAACCGCGAGCCAGGTTGCGCTCCGGTCGGTGCCCGCGAAGATGCCGTGCACGGACGCGAGCGTCCAGACGGCGAAGTTGGCGTAGTGGGCTGCGCGCCAGAACCGGTACGGCATCCGCTTGCGGTAATGGTTGGTGATCGCGAGGGCGAGCAGAAGCTCGGCAGCGAAAATGCCGAGGCCCGTCCAAAGCGCGCGGTATCGGGCCGTGAACGGGACGACGAGCTGGACGATCGAGAACGGCAGGAACGAATCGACCGCGATCGCGCCCACATGGACGACGATGAGCGAGCCGACGAGGAGCCCGCCGAAGCGGTGGATGTCCTCGACCGCGAAGCGCGGCCAGCGACGGCTCTGCTTCTTGCCGCCGAGCGTGATGCCGATCGAGACGACGACGCTGAGGACGACGTAGGCCGCGACGCCGGACGCGCGGGCCGCGTACCAGATGGCGGGGCTCGAGGTCAGATGCACACGACGCTCCTGTGCCATACGGCGTTGCACACGATCTGTTCATCGAGGCCGAGGAAGCGTCCAGCCATGCCGCGACTGTCCAGCCAGTCCGGACCGTCTTCGCCGAGGAGATAGGCAGCCTTCGCCGCGACGTCGGCCGCGAGGCAGGTGGCACCCGACACCGTGACCTGCTCCCACGGCGAATCGCTTGGCCGACCGGTTCGCGGGTCGATCAGATGAGGGCCGCGCGTGGCCGTTCCGCTCGTCGCGAGGCCGCCCTCGACCACGCTCACCGCGCCGCCACCCGGGAGCCCGACGTCGACCGGCCCTCGCACCGCGAGGTCGCCGCCCGCCGAGACGAAGCCGAGGCCGTCCAGCGTGGCGGCCGCTTCGTCGACCGCGAGCGCCTTGACGACGCCGTTCAGGTCGAGCGCGGCGCCAGCACGGCTGAGCAGGGTGCCGGAGAGCCGGACGGCTCCTGCGCCGAGCGCCGCGTCGACGAGCCCACCGGTATCCGCAGCGGCGTCGAGCGCGACCTGAAGCGTCGCGGCGAAGAACGGAGACACGGCGAGCACTTGCGACCGGGAGGCGTTGACGCGTGAGAGCTCGGATTCGGGCCGGAAGAGGCTGAAAGCCGCCTCCCAGCGCTCGAACACCGCGGCAACCTCGCCCGCGTCCCCGCCGGCGAGCACGATCTCGCAGCCCATCGCGCGGAAGCGACGCACGGTCACGAGGTGCTCGTCACCACCGGCGGCGGCTGGACCGGCGGAGCGATCTGCCCGCCCGCGAGCACGCTCCTTCGGACGGCCCGCTCGAACGATCTCGGGGCGGCCAGCGGCCGCGCCCGGTGCTTCGTGTGCCCGGCGGCATGCGCCTTGGCGCCGACGAATGCAGTGCCCAGCACCAGCGTCGCGACCGCCCCGAGGGCGAGCTTCGCCCCTCGGGCGCGCGCCCGTGCCGCGTCGATGCGGCCTTCTGCCACGACCCAAGTCTTCGCTACCAACCTGAGGGTTTGCTGAGAGCGGCGTTGCTCCCTCATTGCCCCGTACCATGGAAACGGTGGCCGTGATCGCAGGTCAAAGGAAGCTCGACGCCCGCGCGCTGCGCGCCGATTTCCCCATTTTCGAGCAGCTGATCCACGGCCAGCCGCTCGCCTACCTCGACTCGGCCAACAGCTCCCAGAAGCCGCGGCAGGTGCTCGACACGATGACGACGTTCTACGAGACGTCGTACGCGAACGTCCATCGCGCCGTCCACGTGCTCGGCGAGCGCGCGACGGCCGGCCTCGAGGGCGCTCGTGAGAAGGTGCGCGCGTTCGTGAATGCGCCCGACGTGCGCGAGATCGTCTTCGTCCGGAACGCCACCGAGGCCCTGAACCTCGTCGCCTACTCCTGGGGCGGGAACAACCTCGGACCGGGCGACGCGGTCGTCGTCACCGAGCTCGAGCACCACTCGAACTTCGTCCCCTGGCAGTACATCGCGCGCCGGCAGGGCGCGGAGTTCGTGATGCTGCCGCTCGACGACAACCACGAGATCGACCTCTCGGGGCTGGATCGGATCGCGCGCGACTACACGGTGAAGGTGGTGGCGACGAACCTCGTCTCCAACGCGCTCGGAACGATCCACGACGTCGGCCCGCTCACGCGCTGGGCGCACGAACAAGGCGCGATCTTCGTCTGCGACGCGGCGCAGGCAGCGCCGCACATGCGCGTCGACGTGCAGGCGCTCGACTGCGACTTTCTCGCCATCTCCGGCCACAAGATGTGCGGCCCGAGCGGCATCGGCGCGCTCTGGGGACGCGGCGCGCTGTTGCAGGCGATGGAGCCGTTCCTCCTCGGCGGCCACATGATCAACTCGGTCCGCTACGAGAAGACGACGTGGGGCGAGCTGCCGCACAAGTTCGAGGCCGGCACCGCGCCGATCGCGGAGGCAGTCGGACTGGGTGCCGCCGTGGACTACCTCGAGGCCGCCGGGCTCGACGCGATCGAGGCGCACGAGCACGAGCTGGTGGCATACGCGCTCGCGCGGATGAGCGAGGTGCCCGGCATCACGCTGTACGGCCCGCCGGCCGAGCGCCGCGCCGGTGTCGTGTCGTTCAACCTCGACGACATCCATCCGCATGACGTCGCGCAGATCCTCGACCGCCAGGGCGTGGCCATCCGTGCGGGGCACCACTGCTGCCAGCCCCTCATGCACAAGCTCGGCGTCGCAGCGACGAACCGGGCGAGCTTCTACCTGTACACGCTCCCCGAGGAGATCGACCAACTCACCGAAGGGCTGTACACCGTGCGTAAGGTGTTTGCCTAGATGAACGAGTTCGAGCAGATGTACCGCGAAGTGATCCTGGATCACTACAAGAACCCGCGCGGGCACGGCGTCATGGAAGGAGCCGATGCCGAGGCTGAGGGGCAGAACCCGCTGTGCGGCGACGAGGTCTCGATCTACGTCGCGTTCGCGGACGACGGCGAGACGATCGACGAGGTGAAGTTCTCCGGCCGCGGGTGCGCCATCTCCCAGGCGGCGACGTCGATGCTCACCGAGATGGTGCAGGGACGGACTGCATCGGAGGTCGCCGTCCTCGACAAGGACGAGTTGCTGGAGGAGATCGGCATCCCGCTCACGCCGGTGCGCCTCAAGTGCGCGATGCTCGGGCTGACGACGCTGAAGGTCGCGCTGCACAAGGCGAAGGGCACGCCGCTGCCGCAGGGCCTCGCCGGCTTCGACGAGCTCGAGCTCACCTGAGATGGCCGAGCTGGAGGTCGCGCCGGCGGACGAGTTCCCGCCTGGCTCGACGAAGCTGATCGTCGCCGGGCCGGGGATGGTCATCGGCGTCTACAACTGCGGTGGCGCGCTGTATGCGATCGAGGACCGCTGCTCGCACGACGACGGCCCCCTGTGCGAGGGAACGTGGGAGGAGGACACGTGCCGCGTGATCTGCCCGCGCCACGGCTCCGCCTTCGACCTCGCCACCGGCCGGCCGATGTCGCTGCCCGCGTTCGAGCCGGTGGCGACGTATCCCGTGCGCATCGTCGACGGGCTCGTCAAGGTCGAGGTTGCCTGAGAAGATCAGGTGCTGGCCGACGACCGACCCGCTCTACCTCGCCTACCACGACGAGGAGTGGGGCCGGCCGGTGCGGGACGAGCGCAGCCTGTTCGAGCGCCTCTGCCTGGAGGGATTCCAGTCCGGGCTCTCGTGGCTGACGATCCTGCGCAAGCGGGAGAACTTCCGCGCCGCCTTCGCCGGCTTCGATCCCAACGCGGTCTCGCGCTACGGCGAGCGTGACGTCGAGCGCCTGCTCGCCGACGCAGGCATCGTCCGTCACCGCGGCAAGATCGAAGCCGCGATCGCGAACGCACACGGCGTGCTCGCCCTGCGCGACGCCGGCACACCGCTGCGAGACCTCATGTGGGAGTACCGCGACACGACCGAGTCGAAGGAGTTGTCGAAGCGACTGAAGGCGGCCGGCTTCCGCTTCGTCGGCCCGACGACCGTCTACGCCGCCATGCAGGCCTGCGGCATCGTCAACGACCACATCCCCAACTGCTGGGTACGGGACGAGGTGGAACGCGAGCGCCACGTCATCCTCCGTTGATATCGTGGGCTCACCACGGAAAGGAGGTGGTCCGGAGTTGACATCAAGTATTTCGGCCAGTGGAGGTACCAGCGGGTAGAGGCGCAGTCCCCGGGACCACCGGGAATCGCCTAGCCAGCGTAGGGGCCGAAGCGACTCTGCCGAATCCAGCGTTGGTTACCAACGAGGGGCCGCCGAAAGGTGGCCCCTCGTCTATTCAGGCAGCTGCTTCTGCGGGTTCGGCGGCCTGGACGAGCGCCTCGAGCACGTCCCGAATGCCGTCGATCGCGGACTCGTCGTAGCCCTCGTGGACACGGGAGACCGGGACGGGCTCGCCGACGACGCGCGCGCCCGCGATCCCGAGGATGCGGCGCAGGTCCTGCTGCGCCCAGAGGGCGCCGAACTGGCCCTGGCTCGCGCCGACGACGGCGACCGTCCGGTTGCGGAGGGCGGCGTCGGTCGTAGGGCGCGAGGCCCAGTCGATCGCGTTCTTCAGGCCGCCGGGGACGGAGCCGTTGTACTCCGGCGTGGCGAAGAGGATCGCGTCCGCCGAGCCCCAGTCCTCCCGGAGCCGGCGGACGCTCTCGGGAACGTCGGCCTCGAGATCCTGGTCGTAGACCGGCAGGTCGCCGATGCCCTCCCACAACTCGACCTGGGCGCCCGCGGGGGCGAGCTTCGCCGCCTCCCGCAAGAGCGCCGTGTTGTACGACTCCGCCCGAGGGCTGCCGGAGACGCCCAGGATCTTCATGCTTACGCCTCCTGCTTCACGAACGCGAGCTCTGCGATGAGCTTCACGTCGTCGCCGAGGTAGTTGCCGCCGCCCTGGTTCGGTGCGTTCCAGACGATGCCGAACGCGTTGCGGTCGATGGTCGTCTCGAGCTTGACGCCGACGCGCTCGCGACCGAACGGGTCGACGTTCGGCTCCGAGATGGAGCCGGTGAGCTGGACGGGAAGGGTGACGCCCTTGATCGTCAGCTCGCCGCCGTCGAGGCCGTCCGCCTTGAAGCTGATCTCCGGGAAGCGCTCGGCGTCGAAGAAGTCGGGCGTCTGGAGGTGGCCGTTCAGCTGCTCGTCCTTGACGTCGATGCTGGCGACCTTCGCGGAGCCTTCGAGCTTGCCGTCGACGAGGGTCGCGGTGAAGTCGCGGAAGCTGCCGCGGAACGTGTTCACGCCGGCGTAGGCGATCTCGAACGAGACGTTCGAGTGCACCGGGTCGGCACTCCAGGTGCCGGCAGGCGCGGACTTCGTGGTGCTGGTGATGGTGGACATGGTGGAATCTCCTTGGTATAGTTGACTTCGCAAGCAATGATAGCGAGAGAAACATGATGAGTCAAGTATTGAGCACGCAAACAGAAATCGCCCAGGAGCATAGGGCCTGGATCCGGCTCCTGCGGGCGCACGCGGCCCTCACCCGGGAGCTCTCCGGCCGCCTGGAAGCCGCCCATTGCCTGTCCCTCCGGGACTACGACGTCCTCGTCCAGCTGCACTCGGCGCCCGACCGGCGCATGCGGCGGATCGACCTGGCCCGGACCGTCATCCTCAGCCCGTCCGGCATCACCCGCCTCCTCGAGGGCCTCGAGCGGTCCGGCTGGGTGGCCAAGCACCACTGCGCATCGGATGCCCGGGTGACCTACGCCGTCCTCACGGAGGCCGGGGTGGCGAAGTTCGAGGAAGCGCACGTCACCCATCTGGCCGACGTCGAGGAGCTGTTCGGCTCGCGGTTCAGCGGGGACGAGCACGACCGGCTGGCCGAGCTCCTCGGCCGGCTCCCGTTGCTCGACGCCGGCGCGTGCAACGCATGAGCCACGCGTTCTCCTCCCTCGACGAGCTCGGCGACGGGCCGGGATTCCGAAAGGTCCGCTCGGCGCTCGGGGTGACCGCATTCGGCGTGAACGCCGTCGTGTATCCGCCGAACTTCGAGGGCTTCCAGCACTACCACGACACGCAGGACGAGCTGTACTTCGTCCACAGCGGGCGGGTGCGGGTGGAGGTGGAGGGCGAGACGCGCGACCTCGGACCCGGTGGCCTGTTCCACGCCGAGTCGACAACGCCGCGCAAGGTGTCGAACCCGTTCGACGAGGAGGCGGTGCTCTTCATCGTCGGCGGATGCGGCGGCTACATCGAGCGCGACGGCCACATGGTCGATCCCGCCGACGTCGAGCGGCGCGCCTCGTTCGGCAAGAGCTAGAGAAGCACAACCGCGCGGATCTCGCCGTTCTGGCCCAGGCGGCCAAGCGCTTCCGGGGTCTCTTCCAGCTGCAGCGTCCGCGACACGAACCGCGCGAGGTCGAGCCGCCCGTCGAGCGCTGCCTGCGCGAGG
This sequence comes from Gaiellaceae bacterium, assembly GCA_036512155.1. Taxonomy (GTDB): domain Bacteria; phylum Actinomycetota; class Thermoleophilia; order Gaiellales; family Gaiellaceae; genus Palsa-739. Next base: position 9,367 of record DATCBD010000026.1, on the reverse strand, counting down.
AGCGGGAAGTCCTCTTGTGGGATCGTGTCGCCGCCGTGCGTGACCGCGATCGAGACCTTCGGCCCGAAAACATTGCGGTACAAGTCGACGCCGAGCGTGGCGCCCGTGGACGGAACGCCGACGAGCGTCGCAACGCCGCCGTACGCGCACATACGCACCGCCTGGTCGAGGCCTGACGCCGCGCCGATGGCGGAGAACGCGAAGTCGACGCCCTTGGTCAGCTCCTTCACTTGAGCGATCGGATCGCCGGCGGATGCGTCGACGACGTCGGTCGCGCCGAGCGCACGTGCGGCGTCGAGCTTCTCAGCGGCGACGTCGACGGCGACGATCCGCTCCGCGCCCGCGAGCTTCGCACCCTGGATGACGGCAAGACCCACGCCGCCGCAGCCGATGACCGCGACCGATGCGCCCTCGTGGACGGGCGTCGCCCACAACGCCGCGCCGGCGCCGGTCGAGAACCCGCACGCGAGCAGCGCAGCCTGCTCGACCGGAAGCTCGACGGGCACCCTTACCGCGCATGCCTCGTGCACGATCGCCCGGTCGGCGAGCGTCCCGCAGCGGAGCACCGCCGAGAGGAGTTGTCCATCGGCACGGTGTACGCGCTGCTCGGCGTGCAGCGCGGACGAGCAGCGCCGCGGATCCCCGCGCTTGCACGAGCGGCACTTCCCGCACGGGGCGCGCCACGCGAGGACGACACGGTCGCCCGGCTTCACCAAGGTCACGTCGGGACCGACCTCCTCGACGATGCCCGCGCCCTCATGACCGAGCAGGATCGGGAACGGCATGCCCCAGCCGCCCGTCTCGACGACGTGGACGTCGGTGTGACAGAGGCCACAGGCCTCGATGCGCACCTGCACCTCGTGCGGGCCGGGCGGGTCGAGGACGATCTCCTCGACGACGGGCTCCGCTCCGGACTCGGCATAGACGACGCCGCGCGTCACGAGACCGTGCGCCGCAGCTGTTCGTCGAGCGGGACGAGCGGGAGCTGGAACGTTTCGACGGCGCTCGCATCGTGGACGACGTTGTCGCCGAGCTCGAGCATGGTCAACTGGTCGCGCGTCACCGGCGCGCCGGGAAGGCGCTCGGTGAGCGCGGCCTGCGCGCGGAGCAGGCCGATCGGCACGTGCACGGACGGGCGATGCGCACCGATGACCCGCTTGAGGCGGTCCCAGAAGTCGTTCCACGTCACCGCGTCAGGCCCGCCGATCTCGAACACGCGGCCGGCCGCGGCCGGATGATCGATCGAGCGCGCGTAGTACTCCGCGACGTCCTCGACCCAGATCGGCTGCAGCCGCGCCTGCCCGTCGCCGACGATCGGCGTCACAGGCGCGAAGCGCGCCAGCCGCACGAATGTCGGCAGCACGCCGCCGTCTTGTCCGAAGACGAAACTCGGCCGGAAGATGACGTAACCGAGGCTGGACGAGCGCACCGCGCGCTCCATCTCCCACTTCGCGGTGAAGTACGGCACAGCGTCCTTCGAGCGCTCGTCCAGCCCGAGCGCGCTCGCGAGCACGAAGCGGCCGACCCCCGCGCCTTCGGCGGCAGCAACGAGGTTGCGCGTGCCGTGCTCCATCACGCGCTCGAAGTCCGCTCGCGATCCCTTGATGACCGCGACGAGATGGATGACCGCGTCGACGCCGACGCAGGCGGCTCGCAGCACGGTGACGTCCGCGATGTCGCCGACGACGAGCTCCGCTCCCCACGCCGACAGCCGGCGCGCGCGGCGAGGATCGCGCACGAGCGCACGCACGGTGACGTTGCGCGTCCGCAGCGCATGCACGACGTGGCCGCCGACGAACCCGGTTCCCCCTGTGACGAGGACGGTCACTCGAAGTTCTTGAAGTAGCGGCTCGGCGTCGGGCCCTCCTGACCCTTGTACTTCGAGCCGAGCGAGGACGAGCCGTACGGGGCAGCGGCCGGCTCGGTCATCTGCATGAAGGAGATCTGCCCGATCTTCATCCCCGGGTAGATCGTGATCGGAAGCGTGGCGACGTTCGAGAGCTCCAGCGTCACGTGCCCGTCCCAGCCTGGATCGATGAAGCCGGCGGTGGAGTGGATCAGCAAGCCGAGGCGGCCGAGCGAGCTCTTCCCCTCCAGGCGGGCGACGAGGTCATCGGGCAGGCGGATGCGCTCGAGCGTCGAGCCGAGGACGAATTCGCCCGGATGGAGCACGAACGGTGTGTCCCCCTCGACCCGGACGAGCTCGGTCAGCTCCTCCTGCTCCTGCTTGACGTCGATGTACGGATACCGGTTGTTGTGGAAGACGCGAAAAAGGCGGTCGACCCGCACATCGACGCTGGACGGCTGCAGGAGGGAGTCGTCGTAGGGATCGATCTCGATCCGGCCCTCCGACAGAGCCCGGGCAATCGTCGCGTCGGAGAGAACCACGTGGCGATCGTAACGCGGGGCGGCCGGGCCGGGACGCCCGATATCGTGAGATCGTGGCTGCCGTCCGCTCGATCCAGCTGAAGACCGAGATCCCGGGGCCGCGCTCCCGCGAGATCCTCGCCCGGCTCGACGCCGTGGTCTCCTCCGCGCTGGCGGTGTATCTCCCTGTCGTCGCCGCCGAGGGCCGCGGCTCGACGCTCACCGACGTCGATGGGAACACGTTCCTCGACTTCGCGGGCGGCGTCGGCTGCCTCAACGTCGGCCACGCCCATCCGCACGTCGTCGAGGCCGTCCAGGAGCAGGCGGCACGCTTCCTCCACACCGACTTCACGATCGTCCCGTACGAGGTGTACGTCGACGTCGCCGAGCGGCTCATCGCGGCGGCGCCGTTCACCGGGCTGGCGAAAGCGGCGTTCTTCAACGCCGGCACCGAGGCGGTCGAGAACGCGGTCAAGTTCGCGCGCGCGTACACGCGCCGGCCGGCGGTGATCGCGTTCGAGGGCGCGTTCCACGGCCGCACGCTGCTCTCGCTCACGCTCACATCGAAGACGCACCCGTACAAGGCCGGGCTCGGTCCGTTCGCGCCCGAGGTGTATCGCGTCCCGTTCCCGTACGAATACCGCGGCGTCAACACGCACGAAGCGCTTGCTGCGCTGAAGCGCGCGCTCGTCACGCAGGTGGCAGCCGAGAACGTCGCTGCGATCGTGATCGAGCCCGTGCTGGGCGAGGGCGGGTTCGTCGTCGCGCCGCCCGAATTCCTCCAGGGCGTCCGCGCACTGTGCGACGAGCACGGCATCGTCCTCGTCGTCGACGAAGTCCAGACCGGGTTCGGCCGCACGGGCCGGATGTTCGCCATCGAGCATTCCGGCGTCGAGCCGGATCTGCTCGTCGTCGCGAAGTCGATCGCCGCCGGGCTGCCGCTCTCGGGCGTGCTGGGGAAGGCGGAGATCATGGACGCGCCGGACGAAGGCGGCGTCGGCGGAACCTATGTCGGCAATCCCGTGGCGCTCGCGGCCGCCGGAGCCGTGCTCGACGTGATCGAGGACGAAGGCCTCGTCGACCGCGCCGAGCGCATCGGCGAGACCATCCGCGGCAGGATGCAGGAGTGGCAGCGCCGGCATCCCCAAATCGGCGACGTCCGAGGCCTCGGGGCGATGCTCGCGATCGAGCTGGTCGAGGACCCCGCGTCGAAGCGCCCTGCTCCGGAGTTGGCCTCGGCGGTCACAGAGGCGGCGGCGGAGCGCGGCCTGCTGCTGCTGAAGGCGGGAACCCACTCGAACTGCATCCGCGTGCTCTGCCCCCTCGTGATCGGCGACGACGAGCTGGAAGAGGCGCTCGGCGTCTGGGGCGACGCGCTGGACGCGGTTCTCGCGTAGCCGCGGCGGGCTCTTGCGCGTGCTACCGACGTGGCACAGCCCTCACCGTCTTCGCATGCCCGCAGGCGCCGGAAAGGCTCGATGGTCGGTGAGGTGATCGCAGAGCGGTACGAGCTCGAGGAGGCCGTCGGCCACGGCGGCATGTCGAGCGTGTACCGCGGTCACGACCGGCTGCTCGAGCGCACGGTGGCGCTGAAGGTGCTGCACGCGCACTTCGGCGACGACGCCGAATACGTCGAGCGGTTCCGGCGCGAGGCGCGCGCGGTTGCGCAACTCTCGCATCCGCACATCGTCACGGTCATCGACCGCGGGTCGGCCGACGGCCACCAGTTCATCGTCTTCGAGTACGTCGAGGGCGAGAACCTCAAGCAGCTGGTCGAGCGCATCGGACCGATGCCGGTCGATCGCGTGCTCGAGCTCGGCATCCAGATCGCGGACGCGCTCGCCTTCGCGCACGCGCACGATCTCGTGCACCGCGACGTCAAGCCGCAGAACGTCCTGATCGACAGCGCGGGCGACGCAAAGGTGACCGACTTCGGCATCGCGCGCTCGCTCGACGTGGAACGGGGCGTGACGCAGACGGGCACCGTCATGGGGACGAGCAACTACCTCTCGCCGGAGCAGGCCGCAGGCAAGCCGGTCACGCAGGCGACGGACGTCTACTCGCTCGGCGTCGTCCTCTACGAGCTGTTGACCGGCGAGGTGCCGTTCCACGGCGACAACCTCGTCGCCGTCGCCATAAAGCACGTCACCGAGCATCCTCCGAGCCTGCTCGACCAGCGAGCCGATATCCCCCCGCGAGTGGCGCAGGCGGTCGAACGCGCGCTGGAGAAGGATCCCGCGCAGCGGTTCGCGTCGATGGATGCGTTTGCGAACGAGCTGCGGCGCTGCCGCGACGAGCTCGGAGGGCCGGAGACGGAACGAACGCTGATCCGGGGCACGCCCGTCGTCGCCGCGCCACTCCCGGCGCGGAAGTCTCGTGCCCGGCGTCGGCGCGGCCGCCTGCCGATGCTGCTCGCGCTCGCCGGTCTCGTCCTCATCGCGGTCGTCGTCGCCGTGATCGCGTTTGACGGCTCGGGGGCCGGCACGGGGCACCCCGGAGGCGGCGGAACGGTGAACGGGGTGACGCTCCAGGGCGTCGGGAACTACGAGCCGAGCGGCCCGCCCGACAAGCACGCGAACACGGCGCCCGCCGCGACGGACGGGAATCCGTCCACGGACTGGATGACGCAGCACTACTTCAGCCCGGCCTTCGGCGGGCTGATGCCCGGCCTCGGCCTCGTCGTCGACGCCGGCCGGAGCGTCAAGCTCGGCTCCCTCACCGTCCAGACGCCGACGCCCGGCTTCACGGCGCAGATCCAGGCGGGGAGCTCGCCGCACGGGCCGTTCGCCGACGACTCGGGGCCGCAGACGGTGAGCTCGACGACGACGTTCCACCTGAACGGCGCGACGGCGCAGTATTACGTCGTGTGGATCACGCAGCTGCCGCCCGGCGGCAAGGCGGCGATCAGCGAGGTCACGTCGGGCTAGGAGGGACGGGCGGAACGCCGGGCGAACCCGACGGCCGCGAGCGCGAGGTGCGCGAGCCCGACTCCCATCAGCAGGTACCCCACGGCGTTCCCGTCGAGAACGAGGATCGCAGCGCCCCCGACGATGCTGACGAGTGCGAATGCCGCCCGCGCGCGCGGGTAGCCGTCGGCGATGCGGTAGAAGAATCCCACTAGTACTCCAGATGCGAGCGGCGCTCGCGCCGCTCGAGCGCGAGCCCGATGAGCCGGTCGAGCAGCTCCGCGTAGCCGATGCCGGACGCCTGGAAGAGCTTCGCGTAGACGCTCGTCGCCGTGAACCCCGGGATGGTGTTCAGCTCGTTGACGACGACCTCTCCGTCGTCGCGGACGAAGAAGTCGACGCGCGCCATGCCCTCGCATTCGCTCGCGACGAACGCGTCGACCGCTCGCTGCTGCACGAGCTCGATCGTGTGCTGCGGCAGCTCGGGCGGGATCACGAGCTCCATGCCGCCCTCCTCGTACTTCGACGCGTAGTCGTACCAGTCGTGCCCGAGCGTGTCGATGCGCCCGGGCAGCGAGGCGATCGGCGGCGGCAACCGATTGCCGAGCACGCCGCATTCGACCTCCATCCCGGAGACGAGCTCCTCGACGAGCACCTTCTCGTCGTGCCGGCGGGCAAGCGCGACTGCAGCCTCGAGCTCGGCGTCATCGTGCACCTTCGAGATCCCGACCGAGGAGCCGAGCCGCGCGGGCTTCACGAACGCCGGGTAGCCGATCGGGTTGTCGACCGCGTCGCCGAGCCGGATCGTGTGGTGCCGCGCAACGGGAATCCCGCTGTCGCGCATCACCTTCTTGAAGAGATCCTTGTCCATCGCGAGCGCCGAGGCGGCGACGCCCGCGCCGACGTACGGGATGTCGGCGAGCTCGAGCAGACCCTGCACGGTGCCGTCCTCGCCGAACGGGCCGTGCAGGATCGGCAGGACGACGTCGACGGCCCCGAGCGCCGCCAGCGTTCCATCCTCGGCCGGCACGGGCAGCGTCGCCGCCGGTGAGTCGGTGTCAGACACCGAAAGTTCGGTGTCTGACACCGTGTCCAACGCCCACCGGCCGTCACGGCCGATGGCGACGCCGACGACGTCGTAGCGCGCGGGATCGAGGGCCTCCAGCACCGAGCGCGCCGACGCGAGCGAGACGTCGTGCTCGCTCGACCGGCCGCCGGCGAGCAGCGCGACGCGCAGTCGGCGCGTCGTCAAGGCGTGGTGGTCGTCGTCGTCGTCGTCGTCGCCGTCGTCGTCGTCGCCGGGCAGCCGCCCGACGGACAGCGCCCGACCACGAGCGTCACGACCGACCCAGGCTTTGCCTGCTGGCCGCCCTCCGGGCTCTGGTCGAGCACGATCTGATCCTGATTCGGGTCGGTGACCGTCGTGTAGGTGAAGTTCACCTTGAAGTTCATGCTCTGGAGCGACGACGTCGCTGAACCGACGTCCAGCGTGCGGACGTCGGGCACGGCGATCGTCTTCGGCCCGTTCGAGACGGTCAGCGCGATCGTCGAGCCCTTGGCCGCCTGTGCGTTCTGCGCAGGCGACTGATTGACGACCGTGTTCTGGGGCTGGGGGGAATCGACGTACGTCGGATTGACCTTGAAGCCCGCCTGGTTGAGCGTCGCGGTCGCGTCGCCGATCGTCTTCCCGATGACGCCCGGCACGGTGACCGGCGTCGGCCCCTTGGAGACGTTGATCCGCACCTTTGTGCCGGAGACGACCTGCGTCCCCACCTTCGGATCGGATGCCGTCACCTCGTCCGCGGGCGTCGTCGACTGCACCTCGTGCACGTCTGGCACGAGGTGCACGGCCTTCAACGCCTTAATCGCGTCCTCGGACTTCAGGCCCTTCAGCGTCGGCACGGCCACCTTCGGCTTGCCGGTCGACACCAAGATGGTGACATCGTTCCCCTTCGACTGCCTGTGGCCGGCCGGCGGATCCTGCTGGTACACGAAGTTGTTCGGCGCGGTGAGGCTCGGGTGGTGCTTCACCACCGGGTGGAAGCCGTCGGCCTGAATGTTCTGCGTCGCGAGCTGCTCCGTCTCGTTCACGTAGTTGCTCACCGCGATCGGCGTCGAGGACGAGAGCTTGTTCGAGATCTGGTGGTAGAGGAACCAGCCGCCGATGCCGGCGCCGATGACGAACAGGAGCGCGGCGATCCACGGCCAGACCGGCCGGCGGTGGATCGGCTCGTCCAGGTCGTAGTAGACGGACGGCGGCAGCGGCGGCGACGCCGCGCCTCCCGCTCGCCGCGGCGGTGTGATCATCGTCGCCGCCGTCGCCGCGAGCGGCCCCGACATGGGCGAGCGCATGATCTGCGTCGCCGTCTCTTCCGTCTCGGGTGCGACGCCGACACCGCGCGCGACACGGTCGAGGTCGGCCGCCATCTCCTCGGCGTTCTGGTAGCGATCGTCGGGATCCTTCGCAAGCGAGCGCATGACGACCATGTCGAGCTCGCGGGACACGTCAGGCCGAATCGTCGACGGCGGCTCCGGCGTCCGAGAGAGATGCTTCATCGCGATCTCAACCGGCGTGTCGCCGGAGAACGGCACCTCGCCGGTGAGCAGCTCATACATGAGCACGCCGAGCGAGTACAGGTCGGAGCGCTGGTCGACGTCGCCGCCACGCGCCTGCTCCGGCGAGAGGTACTGTGCGGTCCCGACGATCGAGCCGGCCTCTGTCATCTGACTCGCGCCGGCGCGCGCGATACCGAAATCTGTGACCTTGACGCGTCCCTCGCCGTCCACGAGCACGTTGTGCGGCTTGATGTCGCGATGCACGATGCCGTGCCGGTGCGCGAAGCGCAGCGCGTCGAGGATCTGCCGCGTGTACTCGACCACCACTGCGATCGGCGGGTCGCCGCGGGAGAGGATCAGCTCCTTCAGCGACCGGCCGTCGAGGTACTCCATCGCAATGTAGTACGTGCCCTCGGCCTCGCCACGGTCGTAGATCGAGACGATGTTCGGGTGCGAGAGCGCGGCGGCGTTCTTGGCCTCGCGGCGGAAGCGCTCGACGAACTGCTCGTCGTTCGCGTGCCGGTCGTTGAGGATCTTGATCGCCACTCGGCGCCCGAGCTCCTGGTCCTCGGCCAGGTAGACGTTCGCCATCCCGCCCGCGCCCAGCTTGCGCAGGATCTGATAGCGCCCGTCGAAGAGCGAGCCGATGAGCGTGTCGGAGACGGCCACTGGGCTGTTACAGGGTAGATGCCACTTCAGCGGTGCAGGAGTTTTTGCATGATCTGTTTCGCGATCGGCGCCGAGACCGCGCCGCCGAACCCGTTCAGCTGCTTCTCGAGCACGACGGCGACGGCCACCTGCGGGTTGTTCGCCGGCGCGAACGACACGAACCACGCGGTATAGACCTTGTTCACCCCGGTCTCGGCGGTTCCCGTCTTCCCGGCCACCTCGATGCCCGGGATCTGCGCCGCAGTCCCGGTCCCGGCCTGGACGACGGAGACCATCATCTGGTTCAGCTCCGCGGCCGTCTCCGGCTTGATCGCGCGCCCGAGCGTCGACGCCCTCGTCCGGCTGACGACCGACCCGTCGTGGCCGATGATGCGGTCGACGATGTACGGCCGGGGGACGACGCCGTCGTTCGCGATCGTCGCACCGACCATGAGCATCTGCAACGGCGTCACCTGGAGCCGCTCTTGCCCGAATGCGAGGCGGCCGGGATCGACCTCCGTCGCCGGGTCCTTCGGGAACCACAGCTTGTTGTTCTTGTACAGGCCGCTCGGGAGGCGCTGGTTCGCGGGTGTCTCGAGCGGAGGCGTCGAGTAGAACCCGAAGCGCTTCGCGTAGTCGAGGATGACCTTTGCGCCGATCTGCTTGCCGACGTTGCAGAACACCGAGTTGATCGAGTGCTGGAAGCCCTGCGCGAGCGTCACGTGCCCGTACGACTCCGGGCCTCTCTGGTCCGGGTTGCCCGCGTTCGAGACGTGCTTGCCGTACTCGACGCAGTACCCGGGATCGTTGAAGCCCGATGTCGGCGTGAAGGCGCCGCTGTCCAGCGCAGCCGAGGCGGTGACCATCTTGAACGTCGATCCGGGGGCGTA
>DATCBD010000025.1:0-31418 GCA_036512155.1 Gaiellaceae bacterium | reverse complement strand
CCGGCGAGCACATCTACCACCACGGCCGCGCCGACCCGTTCTACGAGGCCGACCCGACGAGCGCGCAGCTGCTGCAGCACGCGGCAGATCTCTCGAGCGGCACCGTCGTCGACGAGAACAGGTTCGGGGCGCTCGCGGCAGCGGCGCATCGGGCGGTCGGGAACGGCTCCGCCGTCGCGCACGTCGACGCGTATGCGCGCATCGCGCTCGCCCCGTGGTTCGCGCTGGGCGGGATTCTCCCGCTTGGCTTCCTGTTCTACCGCCGGAACTTCTAGGGTGTGGGCGTGATCCTCGCCGCTCCCCCACCTCCTGCGCTCCTCCATCCCTCAGCGCTGCACGCCAAGGCGCCGGCGACCTACGGGGCGAAGTTCACGACGACAAAGGGGACGTTCGTCGTCACGGTGCACCGGAGCTGGGCGCCGCTCGGCGCCGACCGGTTCTACAACCTCGTCAAGGCGCACTTCTTCGACGGGACCGTGTTCTTCCGCGTCGTGAAAGGCTTCGTCGTCCAGTTCGGGATCAGCGGCTATCCGTCCGTGTCGAGCGCGTGGCAGAACGCGAACCTCATCGACGATCCCGTGAGGGCGTCGAACGTGGTCGGAACGATCACCTTCGCCGATGCCGGGCCGAACACGAGAACGACGCAGGTGTTCATCAACCTCGGAGACAACGCGGGGAACCTCGACAAACAGGGTTTCGCGCCGTTCGGGAAGGTGACGACCGGGATGGCGGTCGTGAAGAAGCTGTACGGCGGCTACGACGATACGGTCACGAACGACGAGCCGCAGATCGCGTCACAAGGTAATTCGTTTCTGAAGAAGCACTTCCCGAAGCTCGATTCGGTGCTTCAGGCCCGCATCGTCCGGGCACACTGAGGACATGCACCCGACCTTCATCGCCTCGCACGTCTGACACCTCGACAACGCCGAACGTGTTTCGGCGGCGCTGAAGAGGGGTGAGTTGAAGCGGCGCGTCCCGCGCCGCGGCCTACGGCAGCGGATCGTGCAGTCCGCAGGTCTTGTCGAAGTACGAGATCACTTTGTCGCTCGCCGGCTTGAGCGCGGGGCCCTTGGTCGCCCAGGTCTTTAGCGTCGCAGGCGGGACCTTCGCGAAGCTCCAGCCCGCTTTCTGCAGCGCTGCGAAGAGCGCGTTGTCGAACGTGAAGATCTTCTGCAGATCGGGCTTGATCGAGCTCGGTGTGATCGGCAAGAGCTTCACCGTCGCCGACTTGAAGCCCTTGTACTTGGCTTCGAGCGCCGCCGGCTTGAGGGTGTAGAGAGTCTTGCCGGGGGTGGTCTTGTCGTAGCTGACCACCTTCGCGCAGAAGGGCGACAGCGTGCGGGCGCTGGGCGACGCAAGCGCGGCGGAACTCCAGGCCGCGAGGCTCACGAGCACGACGATCATGACATACAGGAGCCTTCTCGCGCGGCGCATCGGTTCCCCTTCCGGGTTGGGTGCCTACCCGGGCTGACCGTAGCGCAGGTTGGGGTCGAGGTACAGGGCGGCAACGCCGATATCTCCAAAGTGAGGGCGCGCGCCGGAATCGTCCTGGTCACGGCGCTGGCTCTGGCCGGGGCCGACCTCGTGGTGCAGGCGGTCGTGGCCGCGGACCCGTCGTTCGCCCATCACCGGTCGCATGCGTGGGCCGAGGTCTCGGTCGGGCTGTTCTTCTTGGCGCTGCTGCTCGCCCGGCTGCCGTCGCGGCTGCTCGCGACCGGAGCCGGAGTCTTCGCCGGCGGGCTGCTTGGGAACCTCGCCTCGGCCGCGATGCACGGCCGAGTGGTCGCGAATCCGTTCGTCGTCGGCGACGTCGCGTTCAACCTGGCCGACGTCTTCGTCGTGGCCGGGATCGTGCTAACGATCGTCGCGACGATGCGGCTCGCCGTTCGGTACCGGCATCTGCTGCCGACGCACACCATTCCCGTGCGGATCGTGCGCCACGTGCGGGCTCGTCGCGCGATGTAGAGAAAGGCGCAACCGTCACTCCTTACGTTGATTTTGCAAAAGCCTCGGTCTGAGAAGTCCGACACACCCCTTGGAAACCCGCGGCAGCAGGCGCCGTGACCCCGACACTCGAACCGGGAGCATCTCAATGAGAAAGAGCATTCTCGCTGCCGCTATCGCAGCTGCCGCGCTTGCCGCCGCCGCACCCGCCGCACTTGCCGGCAACGGCACCGGCACATCCACCAACCCCGGCGGCACGGGATCAGTCAGCGCCGATTGCTCGGGCACGACGACGCCGTCGATCGACACGTCGCAGGTCCAGGCGGACATCAGCAAGCTCGACACGGACATTCAGACGCGGCACCAGGGCCTCGACGCCGACATACAGACGCTGACCGCGGCTGCGCAGGGCGGTGCGGCGGCCGACGCCTTGAAGGCAGACAGGCAGAAGACCCTGTCGGACTTCCAGGCGAACGAGTCGGTCGTCAAGGATGACCGGGCGCAGGTCATATCTGACGTCAAGTCCCTGGTCCAGGCGGTCGAGAAGGGCTGCGGCGCCCGCAAGGCAGCCCGCGGTCAGCTCCAACCACTCCTTCAGAGCGCCAGACAGGCCATCAACACCGAGCTCGTCCAGTTCAAGCAGGAGAACCAGCAGCTCCGCGACGCCGCCAAGGCGGCCGCCCAGCAGGACCGCCAACAGCATCGGCAGGGCAAGGGCTCCGGGCAGGGCAACAACGGCCAGACCACGACGACGAACGGGTAGGGCAGCTCATCACTTCGCCCCGGCGGGGTCCCACACCCCGCCGGTCACATCCTGCACGCGTCAGGTCGCTGCGCAGCCAGTAGTTCGGGGTTGTCGAGCGCGTTGTCGAATCGAACGTGACTACTGAAGGCGCCTGCCGGAGTCGAACCGGCGTGCGCGGCTTTGCAGGCCGCTGCCTAACCACTCGGCCAAGGCGCCCGAGGGCGCCATCGTACCGAGGGCTATCCCAGGACTTCGTCGAGGAACGCGACCGCCCGCGTGAACGAGTCGATTCGGTTCGAGAGCTTCGCGATCGAATGCCCCTCGTCCGGATAGACGACGAGCTCGCACCGGATCCCCTTCTCCTGCAGCACGCGCGCGATCTCCTCCGACTCCCCCAGCGGCACGCGCGGATCGTTGGCGCCGTGCTGGATGAAGAGCGGTGCGCGGATCGCGTCGACGTGCGTGATCGGCGACGCCTCCACGAGGAAGTCGCGGTCGTGCTCCAGCGACCCGTACTCCCGCTCACGCACCGCCCGCCGGTACGGCGACGTGTTTTCGAGGAACGTGACGAAGCTCGAGATGCCGACCGACTCGATGCCGGCTGCCCATAGCTCCGGCTGGAATGCCAGTCCCGCGAGCACCATGTAGCCGCCGTACGAGCGCCCGTACAACACCGCGCGCGACGCATCGATCTCAGATCGCGCCGCCAGCCACGCGTGCAGCGACTCGAGGTCGCGCACGGAGTCGAGCCGCAGCCGCACGTCGTCGAGATGCTCGTACCGCTTCCCGTACCCGGTCGACCCGCGCACGTTCGGCACCGCCGCCGCGTACCCGCGCGAGACCAGGTACTGCGCGAGCGGGACGTAGTTCACGTGCCACTGCGGCACCCATTGCGCCTCCGGCCCGCCGTGCACCATCACGACCACGGGGAACGGCCCCTCACCCGGCGGCGTGAACAGGAACACGGGAATCGACTCGCCGTCGAAGCTCTCGAAGCGACGCAGCGCCGGCTCCACGAGGCCGCCCGGCGGATCGGACACCGACGTCGCCTTCCGCAGCTCGCCGCCTTCGTAGACGTACACCTCGGACGGCTGCGTCGGCGACGAGAACGAGAATGCGAGCTTCGAGCCGTCCGCCGAGAACACCGGCGACTCGACGACACCACGTCCCGGCAGCGGCACGTCGACACCGTCCAGCGTCAAGCGCGAGTACCCATCCTCGTTCGCGACGAGCAGGAGCGAACGCCCGCCGGCCGCACACGTGACGTCCCACTGCGACGCCACGCCTCCCGCCATGAACGTGTCGCGCCCTTCGTTCGTCGCCCATACGAGCTCGTCGCCGCGAAAGCACGGCGTCATGTATTCCGCGGGATCGTCATGCGGCGTCAGATGGGCGATCTTGCCGGTGTCGACGTCGCACAAGAACAAGTCGTTGTCGCCGCTGCGCTCTCCTGCGCGGCCGGCAACGATCTTCCGCCCGTCGGGCGAGATCGCCGCCACGGCGACGTAGCCCTGAAACTCGAACGTCCGCTCCTCTCCACTCTCGAGATCGAGTGCGACGACGTCGAAGTCGACCTCGTTTCGCCGGTTGGTCGCGTACGCGAGCGTCCGTCCGGCAGCGTGCGGCGTGTCGTGCTTATAGCGCTCGTCCACGACGAGCGGCTCGTCGCCGACATACAGCTGCGTCCGCTCGTTCCCGCCCGCGTCGATCTCGACGAGGACGCGCCCGTCCGGCAGGAACTGTCCGGTGACTGCGTCCTCGTAGTCGGTCAGCTGCCGCATCCCGGGCACGACGAACAGCTGCATCGTCCCCGGAAGGTTCGACGCGACGAGCAGCTCGCCGCCGTCAGGAGAGAACGAGAGCGGCGACGCCTGCCGCAACTCGAGGAGCTCGGCAAGATCCAGCATCAGTCGAGGATACGTTGTATCGTCCACGAGGTCCCGACGTAACCGACGCAAACGAAGCCGCAGCGCTCGTACAGGCGAACTGCAGGATTGTCGGTCTCGACGCTCAGGCTGATCGATCGGTGGCCGGCCGCTTCGGCGCGCGCGAGCAGCTCAGCGAGCAGCGCGGTGCCAACTCCGCGACCGAGCGCGTCCAAAGACACGCCGATCGACAGCTCGGGTACTTCTGCAGCGACGAACCCGTATCCGTGGTCGTCATCGGTGAACAGGCGAATCCACGCAGCGCCGACGTCACCCTCGGCGATCACGCCGAAGTCGCCTGCTCTGCTCCATCCGTCGACATAGCGGGCCACGTCGGGCAACTTCAGAGCCTCTTCGAGTGGCGGAAACCTCGGGTCGCCCCGCCACGCACACGCCTCGTACAGCATGGCGCGCAGGAGCGGAACGTCCCGCGCGTCGGCCGGCCTCACCTACGCCGCGACTCCCGTGAGCGCCGGGATGATGTCGCTGCCGTATGCCGCCAGCGTGTCCTCCTGCGCGTGCGTCATGAGGTAGACGTTGAACTGGTCGACCCCGACGCCCTCGAGCTCTCTCAGCTTCGCCTTGATCTGCTCCGCGTTGCCGATGACGCAGAAGCGGTCGCAGATCTCGTCGGTCACGAACTCGCCGTGCGCCGCACCGACGCGCGAGTGGTCGTTGTAGTCGTAGAACTTCCGCGCCTGCACATAGTCGGTCAGCGCCTTCGGGACGGAGCTGCCGTCGGTGCCGTACCGCTCGATGAGGTCCATCACGTGGTTCGACACCATCGCCGGGAACCACCGCACCTGCTCGCGCGCATCGACGAGGTCGTCGGTGACGTGACTCGGCGCGCCGACGATGCACTTCAGCTGCGACGGATCGCGCCCCGCCTCCTTCGCCGCGCGCCGCGCCGTGTCCATGATCCACGTGATGATCTCGGGATCGGCGAGCTGGATGATGACGCCGTCGCCGACGTGCCCGGCGACCGCGAGCGCCTTCGGCCCGTAGCCCGCGACCCACATCGGAATCTCGGGCAGCTCTTCGCGCACCCACTTGAGCTGCAGCTGCTTGTCGTTCCACTCCACCTCGCGGCCGTTCATGAACTGCTTGATCATGGTGAGCGCGCGCTCGAAGTCCGCCACCTTCATCGGCTGGCGGCCGATGTAGCGCACCGCCGAGTCGCCGCGGCCGACGCCCATCACCATGCGCCCGTCGGAGAGGTCGTGCAGCGTCGCGTACGAGCTCGCGAGCACCGTCGGGTCGCGCGTCGCCGGATTCGTGACGAAGTGGCCGAGCTTGATCTTCGAGGTCTCACGAGCCGCGACGGCAAGAGTTGGGATCGACTCCTGCCACAGGACGTGCGAGTCGTACGTCCACGCGTACTCGAAGCCGTGGCTCTCGGCGAGCTGGATGAGCTCGAGCCAGCGGGTCCACGGCGGGTCGGGAAGGACGGTGACGCCGAAGCTGATCATGTCGTCGCAACATATCGCGGCGTGGCGAGCGAGGCGAGCGCCGCGAGGATCCCCATGGCGACGAAACCGATGCGGCCGTCGCCGGGCAGCGAGAACGTCAGACCGACGAGCGGCGTGCCGACGACGATCACGAAGGACGCCATGGCGTTGACGAAGCCGACTGCGGCGCCGGGCGCGTCCGGGCGCGCAGCCGCGGCGCCGGCGAAGGCCATCGCGAACGGGATCCCGGCCGCGAGCCCGACCACCGCCGAGGCTGCGACGAGCCCAGCGAGCGGAAGCGGCGTTGCCAGCCCGATCGCGGCTGCGCCGCCCGCGACGAGGCTACCCGCCACCCAACGCGACGCACTCGCCCGACTGAGGATGGAGCCGCCGGCAATTCGCGTGAAGAAGCCTAGGAGCAGCGTGAGCGAGCCGACCGCAGCCGCGACGCCCTTCGACTGCCCGTGGTGCTCGAGCAGCGTCACCACCCAGTTGCCGACGACCACGCTGAACCCGAACGAGAGCGCGTGGATGGCGCCGAAGTGGTAGAGGCGCCGGTCGCGGAAGAGGTCGCCGCGGATTCGTTCCCCCGCGTGACGCAGCGTGCGCGGCGCCTTGGGCGCCACCGCGAGCAGTGTGAATGCCAACGCCGCGACGACGATCGCGGTCGAGTACGGCGCGCGGAAGCCGCCGATCGCGGGGATGATCGCGAGCGCGATGCCGGGCGCGAGAACCGATGCGCTTCCATACACCCCCTGCATGAATCCGGACCCGCCGCGCGCACGGACGTAGTCGCTGCCGGAGACGAACGCGATGCCGGTGCCCAGGCCGACGATCGCGCGGCCGACGAAGGCGAGCGTGACAGCCGGCTCGATGAGCGAGACGGCGTTGCCGGCCGCGATCACGACGAGGCCGAGGAGCGCCGACCGCTGCGCGCCGAACCGATCGGCCATGCGCCCGCCCGGGATCTGCATCGCCATGTGCACGACGAACTGCACCGTGACGAAGAGGCCGACCGTCGCCAGCCGGACGTCGTACGCGTGCGAGAGCCGCGTCGCCACCGCGCCGAGGGAAGCGATGTTCCACCCGACCGCGGCACCGACGCCAAAGCCGCCGATGGCTGCCCGCCGGTCCACGACAGGCGAGCCTAAAGAAGCTTCAGGTCAGTGGTGCGCGCGTTCGAGCACGACGACCGGGATCTCGCGGTCGGTCTTCGTCTGGTACTCGTCGTAGTGCGGCCACATCTTGTTCATCTGCTTCCAGAGCCGGTCGCGCTCCTCGCCCTCGGCCGTGCGCGGGTGGGCGTGGAACTTCTCGCCCTTGATCTGCACGTCGACGTGCGGGTTCTTGAGGATGTTGCGGTACCAGCCGGGATGCTCCGGCGCGCCGCCCTTCGACGCGACGATCACCGGGTTCTCGCCGGCCAGGTCGAAGATGAGCGGCGTCGTCGTCGGGTTCCCCGTGTTTCGACCATAGGTCGTCAGCAGCAGGATGGTCGAGCCCTCGCGCCAGAGGTAGCCCTCTTCGCCGTCGGTCTCCTGATAGCGCTGAACGTGTTCCTGTCCGAAAAGCGTCATGTGAGCACCTTAGACGCCAGAGCATCGAGCGCGCGCACCGAAAGCTCCAGGTGCTCCTCCTTCGTGTCCTCGAGCTTCGTATGCGAGAGGCCGCGCAGGGACTGGACGAACACCATCACCGTCGGCACGCCTGCGCGCGCGACCTCGGCCGCGTCGTGCAGCGGGCCGCTCGGAAGCCGGTGCGACGTGCCGGAGACCTCACGGATGGCCTCGTCTGCGAGCTCGATCAATGCGTCGTCGAACAGGATCGGCCGGATGTTCCAGATGCGCTCCCATGAGACGTCGATGTTCTCCTCGCGCGCGAACCGCTCGCTCGCCTCCTGCGCAAGCTCGAGCAGCCGTGCGAGCTTCGCCGCGTCGAGGTGCCGCTGGTCCAAGAGTTGCTCCGCCGTCTCGACGACCGACGTGACGATCCCCGGCTTGCAGACGACGCCGCCCGACGTGCACACCGCGCCGTCGCCGACCTCGGCCGCGATCGGCCGGATCTCGAGCGCGAGCTTCGCCGCGCCGGCGAGCGCGTCGCGGCGCTTGTCCATCGGTGTCGAGCCCGCGTGCGCGGCCTGGCCCTTCCAGGTCACGAGATGTCGCTCGACGCCGAACGTGCCGAGGACGACGCCGAGCGGGAAATCCATCGACTCCAAGACGGGCCCCTGCTCGATGTGCAGCTCCAGGTAAGCGGCCGCATTCTCCATCTGCTTCCGCGACGCGACCGCGTTGTCGAGATCGACCCCGTGCTCGGCGAGCGCATCCGGCAGCGCGATGCCGTTCGCGTCCCGCTTCTGCCGCAGCTCGTCCTGGTCGTTCATCGACCCGCACGCAGCGGACGAGCCGAACAGCGAACGGCCGAAGCGCGCGCCCTCCTCGTCCGCCCAGTTGACGACGCGCACCGTCAGCGGCGGCCGTCCTTCTTCCGCGATCCGGCGCAGCACCTCGACCGCGGCCATGACGTTCAGGCAGCCGTCGAGCCAGCCGCCGTTCGGCACCGAGTCGATGTGGCCGCCGAGCAGCAGCGCCTGCTCGGAGTCGCCCGCGAGCGTGAACCACTGGTTCCCCGCCTCGTCGATCTCCTCGACGGCGCCGGTGCCGGACACCTTGCCGCGCAGCCACTCGCGCGCGCTCTCCCAGGTGTCGGTCCACGCGACGCGTTGCGCGCCGTTCTCGTCGCCCGTGAGCTCGCGCAACTCCTTCAGATCGGCGACGGTGCGGGACGGGTCGAGCGGCACGCGGCGATCCTACAACCGTGATAAGAACGGGCGATGCTGGCGCAACTCCGTCGGGCCGGAATCGTCGCACTCGCGGTGGTCGCCCTCGTCGGACTCTGGGAGCTGTATCACTGGATCTGGGCGACAGCCGGGTGGACGTGGCCATTCGCCGTCAACGACACCTCGATGCCACACGTCTGGACGATCTTCAAGGCGTTCGGGCAGCCCGCACAGGTCAACCAGCCGTCACTGATCAACGTGCTCCTGCACAAGACAGCCTTCACCGCGAAGGAGGCAGCGGTCGGATTCGGCGTCGGCGCCGCCATCGGGTTCGTCCTGGCCGTCGTCCTCGTCCACTCGCGCCTGCTCCAGCGCGGCTTCCTGCCCTACATCGTCGCCAGCCAGACGGTTCCGATCCTCGCCATCGCGCCGATGGTCGTCGTCTGGGTCAACCCGAAGCTGCCCGCGCCGCTGCAGGGGTGGGGCGCGGTCGCGGTGATCGCGACATACCTCACCTTCTTCCCGGTGACGATCAACACGCTGCGCGGGCTTCAGGCCGCCGACCCTCGCGCGGTGGAGCTGATGCGGACGTACGCGGCGAGCCGCTGGAGCGTGCTCTGGAAGCTGCGCGTCCCGTCGTCGCTTCCGTACCTCTTCTCGGCGCTCCGGCTCTCGGCGACGGCGAGCGTCGTCGGCGCAATCATCGGCGAGCTGCCGACCGGCCTTCAGAACGGCCTCGGCGGCGCGATCTTCAACTTCAACGAGTACTACTCGATCGAGCCGCAGGAGCTGTGGGCGACCGACGTGATCGCCGCGTTGCTCGGGATCGCTTTCTTCGTGCTGGTCGTCATGGCCGAGAGGGCGATCGTGCGCCGCGCCCCGGAGAACGTCGCATGAGCGTGGTGGAGATCAAGGGCGTGACGAAGACGTTCGCGCAGGGCAACGTCACCGCACTCGAGAACATCGAGCTCGAGCTCCAGCCGGGCGAGTTCGTCTCGCTCATCGGCCCGTCCGGCTGCGGAAAGTCGACTCTGCTCCGCGTGATAGGCGACCTCACTCCACCGACGCACGGCACGGTGACGGTGAACGGCAAGCCGGCGCACCGAGCGCGCAAGGATGGCGACTACGGCATCGTGTTCCAGGACTCCGTCCTCTTCGACTGGCGGACGGTCGCGAAGAACATCGCGCTGCCGCTCGAGATGCTCGGCTGGGATCGCGAGCGCCGCAAGACCCGCGTCGACGAGATGCTCGATCTCGTCGAACTGCGCTCGTTCGCCGACCATCACCCGTGGCAGCTCTCGGGCGGGATGCAGCAGCGCGTCTCCATCGCGCGCGCTCTCTCATTCGAGCCCGCACTCCTGCTCATGGACGAGCCGTTCGGCGCGCTGGATGAGATGACGCGCGAGCGGCTCAACCTCGAGCTCCTCTCCATCTGGGAGAAGCTCGGCTCGACCGTCGTCTTCGTCACCCACTCGATCTCGGAGGCCGTCTTCCTCTCGACGCGCGTGGTCGTGATGAGCCCGCGCCCGGGCCGGATCGCCGGCATCGTCGAGATCGACTTGCCGACGCCGCGGACGGCGGAGACGCGCTACACGCCGCGTTTCTTCGAGCTCGTGACGAAGGTGCGAGAGCTGCTGCGCAGCCGCGGCGAGCATCTTCTGCCGGAAGAGGAGGAGCTGCTTGAAGCGGATCGTTGAGTGGCTGCCGGCGCTCGCCGTCTTCGTCCTCGTCGTCGGGTTGTGGGAGGGCCTCGTGCGCGCGCTCCACGTGCAGCAGTTCCTGCTCCCGAAGCCGAGCACGATCGTCAGCGTGTTCTGGTCGGACCGGCATACGCTCTGGCCGGCCGGTTGGTACACGTTCAAGGAGGCTCTCGGCGGCTTCGCAATCGGATCCGGGCTCGGGATCCTCGCCGCCACAATCGTCGGCCGCTTCCGGACCCTCGGCACGGCGCTGATGCCGATCTTCATCGCCGCGAACGCCGTCCCGATCATCGCCTTCGCCCCGATCTTCGGCGCCTGGTTCAACCCGATCTCGCCGCGCTCGAAGATGGCGGTCGCCGGCGTCCTCTGCTTCCTACCGGTCATGGTGAACACCCTGCGCGGCCTGAACAGCGCGAAGCCGCGCCAGATCGAGCTGATGCGCTCCTACGCTGCGAGCGAGCTGGAGATCTGGCGGCGCGTGCGCGTCCCAACGGCGCTGCCGTTCCTCTTCACGGCGCTCAAGGTGGCGAGCGTGCTCGCGATGATCGGCGCGATCGTGGGCGAGTACTTCGGCGGCTCGCTGAACGCGCTCGGCGTGCTGATCAACAACGCCGCCGACGTCTTCCAGTTCCCGCTGGCGTGGGCCGGGATCCTCGTCGCGTCGCTGCTCGGGATCGCGCTCTACGGCGCCGTCGTCGCGGCAGAGCGGGTGGTGGTGCGATGGGCACCTGACACGAGGGACGCATAGGAGTAGAAATCAACCGTGAGTTCAATGCAGGGACGGGAAAGGGAGGGTTCATGAGGAAGTGGGTCGCTGGGGCGCTCGTCGCAGCCGTCGTTGCGGCAATGGCGAGCACGGCGTCGGCCAAGCCGTCGCTGACGAACATCTCTATCCAGCTGCAGTGGGTGCCGCAGGCGCAGTTCGCCGGCTACTACGCGGCGCTCGACCTCGGCTACTACAAGGCGGCAGGCCTCAACGTGAAGCTCCTAAACGGCGGGCCGCAGATCGTCCCGGGGCAGGTTGTCGCGTCGGGCCGCGCGCAGTTCGGCGTCAACTGGCTGACCGCCTTGCTCGCCGCGCGCGACACGGGCACCAACCTCGTCGACATCGCGCAGGTCTTCAGTCGCTCAGGGATGACGGAGCTCACGTGGAAGTCCTCCGGCATCAACTCGATCGCGAAGATGAAGAACAAGAAGGTCGCGAACTGGCTCGGCGGTGATCAGTACGAGCTCTTCGCAGCGCTGACGAAGAACGGCATGGACCCGGCGCACAACAAGGGCGTCACGATCGTCCAGCAGCCGTTCGACATGGGGCTGTTCATCAACCACCAGGTCGACGCCGCCTCGGCGATGACCTACAACGAGCTGGCGCAGGTCCTCGAAACGAAGAACCCGAAGACCGGCAAGCTCTTCCAGCTCTCGGACCTCAACGTGCTGAAGATGCAGAATGTCGGCACGGGCATGCTCGAAGACAACCTCTTCTCGACTGAGTCCTATCTGGCAAGCAAGGCGCACCAGCAGATCGCCGAGAAGGTGATCGGCGCAACGCTCGCCGGCTGGATCTACTGCCGCGATCACGCGGCGCAATGCGTGAGCTTCACGCTCAAGGCAGGCCCGACGCTGCCGCGCGGCCATCAGGTGTGGATGATGAATCAGATCAACCAGCTGATCTGGCCGAGCAAGGACGGCATCGGCATCATGGACAAGGCCTCGTACGCGCAGACGGCGAAGCTCCTCCTGCAGTTCGGAGGGGTCAAGAAGGCGCCGACGGCCGGCGCGTACCGGACGGATCTGGCCGCGGCCGCTGTCGCGGGGCTCAAGAAGCAGGGCATGGACGTCTACGGCAAGAGCTACAAGCCGATCGTCGTCAAGCTGACGGCGGGCGGGAAATAAGGAGGACAGGATGTCGGTGCTGATCAGAGGAGGACGGATCGTCACCGCGGCGGACGACTATGTCGCGGACGTCTTCGTCGACGACGAACGAATCTCGCTGATCGGCGAGAGCCTCGACATCCAGGCGGACAAGGTGATCGACGCAGCCGGGAAGTACGTGCTTCCCGGCTGCATCGACCCGCACACGCACCTCGACATGCCGTTCGGCGGGACGACGACGATCGACGACGTCGAGTCCGGTCAGACGTCGGCCGCGTTCGGCGGCACGACGTGCCACGTCGACTTCATCATCCAGGGCAAGGGACAGACGTTCGCGCAGGCGCTCGAGGATTGGCGCGCGAAGGCGAACGGCAAGCAGATGATCGACATGGGGTACCACATGGCGGTCACCGATCTCGCGGAGGGCGGCACGCTCGAGGAGCTCGCGACGCTGCCGGACCAGGGCATCACCTCGTACAAGCTCTTCATGGCGTACAAGGGCGCGCTCATGGTCGACGACGAGACGCTCTACCGCACGATGGAGGTGGCGGCGAAGACCGGCGCGCTCGTGATGGTGCACGCCGAGAACGGCGACGTCATCGACATCCTCGTCCAGGAGGCGCTCGCCGCGGGGCACACGGAGCCGCTCTACCACGCGCTCACGCGGCCGCCGGAGGCGGAGGGCGAGGCGACGAACCGCGCGATCCAGCTGGCGCATCTCGCCGGCGCGCCGCTGTACGTCGTGCACGTGACGTGCAAGGAAGCGGTCGATCCGATCGCGGCCGCGCGCGAGAAGGGCTGGGACGTCTGGGGCGAGACGTGCACGCAGTACTTCTTCACCTCGCTCGAGGACATCGCCAAGCCGAACTTCGAAGGCGCGAAGTTCGTGTTCTCGCCGCCGGTACGCGACAAGTCGAACTGGGACGTCCTCTGGAACGCGGTGCGCACCGACGCGCTGTCGGCGATCTCCACGGACCACTGCGCGTTCCGCTTCGACACGCAGAAGATGCTCGGCAAGGACGACTTCTCGAAGATCCCGAACGGCGGTCCCGGCATCGAGAACCGGCTGCAGATGATCCACGAGTTCGGCGTGCGCACCGGCCGCATCTCGCTCAACCGGATGGTCGAGCTGCTCGCGACGAACCCGGCGAAGCTCTTCGGCCTCTATCCGCGCAAGGGCACGATCGCCGTCGGCTCCGACGCAGACATCGTCGTCTTCGATCCCGAGAAGAAGGTGACGATCACCGCGAAGACGCAGCACTCGAAGGTGGACTACAACCTGTACGAAGGAACGCAGGTGACGGGATCGCCCGAGGTCGTGCTGCTGCGCGGCCACGTGCTCGTCGAGGACGACGAGCTCGTTGCGTCTCCCGGCGTCGGCCAATTCGTCGCCCGCGCCCGCTTCGGCACAGAGCTGAAGCGGCCTACAGCAGTCGCGTAGGAGGCTGCGATCCGGCCGCGAAAGCGGTCGAAGTGGTCGCTTTACGTTCACTGAACATGCGGTTCGCTAGCCTCGGACCAGGTTTGGGGGTCCGGATCCTGGTAGCGCTCGCGATCGTCGGCGCCCTCGCGGGGCCGGCGGGCGCCGCCACGTACGCGAACGGCGTCGACGTGTCGCACTACCAGGGACTGATCAACTGGACGCAGGTCGCGGCGAAGTCGTACCGCTTCACGTTCGCGAAGGCGACCGAGGGCACGACGCTCGTCGACGCGACCTACCCCGTGAACCGTGCCGGCGCGGAAGGCATGGGCATGCGCTTCGGCGCATACCACTTCGGGCGGCCGAGCGGCACCGGTCCTGCGACGATCAACGCGAGCGCGATCGCGCAGGCCGACCATTTCGTCAGCGTCGCTCAGCCGCAGGCGGGCGAGCTGCCGCCGGTGCTCGACCTCGAGGCCACGGGCGGCCTTACGGCGAAGTCGCTCGTGCAATGGGCGCAGGCGTGGCTCGACGAGGTGAAGGCGCGCACAGGTGTGAGCGGCTTCGTCTACGCGTCCCCGAACTTCTGGAAGGAGAGGCTCGGGAACACGTCCGCGT
The DNA here is from genome assembly GCA_036512155.1 of Gaiellaceae bacterium. Classification (GTDB taxonomy): domain Bacteria; phylum Actinomycetota; class Thermoleophilia; order Gaiellales; family Gaiellaceae; genus Palsa-739. The sequence continues at coordinate 16,967 of DATCBD010000025.1, read as the reverse complement.
TCGCGCTCGGCGGCTACCGGCTGTGGGTCGCGCACTGGACGAAGAGCGGCGCGCCGAGCGTGCCGGCCGGCAACTGGGGGGGGCTCGGCTGGACGTTCTGGCAGTGGACCGATTGCGCGAGCGTGCCCGGCTTCCTCAACTGCGTCGACGGCGACCGGTACGCGGGCCTTGATCCGGGGCCGATCGCGATCCCGGCGTATCCGACCGGCGCGCCCGTGGCCAGCGTGCCGCCGACGGTCGTCGGCACGGTCAAGGTCGGCATGCTGCTCGTCGCCGTCCCAGGGACGTGGAGCGGCGGCAAGCCGATCGCGTTCACGTACCAGTGGCAGCAGTGCGACGCGGCGGGCAGCAACTGCACGCCGATCTCCGGTGCGACCTCCGACACGTACAAGCCGACGACCGCGGACTCGGGGCACGCGCTCATCGTCACGGTGACGTCGCAGAGCTCCTCCGGCGGCGCCGCGGCGGCTTCCGCACCGACGGTCGCCGTCGGCTCGAGCGGCAGCGGCGTGGTGACCCGGCCGGCGGCGACGACGCAGCCGAGCATCGCGGGCGACACGGTCGCGGGCCAGCAGCTCGTCTCGTCGGTCGGCACGTGGACCGGGTCGCCGACATCGTTCACGTATCAATGGCGGCGTTGCGACCCCGCCGGCATCACGTGCGCCGCGATCACGGGCGCGATGGATTCGACGTACGTGCTCTCGCCCGGCGACATCGGCGCGACGCTGTCGCTCGTCGTCACGGCGACGAGCGCGGGCGGCTCGCAGGCGGCGACGACGCCTGCCACGGGTCTCGTTGCAGCGGCGCCTGTACCGACCGCGGTTCCCGGCGCGCTCGCGGCAGCGCCCGGAGAGGCCGGTGCGGTCGTGACGACGGACGGCCGCGCGCAGGTGACGTGGCAGCCGGGCGCCGTGCCGGACGGCTCCACGGTCACGCTGCTCCCGGGCGAGCGGTCGCCAGCACTGAAGGGCACGGGCGTCGTTGTCGGGATCACCGACATCAGCACCCTCCTTCCCTGGCCGATCGACCTGACCTATGCAAACGCCCTGCCGGACGGATCCGTGCTCGCGTACACGCTCGACAGCACGGTCTGGCACGCGCTCGCCTCTCTCGCGTCCCCGACGCTTCCGGCCGGGAGCATCGCCGGGACGTACAACGACGGGACGACGCTGCACGTCATCCTCGCGCAGCCGATGCGCATCGCCGCGTTCGCGGCCGGGCATTGGGGCGACCCGAGCCTCGTCGCCGAAGGGCTCCCGACCGTCTACCGGAACGGGCCGCTGACGGCGAAGCGGCTGAGCGACGGCTCGGTCGTCGTCCGCACGCGAGTCACGGTGGCGTCGCAGGCGCATCTCTTCGTCGGCCTCGCCGGCGGCGTGACGAAGGAGTCGCTGCTGCTCCAACCCGGCAGCGTCCCGATCGTGGTGCGCATTCGGCACCTGAAGGCGGGGGCCACGGCGCACCTACGCGTCGCCGCCGTCGACCCGTTCAAGCGCCGCGCGGCGCTGCTGCTCGCGTTCCGCGTGCCGTGACACTTCCGTAACACCGACGCCGGCGTAGCTGTTACCGGTCGTCGGGGTCGCCGATGCCCAGTCGAAGGCCGGTAACAGTTCCCCCGTCTGGAGTGTCACGAGCTCTGCGCGGGGCGACGCCGCGCGGCGGTCGCGCGGCCCCACTCCGAGATCGCATCCGACGCGGCGCCCACGCCGCCGAGCCAGCGGAAGAAGCCGATGCCGAGCACGTACAGCACGCCGATGACGATCCAGCTCACCATCAGCGCGTCTGCGGGAAGCCGAGATCGACCTTCGACGTCGCGGGATCGGGCCACCGTGACGTGACCACCTTGCCCCGCGTGTAGAAATCGATCCCCTCGGGCCCGTAGATGTGCCGGTCGCCGAAGAGGGACCCCTTCCAGCCCCCGAACGAGTAGTACGCAACGGGAACCGGGATCGGGACGTTGATGCCGACCATGCCGGCCTGCGCGTCGAACTCGAACTGCCGCGCGACGCCGCCGTCTCGCGTGAAGATCGCCGTCCCGTTGCCGTACGGGCTCTCGTTCACGAGCCGCACCGCCTCGTCGTACGTGTCGACGCGGGTGACGCCGAGCACGGGGCCGAAGATCTCGTCCTCGTACGCGCGCATCCCGGGCTTGAGATCGTCGATGAGCGACGGTGCGAGGAAGAAACCCTCGTCGGGACAGTTCTCGCGCCCGTCGACGAGCACCTTGCCCTCGTCGAGATACGACGCGACCTTCTCGCGATGTTCGCGCGTGATGAGCGGCCCCATCTCCGAGGACGGATCGAGGCCGTCGCCGACCTTCACCTTCGGGATGCGCTCCTTGATCGCCTCGATCAGCGGATCCGCCACGGCGCCGACGGCCACGAGCATCGACACCGCCATACAGCGCTCGCCTGCCGACCCGTACGCGGCCGAGACCGCTGCGTCGGCAGCCATGTCGATGTCCGCGTCCGGCAGCACGATCATGTGGTTCTTCGCGCCGCCGAGCGCCTGGCAGCGCTTGCCGTTCGCGGTCGCCTTCTCGTACACGTAGCGCGCGATCGGCGTCGAGCCGACGAACGACACGGCAGCGATGTCCGGATGCTCGAGCACCGCGTCGACGGCGACTTTGTCGCCGTGCACGACGTTGAAGACGCCGTCCGGCAGACCGGCTTCCTTCAGGAGCTCCGCCGTCCAGACGGACGCGGACGGATCCTTCTCCGACGGCTTCAGCACGAACGTGTTGCCACACGCGATCGCGGGCGCCCACATCCACATGGGAACCATCGCCGGGAAGTTGAACGGCGTGATGCCCGCGACGACGCCGAGCGGCTGCCGGATCGAGTACACGTCGATGCCCGTCGACGCCTGCTCCGAGAACTCGGACTTCAACAGCGTCGGAAGCCCGCAGCAGAACTCGATCACCTCGAGCCCCCGCGTCACCTCGCCCGTCGCGTCCGACAGCACCTTGCCGTGCTCCGACGTGAGAATCCGCGCCATCTCGTCGCGGCGCTCGTGCACGAGCTCGCGGATGCGGAAGAAGAGCTCGGCTCGCTTCGCCAGCGAGACCTCGCGCCACGTGACGAAGGCAGCCTTCGCAGCCTGGACGGCAGCGTCGACCTCCTCCACCGTCGCGAAGCCGACCTCGCCGCTCTGGCGACCGGTCGCGGGGTTGTACACGGGGCCTTTGCGGCCCGACGTGCCGGCGACGGAGTGGCCGCCGATCCAGTGGTTGATCTGCCTCAGGGCGGCAGGTGCCTCGATCGTCTCGGTCATGAGAGGAGGTTAGCTCGCGGGAGGTGGAGTGGCCGCCATCCAGGCGAACATCTCGAGCGTCGCCGCGGGCGCGTACAGGACGCCCGTGTCCGCCCAATAGCCCCACCAGTCCTTCGTCCAGCGGCCGTCGTCTCCGCGCGCGTTCTGCTCCGCGGTCGTCGCGTTCTCATACGCGAGCGCGTACCAGGTCGGGTTCCCGTCGACCGCGTACAGATCGAGCATCCCCTTGAGATAGATCGTGTCCGGCTCGGGCATCCACGGATGGAGCTCCGGGAAGACGCTCACCGAAGCCTGCGCGATCGCCTCGGCGCGGTCGCAGTAGGACTGCTGCTTCGTCGCGAGACAGAGCTGGATGTGCGCGTCGATCATCATCCCCTCGACGTAGTCCATCGTCGTCCCGTCCGTCGCGTTGCGGCCGTATAGGTTGCCCTGTTTCGGGTTGAGCGTGTTCGCGTCCGCCCACGCGAGATACTTCGTCGCGAAGGTGAGGTAGTACTTCTTGTGCGTGATGCGATATAGGGTGGCCGAGATCAGCGTCGCGGCGGCGAGCGGCTCCGAGGTCTTGTACGCGTGGCCCGTGTCCCAGTACATGCCGCCGTGGGCGGTGTCCCAGCCGTAGTGGTCGATGTACGCGAGCACGCGACCGGCGTCCCACAGCCAGCGGGCGTTTCCGGTCGCGCGGAACGCGTCGAGGTAAGCGACGCCCCACCAGCCCGCATCGTCGAAGTACGCGTTCCCGCTCGGGCTCAGCCCCCACTGCCAGGCGATGCCGCCGGTGCCGTTGATCGTCGGGTCCCAGAACTTCTCTCCAGCCTTGAACGTCGAGTTGACAAGCGCCTTGTTCGCCGGCGTCGGGTCGGCGATCGCGACGGCGGTGAGGAGCTCCATCATCGGATAGGACGACCACATGCTCGCAAGCTGCCCGTCGTCGGGCGACCGGTTGTCGTACCAGCCCTTCTTGGCGTTCCACCAGCCCTGCTGCATCTGCGCGACGCCCTGCTCGGCGAGCTGCTGGAAGTTCGCCTGGTTGGCCACCAGCGTCGCGTGGGACGGCAGCGGGATGCTGATGCTCGTCACGACGAGCGCAAGTAACCGACCCATGGGCCAAACGATACGCTCTGCGCATGTCGACGACTGAGACGAACCACGAGCTCGGCCTCCAGGTGCAGGAAGAGGCGAAGCGGTACGTCCTCCACTCCTGGTCGGTGCAGAACGCGATCAACCCGCTCCCCGTCGCGGGCGCGGAGGGCCGTTACTTCTGGGACTACGACGGCAAGCGCTACCTCGACTTCGCCTCGCAGCTCGTCAACGTCTCCATCGGGCACCAGCACCCGAAGCTCGTCGCCGCGATCAAGGAGCAGGCGGACAAGCTGTGCACGATCGGCCCGCCGATGGCGACCGAGCCGCGCTCGACGCTCGCGCGTCTCGTCGCCGAGGTGACGCCCGGCGACCTGTCGATGACGTTCTTCACGAACGGCGGCGCGGAGGCGAACGAGAACGCCATTCGCGTTGCGCGCTGGTACACGGGCCGGCACAAAATCATTGCGCGCTACCGCAGCTACCACGGTGCGACGGCGGGCTCGCTCACGCTCACCGGCGACCCGCGCCGCTGGCCGTCGGAGCCGGGCATTCCCGGCGTCGTGCGCATGTTCGACCCGTACACGTATCGCTGCCCGGCCGGCCATCCCGACCCGTGCCCGGTGTGCACGGGCGCGCCGCACCTCGAGGAGATCCTCCAGTACGAGGGCGCGCACACGGTCGCGGCGGTCATCCTCGAGACGGTCACCGGGACGAACGGGATCATCGTCCCGCCCGACGGCTACCTGCAGTCGATCCGCGCGGTCTGCGACCGGCACGGGATCCTGCTCATCGCCGACGAGGTGATGGCCGGCTTCGGCCGCACCGGCAAGTGGTTCGCGGTCGACAACTGGGACGTCGTCCCCGACATCCTCACGATGGCGAAGGGGATCAACTCCGGCTACGTGCCGCTCGGCGCGATGTCGGTGCGCGAGCCGATCGCGGCATGGATTCAGGACAAGTTCTTCGCCGGCGGCCTCACGTACAGCGGCCATCCGCTCGCGTGCGCGGTCGGCGTCGCCTCCATCGAGGCGTTCCGCGAAGAAGGCATCGTCGAGCATGCGGCGGAGATGGGACCGGCGTTCCGCGAAGCGCTCGAAGGGCTCGCGACCAAGCATCCGTCCATCGGCGAGGTGCGCGGCATTGGCTGCTTCTGGGGCCTCGAGCTCGTGAAGTCGCGCGCGACGCGCGAGCCGCTCGTCCCCTTCAACGGCACCGGCGAAGACGCGGCGCCCGTCGCACGGCTGGCGAAGGCGGCGCTCGAGCGCGGCCTCTACCTCATGACACACTGGAACGTGGTCATGGTCTGCCCGCCGCTGACGATCACGCATGAAGAGCTGGCCGAGGGCATTGCCATACTCGACGATGCCCTTGCAATCGCAGACGAGTACTACGTCGACTGAGCTCTGCCCGCGCTGCAACGCCGAGATGGAGTGGCGCCAATCGACGTGGCAGTGCCCGATTTGTCGATATAAGGCTGGATGCTGCGAAGGCGAGACGGGCGAGTGCCGCGATCCCGGCTGACGGAGCTCGACGGCTCGGGGCTCGAGGCGCGGTCGGCCGAGCTGCTCGTCGTGCTCGTCTGGCTCGTCGCCGGCGACCTCGGCATCGACGAGAGCGACCTGAACGCCGCCCGCCGACGCGCGATGTTCGTGCTCGCCGCCGGTGGCGACCCGCACCGCGAGCTCGACCACGACTCCGTCGCCGCCGAGCGGCTCGCCACCGAGCTGGACACGCCTGAGCGCCGCCTCGTACTGGCCGAGGCGCTGGCGGGGCTCGCCGAAGAGGCGGACGGCCTCCCGATCGTGACGGAGGCCCTCGACCTCCTCCTCGCCGAGCCGGATCTCGCCTGGAGAAGCCTTGCGCTAGCGCTTCTGGCGGACGAGCTCGCAGAGGAATAGAGCGCCTACACTGCGGGTGCCGCAGCTTTGAGAATTTCGTCTTCTGATCCTCGCCGCCGGATAACGCTCCCACGCAGCCTGCCGGCCGGACGCCGCGTCCAGCCCTATTCGCGCGCCGACGCGCCGTACTTCCGCAGCCCCGGCTTCTACGTCCGCGTCGGGGGCCTCGCCGTCGTCGTCGGGATCGCCATCTCCCTGCTCGTGCTGCGCGCATGGTCGATCCAGATCCTGCACGGGCCTTCCTACAAGACGCTCGCGACCCATCAGGCGTTCCGCACCGTGAACATGATCGGCTCGAGAGGCGCGATCGTCGACGACAAGGGCCGAGTGCTCGCAGCGACGACGGGCCACATCGTCGTCGCCGCCGACCCGGGAACGCTGGGCGCCTTCGACTCCCACGGCTGGAAGCCGACCGTCGCCGGCGTCGACGTGCTGCGCAAGTTCTCGCAGCTCGCGCACGTGCCGGTGCAGACGTTCGTGACGCGGATCGAGCGCTCGGTCGTGCGCTCGCCGTTCGCGCCCGCGGTCGTGCTGCCGCGTCCGACCGCCGCGCTGCAGTACTACCTCGACGAGCGGCCCGCGTCGTATGCGGGACTGAAGGTCTGGGCCGTTCCCGCACGCCTCTATCCGCAGGGCAACTTCGGCAGCGAGTTCCTCGGGCTGCTGGGCGAGATCAGCCCGCCGGAGATCGGCACGAAGCGCTACGCGCACGCGAGCGCCGGCGAGCTCGTCGGGCAGACGGGCGTCGAAGCGACGTACGACTCACTGCTGAATCCCGGCTTCGTTCCCGCGCACGTGCGCGTCGACTCGCTCGGCCGCATCGCCGGCCCGCTCGAGGTGCCGAAGGGTAAGGCCCTGCCGACGCTGAAGCTCACCATCGACGCGCGAATCCAGCGTGCGGCCGTCGCAGCAGTGCAGGACGGTATGCATCTCTCGCAGGGGCTCGGCTACCACCCGACCGGCGGCTCGGCTGTCGTCATCAACCCGTGGACAGGCGGCATCTACGCGCTTGCGAGCGTGCCGACGTACAACCAGGTCGCCGCCGCGAACAACCCGTCGTACAACGCGAAGCTCTACACCGACCCGCGCAACCTCCTGTTGAACAAGGCGATCGCGGGCGTCTATCCGACCGGCTCGACGTTCAAGCCCATCATCGCCGAGGCGGCACTGTCCGCGGGGATCATCACGCCGTCGACGCCGATGCTCTGCAGCGGCTCCTTCGACCTCGGCGGGACCATCTTCCACAACGTCGAGGCGGGCGTGTACACGAGCATGACGCTGCCGACGGCGCTCGAGCAGTCGTGCGACACGTGGTTCTACCGGCTCGGCGACAGGATCTACCTGTCCGACCCGAGCAAGCAGGGCACGCTCATTCAGGAGTGGGCACGCAAGTTCGGGCTCGGCTCGACGCCGCCGATCGACCTCACCGGCGCGTCGCCCGGCTACCTGCCAACGCCGGGGAAGACGTTCGAGAAGCTCATCGGCTTCCCCTGGACGGAGGGGCAGACAATCAACCTCGCCATCGGCCAGGGCGCGTTGCAGGTGAGCCCGCTGCAGCTCGCGGTCGCGTACTCGGCGATCGCGAACGGCGGCACGGTCGTGACGCCGCACGTGGCGAGCGCCGTCATCAAGAACGGAGTGATGAAGCCGCTGCACTTCAAGCCACAGCGCAAGCTGAAGCTCGTCGACGTGGACGCGATCCGGCAGGGCCTCTACCTCGCCGCGCACAACCCGGCCGGAACATCGGCGGCCGTCTTCGCGAACTACCCGGTCCCGGTCGCCGGCAAGACGGGCACAGCCGAGTCCGGCCCGGGCCGCGACGATCACTCCTGGTATGCGTCCTGGGCCCCTGCCGGCCACCCAGAGGTGCTCGTTGTGTGCATGATCGAACATGGCGGCTTCGGCGCCGAGGCCGCAGCGCCGTGCGCGCGCGACATCTACAACGCGTTCTTCCACATCAAGAAGACCGGATAGGGGGACGAGATGGCGAAGTTGAGCGAGAAGCAGGCCGACCTCTTCCGCGGCCGCAACTGGGGCACCGTGACGACGTTGCGAAAGGACGGCTCGCCGCATTCGACGCCCGTCTGGATCGACACCGACGGCGAGAGCGTCCTCTTCAACACGGCGATCGGCCGCGCGAAGGAACGGCACCTGCGGCGCGATCCGCGCGCCTCGGTCGTCGTCCTCCCCGCCGAGGATCAGCAATCCGGCTACGTGTCGGTCACCGGGACCGCCGAGATCACCGAGGAAGGCGCGCTCGACCACATCAACAAGCTCGCGAAGAAATACATCGGCCAGGACGAGTACCCGTACCTCCAGCCGGGCGAGCGGCGCGTGATCGTGAAGATCACGCCCGAGAAGATCGACGGAATGGGCGTCGAGTAGTCAGCGCCGAGGCAGCTCGACGAGGAAGGTCGAGCCGCGGCCGGGAACGGACGAGACGGTGATGCGCCCGTCCATCCGCTCGACGAGCTCGCGGCACACATAGAGCCCGAGGCCGGTGCCGTTGACGCCGCGTGTCTGGTGCGGGTCGAGACGGTAGAACTTCTCGAAGATCCGCGTCAGCTCGCCGGCGGGAATGCCGACGCCGCGGTCGGCGACGGCGAAGCGCATCCAGCGGTCGTCCTCGTCCACGCGGAGCTCGATCGCGACGTCGTCCGGCGAGTACTTGATCGCGTTGTCGAGCAGGTTGTCGAGCACCTGTCGCAGGCGCCCCGCGTCCGTCTCGATCGTCGAGCTTGAGGTCGCCGCGCGCAGCTCCACGTCGGCGCTCTCGCCCGCGCGCAATTGCGCAGCTTCCACGGCCGCGCGCGCGACGGCGACGGCGTCCACGGCCGCGGGCTCGAGCCGAAGGCCGCCCGACTCCAGCCTGCCGACGAACAGGATGTCGTCGACGATCGCCGACAGGCGCGCCGCCTGCTCTGCGATCTGCGTTACGAGCACGCGCCGCACGTCCTCGCGTCCGGTGAAGTCGCGCTCGGCCAGTGTCACCGCCGCGCCGTACACGGCGGCGAGCGGCGTGCGCAGCTCGTGGGAGACGGTGGCGACGAAGTCGGACTTCAGTCGGTCGAGCTGCCGGTCGGCGGTGACGTCGCGGAAGGCATACGCCGTCCCGTCCGACGATGGAACGCCCGAGATCGAGAGCCACAGCTCGCGACCCCGGATCGTGGCGGGGACCGTGTGCGGGGTCGCGCCCGCCAGCGCGGCGATCTCGTCCCAGCCGTCGAAGACCGTGGATGCAGGGCGCCCGCGGATGTCCACCGCGGCGATGCCGGTGATCGTCTCCGCAGCCGCATTCCAGAGCCGGACAGTGCCGCCGGCGTCGACAAGGAAGACGCCGTCCGCGATCGAGTCGAGCGCCTCCGCAGCCTCCGCGCGCTGCTCCGCCTCGTTGAAGAGACGGGAGTTGTCGACGGCGACGGCGGCGCGGGCCGCGAGCTCCTCGGCCAGCCGGAGGTCGGCCTCGGTGAACACGCGACGCGACTCCGCGGAGACGAACAGGATGGCGCCGATCGTGCGCCGCCGCGCGATGAGCGGAACACACATGGTCGAGTGCACGGCGATCTCCCCGAGCGCGTTCGCAAGCTCCGCCGGCGCCTCGACGTCCGAAGCCGTGGAGATCGGCGACGCCTCCGCTTCCAGCTCGGAGCGCCCCGTCCGGATCACCGCCGGCACGCCGACCCGTGCTTCCGGGAGGATCGGATAGGCCTCGAGGACAGAACGGATGAACTCCTGGCGCCCGCCCGCATGCTCGACGGCGGCGCGCTCGATGATGCCGCCCGGCTTGAGGATGTAGATGACGCACCAGTCGCCGAGCCGGGGGACCGCGAGCCGTGCGAGCGCGGTCAACGTCTCGTCGTAGTCGAGCGAGCTCGCGAGCACGTCGCTCGCCTCGACGAGGAACGCAATGCGCCGCTGGGCTTCGAGCTCGCTCCGGAAGAGGCGCGCGTTGTCGATCGCAGCCGCGGCTCGCCGCCCAAGCTCCTCGGCGAGCATGGTGTCCGACTCCTCGTACCGGCGGCCGGATTCCGACCACGCGAACGTGATCGCGCCGAACACCCGGTCTTGCGCGACGAGTGCGACCGCGATGGCCGATCGCGGGTCGAGCTGGCTCATCAGTTCGAAATGGCGCTCGTCCAGCGTCGTCGCGCGTAGCGATTCAGGCGTGAAGTCCGAGAAGTGCACCGTGCCGCCGCTCGCGAGCGCTTGCGCGGCCGGCTGCCCGGAGCCGGCGACGGGCGGGTACTCACGATGGATCGTGTCGAGCAGCTGCTGCTTGCGCGGATCGGCGGCGCGGACGGCGACGCGGCGCATCGTCCCGTCGTCCTCTGCGAGGTCGACGATGCACCAGTCGGCGAGGCGCGGAACGACAAGGTCGGCGAGCGTCGACAGAGTGACGTCGTAGTCGAGGTTTTCGGAGAGCAGATGGCCGGCCTCGGCGAGGAAGCCGAGCGCTTCCTCGCTTCTGCGCCTGCGCTCTTCGGCGCGGTCGCGCCCGATCGCGGCCGCGATAAGGTTCGCCACGCTGCGCAGGAAGATGACGTCGTCGGGAGTGAACTGCTCCGGGCCGCGCGCCGCCAGGGCCCCGACTGGGCCGCTGTCCCCGCGGAGCGGGACGACTGCGAGCGTGCCGGCGACGGTGGCCTCCTGGTCGCGGTACGCGCGCGCGACCGCGGAGTCGGAGTCGACCGCGACCAGACACTCGTCCGCCGCCCACCCGTTCGCAGTCGTCACCGCGAGCGCCCCGCCGTCCGGCGTTGGCTCCAAGACGGCCACACGGTCAGTGCCCAGGCCTTCCCGGACAGCAGAGACGGCATCGGCGACCACCCGGCTGACGGACGTGCCCGTGACCGCGGACCGTCCGAGCTCGGCGACGAGGGCTTGCTGATGGTCGCGCCGCCGCGGTTGGCCGGCGTCGGCAAACTCGTGGGTGGCCATTCCCCTCCCGGTCGGCGATGCGCCGCCCAATGGTACGCGAGGTTCGCTACGTTCTCCGGCGGATGACCGCGGGGGTTTTTCTCGTTCTTTCGGCGTTCCTGGCCAGCGCGGTCGAGATGGTCGAGGCGCTCACCATCGTGCTTGCGTCCGGGGTCGCGCGCGGCTGGCGCTCGTCGCTCACCGGCATGGGCGCAGCCGTGCTCGCGCTCGCGGTGATCGTCGCCGCGCTCGGGCCGGCGCTGACCGTCATCCCGATCAACGCGCTGCGCCTCGTCGTCGGCGGCCTGCTCCTGACCTTCGGGCTGCAGTGGCTGCGCAAGGCGATCCTCCGCGCAAGCGGCTTCAAGGCACTGCACGACGAGGACGAGATCTTCTCGCGCGAGCTCGCAGAGGCGAAGACCGCGGCGCCGCTCCTGCGCGGCGGGCTCGACTGGTACGGCTTCACGCTCTCGTTCAAGGGCGTGTTGCTGGAAGGGCTCGAGGTGGCCTTCATCGTGCTGACGTTCGGGAGCACGCAGGGCAGCATCCCGCTTGCTGCGGCAGGAGCCGCTGCGGCGCTCGTGCTCGTCGCCGGCGTCGGCATCGCGGTGCGCGCGCCGCTCGCTCGCGTGCCGGAGAACACGCTCAAGTTCGCGGTCGGCGTGATGCTGACGACGTTCGGGATCTTCTGGTCGACGGAGGGCGCCGGCGGCAGTTGGCCCGGGTCGGACGCGGCGCTCTTCGGCGTGCTCGCGTTCGTGATCGCGCTGTCGGCGCTGTCCGTCGCGGTGCTGCGCCGCCGCAAGCGCGAGCAGCTCGTCGCAGCAGGAGCAAGCGCGTGAAGTCTCCTCACGTTCCTGGGGCGGCGCTGGCAAGTGAGCCAAGCGCTCGGCGTGAAGGGCAGTACATGACGTACGACCGAGCGCCGAGCGCGCAGGATCGCGCAGCCAGCGTCGTCAGCCTTTCGCGGAGCCCGGCTCCGCCGGGCGGGAGCGAAAGGCGGCCAGGGACGTGAGGTACGTCGTGTCGTTCGGCCGCTTTTGGTGGGACTTCGTCGTCGGCGACGACTGGATCGCCGCGGCGCTCGTCATCGCAGCGATCGGCGGGACCGCCGCGCTCGCGGCCGGCAACATCGCCGTGTGGTGGGTCATGCCGGTAGCCGTCGCGGTGGTGCTCTACGTGTCGCTGCGGCGCGCCATCGCGGCGTGACGACCGCGCGGTCGCTGACGCCCCTCCTCACCAATCGCACCGCCCGCATCGGCGTGGTCCTACTGACACTCGTGCTCGCTGCGGCGGTCGTCGGCCCGCTCGTCGCACCCGGAAACGGCTCGATCGTCGAGATGCTCGGCGCGCGCGGGGCGCCACCGTCCTGGTCGCATCCATTCGGCACGACCATCCAGGGGCTCGACGTGCTCACGCTCGTGCTGAAGGCGGCGCCGCTGACCGTCGAGCTCGTGGCAGGCGCGACCGCAGTCGCGCTTCTCGTCGCCGTCGTGCTCGGAGTCGCGGCAGGCGCGTTCGGTGGACGCGTCGACACTGCCGTGAGCGGCATCACCGCCGTCTGCCTCGCGATTCCGATGCTGCCGCTCGCGATCGTCATCGCCGGCATCGTCCCGAAACAGCAGCACGCAGCGCTCGCGACGATGCTCATGATCGGGCTCGGGAGCTGGCCGGCGGAAGCGCGCGTCCTCCGGGCGCAGGCACTCGCTCTTCGCAATACGGACTTCGTTGCGTCGGCGACTGCGATCGGCGAGAGCCGGAGGCGGATCCTGTTCTTCGAGTTCGTCCCCAACATGGCGAGCCGAGTCGCCGCGGGCGCTTTCTTCGTCGCCATCCAGGCGATGGTCGCGCTGGCGACGCTCGACTTCCTCGCCTCGCTCTCGCGCGGCCACTTCGCGCTCGGCGACACGAACGGGGCGACCTGGGGATCGGTCCTCGCGCTCGCGCAGACGCAGGAGGCGCTGCTCACCGGCGCCTGGTGGGCGTTCGCCTTTCCCGCGCTTGCGCTGCTCGTGCTCGCCGCAGGCCTCGTCCTGACGATGTACGGGTTCGAGGAGATCGCCGACCCGCGGCTGCGCACATCGCGGGCTCGGCGCGCCCGGTTGCGCTTTCCTGCTGTACGCCTGCCCCGGCTCCCGCAGCTCGAGCTGCGTTCGCCGCTACCCGGCCTGCGCTCGCTGGCCGCGTCGGCCCCACAGGTGGGTCGCCACCTGATCGGCCGGCTGCCGATCTACGGCGGCGCGCTCTGGGTCGCCGCCACGGTCGCGTACGTCCTCCCCCGGCTCGCGGCGCGCGGCGGGCTTCCATCGTCGCCTGCGAGCGGATCCTTCTGGGGCGGCTACGCCCACTTCCTGCGCGAGGTCGCAGCCCTCCATCTCGGCCTCGGCGTGCCCGGAGTCGGCGGCGTGCTGTCGGAATCGCTGCCATTCTCGCTCGCCCTCGTCGGCACGGCCACCCTGGTCGCGTTCGCGATCGGCGGCCTGGTGGGGCTCGTCGCAGCGTGGCGTCGCGGCGGCGCGATGGACGGAGCGGCGACGGCCGCGACCGCCGTCCTCTGGGCCACGCCGGCCTTCGCACTCGCCGGCCTCGCGGTCGAGTTCCCAGCGCTGCGCTGGCACCTGTTCCCCTTGCAGTGGGCGTACGGGCTCGACCTTCATCCGGCATGGACTTGGCAGTTCGCCGCGAGCGCGTTCCGCCACGCGCAACTCCCGTTGATCGTCCTCGTGGTCTCGAGCCTCGGTCTGTGGACGCTGAGCGTGCGCGCACTTACCGTCTCGGTCGTCAATGAGGACTATGTGCAGCTCGCGCGCGCGAAGGGACTGTCGTCGGCTCGAATCCTCTTCCGCTACGCGGGACGTAACGCACTGCTGCCGGCGCTGACTGCGTTCGCGGTGGTATTCAGCATCGCGATCGGGGGCGTCCCTGCCATCGAGGAGGTCTTCAGCTACTCCGGCGGCGGCTGGGCGCTCCAGCAGGCCGCGATGTCGGGCAACGTCCCCGTCGTGCAGGCCCTGTTCGTCGCGATTGCGCTGTCGGTCGTCGTCGTCAACGTGCTGATCGACGCCGCACAGGTTGCGCTCGATCCGCGTCTCAGAACGTCGCGCTAGCGCGGCGCGGTGGCGGCGACGAGAAGCGCCGCCGCCACCTGGACGATCGACGGTCTAGCCCCAGGCGCTGCCACTCGTGGTGGTCGTGCCGTAGCCGGTCCCCGGGGCCGGCGCCGGGCTCGAGCCCGCGCTCACGGCGTGCTTGACGAGCGCGCCGTTCGTGTTCACGACGTACCACGTCTTCTCGAAGCCCTGGCCGTTCACCTGACCGGCCTTCGTGTCACCGGCGAACGTGTAGAGCGGAAAGCCGCCGTACGTCACCTGGCGCATGGTGCTCGTCGCCTTGATCGTCCCGAGCAGGGACGCCTTCACGCCGGTGCCGGCGGCCGGCTTCACGCTCGACTTCACGAGCAAGCGCGGCCAGTACTTCGCGCAGGCGGGAACGCTGCTGCAGCGATTCACACCTTTGCTGTCGGGCGTGTAGCGGTACAGCGTGTGTCCGTTCGAGCCGACGAGCACCATTCCGAACTTCGCGCTGTTCACCGCCTTCACGGCGGCCGCGCTCGAGTGCGTCGCACTCGTCGCCGCCATCGCCGCGCCTGCGCCGATCGCCGCAACCAACGCGACCGGCAAGAGCCAACGAATCATCCGTCTTCTCCTCTCCTCGGAGCTTCCAGTGGCAGAGATACGCGGCGATTGCGACGACGGATTGCAATGCTCACTTCCCGACCTTCAGGACGCGAGTCTACGACTGCGTCCGGTCTGCCGTCGCCTACGGCGCTGCGCTAGTCGGGAGAGTTCGCGTGCCGTCGTAGCGCCGCCGGAAGAGGAGATATGCGACCCCGCCGGCCGGGAGCGGGAGCCAGTACGCGACCAGGCGGTAGAGGAGCGTCGCCGCGACAGCGTCGCGCCCCGAGACGCCGGCGAGGGTGAGCGTGCCGACAAGGCCCGCTTCGACGAAGCCGAGCCCGCCGGGCGTGAGTGGAATGAGCGCGAGCAGCTCGGCCGAGGTGTAGGCGATCAGGACGAGCGACGGCCGAGGGTCGGCTCCCATAGCGCGCAGTGCGCAGAGCAGCGCGAGGTAGTCGAAGCCCGTGCTCCCGACCGCCGCCAGAACTGCTCCCTTCCAGCGCTCGTCGAGCGTCATGCGGATGAAGTTGCGATCGTCGAGCAACTCCTGCGGCAGCCCAGTCACGTGCCGGCGGCGCCGGACGGTCGCGTTGAGAAGCCACTGGATCGTGCGGCCTGCGAGCTCGAGCGGCAGATCGGTCAGAAAGGCGGCCGTACCCGCGCCAATGAGCATGAAGAGGACGGCGATGCCGAGGTAGGCGGCAGTGGCGAGGTCGTGGCTCACCGGCGCGCCGCCGACGATCGCCGGCAGGGCGAGGACGGGCAGGGCGAGCGTCGTCGCGATCTGCAGCCCGGTGGAAGCTGAGAACGCCGCCGCCGCCTGGCCAGTGTCGGCGCCCGCGCGGCGCAGCATCCCGACCGCGAACGCGGTTGCGGTGGCGCCTCCGCCGGGGATGATCCGGCCGACCGCGTTCCCGCTGAGCTGGGCGCACGCGACGGCGAACCAGCTGCGCGTTCGCAGCGCGATCCGGTCCAGCTCCCACAGCGATACAGAGCTCGCGCTCTCGGACACGAGGACGAGCACCGCCCATGGCCAGTCGAGGTGCGACAGCGAGCCGAACGCCGAGAAGACCGCGAGCAGGCTGGGCAGCAGGAGGTAGAGCGAGACGGCCGTGACGAGCAGGAGCAGGCCTTGACGCGTGTAGCGCTTCCACACGCCCCCGAGTGTGGCACCGCGGACGCCTCAGCAAGACACAGATCGACGCCGTCGCGAGCTACGTCGCCAGCTCCGCGCACAAGAAGTAGCCTGCTTTACACCTAGCTAGGACGCTTCTGGCACTCCCCGAGCGCGCCCGCTACGTGGTTGTCATCGGCTGGAGAAGCGCTGATGGGCGCGTTGCGCCGACGAAGCCGAGCGCAGCGCTGAGCTCAGCCAGCGGCGCGAGCTTCACGATGTCGCCCGTGTGCGGCGCCTCGATGAGCTGGCCCTCGCCGATGTAGATGCCGACGTGGCCGGGCCCGTCGGCGCGCGGCTCGAAGAACACGAGGTCGCCGGCTTGGAGCTCGCTGGGATCGATGTGCGGCGTCGTGACGTATTGCGTTGCGGCGTAGTGCGCGAGCGTCAACCCGAGCTGCGCGTAGACGAACTTGACAAAGCCGGAGCAGTCGAAGCCGGACTGGGGATTGTTCCCGCCCCAGAGATACCGGACACCGAGATAGTGCTCGGCGACGGCAACCGCATCCCAACCGAGGGCGTCGGTGGAGGCGGTGTTCAGCGCAGCTGGAAGCCGAACCGGCTGCAGCGCGGAACGGAGCCGCCGGAGCGCGGCGTTCAGGGCGGTGACGCGCGCAGCCGCCGACGCCGCCGCCGTCTGCAGCTTGCCCGCAGTGTCGAGATACTCGAACGGATCTGTTTTGGCCGCCAGCTTCGATCGCGCGGCCCGGAGCCGCATCCCGAGAGCGCGCTGCCTCTGTTGCGCCTGCCCGAGCGCGTGACGGTCGGCGTCGATCTGCCGCGCAATCGTCGCCGTGAGTGATGGCTGCAGGACGACGAAGCCCGGAGCCCCAGCGCGCGCGGAACCGGCCGAGGCGGAAAGGACCGCGGCGGTCGAGACGGTGACGAGAAGGCGCCGCACGGTGGTCCATCGGCAGAGACCACGCCTGCCTTGACCCGTCAGGTGCG
>DATCBD010000024.1:0-4766 GCA_036512155.1 Gaiellaceae bacterium | reverse complement strand
CTGGAATCCCGTGAAGAAGATCTCGGCGGCGTCGCAGACCGGTCACGCGACGAACATCATCGAGGGGCTCGCCGTCGGCATGCAGGCGACCGCCCTCCCGGTCATCGTCATCGCGGTCGGCATCCTGCTCGCCAACCATTTTGCCGGCCTCTTCGGCATCGGCGTCGCGGTGATGGCGCAGCTCTCGATGACCGGTCTCATCGTCGCGCTCGACGCGTACGGTCCGGTCACGGACAACGCCGGCGGCATCGCCGAGATGGCGGACCTGCCGCCGGAAGTGCGCGCCATCACCGATCCGCTCGACGCCGTCGGCAACACGACGAAGGCCGTGACGAAGGGTTACGCGATCGGCTCCGCCGCACTCGCCGCCCTCGTCCTCTTCGGGTCGTACACCGACGGGCTGCACACGCAGGCCAAGCCCGGCTCGATGCTCAGCCACGTGATCTTCCAGCTGTCCGATGCATGGGTGATCGCCGGCCTCCTCATCGGCGGGCTGATGCCGTTCCTGTTCGCATCGCTCGCGATGCAGGCGGTCGGGCGCGTCGGCGGCGAGGTCGTGCAGGAGGTGCGCCGCCAGTTCCGCGAGAACCCCGGGATCATGGAGGGGACGACGCGGCCGGAGTACGGGCGCGCGATCGACATCGTCACGAAGTCGGCGCTGCGCAGCATGCTGCTGCCGGCGGCGGTCCCGATCGCGTTCCCGATCATCGTCGGGATCATCAACGTGAAGATGCTCGGTGGCCTCCTCATCGGGACGATCGTCACCGGTCTCTTCCTCGCCATCTCGATGACCGCGGGCGGCGGGGCTTGGGACAACGCGAAGAAGCTGATCGAGGACGGCCTCTACGGGGGCAAGGGATCGCCCGCGCACCAGGCGGCGGTCACCGGCGACACGGTCGGCGACCCGTACAAGGACACCGCCGGCCCGGCGATCAACCCGATGATCAAGATCACGAACATCGTCGCGATCCTGATCATTCCGCTGCTGATCTCGATCCACGGCTAGGAGTACGGTTCTCCGGATGCGCAGGCTCGCATCCGGTCTCGTGGCGAGCACGATCGCCGTCGCTCTGGTGACGGCGGCGATCGAGTTCCTCAAGCCGCACGTCCCCGTTCTCAGCCTGGGCGTGCTCTACATCTTCGCGGTGCTCCCGATCGCGGTCGCGTACGGGCTCCCGCTGGCAATCGTCGTGTCGACCGCGAGCATGCTCGCGTTCAACTGGTTCCACCTGCCGCCTGTGCACACATTCACGTTGGCGGACAGCGAGAACTGGTTCGCGCTCGCCGTGTACCTCGGCACCGCCGTCGTCGTCAGCGAGCTCGCCGCCCGCTCGCGCCGTCGCGCCGCCGCCGCCGAGCAGCGGGAGCGGGAGTCGTCGTTCCTCGCGCGCCTTGCGACCGACTTGCTGCGCGGCCGCAGCCTCGACGACGAGCTGCCCGCCATCGCCGGCCGTGCGGCCGAGGTGCTCGGCGTCGACCGCGCCGAGATCGAGCTCGGCGCGGGCGGGCGCCACGGGCCCGGCGACGTGCCGTACCCGCTCGAGGTCGCCGGCAGAACGGTCGGCGCGATCTACACACCGGCCGACCCGAACGCCGCCGCTCAGCGTCGCTTCCTTCCCGCGCTCGCCGCGCTGCTCGCCGTCGCGGTCGACCGTGACCGGCTGGAGCGCGACGCGCTCGAGGCGGAGACGCTACGGCGGAGCGACCTCGTCAAGACTGCGCTCCTGCGCGCCGTCTCACACGACCTGCGCTCGCCGCTCACCGGCATCCGGACCGCGATCGGCGCGCTCCGCAACGACACGCTGCGGCTGAGCGATGCCGACCGGTCCGAGTTGCTCGACACGATCGAGGTCGATTCAGAACGCCTGAGCCGCCTCGTCGGCGACCTGCTCGACCTCTCGCGGCTGGAGGCGGGGAGCGCGGCGCCGGCGCGGGAGCTGTGGGCGCTGGACGACATCGTGCGGGAGGCGGTGGACGCACTCGGCGCTCGCGACCGGGTCGAGATCACCGGCGAGAGCCCCCTCGTGGAAGTGGATGCCGCGCAGGTCCAACGTGTGCTCGCCAACCTGATCGAGAACGCGATCGCGTTCTCCCCGCCCGAGGCCCGCGTGCTCGTGCGCATTACCGCCACACGGAAGGAGGCGATCGTCCGTATCGTCGACCAGGGACCGGGCCTTCCCGAGAGCGAGCTTGAGCGGGTCTTCGAGCCCTTCTACCGCCGCTCGTCCGAGTCGACCGGAGGCGCCGGGCTCGGTCTCGCCATCGCCCGCGGCTTCGCCGCCGCCAACGGGGGCCGCGTGTGGGCGGAGTCGCGACCGGAGCAGGGCGCGACGTTTGCGCTCGCACTGCCGGTCGTCGAGGCGGCCGTCGAGCTGCCGGCATGAGCGGCCAGCGGGTTCTTGTCGTCGACGACGAGCCGCAGATCCTGCGGGCCCTCGGCACCACACTGCGCGGCGCCGGCTATACGGTCGACACTGCGGCGACGGCGACCGAGGCGCTGACGGCCGCAGCGGCGAACCCGCCCGAGGCGGTGATCCTCGACCTCGTCCTTCCGGACGGCAACGGCACAGAGGTCACGCGCGAGCTGCGCACCTGGAGCGACGCGCCCGTGATCGTGCTCTCCGCTGTCGGCGAGGAGCGCGAGAAGATCGCCGCGCTCGACGCCGGCGCCGACGACTATGTGACGAAGCCGTTCAGCGTCGACGAGTTGCTCGCGCGCCTCCGCGCCGTCATGCGCCGCTCGACCGGCGCGCAGGAGCCGGTAATCGACGTCGGGGCGCTGCGTATCGACGTCGCGGAGCGCGTCGTCACGGTGGACGGTCGGCGCGTGAAGCTGAGCCCGCACGAGTTCGACCTGCTGCGCGTTCTCGCGCAGAACCAGGGCAAGCTCCTCACGCACCGGATGCTCCTGCGCGAGGTGTGGGGGCCTGCGTACCAGGTCGAGGCGCACTACCTCCACGTGTACGTCTCGCACCTGCGCCGGAAGATCGAGCCGGATCCGTCCAGCCCGCGCTATCTCCTCACGGAGCCGGGCGCCGGCTACCGACTGGTCGCTCCGCTGCCTCTTTAGGCAACTTTAAGGCGCGTGCCGCCGCCGTTCAGACGGCGTTGAGGTCCGGCGTCTTACGTTCGTCTCATGCAAGCGGTGCAGGCAATCGTGCGCACGTCCCCGTGGTCGCCGGTTGCGGCGTGCGAGTTGGCAGCCGTAGCGCTCTTCGGCGGGAGCCTCGCCGGCGGGCTCCACGGCAGCTTGCTGCTTGTCACACCGCTTTCAGTCGCGCTGCTCGGCCTCGTCCTCGCCATCAAGCGCTGGGACGAGCACCGCGAGCTGCGCGCGTCCGCTGATGCATGGATCGAACGCGGGTACGACAACCCGCGCTCGAAGTACGGGTGGCGCGTCGAAGAGCTGACTTCGGCGCGCGAGCGCGAGACGCTCGCCGCGACGCTTCGCTCCATCCTCGACGAGCTCGGCCGCAGCCGGAGCTCGTCGGCCGTGCCGCTCGATCGCGTTGCTCTTCGTCCCTGCCGGCCGGCGCTCGCGGCAATCGCCGCGCGGCTCGAAGATTGCTCCTCGCGCGTGTCCGCGCGGGGCGTCTTGGCCGTCCAGCGCCTCATCACCGACGGCAGGACGAGCCCGCTCTACAACCCGTCGGCCGCGGCCGGCTCCCGACTCAACGAGATTCTCGACTGCCTGGAGGTGCGTTCCTGATGTACGACATCGCTGCGATCGCGATCGGCGGAGCTTGCTTCGCCCTCGCATTCGCCTTCCTCTACCTGCTCGAGCGGATCTGATGTCTGCTGCCGACGCATTCGGCCTCGCGATCTCGCTGGCTGTCCTCATCTACCTCGTCTACGCGCTGCTGCGCGGGGAACGGTTCTAGATGAACGGGCAGGGCATCGGCCAGATCCTGATCTACGTCGTTCTGCTGATCGCGCTCGGTTACCCGCTGGGCGTCTACATGGCGCGCGTCTACAACGACGACGACTTCGCGACGCGCGGCCGGTTCCGCTGGCTCGGCGCGATCGAGCGCGGCTTCTTCCGCGCCGTGCGCGTCGACGGGTTCCGCGAGCAGACCTGGCAGGCGTACGGCAAGGTCACGCTCGTCTTCAGCTCGATCTTCGCGCTCTTCCTGTACGGGATCCTCCGGCTGCAGGGCCACCTGTTCCTCAATCCCGACCACCTGCCGGCGGTCGCATCGCACATCGCGCTCAACACGACGGCGAGCTTCATCACGAACACGAACTGGCAGTACTACGGCGGCGAGTACACGATGTCGTACCTGAGCCAGATGGCTGGGCTCGCGGTGCAGAACTTCGTCTCCGCCGCGGTCGGCATGGCCGTCCTCGCGGCGGTCGTACGCGGGATCGCGCGCCGGTCGCGCGACGAGATCGGGAACTTCTGGCGCGACCTCTATCGGTCGCTCGTGTACATCCTGCTGCCGCTTGCGATCGTCCTCGGCGTCATCCTCATGTCGCAGGGCGTCGTGCAGACGTTCCACGCGCATGCCACCGCAACGACGCTCCAGGGCGCGCACCAGACGATCGCGCGCGGCCCCGCCGCGTCGCAGATTGCGATCAAGCAGCTCGGGACGAACGGAGGCGGCTTCTACAACTCCAATTCGGCCGTTCCGTTCGAGAACCCGAACGGGCTCTCGAACTTCTTCGAGCTGCTGGCGATCCTCCTCATCCCGGCGGGCCAGGTCTTCATGTTCGGGAAGACGGTCGGCGCCCGTCGACATGCGTGGATGGTGTTCGCGGCGATGTTC
>DATCBD010000023.1:0-25868 GCA_036512155.1 Gaiellaceae bacterium | reverse complement strand
AGAACGGCACCGTCGACTCCAACACCCCCGACGCGCCCCGCTCCCGCAAACCCGCCAGAAACGGCAACCGCCCCGACTCCAGCAACGGCTCCAGCACATTCCACGAACACCCGTCCAAACCGATCACCACAGTGCGGCGGTCGCGGCGCGCTCCGTCGAGGAGAGAGGTGCAGTTCGGATGACTAGATGTAGCCAAGAGCCTTCAGGCGTCGAGTGACTTCGGGCGAGTCGCCGTTGGCGGTCTCGACCTGTGGCGTGATGGGCTCGACCTCGCGCAGCAGCCGTTCGCTGCTGAACTCCTGGTCGAACAGCTCGTAGAGGACGCGGCCATCGCCGTCGGCGGCCACACCGGCCTCCATCGTCCAGAGCAGCGTCGGTGCGACGTCGCAGATGGAGGCGCGACCGAAGTCGCCGGGGACGACCCCGTCGCCGTCGAGCAGCATGAGCCCGTCGCGCTGGTGGCAGCCGCGGCCCGGCGACGACCGCACAAAGACTTCAGGCGATTTGAGCGCCGCCGAGGGGCGAACTCCGAGTGCAGGCGAGAAGAGGAGCGTCGGCGGGAACTCCCCCGCCGCGCGGCCGTACAGCTCCTCGACCGTCCAGACGCTGTCCACCGCCGGCGAGCCGTCGGGGAGCGTCAACTCCTCGAGCGCGCGCCGTGCGAGGTCGGCCGCCTCCGGCTCACTCGCGTACACGGCGAACGACGCGTCGGTGGGCATGAACGCCTGCGACGCGGTGCGGTCGAGTCGCGGCGACCGCGCCACCAACGCCACGCCGAGCTTCTGCGCAAGTACGCGACGCGCGAGCAGCCCGGCCGGACGCAGCAGGGGGTTCGTTCGCAGCCGGCCGACAGGCGTCGGGAGCTTGACCTGAGTGCGGGTGCGACGGTCGACGAAGAACGGGCTCTCGCCGTCGGTCACCGATTCGTCGAGCGACACGAGGCCGAGCCGGTCGAGCACCGTATTGACTCGCAGCACAATCGTTTCCTCGCACTGCCCGTGATCGGACATGACCGTGACGGTGGCATCGGGAGCGTGCTCGATCAGCCAGCCGACATGCTGGTCGAGCTGGGTGTAGAGACGCAGCAGCGCCGTGCGCGCGCTCTCGTCACCCTGCAGAAACTGGCCGGTCAGCTGATGCCCGGCCCAGTCGGTCGAGGAGAAGAGGCAGAAGAAGTGGTCCCAGTCCTCGGCGAGGAACAACTCGCGGGCGAGGTCGAACCGCGCCTGCTCGAGCTCGCACAGCTCGTTGATGTCGGCCGGGTTGCGTGGGAACGTGCGGTAGCTCTCGAGCAGCCACCGGTAGCGTTCGCGCCGGCCGAACGGAAGGATGCGGCGCGCGTCGTCGTCGGTGAGCCAGCTGTTGACGATCACCGCCCCCTCGCACCCATCCTGATCCAGCGGCAGGTTGATCAACACCGACCGCCGACCCTCCCGACCAAGCTGCTGATAGTAGGTCGGCCGCCGCAGATCCGACTGATTCGCCACGCTCAAGCGGCCATCCGCCCGCAACATCATGAAGTCGTACACCCCATGCGCAGCCGGCGACGACCCCGTCGCAAACGACGCCCACGCAGGACCCGTATAGAACGGCACCGTCGACTCCAACACCCCCGACGCGCCCCGCTCCCGCAAACCCGCCAGAAACGGCAACCGCCCCGACTCCAGCAACGGCTCCAGCACATTCCACGAACACCCGTCCAAACCGATCACCACAGTGCGGGTCATGCCGCCTCCGATGCTGGGTCTGCCGATCGATGTTCGAGGTGCACGCGGCGCACACCACTTTTCCCTTGCCGTTGGCCCATACGTCGAGAGCTTCCATGCAGCAGGCCTAGCCGCCATCGACGGATGGTCCAGGGACGGTTGGACCAGCGCATAGCCCGCACACGCCCCGTTGTTGAGTAAATGCGGTTGGACGCGGATAGCACCGGACGGCCGGCGGCCGATCGCCGTAGCCGCTCCGCTCTAGCGAGGAGGCGAGCGATCAGCAGGCGAGAGGTAGCGGTGGAGGAGGTGGGCTTCGGGCTCGAGTCGGAGCTGAACGCGCTTGCGCGCAGGGCCGGACAGCGAAGGTCGTCGGCTCCTCACCGGCTCGGCGTCGACCGTTGCCGGCTTCGCGCGCATGCCACCCTCGTCGCCGCCGACGCGCTGGCGGGACTGCTCGCGCTCGCGATCGTCGAGCTCATCTTCATCCGGACATTCCAGCCCGAGGACATCGCGATCTTCGCGCTGGTCGTCCCCGGTCTCGCCGCCTGGGTGCTGTTGACGCGCGTTTACGGGCTCGACGACGGCGACCGTCTCGGATTCGGCCGTACGGCTATCGACGCTCTCCCGGATCTCCTGCTCCTCTCGACGTTCGCCACGTGGGGCGGGCTCGTCATGCTGAACCTGTCCGGGCTCGCGCACCCCCGGCTTCGAAACGCGGAGGCCTTCTGGATCTTCTATCTCGTGCTCCTGATCGCGGCGCGGAGCATCGCGCGGCTGGTGTTGCGACGCAGCTCTTGGCTACGTGAGCCGACGCTCATTGTCGGCGCCGGCGTCGTTGGGCGGCTCATCGGCGCCAAACTCGCGAATCACGTCGCCTGGGGCCTCGACGTCGTCGGCTTCCTCGACGACGACCCGCTTCCGGGCGCCGGCGACGGGCCCGCGCGTCTCGGCGGTACCGACGACCTGGAGCGGGCTGTTCGCGCCAATGACGTCAAGCGGGTGATCCTCGCCTTCAGCCGCACGCCGGCGGAGGAGCAGGTGGACCTCTGCCGCCGATGCTTCGAGCTGGGCGTCCAGGTCGACATCGTTCCGCGTCTCTTCGAGGTCATCGGCACTCACCATCGGCTGCACAGCCTGGATGGATTGCCGCTGCTCGGCCTCCGCTCGCAGCGACTCTCGCGAACCGCGCGGTTCGCGAAGCGCGCGTTGGACCTCGTGGTCGCCACCCTCGGGCTCGTGATGCTGGCGCCGTTCCTCGCGTACTGCGCATGGCGCATCAAGCGCGAGTCACCGGGGCCGGTGTTCTTCCGACAGGAGCGCATGGGCGTGGGCGGCAGGCGCTTCCGGATCTACAAGTTCCGCACGATGCTCGCCGACGCGGACGCGAAGAAGCAGGAGGTCGCCCATCTCAACAAGCACCTCGGCGGCGACCCGCGCATGTTCAAGATCCCGGACGATCCCAGGATCACGCCGTTCGGCCGAACCCTGCGACTCTGGTCGTTCGACGAGATTCCGCAGCTGATCAACGTCATTCGCGGCGAGATGAGCCTCGTCGGTCCGCGGCCGCTGATCCTCGACGAGGACGTGCACGTGCGGGGCCGTCGCCGCCGTCGGCTGAACCTCACGCCCGGCGTCACGGGACTGTGGCAGGTGCTCGGCAGAAGCGAGATCCCGTTCGCCGAGATGGTCACGCTCGACTACCTCTACGTGACGAACTGGTCGCTCTGGGGCGACGTGAAGCTGCTCTGCCGGACCATCCCGGTCGTGTTGCAGCGGCGGGGCGCGTACTGATGACTGCCACTGCGGCGATGCCCAAGGCAGCAGTTGCGGAGAGGGCCGAGGGGCGGGTGGACGTCCTGCTCGTCTGTTCCCCGGGCGGACACCTCCTGCAGCTGCTCGCGCTGCGACGTGCGTGGGACGGTTTTTCGAATGCGTGGGTAAGCCTTGGGCGTGCCGACGCCCGATCTCTGCTGGCCGACGACCGCGCCTATTTCGCGTATGGCCCGACGAACCGGAACATCCCGCACTTTTTCCGCAACCTCTTCATGGCCGTGCGGCTGCTCCGGCGGTTGCGCCCGAGGGTGATTGTCACCACCGGCGCAGGAGTCGCGGTGCCGTTTGCATGGATCGGGCGGATGCTTGGCGCGCGCGTTGTCTACATCGAGAGTCTCTCGCGCGTCGATGACGTCTCGCTCAGCTGTCGCTTGATCAGACCCGTCGCCGACCGGGTCTACGGCCAGTGGCCGGAGTTCGTGCGTGCCTACCCGCACGCCAGATATGCAGGGAGCGTGTTCGGCGCACGATGATCTTCGTCACCGTCGGGACCAACGAGGCACCTTTCGACCGACTGCTCGAGGGCGTCCACGCGCTCAACCTTGACGAGGAGCTCGTCGTCCAGCACGGCCCATCGACGATCCGGCCCCGCGGCGCGGAGTGTCACGAATTCCTCGCATTCGATCAAATCGTCGAATTCATGCGCGCCGCACGCGTTGTCATCTCGCACGCCGGCGTCGGCTCCGTGCTGGTCGCGCTCGCGAACGACAAGCACCCGGTCGTCGTCCCGCGGCTACGCCAGTTCGGCGAGGCCGTCGACGACCACCAGCTCGCCTTCGCGCGCCGGCTGCACCGCGAGGGAGTGCTCACGTGCGCCGAGCGCCGCGAGGCATTCGAGCTCGTCGTGATCTCGGGCCACCAGCCTGTGCCGCCGCGTCGGCGGCCCGGAGACCTCGCCGACGACCTGCACACGTATCTCGTCGACACTGCGCAAGGTACCGCGTTCCAGTGACACCACCCGCACTAACCGTCATCGGGCTCGACGCTGCGACGTTCGACGTGATCGACCCTCTGCTCGAAGCAGGCGAGCTCCCCGCCATCGGCCGGTTGCTCGCGAATGGGGCCTTCGGCCCTCTGCGCTCGACCACGCATCCGCTGACGCCGCTCGCGTGGACGACCATGACCACCGGCGTCAACGCGGGCGTGCACGGCGTGTGGGATTTCACCGAACGGGACGAGTCGGGCCATCACCTGCGGCTCGTCAACGGCAGCTTCCGGCGCGCGCCCGCTCTCTGGGAGCTGCTCTCTGCGCGCGGCCGCACTGTCGGCATCGCAAACGTGCCCTTCACGTGGCCGGCGTCGGAGGTGAACGGCTTCCTTCTCTCAGGCCTCGACGCATCGGCACGCAGCGACGGCGCCGTCTTCCCGAGCGAGCTCGCAGGCGAGCTGGCACGGCGGTTCGGACGGCTCGACCTCGACCATGCGTTCCCACTCGACGGCTCTGGCCGCGTCGACCTCGACATCGTGCGCCGGGCCGCCGAGGCCCGGTGCGCCGCGCTCGCGTGGCTGGTCGAGCGGTTTCAGCCGGAGCTGCTGTTCGCAGTCTTCATGTCCGCGGACCACATCCACCACCTCGCGTGGCCGGAGTGGGAAGAGCGCGGCGCCGAGAGTCGCGTTGCAGACGTGTACCGGATCCTCGACGGCGTTGTCGCAGTGCTCTGCGAGCTTGCAGGCGAAGACGCGAACGTGATGCTCGTCTCCGACCACGGCGGCGGCTCGCTCGCGGGCGTCGTAAACCTGAACGCCTGGCTCGCACGCGAAGGTTTTCTCACATACGCGGACGGTATGGCGGACATTCGGACCGAGGAGGGTCGCCGACGACTCGTCCACCGTCTCTACAAGTTGCAGCGCGCACTTCCTGACGCGATTCGCTCCCGGTTCCGCCGGCGACTCCCGAGGCTCCGCGACTGGGCGCTCCGCCGTCGTGAGTACAGCGTCATCGACTGGCCGCACACGCGCGCTTTCTCCTACGGCACGTTCGGTAACGTCGTAGTCAACGTGCGCGGACGCGAGGAGTTCGGCGTCGTCGAGCCGGACGACTACGAGCGGCTCCGCAGCGAGATCGTCGAGCGGCTACACGAGCTGCGCGGCCCAGAGGGAGACCGGATCGTCGCCGCCGTGCACCGGCGAGAGGATCTGTTCGCGGGTGCCTGCCTCGAGCTGCTGCCGGACCTCGTCGTCGAGTTCGAGAACTACGCGTGGCTCGGCAAGGGCGCGCTTACCTACCGCACCGACGACCTGTGGGACGAGATCGCCGTCGACGGCAGCCCCGAGTCGTACGTCGGCAGCCACCGCCACGACGGCGTGTTCGCGCTCAACGGCCCCGCCACACGGCACGGGCGCGTACATGCGCGGATCGAAGACGTCGCGCCAACGGTCCTCTACTTGCTCGGCGAGCCTGTTCCGCCGGAGTTCGAAGGCCGCGTGCTGACGGAGGCGATCAGCGAGGAGTTGCTCGACCGGCGGCCGCCGGAGTACGCCGACGAGGCCGACTCGGTTGCGCTTGCGGGCCGGACGACTTACACCGGCGAGGCGGTCGACGAGGTCGAGGCGAGGCTGCGCAGCCTCGGCTACGTCGAGTAGTCCAGGAGTCGGAGGGGTCATATGTCGACTGTGAAACGCGTGATGATTATCGGCCTCGATTGCGCCGAGCCGTCCCTCGTCTTCGACCGGTGGCTCGACGAGCTTCCGGCGCTCGCACGCCTCGTCGACTGCGGCGTGTCGGGCCGGCTCGAGTCGGTCATTCCGCCGATCACCGTGCCGGCGTGGTCTTGCATGATGTCGAGCAAGACGCCGGGCGACCTCGGCATCTACGGCTTTCGCAACCGCACCGACCACTCGTACGACGGCCTTTCGATCGCGAACGGATCCGCCGTCCGGGAACCGAGGCTGTGGGATCTCCTGACGCGCGCCGGCAAGCGCTCGATCGTGCTAGGCGTGCCTGGCACGTATCCAGTCCGTCCTTTGAACGGCGTCATGGTCTCGTGCTTCCTGACGCCATCGACCAAGCAGCAGTACACCTTCCCGCCGACGCTGCGGCGCGAGGTGGAGCAGACGGTCGGCGAATATCTCTTCGACTGCCCCGAGTTCCGCACCGCCGACCGCAACGACCTCGTACGCCAGATCTACACGATGACCGAGCGCCGCTTCGACTTGGCCGAGCACCTGCTCGTGGCCAAGCCTTGGGAGTTGTTCGCCATGGTCGAGATGGGTACCGACCGGATGCACCACGCCTTCTGGAAGGACATGGACCCGCAGCACCGGAAGCACGAGCCGGGCGGAGCTTTCGAGTCGACCATCCGCGACTACTACCGCTTTGTCGACGCGCGTGTCGGCCGACTGCTCGAGCACGCGGACGACGAGACGGCGGTCCTCGTCGTCTCCGACCACGGCGCCAAGCGCATGGACGGCGGTGTGCGGATCAACGAGTGGCTGCGCCGCGAGGGGTGGCTGACGACGCTTGCGCAGCCGAGCGTCCGCTCCTCACTCGCCGACGTCGGCGTCGACTGGGGCCGCACGAAAGCCTGGGGCGACGGCGGCTACTACGGCCGCATCTTCCTCAACGTCCGCGGGCGGGAGCCGAACGGTATCGTCGACCCGGCGGACTACGAGCGCGTCCGCGACGAGCTCTCGTGTGCGATCCAGGCGATTCCGGACGAGCAGGGCAGGCCGATCGGCACGCGTGTCTTCAAGCCGAGCGAGATCTATCCACAAGTCAATGGCGTCGCGCCCGACCTCATCGTCCACTTCGGGGATCTCTACTGGCGCTCCGTCGGTACGATCGGCGGCGACGAAGGCATTCACACCTTCGACAACGACACGGGTCCCGACGACGCGAACCATGCGCAGCACGGCCTGTTGATGATGGCCGGCCCCGGGATTGAGCCGGGCCGAAGGGACGACATGCACTTGCTCGACGTCGCGCCGACCGTGCTCGACTTGCTCGGCCTGCCTGTGCCAATAGGGATGCGCGGAGCGAGCCTGTTGCCTCCCCGCCCCGCTGTTGCGGCGAGCGAGATCGTCGCCGCCCACCGCACGGCGGGCCTGTAGCCCGCTATCAGGATGGGTGACACCTGACCATCGGCGAGTGAATCGCCCCGGTGCGAGACGTACGTTTGGCTCCAGACAAGGAGGAGGCGCGTTGTTCCAGTTCAAGAAGACCACAGGCACGGGCAGGCGCCGGGGGTTTGCCGTCCTGGTAGGCGTCTCGGCCGCCGCGTTGGTCGCAGCCCTCGCGGGCGGCGCTCGCGGAAGCAGCTCCATCACTATCACGCTGACTGCAAAGGGCCCACAGCCCAAATTGATCACGTTGAACGTCGGCGACTCCGTCACGTTCTCGAACAGTGACACAGTGAATCACAGCATCGTCACGCAGTCCCCTGCCGGCTATACACCCGGTGGCTTCGTCAGCGACCCGATCCGCCCCGGCCAGAGCTACTCCGTCGGCCTCGGAACAGCCGGAGAGATCACGTACGCTCAAACCGGCTTCGGCCGCTCCTACTCGGGGAAGATCCTCGTAAAGCCCGTGGGGGCGCTGACGCTCACAACGGCGCGGAAGACCATCACATACGGCACAACCGTCACGATCGACGGCCGTTCGCCGATACCGAGCTCCACCGTGACCGTAAGCACTCATTCGAAGGGGACGACGAGCGGCGGCTCGGGCAACGGCGGCTGGCAGACGGTCGCGACCGTCACGGCCGGTTCCGACGGATTGTTTACCACGACGGTGAAGCCGACGTCTTCGACGTCTTACCGGGCGCAGACAACGCCGGGTCAGACCCAGCCGAAGGCGGTCGCGCTCACGTCATCGACCATCACGGTGGCCGTGATGCCGCAGCTCACGCTGCGTGCGTCAAGCCCGCGTGTCGTCCATCAGGGCAAGGTCGTCACGCTCGTCGGCCAGATCGCCCCGGCAGACGGCTCGTCGACCCTCACCCTGATCGGCTACGACGTGTCGCGGCGCTCTTGGTCGACTGTCAGCACGCGGCCCGTCGCAGCCTCGACGGGAAACGCAACCTTCCGCTTCGCGGTCCCGCACGGCGAGACGTCTCTCAGACTGACAGTCTCGAAGTCGGACCACCTGCAACAGGGCCTCCTGAAGACGACCACGAGCCAGTCGCTCGTCGTCCGCGGGACCGGCCCGGTGCCTCCGCCGACCTCCGGCAAGCACCACCGGCGGAAGCAAAGCTGACCCGTCAGTGGCCGCCCGCCCGCCCGAGGCGGGCGGCCAGGTTTTCAGGGCTCAGCGGTCGCGACGCTCCACCTGGTGGTCGGCGAGGCCGTGCTCATAGACCCAGCGCGCCGCTTCCGTGCGGTTCGCAATGTTGAGCTTGCGATACACGTTCGTGAGATGGAACTTGACGGTCTGTTCCGTCACCCACAGCTCGCGCGCGATTGCCTGGTTTGAGAGACCGCGCGCGACGGCCTTGATGATCGTCAGCTCGCGATCGGTCAGGCGGGCGACCCGTGCGATCGCGAGATCGTTCGCCTCGGGGGTTCCGACCACGTGATAGACGGTCCCCTCAACGGCCTGGCGGATCGCGGGCGCGAGATCCGATGGGTTGATCGTCTTCACGATATAGCCGGCCGCCCCGCGCCTGAGCGCAACCTGGATCTTCTCGATCGCATCGACGGCCGACAACGCGATGACGCGTATGTCGGGATGCTGCGAGTGGATCTTCTCGAGCATTTCGAGCCCGTCGAAGCCGGCCATCTGGATATCCAGCAGCACCACGTCCGGCAGCGTGCGGACGACGAGCGGGAGCACGTCCTCCACGCGCGTCGCGGCGCCCACGACCTCGAACCCAGAGGCATCGTCGAGCGCTGCGCGAATGCCCGCGAGCATGAGCGGGTGGTGGTCCACGATGAGCACACGCAACGTTGGGTTACCGCCCGTTTGCGACTCCTTCAACACACTCCGATGCTTCGCCGATCAGACCGTACGCTGTTTCATGACGACCAGAGTTCATCCTGACGGGGGGCTTTTCCCTAGTCGAGGCGCCTGACCTGCCCCTACTGACGCATCCACGTCAGCCGCGACCCCCGTCTGCCCCGATCCGAGAGTTGAGGTTTGGCTCGACGGAGAGACAGCGAGGACGGGTGCATACTCGTCTACCGTACGTCGACGTGCGTCGCCCGGCGAGGGCCTGGGCGGTCGCACTCGTCCATATAGATGAGGTCGTGATGGCTAACCGAGCGGAAACGTGACGCGTGGCGGGCCGACCCCTGGCAGGCATGCTTGCCGCGCCGTCGGCGCACACGAGGCTGCGGGTCGCCCTCGGGGTCACCTTGCTCCTGGTGGCGCCGCTCGCGGTCGGCGCGTGGGTGCTCGACCGAGTGGCCGCGTCGAGCGACCGCGCCCGCGTAGATCAAGCTCTCGTGGAGACTCTCGACGCAGCCCATCGGGCGCTCGCGCGCCAGCTCGCCGCCGCAGCCTCGCGCGCGGCTGCGCTCGCGGCGGACACGCCGGTTCAGTCGGCGCTCCTCCATAACGACACCGCCCGCCTGACGCGGATCGCCGCGACCGACCGCGTATCGATCGTTGTCGACGGGAGACGCGTCGCCGGGCCGACTCCGAGCCCACTTGCGGAGCGCGCAGTCGTCGTCTCCGGCCGAAGGCAGCTCGGGGAGATCATCGCGTCTGTTCCAGTCGACGCCAAGACAATGGCGCAGCTCGAGCACCAGTCGCTCGTCCGCCCGGCGACACGGCTGCTCCTCGTCCGTGACGGCCACATCGTCGGCCGCGATGAGCTCCCTCGTGGCATTCGGCTGCCCGCACCGCCCCGCCCGAAAGTCGTCGACGTTGGCCACGTGTGGTACGTCGCGCTCGCAGTCGGCGCCGGCGTCGGGTCGGCGAAGATCGTCGCGCTCGCGCCCGACAGCCCGCTCACGTCGACGAGCTCGCACCGACGTCTCTGGCTCGTGGTCGCGATCCTCGCCACTCTCACGACGGCGGCACTCGCTGCCTCTTTCGCCGCTCCGGCGCTTCCACGCAATCTCGGCCCGAACGCGCGCGGGGAGCGGCGTAGGGCACGCCACTCGGTGGACGTGATCGGCGAGGTGCTTGCTTCCACGCACGACCGCGACCGGCTCCTCCAAGTGCTGCTCGCCACGACGATGGAGGTCACGGGCGCCGACGGCGTTCGGTTACTCGAGCGGAATCGCGTGGTCACCGCCGAAGGCGATACGCGGGGACCGAGGAGGCTCGAGCTCGAACTCGACCCAGAGGGCGAGACGAGACTCGTCCTGCACGCGCCACCGGGGGGCTTCGAGCCCGGCGGCACGGACCTCGCCCGCTCCATCGTGGCGCAAGGCCGGATCGCTCTCGAGAATGCCCGCCTCCACCGGCTTGCCGAGGAACAGGCCGTGACGGACGACCTTACAGGACTCGCAAACCGCCGGCACTTTCTCTACCGACTGGACCTCGAACTGCAGCGGTCGCAGCGCATGGACGAGCCGCTGGCGATCGTTTTCGCGGACCTCGACCACTTCAAAGACGTCAATGACCGCTTCGGGCACGACGCCGGCGACGAGGTGCTTCGCTTGTTCGCAAACATCCTTCGCGACCATTCGCGCACGATCGACCTCCCGGCACGGCTCGGTGGCGAAGAATTCGCGGTTCTCCTAACGGGTACGGATGCAGAGGGCGCACGCTCGTTCGCCGAGCGAGTGCGGGCGACGACCGCGGCGCTGCGGCCCCCGATTCCAGGCGGTTCGCTGCGAGTGACGGCGAGCTTTGGCATCGCATCGTCGGCGATCGGGCTATCACGACAGGAGCTCATGACTGCAGCCGATGCTGCGCTCTATCATGCCAAAGCGTCGGGGAGGAACACGGTCACCATCGCATGAGACGCCGACGTCCGTCCATCCGCTCGTGAGACGATAATCAGCGATCATGCGTCGAGCTCTTCTCCTTTTCATTCAGGCCGCGGTCGTCGCGGCGTGTTGCGCGCTTTGCGCCTTCCTTTGGGGACGCGTGCTCGGCGAGAAGGTTGCGGTGCCCGGGACATCTGCGGCGCAAGTCCGCACAACCACGGCCCGCGTGCCGCTCGTCCCGTCGTTGTTGCAGCAGCCTCCGCATCGACACAAGGCGCGGACGCTCCCGTTCTCCCCCACCCCTACGTCGCAGTTCGTCTCCGCCGGGTCGACGGCACTCGGGTCCAAGCCGACGAGCCCCAACAGCCCCAACCGGAGCCCGAAACCGACGCACGGTGCGAATCCGAACCCGCCGGCGACGACGCCGACGCCACCAGCCGAGCCCTCCACGCCGCCCCCCTCCAGCACGACGACGCCGACGACGACGGCCGCTACCCAACCGCAGCGAGTTACCGCCAGCGCCAATGGCTCGCCTAGTGGGACTGGGAGCGGTAACAGCACGGGCGGCGAAGGCAAAGGCGGCAACGGCGGAGGCAAAGGCAAGAACGGCAACGGCGGAGACAAAGACAAAAAAGGCAACGGCGGAGACAAAGACGACACCGGCGGCGGCGGCAAGGAAAACGGCCGCGGCGGCCTCTCGGCCGTCCTTTCCCAGGCAGCGCCTTCCTCGGCGGTGACGGGAGATCCGTCGTCGGGAAACGGCCTGCAGGCGAGCTCAGCCTCCGCGGGGGGAAGCGGGGACGCCGGCAATCGCAAAAAGCATGACGACAAGGCGGCGTCGGCGGCGCTGACGGCCTCCGGAACGGGCCTATCGACGACAGATCCTGCGCCGAGCGCCTCCCATGACTCCTCGCAGGGCGGCCGGCAGGACAGCGGGCAGGGCGCCTCCGGGCAAGGAGACGGCGGGCAGAACGGAGACGGCGGGCACGGCGGCGGCCGCGGCCCTCACCACTGACGGCCCCACAGGGCACCCATCCCTTCGTCCAGGCCCATCGGAGGGCGGCAGGAGTCGCTCTGCCGCCGCCCGAAACGAGGACATATGAGCAGGCACGAGTCGGATCTCCCGGCGCCGCCCACGCCCGGTGCGTCCCATCACCGCGAGCCTCGCGTGCAGCGACCGCTCGTCATCGTCTCGGAATATCCGATCCTCATCGCCAGCATCCGCTCCGCCGTCGTCGGCACGGAATTCACGATCGTCGGCGCGGCGATGACGCACCACGAGATGCCGCTTCTGCTCGAGTCACATCCAGACGCCGTACTGCTCCTCGCCACCCACGACCCGGCGGCTCCGCTCAGCCTCGTACGCGAGCGGTTCCCGAACGTCCCCGCGATCGTCTTCGACGACTCGGCGACGCCCGAGACCGCGCGCGTGGCGCTTTCGCAGGGGGCTCGCGGCTTCGTCGCGAGCACGATCGAGCCTTCCGAGTTCGTGCCCGCGCTGCGGCACGTCCTCGATGGCGCCACGTTTCGGGTCGTGGGCGTCAGCCTCGCCAACGTCGGCCTCGAACAGGGCGACCTGACGGACCTGGAGCGCGAGATGCTGGTCGCGGTCGCCGAAGGCCTGTCGAACATGACCATCGCCCAGCGCTTCGACGTCGCCGAGCCGACGGTGAAGCTCCGCCTGACGCGGATCTACCGGAAGCTGGGCGTGAGCAACCGGACCGAGGCGGCGCGATGGCTCTTCGAGCACGCGCGACCGGCGGAACGCCCGACGACCGCTGAAGGCGACTACTAAAGGCTTGATGGGTTTTAGCGGCCCGTCGTAGGTGGCGAGGGCGCGTGCGGGTCGTCCGGTGAGGGTGGTGAGCAGGATTCCGATGGTGAGGGCGAGGATGCGTTGGGCGATGCGGACGGCGAGACGGCTGTAGTCGTCGACGCAGACGTGGAGGTACTCGGCGCCGGTCTCGTAGCGCCCGCGTCGCGTCCGAGCAACCGGTGGCCCGGACGGTCGAAGCGGGCGAGCTTCTTGATGGAGCCTAGTCAGCTAGACGGCGCTGGAGCAGCGCGGAGCGCGGCGAGCGCGCGCTCCGCGTACTCGACCCGGCAGATGAGCAGGTCGGGGAGATCGGGCGACGCCTGATTGTAGACGAGCGGAGAGCCGTCGAGACGGGAGGCGTGCAGACCGGCGGCGCGCGCGACGGCGACGGGTGCCGCGGAGTCCCATTCGTACTGGCCGCCGCCGTGGATGTACAGGTCGGCGGCACCGTCGACGACCGCGATGGTCTTCGCGCCGGCGGACCCGAGAGGATGGAGCGCTCCGCCGAGCTCGTCGCGCACCCACTCGGCCTCGCGAGGCGGTCGGGTCCGGCTGACGACGATGCGCGGACAGCGCGCGTGAGGCCTTGGCCCCGCACGCGGACCGTCCAGGACGACCCGGTCCTGTCCCGGCAGCGCGACCACGCCGATCTTCGGATCGCCGTCGATCGCAAGCGCAACGTGCACCGCCCAGTCCGTCCGGCCCAGCTCCGCGAACTCGCGGGTGCCGTCCAAGGGATCGACGATCCAGACGCGATGCGAGTCGAGCCGCCCCGGCTCGTCGGCCGACTCCTCCGAGAGGATCGGGTCGTCCGGGAACGCATGCCTCAGCTCACGGCAGATGAGCGCGTTCGCGCCCGCGTCGGCCTCGCGGCGGAGCGAGGCGATGTCGACGTCCGGGTCGGCGAGGCGCGCCCGGAGTGCACGCAGGAACCGCCCGGCGGCGACAGCCGCGCGGACCGCGGCAGTTCGTTCGACCTGCAGTTCGCGTCCGGTCGCGCCGCTCATCGACTCGAATAAAGCCTCGTCCACCGTCAGGCCGCGTCCGTCCAACGGCCAGGTCCCCCTGTCCCTGCGAGCGGCGACTCCCGCGCGCGCCGGCCGAAATACCGAGCAGCTCTCACCCGAATGGGGTAACCCATCGGTGGTTACCCCATTCGGGGGAGGCTGCCTCGGCGCTGGCTGCCGATTACGGCTTCGATGGCTACCCGTCGCGCCGGTGTACTGGTCGTGTCCATGCTCGCAGCAGTCATGATGCTTGCGCCTGTCGCAAGGTCGGCACCAGGTGTTGGACTGACCTGGCAGGCCTCGTCGCTCGATTTGCCGCTCGCGTGGCAGGTGACGAGCGGCAGCGCCACCTCGGTCGTAGCCGTGGTCGATTCCGGGGTGCAGGCTGACAATCCTGCGTTGCAGGGTCGTGTGCTCGCGGGCTACGACTTCGTCCACGGCGATACGAACACAACCGACGACAACGGTCATGGCACCGCGGTGGCAGGCATCATCGCCGCGGTCTGTCCCGGCTGCAGCATCCTGCCCGTAAAGGTCCTCGACGCGAACGGCACCGGTGACTGGCCAACCATTTCTGCCGGCATCGACTGGGCTGCCGACCACGGCGCGCAGGTGATCAATCTCTCAGTCGGCGCTCCACGCGCTCTCGATATCGTCGGCGCAGCGGTCGCTTACGCCATCTCGAAAGGCGCGATCGTGGTCGCCGCCGCAGGCAATGACGGCGAAGACGAAAGCTTCTACCCCGCCATGTATCCGGGCGTCATCTCGGTGGCGGGAGTTGACCAGACCGGTGCGCGCAGTACCTGGTCGAACTTCGGAAGCTGGGTGACGGTGGCGGCGCCCGGCTGCGCGACAACGGCGTCGCTGCAGGGTGGGGATACAACCGACTTCTGCGGGACCTCCGCCGCGGCCCCGTTCGTCGCCGGTCTCGCCGGTCTTGCCCGGGCGTTCGAACCGAACCTCGACGGGACCGCTTTCGCGGCCGCACTCCGGGCCTCGGGAGGGTCGTTGCCCGACCCGACCACCGCAGCAGCCGGACTACCCGATGCCAACCGCCTCCTCGTCACGCTCGGAGCGCCGGTCGCGCCACCGACCGAGAGCTCGCCGCCGACCGTTACCTCGACGCCTGCCGTCGGCCGGTGCAGCACGGCATCCGCGGGAAAGTGGGGCGGAACGAGCGCGTACAAGATCACCTGGCAGCGCACGCGGTCGGGCGCGGGATGGACGAACGTCACATCGGGCACGAGGTACACGCCACGCGCTCGCGACGCTGGTTACCGGCTCCGGGTTCTCGTCACCGCGACGAACGTCCGCGGCACCGTGACGGAGGCATCGCAGCCGACCCTGCCGGTCAGGGTCCTGCGCAGAACGTCGAGCCGGACGCCCAAGAATAGATACGCCCAGAAGTAGGTAGTAGGTAGACCTTCAGCCTGAACCGAGAGCTCCGGCACTGGTTGTGGCCGGAGCTCTCGATCTCAGTGTCGTCGCCTACGATCCGACGATGGCGTAGTGGCCCGGAACATCGGAGACGACCGACTTGTCGGACGCCCCGTACGTCTCACCCGCTCCGCCCAGCGTCGAGTCGCTTGCGCTCTGTCCGCTGGCGAGATTGCACGTCAGGTGATAACCGCCGATGTTGGTGCCTCCCGCGACGTTGCCGGGAACGGCGTACGGCGACCAGTACCCCTGCTGCAGGAGCTGCGTCGCCACGGGCATGACCCAGACTCCCGGATTGTCCTGGAAGGCCGAATAGCACAGGAACGCATTGTCCGGGGGAGGAGGAGGCGGCGCTCCCGCACCGGCGCCGGCTCCGCCGCCGCCAATCGAGATCGCGCCGCCCGCGATGGGCGTCGTGCTCTCCCATTGCGTGTTCGTGTTCTCGCCCTTGAGGACACCAGCGGTAACGGAGCCGCTCGCACCTGCACAGGAGCCGGTGCCGCCAGTAATGGTACCGCTGCTGCTGGTGAACACGAGGTGCGTGCTCCCAGTGGTGGTTCCCGTCAGGTCGATCGTCAGCGTGTCGCCGCTGCCGTCGTCCAAGGTGACGGTTGCCGCGACCGACGACGTCGACGTCACGCCGACCACGGTCACCGTGCCCGTGCTGAACGGGGTGCCGGTCGAGATCGCGCTGTGGTCGAAGGTCTCGCTCAACGCCACGCCACACGGCCCACCAGCGGCTGCCCCCGTTGCGCCGACCGCGGCAACCACGGCGGCGACGAGAGTCGTGAGGACAAGGATCTTCCGCATACAGTTCTCCAGGGTCGCCTAGTCTGTGCGCCAGCACAAGCCAGCGCCCACGTATCCCCTTCTTCCTACCGCCCGCCCCGAGCCCATTCACTAGCCCTTCCGTGCGTTTCGTCTCGACCTCGACCCAGGCGCGCCACCCGGACGGATATCGCAAATGGGCGCGCGAAGGCGGCTCGGAGCGGTCGAGCGCCTGACACACCGGCGTCTCGGATCTTCTCCCCAGACCTCGCCGGAAGCTGGGGACACCTGTGGACGCCGCGCACAAAAATTGCCGTTTTTGCGGGGATTTTTCGCATCCGCCTGGGGAAAAGTAGTCTGCTCGCCGCCAAACCTGTCTGAATGGTCGTGCCCGTGCCTACGCCGCCATCGCAGCGCGCGGGACTCCCGATCGGCGGAGGCGGGGGTCGCCCTAGACGCCGCAGAGCTCCCGCCTCCGCCGCCCCCGCCCCGGTACCGGCCGTCCGCGTGATCTCGCAACGAACGTCCAGGCAAACTCTGCCGGCACTACCAGGCTCGACGGGCCGCTCGCGTCCGATGCCTCCAATAGAGTCCCGGACGTGCTCAGCGACGACCTAGGCGCTGGCACGAAAGTGCCTTTTCGCTGTCGGGTGGAGACGATCCTCGTCGACTCCGTGCGGCGAACCCAGATCGCATTCCTCCACGGCCCGTTGTTTCTCCCCCGCATCGGGAGCAGCATCGAGCTTGGGCCACCCTTGCGCCTTGCAACGGTGCGGTCGACCCAGATGTCGCTCCCCGCGCGGCGCACTCTCGAGACGGTGGAGCAAGCCGTCGCGGTGTTGGTCGTCGACCTCGACGATCCCGGTCCGCCGAGCACATAGCGGTCGGCTCTGACGGTCGACTATCGCACTACGGCCTTTCAGTGGTTGTAAGACGGTCCGAGGTCTAGACCTCCGGGCAGGGGTTCCTCGGACCAGCCGCGCTAGGTTCCAAGCTTCTATGCGCCCTTCGCGCGGCATACGAGGCGACGGCTCTATCACGTCGTCCGGGCTCGGGCACCGGCGACGAGCAGTCCTGGTCGCGGTCGCAGGCGCGATCGCGATATGCACGGTCGGCGCGGCCGGGGCGGCCGGTGCCACGGCGAAACAGACGAGCTCTGCCGGTTTCGAGGCGCAGTCGTTCGCGGCGACGTCGGCCGACAGCGCGGGCGGCGCGGTGACGGGCCAGAAGCCCGAGTCGAAGCTCTGGTATGCGCAAGGGAGCTGGTGGGCAGCGATGGTTGTTCCGACCTCGGGCGCGCACGACATCTATCAGCTCGTCTCGGGCAACTGGGTCGACACCGGCGTGCAGATCGACTCGGAGTCGACGACGCGCGAGGACGTGCTCTGGGACGGGACGCATCTGTATGTCCTATCTCGGACGCCGACCACGTCAGAGCCGAACCGGTTGCGCCGCTTCTCGTTCGTGCACGGTGCCTATCAGCTCGATTCGGGCTTCCCGGTCAACGTCCCGGGCGGTGGCGCCGAGGCCTCGACGATCGCCGAGGACAGCACCGGGACGCTGTGGCTCACCTACGCATCGAACCCGCCGACTCCCAAGGTCATGGTGGCGCATTCGGTCGGGAACGACCAGACGTGGACGGCCGCATTCGCGTTGCCGATGAGCCCCGCCTCCGGGCTGAAGGGCGACGACATCTCCGCGATCATCTCCTTCACCGACGCGACGGGGCCGGCGATCGGCGTCGCCTGGGACAACGAGAACCTCCAGAGCGACTTCTTCGCCATCCATCGCGACGGCGCGCCCGATACCACCTGGAGCGTCGAGACGTCCCTCAGCGGCACGCTGCAGGCCGATGATCACATGAATCTCAAGACGTACAACGGCTCGGTCTACATCGCAGTCAAGACCGCGACGACTACGAGCACCGATCCCCTGATCAAACTGCTCGTCCGATCGCCGACCGGCACATGGTCGCAATATCCGGTCGCGCCGTACTCCGACCACAACACCCGCCCCGTCGTCATCATCAACACGAGCACGCGGGACTTGTACATCTTCATGTCGAAGGGCGACAACCCCGCCCACGGCATCTACTACAAGGAAACCTCGCTCGACAACATTTCGTTCCCGAGCACTGCGACGCCCTTCATCGTCGGGCCAAACAACGAAACCATCAACAACGGCACCTCGATGAAGCAGAACGTCGACGCGACGACAGGAATCGTCGTGATGGCCTCGGATGACGCGAACTACTGGTGGAATGGAATCGGCGTCGGCGGCGCACCGCCGAACTCGCCGCCGACGGCGAACGACGAGAACGCGAACGTGTCCGAAGGGACGGCCACGCCAATCACCCTGAGCGGCTCCGACGCAGAGACCTGCCAACTCGGGTTCACGATCGTGCAAACCCCGACACACGGCGGCCTCGGCAGCGTGTCGGGACTGCCGTGCACCGCCGGCACGCCGAACACTGACACTGCCATGGTGACTTACACACCGACCAGCGGATACGTCGGCTCCGACTCGTTCACCTATCAGGTGACCGACGCAGGCGGGCTGACCGACACGGGGACGGTTACCATCACCGTCAGCGGATCGCAGAACTCGCCACCGACCGCGGCGAACGTGAGCGCAACCACTTCCGCAGGCGCCCCGGTGACGGTCACCATGAGCGGCTCCGACGCGGAGACCTGTCAGCTCGGATTCGCGATCGTGCAACCCCCGACACACGGCGGCCTCGGCAGCGTTTCGGGACAGCCGTGCACCGCCGGCACGCCGAACACCGACACTGCCACGGCGACCTACACACCCACCAGCGGATACGTCGGCGCGGACTCCTTCACCTATCGGGTGACCGACGGAGGCGGCCTAACAGCCACGGCAACGGCCACCATCACGGTCAGCGGGGCGCAGACGACTGCGGCGCCGACGTCCTACAAGATCACCACCGGAACAGCGGCAGGCGGCGGCCTCTCGAGCCTCGTGGCGTCGGACAACGTCTACCTGTCCATTGCCTCGACGACGACGAAGCCTCGAAAGACCGAGTGGTGGGGCGCGTTCAGCGGGGTCCCATCGAACGTCTCGACGCTGAGCGTCTCGGTCGAGACGAATAGCACGGCCTCTTGCACGCAGACGGTCCAGATCCGCGACTGGACGACGTCGTCCTGGGTGTCGCTCGACTCCCGGACGCTCGGGTCGACCGACACAGTCGTGAGCGGGCTCGTCCCGCCAGGCTCCCTATCCGACTACATCGACTCGAGCGGGGCGGTCGAGGTCCTCGTCGGCTGCTCATCCCAGACGACCGGCTACACGTTCAACGCCGACCAGCTCGCGCTTACGTACGGCAACTGAACGATCGCGGCCTGGCACCGCGCCGCAATTTGACGCCGGTCAACGGCTGAGGCGTGCCCGGCGTCGCCACGGACGGTCTGCGGCGGACAGGTAGGAAAGTCGTAGGAATGGCCCCTTATCCCCCGAATGGGCGAGGGGCCACCGGAATGCAGCACCGATGATCACCGTATGAGGCAGGCAATCCCTCTCCCGCGACTTGCGGCGCACGAGAGGGCACAACGGTCACACGGCTGTGTCCGCCTGCAGACCAAGTCCAAAAGGGAGCGCTAAACCAAAATGTCCAAGAAGCGAATCAAGCAGTACCTGATGCTTCTGACGGTGATCGGCCTCGTGTCGATCGCGTCGGGCTCGGGTACCTTCGCGTCGTTCTCGGCTGAGACGACGAACGCAGGGAACACCTTTGCGACCGGCACGATCGTGCTCTCGAACACGGTCAACGCCGGCAGCGCATGTCTCTCGACCGGTGGCGGCAATACGAACACGAACATCAATGCCGCCTGCACCGCGCTCTTCAACTCGAGCGTGAAGAAGCCGGGCGACTCGTACACCGCCGATCAGCTCGATCTGAAGAACGCGGGCAGCCTGGCCGCGACCACGCTCAAGCTGAGCTCGAGCTCCTGCATCACCACCGACGCAGCGGGCCAGACCTACCACGGCACCGGCGACCTCTGCCCGGTACTGGACGTCTACGTCCAGGAGTGGACGAGCAACACGTACGCCACGCCTCTGACCTGCTGGTACGGCGGCGCGGTCGTCGCGAACACCTGCGACTTCAGCGACAACACGAAGACGCTGACCGCCCTCAACACGGCGAGCCCGCTGACGATCACGGGCGGCATGGGCGCAGGCGCTGACCG
Source organism: Gaiellaceae bacterium (assembly GCA_036512155.1). Classification (GTDB taxonomy): domain Bacteria; phylum Actinomycetota; class Thermoleophilia; order Gaiellales; family Gaiellaceae; genus Palsa-739. Next base: position 5,272 of record DATCBD010000023.1, on the reverse strand, counting down.
CTACTTCACGATCGGGATCAAGCTCGATCCGACCGCCGGCAACAACGTGCAGGGTCGCTCGGCGACCGCCGACATCACCTGGCACGTGGATCAGTAAGGACGAATTGAGCCAAGGGGCATGACGACAGGGCCGAATCCGCTCCTGTTCGGCCCAGACGAACACGGTGCCGCCGCCCATCGGGGCGGCGGCACCACCCCTCACTCACACACAAACACACCATGAAAAACCTCCAGACACTCAAGCTCGGCGCGTCCTTCATCGGGACAGCCCACCCCCGGCAGGCCCGGGCAGCGGCTCCCGTCGAGGCGACGCAGGAGCTCCCGGCGCCCGTCGCCGAGGTCGCGCAGACCGAGCCTCAGCCGGTCGTGCCCGCCGCGACGCAGGGCAGCAGGCACCTGCTCGCGCTTCTCGCGCTCGAGGCGATTGCGACGGCCGCCGCTGTCGAAGCGACCGGCGCGATCCACAACGCTTTCCTTCGCTTCGCGACGTTCGGCCTGGCGCTCTTCGCAGCCGCCGGCCTGCTGGCCGCCCTCGCGATCGCCTTCAAGTCTCAGCGCCCGGCGAAGCCCACCGTCGCCGCTACGGCGCCTGCGGCCCGCAGGCCCTTCAGCGCGTCCAAAGCACTCCTCATGCTGCTCATGGCAGCCGGGATCGCCGCGTACTTCGGCGGCAGCGGCACGTTCGCCGGATTCACCGCGGAGACGAGTAACCCGAACGACGCGCTCGCGTCCGGCACCCTCATCCTGCGGAACAACGTCGCCAGCAACTGCGACTCGAACCTGGGCGAGTCGAACAACAACGTCAACGTGAACTGCAACGTCGCGCTGAGCTTCACGAACCAGGAGCCGGGCGTGTACGTCGGCACGGCAACCGTGACGCTCACGAACACCGGCAGCCTGAACGCCTCGAAGCTATACCTCTGGGCGCCGTATGGGAACGGCGTCTTCAACGGCGCGACGATCAACCCGACGAACACCGTCAACTCGCTGAGCCTGTACGCGAGCGGGCACGGCCCGGCCGGTGTCGAGGGGACGATCGCGGGCGGCGACCTCGTCGTCGTCACCTCCGGCTCGAGCTCCCAGACCTTCAAAGTGGGCGCTGCAGGCGCGGCCCCCGGCGCGACCTCGATCCCGATCGTCAACGACGTGACGTACCCGAACGTCTCGACGATCACGATCTCGGCCGGCGCGACGGTCGCCGACCAGTCGAGCGACACAACTGCTGCAAACACCAACTGCTACGACACGCAGCAGACCGTCTACACCTTCAACCCGACCACGAACAACCCCCTGTGCTCGACGGCGGTCTTGTACGTCCAGGAGACGACGGGCGGCAAGAACTACTGCTGGTGGGGCAACACGTCCTCCTCGCCGGCGGCCGGAGCCTGCAACGCACCCATCTCGACCAAGCCGAGTGCGGTCGCCGGCGGCGTCGTCTCGGCCGGCTCGACGTACACGGTCACGGCGCTCACCGGGAACATCAAGGCAGGCGACACCCTCCTGTTCACCGAAGGCGGCAACCAGGTCAGCTGCACCGCGAACGGCAGTAACTACTACGTCGGCGCGACGAGCATCACGCTCAGCGGCACCGCCTGTACGCTCGTCTCCGGTACGAACACCGGCTTCGACAACAACACGGTCATCACCGACTCGACCACGCTGCAGACGATCGCGAGCGACGGCGGCACGAACAGCGTCTCGCAGTTCGACATTCACAAGAACTACAGCGGGAAGATCGAGCTCATCCCCGTCAGCGCGAACGGCACGACGACCCCCACTGGCACCGATCTCGCCGCAAGTGGCGGCTCGCGCACCTTCCTCGTCGGCATCATCCTTCCGGGTCCTGCAGCCGCGCAGAACCAGCTGCAGGGTCTGAAGTCGACCTTCGGACTGACCTGGCACATCGACCAGTAACGTCATGCCGGCGAAGACGATCAAGAAGCTGCTCCTCAGCCTGATCGTCATGGGGATCCTCGGGTCCTTCACGGCAGGCGGCACGTACGCGCTCCTCACGGGCCAGGGCTCGAACCCGAACAACTCGATCGCGAGCGGAAGCCTTTTGATGGACAACACCGTGGGCGCCGGCAGCGCATGCCACTCGCAGAGCGGCGCGCTCAACATCAACACGACGTGCGACACGCTCTTCACGTCGGGGCTCCTCTATCCGATCCCGAGCGCGGCCGAGCCGCCGCTCCCCGCGTCGACGACGTACGCGTTCGCGAACGTGACGATCAAGAACTCGGGCACGCTCCCGGAGACGTTCAAGATCTACATGCCGAGCTGCACGTACGCGGTGAACGGGAGCTTTCCGGCGGTCAGCTGGGCGGCGATCAATCCCTGCTGCCCCGGCACGGCGAGCGGAGCGCTCCCCGCCGGGCCGTGCACGAGCGGCAGCCTCGACTTCATCGTCCAGGAGTACACGAGCTCTGCGTTCACGACGGCGCTGAGCGCGTGCGTCTGGCCCGTCTCCATCGCGGCCGCGTGCACATTCCAGGCCGACTCGTTCGGCAGCTTCTGGTCCGGCCACCACGACAACACCCACTACCTCTCGCTCGGATCGACGCCGCTCGCCGCCGGCAGCAGCCGTTACTTCCAGATCGCGGTGGCCGAGCCGACGGCAGCGGCCAACGGCTTGCAGGGTCAGACGGCGACGTTCTCGCTCTACTGGCACGCGGAGTAGAGGGCAGTTGACCGGAGACGCGAACATAATGGGGCTCGAGATGACGACGTCACAGCAGACGACCCCGCAGGAGTCCGACGCCCCCGCACCCGTGCAGGAGCGTACGGCTCTCGGTCTGGTGGGCAAGATCCTCAGCTGGGTCGCGCTGGTTGCGGCCGGCCTGGTCGTGCTCGGCCTTCTCGCCATCACCATCGGCCCGCGCTTCCTCCCGTACCAGGCGCTCATCGTCCGGTCGGGCTCGATGTCACCGACCATCCCCACGGGATCGATCGTCTTCTACACGAAGATCCCCTCGTCCAAGGTGAAGGTCGGCGACGTGATCGTGTTCCAGAAGCCGGGCTCGACGAACGAGAAGGTCACGCACCGTGTCTACAAGATCGGTCAGGGCCCGACCGGCACGTACTTCATCACGAAGGGCGATGCGAACGGCACGCCCGACGACTGGCAAGTGCCCGCGGTGGGCACCGGCTGGATCGCCCGGTTCCACATTCCGTCGGTCGGCTATGCCCTCGTGCACCTCCAGTCCACCCTGGCGCGTCTGCTGCTCCTCGTCATCCCCGCGATCCTGCTAGGAGCGATTACGCTCTACGAGATCTGGCAGGACCGCGCTCGAGGCACGACGGCGTGAGCCAGAAGGCCCGCAAAAGGGCCGCCGCAGTCGCCCTCGTAGCTCTCATCGCCGGCGGGGCCCTCGCGTACGGACAGGTCAGCGGCACGTTCGCGATCTTCAACGCGGAGACCGAGAACCCGAACTCCGCGGCCCTCGGCAGCTGGATCCCGCCGCCGACGCTCACGAGCACCGCGCTCAACGGCAGCCCGTATGCGACCGAGCACCTCGTCTGGGTGTCCGGCAACAGCACGGTCATGCCCGGAGCCGCGGCGAATCCCGTCACCGGACAGGCACTGCTCTACGCCGACGGCGGCTCCGCCGCGGCCGCGGTCTGCCCCGCCGCGGGCTCCGGCTCGTATGCCTCCTTCACGCCGTCGCCTGTGCTCACCGCCACCTCGACCACCTCCGACGTGACAGGCACGAACGTCCCCGACTGGTGGTGCTGGGAGCTGCAGTCGACCTCCACGTCCGCAACCACCTCGGGCGCCTGGACATCTGATTACAAGGCGTTCACCTCGGCGCAGTCCAAGCGACTCTTCGTCCTCACCGGCTTCAGCCAGAACAACACGGGCGGGACATTGGACAAGGCCGAGAACGGCGACCAGATCGTGTTGACGTTCAACCAGAACAGGGGCGTCATCGGGGCCGGCAACGGCACCGTCAACGTGCGCATCTGCAACACGGGGACGATCCTCGTCAGCACGGCGGCCATCGGCAGCTGCGCGGTGACGCCCAACATCGGCGCCATCACCGGGCAGACGATCAGCACGAACCGAGACTGCACCGGGTCCACGACCACCGGGAACGGGACGACGACGCTGACCATCACGCTCGTTGCGTGCGGCGGCAACTCGAGCGTCGGCGCCGGCACCGCCACCTTCACGGTGAAGGGGACCGGCCTGGCCGCAACGGCCGGGACGAACCTCTGCTCGAGCACCTCGGCGCCCGACTGCCGAGCCACGACCACGACCCGCTACTAGGAGGCCAGGGTGGCCGTCACCGAAGATCCGTGGCTCACCTGGCCCGAGGACTTCCCGCCCGGCACCAAGCGGCCCGGCGGCGGGCCTGCGCGGCCCGAGCACTGGTACATGCGGCGCGAGCTCCATCTCGCGATCGGCATCCTCGTCGCGATCCTCACCGTGTTCCTCGCCGGTCAGCGCGCCACCGCCGGCGCGCGCGCGACGCTCGACAGCCGGCTCGTGCAGGGCGGAGCGGACGCCGACGCCGGCCTGATCGCCATCGAGTCGGAGCAGCTCTCGGCCGCGCGCGCGGTCGCGTTCACCCAGGGTGTCGCGGGCGCGCTCGCCGCGCACGACGGTCCTGCGCTCAACCGCCTCGTCACGCCGCTGCAGGCGAACTCGACCGTGCCGATGATCGACGTCGTGCTCCCCGACGGCCGTGTGCTGCTCGCGGTTCGCGCCAAGGGCGCGCCCGCGCCGGTCGCGTCACGCAAGGGGCTGCGCGCACTCAAACTCGCGCTCAGCGGCATCCATAGCGCGCGCGGCGGCCGCTTCAGCGAGGTCGTGATCTATCGGAGCGGCCCGACGCTCCTCACCATCAGCCCGATCGTGCTCGGCACGAAGCCTGTCGGCGCCGTGCTCGCGATGACGCCGCTCGCGGACATCCTCGGAAGGCTCTCGCAGGAGACCGGCGTCGAGTTGACGACGTACGACACGATCGGCGATCCGATCGCGACGAGCGCCGTCTTCAACCCGAAGCCGCTCAGCTCGGACGTCGCGCAGACGCTCATGGGCGGCGGCGCGATCGTCACCCGGTACAACTGGGCCGACCATCGCGAGAAGCTCGGCCGCCTGATTGTCGACCACCAGCCCGACGCCGTGCTCGGCGTCTCGCTCGAGGACGACAGCAACGTCACCGGCCGGTGGGTGAGCATCGACGTCGCCATCGGGCTCCTCTGCACGGCGCTCATCCTCGCGACCTACTGGGCGCGTGTCGTCCTCGCGCGGCGGCGATTCGAGTGA
>DATCBD010000022.1:0-41353 GCA_036512155.1 Gaiellaceae bacterium | reverse complement strand
GCCATGCCGCGGTCCTTGAACGAGCCGGTCGGGTTCGCGCCCTCCCACTTCAGCCACAGCTCGATGCCGAAGCGCTCCGAGAGCCGGGGCGCCCGCAGGAGCGGCGTGTTTCCCTCGCCGAGGGTGATCACAGCCCACGCTCCGCAATCACCGGGAGGACAAAAGGGGGGCGGAGCACCTCCGGGAACGCCGCGATCTCGCGCAGCGCCGCCGACACCTCGCCGAAGGGCGCGCGGTGAAGGACGAGCTCGATCGCCGCCGCGCCGTCCTCGAGCCGCTGCACGAGTTGCGCGATGGAGACGTCGTGCGCGGCGAGCCGGCTGGCTGCGTGCGCAAGGACGCCCGGACGGTCGGAGACCTCGAGATGGACGTAGAAGGGTGAGCGCCACTCGCTCGACGGCAGGCGCGCAAGCTCGCGCCAGCAGGCGTCGTTCTGCAGAAAGCCGGTGCCTGCCGTGCCGACGACACTGACGAGGTCGGCGACGACGGCGGACGCGGTCTCGACGCCGCCCGCGCCCGGCCCTTCGAGCGTGATCTCCCGGATGGCGTCGCCCTGGAGCATGACGGCGTTGAAGGCGCCGTCGACGGCGGCGAGCGGATGCGAACGTTCGACGAGCGCGGGCTGGACACGGACGTCGACGGCGCCATCGAGGAGCGTCGCGATCCCGACGAGCTTGATGACCATGCCGAGCTGCGCGGCGGCGTTCACATGCACCGGCTCGAGCTCTTCGATGCCCCGGCACTCGACGTCCTCGAAGCGCACGCGCGAACCGAACGCGACGGTGGCGAGGATCGCCATCTTCGCGGCCGCGTCTGCGCCGCTGACGTCGTCGGTCGGATCTGCCTCCGCGTAGCCGAGCGCCTGCGCCTCGGCGAGCGCGTCGGCGTACGAGCCGCCGCGCTCCATGCTCGAGAGCATGAAGTTCGTGGTCCCGTTGACGATGCCGAGAACGCGGTGCACGTTCGAGACGACGAGCGACTCGCGCAGCACCTTCACGACGGGGATCGCCGCGCACACCGACGCTTCGAACCGCAGCTGCACCCCGGCGGCCGATGCGGCCGCGAAGAGCTCCGCGCCGTCGCGCGCGATCAGCTGCTTGTTCGCAGAGACGACCGGCTTGCCGGCGCCGAGCAGCGCGCGGACGTAGTCGCCGGCAGGCGACAGCCCGCCCATGACCTCGGCGACAACCTGCACCTCCGGGTCGTCGCGGAACGTCTCGAAGTCCGTGATGAGCACGCCGTCGCCCGCCGGGAACGGGCGCTCCTTCGCGGGATCGCGGACGAGCGCACGCACGACCCGCAGCCTGTGGCCCGTCGCGCGCTCGATCTCGTCGGCGCTCTCGACGAGCATCCGATTGACGGAAGAGCCGACCGTCCCGTAGCCGAGAAGGCCGATGCCGACGTCAACGGACGCCAAGTAAGCCCTCCACGCCGGCCAGGGCGCGAAGCTCCTTTCCGACCCGCTCGATCTCCGCGGCGCGCTCCTCGCCCGCCTTCCGCAGCTCTGCGAACTTCGGCCGTCCCGCCTCGTCGTCGGCGAACAGCTCCTCTGCGAAGGCACCGGTCTGGATCTCGCCGAGGATGTCGCGCAGCCGCTGCTTGACCGCGTCGTCGACGACCCGCGGGCCGCGCGACAGGTCGCCGTACTCGGCGACGTCGGAGACGGAGTAGCGCATGTACTCGTAGCCGCCCTGGTAGAGCAGGTCGACGATGAGCTTCAGCTCGTTCAGGCACTCGTAGTACGCGATCTCGGGCTGGTAGCCCGCCTCGACGAGGACGTCGAACCCGGCCTGCACGAGGGCGGGGACGCCGCCGCACAGCACCGCCTGCTCGCCGAAGAGGTCGCTCTCCGTCTCCTCCGCGAACGTCGTCGCCAGCAGGCCGACGCGTGCGCAGCCGATGCCGACACCGTAGGCGAGCGCGAGCGCGAGCGCGTTGCCGCTCGCGTCGCGATGGACGGCGACGAGGCCCGGCGTGCCGGCGCCGGAGACGTACAGCTCGCGGACGCGATGGCCGGGCGCCTTCGGCGCGACCATGATCACGTCGTGGCCCTCGGGCGGCGCGATGCGCTCGAAGTGAATGTTCAGCCCGTGCGCGAACAGCACTGCCGCGCCCGGCTCGAGGTTCGGCGCGATGTGCTCGTCCCACACCTGCTTCTGCACGTGGTCGGGGAGCAGGAGCGCGACCACTTGCGCGCCGCGGACGGCCTCTGCGATGGAGCGAACCTCGAGGCCTGCATCCTCTGCCTTCTCGGCGGACGGGCTCCCCTCGCGCAGGCCGACCTGCACGTCGACGCCGGAGTCGCGCAGGTTCAGCGCGTGCGCATGCCCCTGGCTGCCGTAGCCGATGACGGCCACCTTGCCGGAGAGCAGGTCGAGGTCGCCTTCGCGATAGATGGTCGCCATGTAGTGGTGCTCCTTTCAGGCCAGTACGTGCTGGCGAGGACGGTTGCGATTCGGACGATGGGCGCGGCCAAGGCCGATGCGCCCTGTGCGGACGAGCTCCTGCAGGCCGTGCGGTCGGACGAGCTCCTCGAAGGAGTCCACGTCCTCGGGCGGCCCGGTCAGCTCGAAAATGATCGAGTCGGGCCCGAGATCGACGACGCGTGCGCCGAAGACCTCGCCGAGCGCCATCAGCTCCGCGCGCTTCGCGGGCGGGGCCGAGACCTTCATGAGGACGAGCTCGCGCTCGATCGACTCGCCGGGGACGAGCTCGGCGACGCGCAGCACGTTCACGAGCTTGTGCATCTGCTTCTCGATCTGCTCGAGCGGGCTCGACGCGCAGTCGACGCGGATCGTGACGCACGACACGTCGTGCCGCTCGGTTGGTCCGACCGCGAGGCTGTCGATGTTGAAGCCGCGGCGGGCGAACATGCTCGTGATGCGCATGAGCACGCCCGGCTTGTTCTCGACGAGGACGGAGAGTGTGTGCTTCATGCGCCCACCTTCGCGACGACTTCCTCGAACTCGACGAGATCGAGCGCGGCGGCGCCCGCAGGGATCATCGGGAAGCAGTGCTCGCGCGGATCGACGCGCGCGTCGACGACCGCGGTGCGCCCGCAGGCGAGCGCCTCGACGAGCGCGGCCTCGAGGTCGTCTTCGCTCTCGACGGTGAAGCCCTCGCCGCCGTACGCACGGGCGAGCGCGGCGTAGTCGGGAACCGTGTGCGTGAGCCGGATCTGCGAGAAGCGCTCTTCGAAGAACATGTCCTGCCACTGTCGCACCATGCCGAGGTAGCCGTTGTTCACGATGACGACGACGATTGGGAGATCCTCGAGCACCGACGTCGCGAGCTCCTGCTGCGTCATCTGGAAGCACCCGTCGCCGTCCACGCAGACGACGGTCGCGTCCGGGCGCGCAGCCTTTGCGCCGACCGCTGCCGGGATCCCGTAGCCCATCGTCCCGAGCCCGCCCGAGGTGATGAACGAGCGCGGCACGTCGCAGCGCAGGTACTGCATCGCCCACATCTGGTGCTGGCCGACGCCTGTCGTGAAGACGACGTCGTCGCGGTCGGCGGTGAGCGCCTGCAGGGTCTCGAGCACGAACTGAGGCTTGAGCAGGTCCCCCTCGCGCCGGTACCGCAGCGGGTACGTGTCGCGCCACTCGGCGATCTGCCGGAGCCAGGGCTCGGTGGCGCCGGGACGGCGCGCGTCGGTGAGGATCCGCCCGATCTCCGCGAGCACGGGCTTCAGCGGGCCGACGACGGGGATGTCCGCGTGGCGGATCTTCGAGATCTCGGCGGCGTCGATGTCGAGATGCACGACCGTCGCGCCTGGGGCAAATGCGGAGACCTTTCCCGTCACTCGATCATCGAAGCGGGCGCCGACGGCGACGATGAGGTCGGCCTTGTTCAGCGCCCAGTTCGACCACTTCGGGCCGTGCATGCCGGGCCAGCCCGCGTGCAGCTCGTGCGTCTCCGGGAAGCCGCCCTTCGCCATGAGCGTCGTGACGACCGGCAGGCGCGCCGTCTCGGCGAGTACGAGCAGCTCCTCCGTCGCGTCGGCGTTGAGCACGCCGCCGCCGACGTAGAGGATGGGCCGCTCCGCCGCGGCGATCGCATGAGCGGCAGCCAGTATCTGCCGCTCATGACCACGGCGGGGCGGCTTCCATCCCGGGAGGGAAACCGTGTCGGGGTACGAAAAGTCGAATTCCGCTTCCTGGATGTCGCGCGGCACGTCAACGAGCACGGGGCCGCAGCGTCCGGTGCGCGCAACGTGGAAGGCGGCCTTGAGCACGTGCGGCAGCTCCTCGACATCCTGTACGAGCCACGAGTGCTTGACGATCGGAATCGTGATCCCCGTGATGTCGCACTCCTGGAAGGCGTCGCTGCCGATGAGGTTGGAGCGCACCTGCCCGGTGATGCATACGAGCGGCGTCGAGTCCATCCATGCATCCGCGATCGGCGTGACGAGATTCGTCGCGCCCGGCCCGGAGGTGGCGATCGCGACGCCGACGCGGCCGGACGCCCGCGCGTATCCCTGCGCCATGTGACCCGCACCCTGCTCGTGGCGCGCGAGCACGTGGCGCACGGTCGTGCCGCGCGCGAACGCGTCGTACAGCGGAAGGATGGCGCCTCCGGGCAGGCCGAAGGCGACGTCCACCCCCTCCGCTTCGAGGCTGCGGAGAATGGCATCTGCGCCGTTCATCCTCATGCGGGAAAGAACTCCGCGTTGCGCATTGCGAGCTGGAAGCCACCGAGGACGCGACTCGTGAACTCCCGGGTCGAGGCGCGGACGCCGAAGCGCACCGGCTCGTCGACAAGCGCGGCCGACACCGCTCCGGCAAGCGTCTCGGCCGCCGCCGGTTGACCGAGGCCATGCTCGATGGCGAGCGCCGTGGCGAAGAGCATGCTGCTCGGGTTCACGACGCCGTGCCCTGCGAGCGCGAAGCCGCCGTCAGGCGACGGGACGAACAGGCTCGGCCCGTGCTCGGCCAGGAGCGCATGCGCGGCGACGCGGTGCGGCGCCGCCGCTGCGGCGATCTCCACCATGCCCTCCGCCCACGCCGGTGCGACGACGACGACGTCGAACCGCGCCGGGTTGAACGCGGCGAACGGCATCGCGTCTTTCGGCGAGACGTGCTCGACGCGAACATGCTCGTGGTCGGGCGCCGCGAGCTCGACGAGCTCGCACCACTCGCTATCGCCCACGCAGGCGAGTCGCATGCGGCGCCCCGCAGCGATCTCGAACGCCCGGCGGACAGTCCACTCGGCCGCGTCGTCGCTCACCGACGTGACGAAGGCGACGTCGTCGTGCTGGCCGAACCGCACGCGGGTCAACCTGGCGCGCAGGTCGAGCTCCGCCATCACGTCGTCGAGTGTCGGCTCCTCTGCGCCTGCGACGAGGACGGCGTCCGCGCCGAGGACCGCATCCCGCGTGCTGGCCGGAACCGTCTGGCCGAAGCGCGCGAGCGCGACACCGCCGAACGGGGCGTGCACCTGGTCGAACGCGAAGCCGTGCACGCGCGCGACCGCGTCGAGCGCGTACATCGCCTCCGCCATCAGCTCGGGCGCGGTGCCGGAGCCGGTGAGACAAGCGATCGTTTTCATGCTGGGACTCCTTCGAAGGCCGCGTCGAGCGGGACGGCGCCGCCAGCGTCGGCGAGCGCTTTGAAACGGCGGAACGCGGCATTGAGGTCGTCGCCGCTCAGAGTGATGCCACGCTCGGCGCAAGCGCGCGCGAACGCGTGCCGGCCCGAGTGCTTGCCGAGCGGCAGCGTCATGTGCACCCCGACCTCGACCGGGTCGATGATCTGGTACGTCCGCGCGTCCTTCAGCATCCCGTCCTGGTGGATGCCGGCCTCGTGCGCGAATGCGTTTGCGCCGACGACCGCCTTGTTCGGCTGGACGACGTAGCCGGTGAGCTCGGACACGAGTTTCGACGAGGCCGTGATCTGCTCCGTGTCGATGCCGGTCTCGACCTGGAAGTGGTCGCCGCGCACCTTGAGCGCGACGACGATCTCCTCGAGCGAGGCGTTGCCTGCACGCTCGCCGAGGCCGTTGACGGTGCACTCCACCTGGCCGACGCCCGCGTGCACGGCGGCGAGCGAGTTGGCGACCGCGAGGCCGAGATCGTCGTGGCAATGGGCCGAGAGCGTCACGTGGCGCATTTCGGGGCAGCGGCGGCGCACGTCGGCGAAGAACGTCGCGTACTGGTGCGGCAGCGCATAGCCGACCGTATCGGGAAGATTGATCACGGTCGCGCCCGCCTGGATCGCCACGCGGCACACGCGGGCGACGAACTCGGGGTCGGAGCGCGTGGCGTCCTCGCAGGAGAACTCCACCTCATCCGCGCGCTCGGCCGCGCAGGCGACCGCCCAGCGGGCCAACTGCACGACCTCGGCCGGCTCGAGACCGAGCTTCCGCTCCATGTGGATCGAGCTCGTGGCGATGACCACGTGGATGCGCGACCGGCGCGCCTCGGCGAGCGCCTCGCCGGCGGCGTCGAGGTCTTCCCACACCGCGCGTGAGAAGGCGGCGACAGTCGGGCCGTCCAGAACCCGGGCGACCGCCTTGACGCCCTCGAAGTCACCCGGGGACGCGCCCGGGAAGCCGGCCTCGACGACGTCGACGCCGAGCCGCTGGAGCTGCTCCGCGATCGTCGCCTTCTCGTCGGGCTGCAGCGCGATGCCCGGTGATTGCTCACCGTCGCGCAACGTCGTATCGAAGATCGAGATCCTGCGGGACACGAACACTTCCTCCTTGGCTCTGCTAGAGAGGTCGCACCTGTGGTGCGGTGAGGTCGGCGTCTGCGCCTCTTGCAAGGCGCGTGTTCGTGTATCTCCCCGTTAGGGGAGAATGAGGATGACGACGAAAAGAATGAGCCCGGAAAGGGCAGGAATGCGTGTCCGGGCGGTCGTCATCGCTCACCTAGGGTGCATGCCGCGGCCGCACTTGTCAAATCCGGCACGCGTGAAACCGGAGAACGCGAATGGTCGGCAGCCGGCGAGCGAGCTAGGGTCAGTGGCCTGATGCCCCGCGCGACGGTCTTCACGAAGCCGATTTCGACCGTCTTTGCCGCGCGCATCAAGCATCCGCGCTAGTCGGCCCTTCGCTCCCGCCGCCGCCGACTAGCCCACAAGGCGGAATCCCTTCTCCCCGACCCGGAGATGCCCTTGCCGCACCGTCAACCCGGTTTATACGATCCCTCGTTCGAGCACGACGCCTGCGGCGTGGCCTTCGTCGCGCGGCTGGACGGGGTTCCGAGCCACGAGACGGTGGAACGGGCGCTCATCGCCCTCGCGAACCTCGAGCACCGGGGGGCCGCCGGCGCGGATGCCGACACGGGCGACGGCGCCGGGATCCTCGTCCAGATTCCGGACGCCTTCTTCCGGGGCGAGCTGGGGGACCGGCTACCGCCGGCGGGGCAATACGGCGTCGGGACGTGCTTCGGCGAGCGCTGCGAGGCGATCGAGGATGCGATCGCCGCCGAAGGCCAGGAGCTGATCTGCTGGCGCGACGTCCCGTTCGACGACGCCCACGTCGGCCGGACGGCGCGCGCCGCGATGCCGCGGATCCGCCAGTTCGTCGTCGGGGCGAACGGGCCCGAGGGCGACGCCTTCGAACGGAAGCTGTACGTCATCCGGCGCGTGGCCGAGCTCGCCGCCGGGCCCGAGCTCGTAATCCCGAGCCTGTCCTCGCGGACGCTCGTCTACAAGGGGATGCTGACCGCGCCGCAGCTCGCGCGCTTCTATCCCGACCTGCGCGACGAGCGCTTCGAGAGCGCGCTCGCACTCGTGCACTCCCGCTTCTCCACGAACACGTTCCCGAGCTGGGAGCTCGCACACCCGTACCGGATGATCGCCCACAACGGCGAGATCAACACATTGCGCGGCAACGTCAACTGGATGCGCGCTCGCGAGTCGCAGCTCGCGACAGAGCTCTTCGGCGACGACCTGCGCAAGGTGCTCCCAGTCATCCGTCCCGCCGGCTCCGACACGGCGATGTTCGACAACGTGCTCGAGCTGCTCGTGCTCGCGGGCCGCTCCGTCCCGCACGCGCTGATGATGATGATCCCGGAGTCGCAGCCTCCCGATGAATTGCGCGGCTTCTACGCGTACCACCAGTGCCTCATGGAGGCGTGGGACGGCCCGGCGGCGATCGCGTTCACGGACGGGCGCGTCATCGGCGCGACGCTCGACCGCAACGGGCTGCGTCCCGGACGCTGGTACGAGACCGACGACGGCTGGGTCGTCCTCGCGTCCGAGACGGGTGTGCTCGACGACGCGCCGGAGCGCATCCTGCGCAAGGGCCGGCTGCAGCCCGGGAAACTCTTCCTCGTCGATCTCGAGCAGCACCGCATCGTCCCGGACGACGAGGTCAAGCGCGACGTTGCGACACGGAAGCCGTACGCGCAGTGGTACGCGGAGAACGTTCGGCATCTCGCCGGCCTCCCCGCTCCCCGCGTGCAGCCGTCGCGGCCCGCGGAGCCGCTCCGCCAGCGCCAGCTGCTCTTCGGCTACGCGCAGGAGGACATGAAGGCGATGCTCGCGCCGCTCGCGCGCAACGCCGAGGAGGCGGTCGGCTCCATGGGCAACGACACGCCGCTCGCGGTGCTCTCGCAGCGCAAGCCGCTCCTGTACTCGTACTTCAAGCAACTGTTCGCGCAGGTGACGAACCCGCCGATCGACTCGATCCGCGAGGCGGTGGTCATGAGCGTGCAGGCGAGCGTGGGCTCGGAGCACAACCTCCTCGCCGAGACGCCGGAGCACGCGCGCCAGCTCGTGATCGAGAACCCGATCCTCCACGACGACCAGCTCGAGCGGCTGCGCCAGGTGGAGTCGGACGTCTTCCGCTCGCATACGGTCGACACGACGTGGCCGGTAGCCGACGGCGCGGACGGGCTCGAACGCGCGCTCGACCGCGTCTGCGCGGGCGCCGACGCCGCGCTGGCGGACGGGGCGAACATCCTCGTTCTCTCCGACCGTGCAGCCGGCCCGGAGCGCGTGCCGATCCCTTCGCTGCTCGCGACCGCCGCGGTCCATCACCATCTCGTGCGCGAGGGAACGCGCCTGCAGGCCGGGATCGTTGTCGAGTCGGGCGAGCCGCGCAGCGTGCACTCCATCGCGGTGCTCGTCGGCTACGGCGCGGCCGCGGTCAACCCGTATCTCATGCTCGAGACGCTCGGCGAGCTCGTCGAGCTGGGCTGGCTCCCGGACGAGATGACGGCCGAGCAGGCGCGGGCGCGTGCGGTGAAGGGCATCGCCAAGGGCCTGCTGAAGGTGATGTCGAAGATGGGGATCTCCACGATCCCCTCGTATTGCGGGGCGCAGATCTTCGAGGCGGTGGGCCTCGCGCCCGACCTCGTCGAGCGCTACTTCACCTCGACGCCGTCGCGCATCGGCGGCATCGGGCTGCGCGAGCTGGCGGAGGGATCGCTCGCCCGCCACGCGCGCGCCTATCCCGGGACCGGCGACAACCTGCTTCCGATTGTCGGCCTGTTCGCGTGGCGGCGCGACGGCGAGCACCACCAGTGGAACCCCGAGACGATCTCGCTCCTCCAGCACGCGGTGCGCACCGGGCGCGCTGACACATACGAGCAGTACTCGCGCACGGCGAACGCCGAGTCCGCGAGACGCTCGACGTTGCGCGGGCTGATGCGCTTCCGCTTCCCCGAGAGCGGCATCCCGCTCGAGGAGGTGGAGCCGGCGGCAGAGATCGTGAAGCGCTTCTCGACCGGAGCGATGTCGCTCGGCTCGATCTCGCGCGAGGCGCACGAGACGCTCGCAGTGGCGATGAACCGCATCGGCGGCCGCTCGAATACCGGCGAGGGCGGCGAGGACCCGGCGCGGTACAACGACGAGCGCCGGTCGAAGATCAAGCAGGTCGCGTCCGGCCGCTTCGGCGTCAACGCGGCCTACCTCGGGAACGCGGACGAGTTGCAGATCAAGATGGCGCAGGGCGCGAAGCCGGGCGAGGGCGGACAGCTCCCCGGTCACAAGGTCGACCGCTACATCGCGTCGGTGCGGATGACGACGCCCGGCGTCGGGCTCATCTCGCCGCCACCGCACCACGACATCTACTCGATCGAGGACCTGAAGCAGCTCATCTACGACCTCCGCTGCGCGAACCCAAAGGCGCGCGTCTCGGTGAAGCTCGTCGCCGAAGTCGGAGTCGGCACCGTTGCGGCCGGCGTCGCGAAGGCGGGCGCCGACCACGTTCTCATCTCGGGCCACGACGGCGGGACGGGCGCGTCGCCGGTCTCGTCCATCCTCCACGCCGGCGTGCCGTGGGAGATCGGGCTCGCCGAGACGCAGCAGACGCTCGTCCGCAACGACCTGCGGTCGCGCATCTGGGTGCAGACGGATGGGCAGATCAAAACGGGGCGCGACGTCGTCATCGCCGCGCTCCTCGGCGCCGACGAGATGGGCTTCGCCACCGCGCCGCTCGTCGCGTCGGGCTGCGTGATGATGCGGGCTTGCCACCTGAACACGTGCCCGGTCGGGATCGCGACGCAGGATCCCGTCCTGCGCGAGCGCTTCGCCGGGAAGCCGGAGCACATCGTGAATTTCTTCTTCTTCGTCGCCGAAGAGGTGCGCGGCCTCATGGCGCAGCTTGGGATCGCGCGCTTCGAGGACCTCGTCGGCCGCGTCGACCTGCTCGACGCCGACGAGGCCGTGTCGGCGTGGCGCGAGCGCGGCGTCGACCTCGCGAACATCCTGCATGCGCCCGAGGGCACGCCGCTCCGGCGTACGCACGGGCAGGCGCCCGCGCTCGAGGACGCGCTCGACTGGTCGTTGCTCGATCTCGACGAGGGCGAGTTCCCGATCCGGAACGTGAATAGAACGGTCGGCGGATTGCTCTCGTACCACACCGTGAAGAAGGGCGATGGGCGGGCGCAACACTTCCTCTTCCGCGGCTCGGCAGGGCAGTCGTTCGGCGCCTGGCTCGCGCCCGGCATCGAGCTCACGCTCGTCGGCGACGCGAACGATTACGTCGGGAAGGGCCTCTCTGGCGGCGTGCTGGCGCTCCGCCCGCCCGAGGCCGCGCGCTTCCGCGCGGAGGAGAACGTCATCGCCGGCAACACGATCCTGTACGGCGCAACGAGCGGACGCGCGTTCTTCCGCGGCCTCGTCGGCGAGCGCTTTGCCGTGCGCAACTCGGGTGCGTCCGCCGTCGTCGAGGGAGTCGGCGACCACGGCTGCGAGTACATGACGGGCGGGATCGTCGTCGTCCTCGGGCCGACGGGCCGGAACTTCGCCGCCGGCATGAGCGGCGGCATCGCCTACGTCCTCGACGCGGAGGGCACGTTCGCGGAGCGCTGCAACAAGGAAATGGTTGCGCTCGAGGAGCTCGAACCGGAGGACGTGCGCGTCGTGCGCGCGCTCGTCGACGAGCACCGCGAACGCACAGGCTCGACCGTCGAGGTGGATTTCGACAAGTTCGTGAAGGTGATGCCGCACGAGTTCCGCCGCGCGCTCGCCGACGGCGCCATGTCGACGGGCGGCGACGGCTTCTTCACGCGCGAGACCGAGGAGGCGGCCGCGTAATGGGCGAGCTGGGCGCCTTCCTCAAGATCGCGCGCGCGGAGACGCCGGAGCGCGCGCCGGGCGAGCGCGTCGGCGACCACCGCGAGTTCGTCCGTACGCTGCCGCTCGTCGAGCTGCGCGAGCAGGGCGCGCGCTGCATGGAGTGCAGCGTGCCGTTCTGCCACAGCGGCTGCCCGCTCGGGAACCTCATTCCCGACTGGAACGATCTCGTGTATCGCGACCGCTTCCGCGAGGCGCTCGAACAGCTGCACCGTACGAACAACTTCCCCGAGTTCACCGGCCGCCTCTGCCCCGCGCCGTGCGAGGCGGCGTGCGTGCTCGAGATCGACGAGGGCAACGCGGTCACGATCAAGCAGATCGAGCTCGCCATCGTCGACCGCGGCTGGGACGAGGGCTGGATCGTGCCGCGCCCGGCGCAGCGCCGCACGGGCCGCAGCGTCGCCGTCGTCGGCTCCGGGCCGTCCGGGCTCGCTGCCGCGCAGCAGCTCGCGCGCGCCGGCCACGACGTCACCGTCTTCGAGCGCGACGAGGCGGGCGGCGGGCTGCTCCGCTTCGGCGTCCCCGACTTCAAGATCGAGAAGCGCGTCGTCGAACGGCGCATCGCGCAGCTGGCCGACGAGGGCGTCACCTTCCGCTTCGGAGTGAACGTCGATGGACCGCTCGATGGCTTCGACGCGACGGTGCTCGCCACCGGCTCGCGCGTCCCGCGAGACCTGCCCGTGCCCGGACGCGAGCTCGGCGGCGTCCACTACGCGATGGAGTACCTGTACGGGCGCAACCGCGCCGTCGCCCGGACGGCCGAGCCCGCGATCAGCGCCGCCGGGCGCCACGTGATCGTCATCGGCGGCGGCGACACGGGCGCCGACTGCGTCGCGAGCGCTCACCGCGAGGGCGCCGCCTCGGTGACGCAGATCGAGCTGCTCGGGGAGCCGCCCGAGAAGCGCCCGGACGACCTGACGCCGTGGCCGCTGTGGCCGATGAAGCTGCGCACGTCGTACGCCCTGAAGGAGGGCGGCGAGCGCAGCTTCTCCATCGCGACCACGGGGCTGTCCGGGAACGGGCGCGTGCAGGAGATCCACTGGATGCAGAACACCGGCGCGCCGCCGTTCGAGCCGGTGCCGGAGACCGGCGAGTCGCATCCGGCGCAGCTCGTGCTCCTTGCGATGGGTTTCGTCGGCCCCGAGTCGGGGCTGCTCGACGCGCTCGGCGTCGCCCGCGACGCGCGCGGCAACGTCGACGCGGTCGAGTTCGCGACGTCGGTGCCGGGCGTGTTCGCCGCCGGCGACGCTCGCCGCGGCCAATCGTTGATCGTGTGGGCGATCGACGAGGGACGCCGCTGCGCAAAAGCGGTCGACGACTACCTGCAGTAGGGTCCCGCCATGCCGAAGACACTCGGCTTCGTCGGGCTCGGGAACATGGGCGGGAACATGGCGGCGCGCTTCATGGCCGCCGGCTACACCGTGTACGGCGAGTCGCGAACGAAGGCACATGCGCAGCACCTGATCGACGCCGGCCTGCAGTGGCGCGACGCGCCGCGCGAGATCGCCGAGTCGAGCGATGTCGTCTTCACGTCACTCCCCGACGACGACTCCCTCAAAGACGCTTCCAAAGGCCTCCTTGCAGGCCTTTCCGCGGGGAAGGTGTGGGTCGACATGAGCACCGTCAGCCCGAGCGTCAGCCGCGAGCTCGCCGCGAAGGCACACGAGCGTGGCGCAGCGATGCTCGACGCACCGGTGTCGGGCAGCGTGCCGCAGGTGCAGTCGGGGACGCTGACGATCATGGTCGGCGGCGCTGAGGACGCCTATCGCGAAGTCGAGCCGCTTCTGCGCGTGCTCGGGACGCCGACGCGCGTCGGCGACAACGGTCACGGTCTCGCGCTCAAGCTCGCCGTCAACATCAGCCTCGCCGTGCAGATGCTCGCCTTCTCCGAAGGCCTGCTGCTGGCGGAGCGCGACGGCGTCGACAGGAAGCTCGCCGCCGACGTCATCACCTCGAGTCAGCTCGGCTCGCCCATGCTGAAGCTGCGTGTGCCGCTCGTTCTCGACCTTCCGGAGGAGGCGTGGTTCAGCGTCGGGCTGATGCAGAAAGACATCCGCTTGGCCGAGGCGCTGGCGGAGGATCTCGGCGTGCCGGCACCGACGGCAGCCGTCGCCGACGAGTGGCTCAGCCGCGCGGGCGTCCTCGGTTACGAGAACCGCGACATCGCGGCCCTGTACCGCGCTCTCGCGGAGAGCTAGCCGCGCTAGGTGTCGCGCCGGACGAGCAGCACGGCGGCGACGGCGACCGTGAACGCGACGTAACCGAGCGAGACCGCGAGGCCGCCGGCCGGCGACAGGCTGTGCGAGCCGTGCGTCAGCTGGAAGATCGAGCGGAAGGCGCTGTTCGGAATCCACGGGTTGATGGCGTTCTGCCAGCTCGTCGGGAAGACGTTGAGGAGCGGCGGGATGACGAAGAACAGCGCGACGAACGACGCGATGCCACCGGCGGTGTTGCGCACGATCGCGCCCATCGCCATGCAGAAGACGCCGAAGAGCGTGAGGTAGACGGCGCCGCCGACGACCGAGCGCAGGATGCCGTGGGACGAGAGTGACGTCTGGAGGATGTGGTGCTTGTTCAGGATCACCTGGCTGACCCAGAACGCGATCAGTACGGACGGCAGCATGAGCAAGAACGAGACGACGGCGAACACGGTGATCTTCGCCCAGAGCACGGGCAGCCGCTTCGGAACTGCGGTGAAGCTGGCGCGGATCATCCCGGTCGCGTACTCGCCCGTGATGACGAGGACACCGAGGACGCCGATCGCGAGCTGCGAGAGGTTGACACCGGCGAGCGCGATGTCGAGCGGATGCCGGTCGGCGCGCTCGTGCGGCGCCATGCTGCCCCAGTGCGACGACGTAATGGCGGCGAAGATCGCCGGCAGGCCGATTGTGAGCACGACAGCCACGGCGAGCGACCAGCGTGTCGAGCGCAGCGAGTGGAGCTTCGTCCACTCGGACACGATCACGTGCAGCTGTGTGACGCGGCCCTTGACCGTGAGCGGCGGGATGACCGGTGCCGGTGCCGTCACGGCGCTCACGCGGCAGCCGCCTTGAACTCGACGTCGTCGCGGGTCATCTCCATGAACGCCTCCTCGAGCGATGCCTGCACAAGTGTCAGCTCGTGCAGCGTGATGCCGTTCGTGGCGGCGAGGTCGCCCACCTTCTCCGGCGTCGTCCCGGCGATCTCGAGCACGCCGGACTCGTTGCTCGTCACCGTGATCTCCGGGCCGAGCACGAGCTCGCGCAGCTTCGTCGCCTGCGGCGAACGCACGCGCACGATCGCGCCGGAAGCGCGGCGCACGAACTCGTCGACACTCGTGTCGGCGATGAGCTTTCCGCGCCCGATGACGATGAGGTGATCCGCGGTTACGGCCATCTCGCTCATGAGGTGCGAGGACACGAACACCGCGCGGCCCTCGGCGGCGAGCGCCTTGAGCAGGTTGCGAATCCAGTGGATGCCCTCGGGATCGAGCCCGTTGACGGGCTCGTCGAGCAGCAGCGTGTGCGGATCGCCGAGAAGCGCGGTGGCGATGCCGAGGCGCTGGCCCATGCCGAGGGAGAACTTGCCGGCGCGCTTACGCGCAACGTCGTGCAGGCCGACGAGGTCGATGAGCTCGTCGACGCGCTTGCGGCCGATGCCGTGCGTCTGCGCGAGCGAAAGGAGGTGGTAGTACGCCGAGCGGCCGGTGTGCACGGAGCGCGCCTCGAGCAGTGCGCCGACTTCGTGCAGCGGCGCCTTGTGGTCGCGGTAGTGCTTGCCGTTCACGGTGACGTCGCCGCTCGTGACGGCATCGAGGCCGAGGATGAGCCGCATCGTCGTCGACTTGCCCGATCCGTTCGGGCCGAGGAAGCCGGTGACGATGCCGGGCTGGACGGTGAAGCTCAGGCCGTCCACTGCCCGCTTGTCGCCGTAGTCCTTCGTGAGAGCGTTGGCTTCGATCACTGCACCCAACGTAATCACGGCCACCCGCGCCCGCCTCCGGCGCAGGGACGACTTCGGCCTCATCCAAAAGGATGATCTAGGTCACGGCAGGCGCGGCGCCCAGAGCGCGCCGAGGATCCCTGCCACGAGCAGGAGCGCGGCCGCCCCGATGGCGAAGTCGGCCGTCACCTCGCTGCGCCCGGGAACGCGGCCGAGGCTGGAGCCGAGCTTCGCGTACGCGGCCTCCACCGCACCGGCCGACTTCGCCGGATAGAACTGACCACCCGTCGCCGTCGCGATCGCGTGCAGCGTCGCCGGGTCGGGAGCGAGCGCCTGACGAAGCCCCGGCCCGCCGCCGAAGAACGTGCCGGTGTTCCCGCCGGCGAAGTTGAAGTTCGTGATCTTCGCGCCGAGCGTGCCGAGCGCGACCGTGAAGACAGGAATGCCAGCTTTCTTCGCCACCGCCGCGCCCTGCAACGGCTGCAGGGTGCCGCGGTTCTGATGCCCGTCGGAGAGGAAGAGGATGGTGACGAGCGTGCTCGCCTGGCTGGGCGCGGCGACCGGGTGGTAGGCGGCGAGCCCGCGCGTGCCCTGGATGCCGGCGGACGCGATCCCGACTTTGACCGCGGCGGCGAGCGCGTCGCCAATCGCCGTCCCGCCGAACCCGCCCTGGAAGACGTCGGCATCGTCGACCGCCTGCGCGACGAGCGCATGGTCGGTTGTCGGCGGCGTCGCCTCCTCGGGCACGCCGGCGAAGAGGATGAGCCCGACCCGCACGCGCTTCGGCACGCGGTCGAGGAAGACATGGATCGCCTGTTGCGCCGCCGCGAGCCGGGTCGGCTTCACGTCGTTCGCCTGCATGGACCCGGAGACGTCGAGGACGAGCACGATGGTGGCGCGATCGCTCGCGACGAGCGTGTGCACGCGCGGCCGCGCAGCGGCGATGCACAGCGTCGTCACCGCGAGCAGGAAGACGGTCGCCGGCAGCAGTCTCCGCCACGGCCGGCCGCCTGCGACGGAGGCGAGCACGTCGACGTTCGTATACCGCACGGCGTAACGCATGCGTTGCCGTCCCGCGAGCACGTACAGGCCGATCGCGAGCGGGACGACGAGGAGCGTCACCAACATGAACGGACTGCCGAAGCTCATGCGCACTCCAGGTCGACCTGCACGATTGCGCGAGCGCCCGGGAGCGGGCCTGCGCGCACGACGAGGTGGACGATCCCCGCTTGCACCGTCTGCGCGACGACGACACTCCGGACGAGCGCGGCGGACGGCGGCGACGCAGCGTAGAAGCCGACGGCGTGCGTCGCGCCGAGGAGCCGCTTCCCGGCCGAGCAACGCTCCGCGAAGCGGTGCACGCCCGGCCTCAGAGCGAGCTGCACGACGGTCGGAACGAGCGGCTGTGCAGGCCGGACGGCCTCGTGCACGGTCGGGAAGCGCTGGCCGCCGCCGTTTGCCGGCACGCAGCCGATGTGCGGCCGGAACGTCGCCGGCGTCGCTCCCGCAAGCAAGCGTGCGAGGAACTCGGCTGACCTCGACGTCGTGATTCCCGGATTGACGGGGCTGCCGAGCGACCCGCGGAAGGTGACGTCCACGCCCGCCCGGCTGAGCTCGGCGTCGAGGCCGGCGACGACGAACTTCGCCGGGCACGAGAGCTGGAACGAGACCTGCGCCGCGCCGCCCGCGACCACCCACGGACCGACGACGGGCACGCAGACCTTGAGGCCGCGGCACTCGTTCGTCGCGCCCGCCGGCGCGACGACGACGGCGGCGGCCGCGAACGCAGCCGCGACGACCACAGCGCGCCTCACGGAACCCTCCGGAAGCGGAGCACCGAGAACACGCCGCCCGCGAGCAGCAGCACGAGCGCGCCGATTGCGAAGACGTCCGTCACCTCGCGGCTCTCGGTCCGGTGACCGACGCGCGTGGCCAGATGCCGATAGACCGTGTCGAGCGCCTTCGCCGAGGTCGCGCGGAAGAACTCGCCGCCCGTCCGCTGCGCGATCAGCTGCAGCGTGCCGGGGCTCGGCGGGACGCGGATTTCCTCCGTGTATCCGCCGACGAGCTTCTGCTGCACGACGCCGTTCGCCGTCCCGAGCAGAACGGTGGAAACGGAGACGTGCAACCGCTTCGCCTGCTTCGCCGCTGCGAGGGTCGCGGTACGGCCGCCGTCCGGGGCGCCGTCGGAGAGGAGCAGCACGGACTCGGGCGGCACGACGCCGTCGACGGTTCGCTGCTTTTGGCCGAGCTTCGCCGAGAGCACGACCGCGTCGCCGATCGCGGTGCCCTCGCCGGGCGTCAGGTCAGCCAGCGCCTGCCGGACGAGCGCACGGTCCCTCGTCGGCGGGACGGCAACGTACGCGCGGCTCCCGAACCCGACGACGGCGATCGAATACGTGTCCGGGACCCGGCCGACGAACGCGCTCGCCGCCCGCTGGGCGGCGACCATCCGCGTCGGCTTGACGTCGTGCGCCTGCATCGAGCGCGAGACGTCGATGGCGAGAACCACCGTCGCCTCGTGCCTGGGCACGCGGATGTTCGCGTGCGGGCGCGCGAAGCCGACAACGAGCGCGCCGAGCGCGGTGAGGAAGAGGACAGGCGGGACGAGCCGCAGCCGACCCGGCGCGCGGTCGACGAGGTTCGGCAGCAGCGCGAGATTCGTGAACGCGCCCGCCGCTCTCCGGCGACGACGGTCTTGCAGGAACCAAAGCCACGCAAGCACGGGAACGACCGCGAGAGCCGCGAGCGCCAGGGGATCGCCGAAGCTCATCGGCGCCCACCGAGGAACGCCGCGAACGGGCGCAGCCAGTCGCCGCTCGTGGAGAGGACGACGTGCGGAACGCCGAGCGCGGAAAGCACACGCGCAACGCCGCTGCGCTCTTCCGCCGCTGCGGCAGCGAATCGCTCGCGCAGCGACGAGCTCCGCGTGTCCACGCGCACCTGGCGTCCCGTCTCCGGATCGACGAGCCAGAGCTCTCCGACGTTTGGCAGCTCCTGCTCGCGCGGGTCGCGGATCTCGATCGCGAGAACGTCGTGCCGGTCGAGCACGCGCAGCAATGACGTGCGCCAGTCGAGCGGGCCGCGGAAGTCGGACACGACGACGACGATGCCGCGCTGCCGCGCTGCCGCGCCGACGCGCCCAAGTGCAGCGCCGAGCGACGTGGCGCCGACGCCGGCGCCCTCCGGCTCGCGGCCGAGCGTACCCAGCAGCCCGAGCAGGCCGTGCCGTCCCTGCGTCGGGGGGATCGTGGACGGGCTCGCGTCGCCGAAGGTGACGATTCCGAGCCTGTTACCTCTCCGCGTTGCGATGTGCCCGAGCCCGAGCGCGACGCCGGCGGCGACGTCCGCCTTCCGCCGCTGTCCGGTCCCGAACTGCATCGACGGCGACGTGTCGAGCACGAGCCACGTGACGAGCACGCGCTCCGCGAGCTGCACGCGCACGTGCGGCTCGCCGGTGCGGGCGGTGACGTTCCACTCGATCAGACGGACGTCGTCGCCGGGAACGTACGGGCGAACCTGCGCCAGCTCCGTCCCCGGACCGTGGCGGGCGGACCGGAAGTCGCCGGCGAGCATGCCCGAGAGACGCCGGGCGACATCGAGCTGAAGCGCGCGGAGCAGCTCGGGCGGCAGCGGGCCCGGGCCCGGCCGCTCGGGCGTCCCCTCCCCGAGCAGCGCCGGCGGCGTCATCTCGCCGGCGGCCGCGCGAGCTCGGCCTCGGGCGCCGGCACCTCGGCGAGAACGCGATCGAGGATCGCGTCCGCCGTGACGCCCTCGGCGAGGGCCTGGTAGCTGAGCACGAGCCGGTGCCGGAACGCGTCCTTCGCCAGGGCGCGCACGTCGTCGACCGTGGCGTAGTCGCGTCCGCGCATGAGCGCGAGCGCGCGCGCTGCCTGTGTCACGCTGATCGGCCCGCGCGGGCTCGCACCGTACGAGACGTATTCGCTCGGCTCTCGTGTCGCCGTTGCGAGCGCCACCGCGTAACTGACGAGCGCAGGATCGACGTACACGTCGAACACGGCCGCCTGCAGCGCGCGCAGCTCGTCGAGGCTGAGCATCTCGCGCAGCTCGGGCTGGGCGGAGAGCTGCCGCTGCACGACGGTCAGTTCCTCGTCGTGCTCGGGGTAGTCGATGAGGATCTTCAGCATGAATCGGTCGATCTGCGCCTCCGGCAGCGGATACGTCCCCTCCGACTCGATCGGATTCTGGGTCGCGAGCACGAGGAACGGGCTCGGCACCGGGTACGAGGTGTGCGCGATCGTCACCTGCCGCTCCTGCATCACCTCGAGCAAGGCGCTCTGCACCTTCGCCGGCGCGCGGTTGATCTCGTCCGCAAGGAGGAAGTTGCAGAACACCGGCCCGAGCTCGGTGTCGAAGCTGCCCTGGTCGGGACGGTAGACGCGCGTCCCGACGAGGTCGGCGGGAACGAGGTCGGGCGTGAACTGGATGCGCGCGAAGGAGCCGCCGAGGACGGCGGCCGTCGTCTTGATGGTCAGGGTCTTCGCAAGGCCGGGCACGCCCTCGATCAGCAGATGCCCCTGCGCGAGCAGGCACACGAGCACCCGCTCGAGCATCTCGTCCTGCCCGGCGATCACCTTGCGGATCTCGAAGAGCGCCTGCTCCAACCGGTCCTCAGGCACGGTTGCCTCCTCTCGCTGGTGGGTTAGGGATTCTCCCACGTCCAGGTAAGCGCAACATGAGCGGCACCTATTTCTTCGGCGGGCGCACGACGAGCGGCGCGTCGAACGGGCCGTAGCGCTCGTGCATGAAGTGGGAGGTCGTGGTCATCCGCAGGTCGAGCGTGTGCAGCGTGCGCTTGTCGACGGTGATCGCGAACCACGCCGGCGTGCCGGGATCGAAGAACGTGATCCGCCAGGCCGTCCCAGTCGCGCCGACGACATGCGCGTCGGTCGCCGACTGCCAGACCGGGACGGGCTGCTTCAGCCGCACCGTTTGCGCCGACTCGATCCACCGGCCGCCCGGCGCCCGGTCCCACCGGCGCTCGCCGACGATCACGGCCGAATAGCCGCCCTTGATGCGATAGGAGAGCCGGTCCGGCGCGACCGCGCGCCAGGTGCTGACCACCGCGTGCGTCGGATCGGACGCGAGCCGGTCGTAGAAGGCGAGCGTGCGCAGCGACCGCCACACGTGCGCGGCGCGCGCGACGAGCTCAGAGGCGTCGCGCGGCGGCCACTGTGCGGGCAGCGGGACGAGCCAGCGCGTCTTGCCGACGCGGAGGTCGACCGCACGCGGACGAGCGAGCGTCGCCCGGTAGCAGCCGCGGCCGCAGGCGCTCGCGCGGACCGATCCGAACGACACCGAGAGCCCGTTGACGCCGGTTCCCTGCGGGCCGACGACGGAGGCCTGCACGAGCACGCTCTCGCCGCGCGGGACGACGGCGAGCGCGAGCGCGTCGGCGCCGTCCTCGCGGCTGAACACGACAGCGTTCGCCGGCGGCGCCGGAAAGCTCGGCGTCGCAGGCGCGGCGGGCGCCGGGCTCGCGGCCGGAAGCGCGGCGGGCGCAACCGACACCGGCCCCGGCGTTCCGTGGAGGAGCAGCACCGCGAGCGCGACCGCGTTTGCCCCGGCAGCGAGCGCCAGCGCCGCGACGGCAAGCCGGACGATCACGCTCTGACGCTAGCGCGTCCTAGCTGGGTTCCGGGACTTGCTCGAGCCGCTCGCCGGGGCTCACGCGCAGCACGCGCGCGAGAGACGGCGGCAGCCACCAGTTCCAGGAGCCCAGGAGGCGCATCAGTGCGGGGACGAGCAGGGCCCGGATGACGGTCGCGTCGAAGATGATCCCGGCGGCGAGCCCGATGCCGAACTGCTTGATGTCTGTGCCGGGGCTCATCGACAGCACGAAGAACGCGAACATGAGGATCGCGGCCGCACTCGTGACGAGCTTGCCCGTGCGCGCGAGCCCGAGCGCGATCGCGCTCGGCGTGTCGTGCGTCTCGTCGTAGGCCTCGCGCATGCGCGTAAGCATGAAGACCTCGTAGTCCATCGAGAGGCCGAAGAGGAACGCGAAGATCATCAGCGGGATCCACGGAATGATCGACTGCGTCGCCGGAACGCCCCAGATCGCGTTCGAACCGTGGCCCTTCTGGAAGATGAAGACGATGATCCCGAACGCCGCGCCCAGCGAGATGAGGTTGAGCAGCGCCGCCTTGATCGGCAGCACCACCGAACGGAACGCGCGCATGAGCAGCAGCACGGTCAGCAGCACGACGAGCGCGAGCACGTATGGGAAGTTCCCGTACACCGCGTGCACGAAGTCGCGGTCGGCCGGGGCGACGCCGCCGAGCGTGGCATCGGTCCCGTTCAGCGCCTTGTGCACGCGCGTGACGAGGCTCTGGATGTGCGGGGCCGCCCCGTCGATGGCAGGGAAGGCCTCCACGATCGAGTCGTTGCCCTTGCGCCAGCTCGGGCCGGTCGGCGCGACCGCGCCGACGATGCCGGGAGTCGTGCGCAGCTTCGCCGCAATCGGCCCGGGGGCTGCACCATGCTCGACAAGCACGTTGAACGGCTCGATGACGCCCGGCGATATCCCCGCGCTCGCGAGCGCATCGCGGCCGACGATCGCGTCGCCACTCCCCGGCTGGTCCTTCGCCTGCGCCTCGCTCGGGTTGAGCTGCACGCCGAAGAACACGAGCACGCCCACGATGGCGAGGCCCGTGATCGCCACGCGCCACGGCCGGCGCATGACGAACCGCGCCCAGCGCCCCCACGGCCCGTCCTCGGGATGGCCGCTGTCCACGAGCCGCTTCGGCAGCAGCCGCAGGCTGTTGATGCGCTCGCCGAGCACGGCGAGCAGCGCCGGCAGCAGCGTGATCGCGGCGAGCACCGACACCAATGGGATGAGCAGCCCGCCGAGGCCGATCGAACGGATGAACGGCAGCGGCAGCACGATCATCGACACGAGCCCGACCGCGACGGTCGAGCCGGAGACGATCACCGAGCGGCCGGCGTGCGTCATCGTCTCGACGAGCGCCGTCTCGACGTCCTCGCCCTCGCGCAGCTCGTCGCGGAACCGGAAGATCATGAGCAGCGCGTAGTCAATCGCGACGCCGAGGCCGACGAGCGCGATGAGGAACTCGACGATGATCGACACGTTCGTGACGTAGGTCAGCGCCCACACGAGCGAGTACGTGTTGAGGATCGCGGCGATCGCGATTGCGATCGGCATCAGCACGGCGGGCAGCGTCCCGAAGACGAAGAAGAGAATGATGAGCGCGCCGCCACCGCCGATGAGGCCTTCCGTGAGGACGCTCGGACCTTTGCTGCCACCGGATGACGCAGCAACGAGCGCGTCGCGTCCGGTCAGGTACGCCGTGACGCCGGCAGGCGTCGCGCTCTTCAGCGCTGCGCGCGTCTGCTTGATGTGCGTGTCCGAGCTGAAGTTCGGCGTGCCGGGCGGATAGATCTCGGCAAAGGCGGTGTGCCCGTCCTTGGACAGGTACGCGCGGCTTCCGGTCGACCAGTACGACGAGGTGCGCGAACCGGGGTTGACGGCGGCCGCACGATCGATCGCCGTTTCGATGCCGGTCGCCTTCGTCACGTCGCCGTTCGTGTGGAAGACGGCGACGAGCGGCGCCTGCTGACCGGTGCCGAAGCGCTGAAGCGTCCGCTGGTTCGCCTCGTAGGCGGAGTAGCCCGGAATCGAGAAGCTCTGGAACCAGCGCTTCGAGACCTGCGAAGCCGAGAACGCGCCGAAGAGCGAGAGCACGACCCAGGCGCCGATCACCCAGCGACGGCGGCGGACGATCACGTGTGCGAGACGTGCCAGCACTTCCCGGCACCCTAGCCCGCGGAATGCTAGGATGTCAAATTATTAATACTCCAAGTATCTCAGGTGAGAGATTCCGCCCACTCGGTCGCGAGCTCGTGATCGCCGCCAAGGACGTCCGCGAGGCGATCGACGCGGCGCTCGCGCGCGCAGGCGGCTCGCTCGGCATCTGGATCGTCCTGAGCGCGATCAGCGACGAGGGCGTCGCCTCCCAATCGCTGCTCGCGAGCCGCGAGCACGTCGACGGCGCGACAATCACCTACCACGTCGACCGCGCCGAGAAGCTGGGGCTCGTCCGCCGCGAGGTCGACCGTGACGACCGTCGCGTCAAGGGGCTTCGCCTGACGCCGAAGGGAAGCCGGCTGCACGAGCGGCTGTTAGCGGCGGCTGTCGCGTTCGAAGCCGAAATGTGCGCCGGGATCAGCCACGCGGAGCAGGCTCGGCTGCGGCGGACGCTGGCGAAGATCCGCGCGAATCTCGCCGCTCCTTCCGACGAAGCACCAGCGCACCGAAAAGGAGCAGGAGCACCTCCACGAGTGTGATCGCCACGCGGTTGAGGAGCGTCGCCGAGAGCGCGGCTCCCGACGACGTGATGGCGAGCATCAGGCCGTACATCGCTCCCTCGCGCGCACCGAGCCCCGAGGGTGCGAAGAACGCGAGCACGGCGACGATCGCGCCGACCGCCGACACGCCGCCGAGGAAGACGATGGTGGACACCGCCGGGTGCGCGCCGACCGAGCGCAGCAGGAGCCATACACCTGTGCCGCCGATCACCCAGGTTCCCGCGTAGAAGACGAGCAGCCCTGCGAGCGTCGACGCGCGCAGCGGCGGCAACTCGTGGTAGCCGAAACGGCGGAGGAACCGCGTTGCGAGCGCGTGGAAGACACGCGGATACAACAGCAGAGCGACCACCACCCCGAAGATGCCGATCGGGATGACCGGGCCGTTGACGCCGCGCACCCACGCAAGCGAGATCACGAACACGAGCACGCCGGCGACTGCAGAGAGCCCCGCTTCGACGAGCATCGCCGCAGTGACGAGCGCCGCGTCCTTGACGCCTGCACGGCGCATCGCGACCACGCGCGCGGCGGGCGTCCACACGCCGCCGGGCACGTACTTCGCGAGCATCGAGACGATCTCCGAGTTGAGCGCGGTCGGATACGAGATCCGGACGCCCCAGTCGGCGAGGATCTTCATCCAGCCGAGGACGAACACGAGGTAGTACGCGGCCACTGCCGCACACGCGAGCACCAAGAGCACCGGATCGGCGTTGCTCAGATCCTTACCGGCTGCGTGGAAGGAGCCGCGGATCGCCCAGATCAGGAGCCCGAGAAAGATCGCGAGGAGCGCAAGCTCGACCGCGACGCGAAGCCGCGTGTGCTCTCTCAGGCGAGATGTGATTCGAGCCACTCGCACGTGAGCCTGTACGCGTGCACGTCATTCGAGTAGCGCGTGAACCCGTGCCCTTCGTCCTCGAACACGAAGTACTCGACCTCCCGCCCGAGCTCGCGTAGCCGTTCGACCATCTGGTCGGACTCGGACTTGACGACCCGCGGGTCCTTCGCACCCTGGATGACGAGCAGCGCAGCCTGCACCTGGTCGACGTACGTGATCGGGGAACGCTCGCGCAGGTAGTCCTCTTCCGTGTCGGGGTCGCCGACCCACTGCGCCATGAACCTCTGCCACTGCGGCGGGACGGCCCGCACGAACGTGAGGAGATTCGAGGGGCCGACGATGTCGACCGCCGCGCGCCAGTACTCGGGCAGGCGCGTCACGCAGGTGAGCGTCGCGAACCCGCCGTACGAGCCGCCGAAGACCGCGAGGCGGTCGCCGTCCACGAACGGCTGCGCCTTGAGCCACTCGGCGGCGTGACGCCAGTCCTCGAGGTCGCCGCCGCCCCAGTCGTGGTGGATGAGCGTCTGGTACGTCTTGCCGTAGCCGGTCGAGCCGCGGATGTTCGTCGCGAGCACGCCGATGCCGCGCGAGAGCAGGTACTGGACGTACGGCCGGTAGATGGGCCGTTCCTGCGCTTCGGGGCCGCCGTGGATGAGCACGGAAAACGGAAACGGGCCGTCTCCGTCGGGCCGGTACAGCCACGCGGGGATCTTCCTGCCGTCGAAACTCTCGTACCGGATCAGCTCCGGCTCGCGCAGATCGAGAGACGACAGGCCGGCGGTGCGGCTCTCCGTCACCGGCAACGCGTCGCCGGTGGCGGTGTCGACAACGAAGACTTCGGCGGGGCGCAACGGCGTGTCCCAGACGACCGCAAGACGCGATCCATCGCCCGAGAGCGACAGGCCCGATCCGAGGACCGAGACGGCGCCGCGCGGCAGCTTCGGTGCGGGAAGATCCATGCCGCGCTCGAGGTCGCGGACGTGGACGGTCGCCCAGCCGTCGTCGTTCTCGATCCACGCGAGCACGCGACCGTCGTCGGAGCCTGCGATGTCGTCGATGTCGTGGTCGGGCGTCTCGACCCATTCGCGCACGCCCGTTTCGAGGGACTGGAACGCGAGCCCCGTGAACTCGCGTCCTTCGTCCGTGATGACGTAGAACCCGGACCCGTCGCGCTTCCACGGCCCGGGGAAGTACTTCGCCGCCACCTCGTGCGGCGTCGCCTCCGCCGCGTCACCGGACTCGACGTCGATCACCCAGATCGAGGTGTCGCTGTTGGAGCGGAACTCGACCGTGAGGAGCTTCGTGCCGTCCGGCGAGAACCCGACGGCGAATGCGTACTTGCCCTCGCCGAAGAGGTAGCGGGGCTCGGCGTCTCCATCGCGCCAGACGAAGACCTCGCCGTCGGTCGGCGTGCGCATGTTGGAGGAGAACGCGAAGCTCTTCCCATCGGGCGCCCACGCTCCCGGCGAGAGCTCGTGCTGCACCTGCTCGCGGTCGGTGAGCTGCTCCGGCCAACCGCCGTCGGCCGGGATGCGGTAGAGCTGGTGAAACTCGTCGCCGTCGTGGTCGGCGTGGAAGAGGATCGTCCCGTCCTCACGGATCGCAACACCGCGGACGGCGTGGTCGACGAAGGTCGTCAATTGTTCCGGCCAACCGCCGTCGAGCTCGACCGACCAGAGGTTGAACTGGCCGGAGAGGTTCGAGACGAAGAGGATCCGCTCGCCGTCCGGCGTGAGCTGCGCGACCGGGAAGAGTCGCCGGAAGGCGAAGAATTGCTCGAACGGTGCCTGCACGCGGTGAGCCTACAGCCGGAGCACGGCCGCACCGCGTATGTCGCCGCTGCGCATGCGGGCGAGGGCCTCGTTCGCGTCCTCGAGCGCAAAGATCTCGATCTCGGTGCGCACCGGCACGCGGGGCGCGAGCGCGAGGAACTCCTCGCCGTCGAGCCGGGTGAGGTTCGCAACCGAGCGGACGGAACGCTCCTCCCACAGCAGCTCGTACGGGAACGACGGGATGTCGCTCATGTGAATCCCCGCGCAGACGACGGTGCCGCCGCGGCCGAGAGCAGCGAGCGCGGCGGGCACAAGCGCGCCGACCGGGGCGAACAGGATGGCCGCGTCGAGCTCCTCGGGCGGGCGCTCGTCCGACCAGCCCGCCCATTCGCAGCCGAGCTCGAGCGCGAACGCGCGCGCCTGCTCGTCCCCGTGGCGGACGAAGCCGAAGAGGCGGCGGCCCTGATGGCGCGCGACCTGCGCAACGATGTGCGCCGACGCGCCGAACCCATACAGGCCGAGTCGCTCGGCGTCGCCCGCGAGGCGCAGTGAGCGGTAGCCGATGAGGCCGGCGCAGAGGAGCGGCGCCGCCTGGACGTCGTCGTACTCGTCGGGCAGCGGGAAGCAGAAGCGCTCGTCGGCGACGACGTACTCCGCATACCCGCCGTCGAGGTCGTAGCCGGTGAAGCGCGCCTCGTCGCAGAGGTTCTCGCGGGCGCTCGTGCAGAACCGGCACGTCCCGTCCGTCCAGCCGAGCCACGGGACGCCGAGGCGGCGGCCGTCGTCGGTCTCGCCCACGATCTGGTGGCCCGGGACGAGCGGCAGCTTCGGATGCGGGAGGTCGCCGTCGACGACGTGCAGGTCGGTGCGGCAGACGCCACAAGCCCGGACGCGCAGGCGCACCTGCCCGGGCCCCGGCTCGGGCACCGGTAGATCGCGCAGCTCGAGCGGCTCGCGCTGCGCGGAGAGGACCATCGCACGCACCAGTACATTCTCGCCGTGCAGAGCACGCTTCCGTACAGCTGGTACACGGACCCGGAGATCCTGCGCCGCGAGCGGGAACTGATCTTCCGCTCGGCGTGGCAGTACGTCGGCCACCTCGGGCAGCTGCCCGAGCCGGGGACGTTCTTCGCCGGCCGCGCGGGCGCGACGCCCATAGTGGTTACGCGCGCGCGCGACGGCGAGCTCCGCGCCTTCGTCAACGTGTGCCGCCACCGCGGGACGACGATCGCCGAAGGCCAGGGCAAGCGCGAGACGCTGCAGTGCCCGTACCACGCGTGGACGTACGGTCTCGACGGCGCGCTGCGCACGGCCCCGCGCTCGGATGAGGAGCCCGACTTTCCGCGCGAGGAGCTCGGGCTCGTGCCGGTCGCCGTCGGCGCCTGGGGGCCGTTCGTGTTCGTCAACGCAGGTCCCGATCCGGAGCCGCTCACGGACGCGCTCGGCTCCATGCCCGCGCAAATCGCCGAGCTCGGACTGGACGTCGACGACCTCGTCTTCCACACGCGCTGGGAGGCCGAGCTGGAGGCCAACTGGAAGGTCGTCTGCGAGAACTTCCTCGAGTGCTACCACTGCCAGATCGCTCACCCGGCGTTCGCCGAGGTCATCGACGTGTCGACGGAGGCGTACGCCCTCTCCACCGACGGGCGGCTGTCGAGCCAGCGCGGGCCGGTGCGCGAGAACGTCCGGCTCGAGGGCGAGCTCCAGCGCTCGCAGTTCCACTTCCTCTGGCCGAACCTCGGTGTGAACATCTTCGCCGGGCACGCGAACGTCTCCATCGGACCGATGGTGCCGCTGACGCCCGACCGCACCTACCGCTTCCTCGACTACTTCTTCGGACGGGACGTCGAGCCGGCCTGGGTCGACGACCTGATGGCGTTCGACACCCAGGTCGGGATCGAGGATCGTGCGCTCGTTGAGGGCGTGCACCGGGGCATGGCGAGCGGCGCGCTCGAGCACGGCGTGCTCATGGGCCACAGCGAACAGCTCATCGGCCACTTCCAGCAACTGACAGCCGCTGCTTTGGCCTGAAAGCGCGCGAACGACACAACGAACAAGGACGGCGCCAACGCGCAGCGTTGGCGACGGCCGGACGAGCGCGCGGGGATGGCGAAGCCACCACCGTGCGCGCAGCGCGAGACCGTCGCCAATGCCCATAAGAGGTCGGCGGCTTGGCCGCCGACCGCTCCGCGAAGCGGAACCTCCAAAACCTGGAAGTGCTCGCACTTCCAGGTTACGCTCGGCGTTCCTGCAACTCAGAGGAGGGCAATCTTGAAGCGACTTCTTTTGGCCGCTGTGCTCGCGGCCCTCGTCGCCGTTCCGGCGGCGAGCGCGAGGCCGGCCTCTCCGCCGACGATGCACTCGGGCCAGCTCGTCGTCGCCTTCGGCGACCCCGCCGTCGGCTTCGCCTCGGGCACGGTCCGCGGTAGCACGATCACGAACCCGCGCGGCTACGAGGTCGACCTTGCGTCGGCCATCGCCAAGGGCCTCGGCCTGAAGCCGGTCTGGGTCTACACGTCCTGGAACGGGCTCTTCCTGCCGGGCACGAAGAAGTTCGACGTGTCGTTCCAGGAGGCCACGATCACGGCGCAGCGGAAGCGCACCGTGGACTTCACCAACTCGTACCTGAACGCGAACCAGGGCGTGCTCATCTCGAAGCAGACGACGCCGCCGAAGAGCATCGCGGACGTGAAGAAGCTGCAGACCTGCGCGCAGACGAACACGACCGGTCTCGACTGGATCAACAACCGGCTGCATCCCGGTAAGCGGCCGCTGACGTACCCGAGCACCACGGCCGCCTTCCAGGCGGTGCAGCTGAACCAGTGCCAGGCGCTCATCCTCGACGTGCCGATCGTCGCGCTCGAGCGCAAGTCGAACCCGACCAGATACGGCCCCGTCGCCGGCCAGATCGCAACGCACGAGCAGTACGGCGCGGTGCTCCAGAAGGGCTCGAAGCTCCTGCCGCTCGTCGACGCTCAGATCAAGAGGCTGACGGCGAACGGGACGATCGGGAAGCTCCAGAAGAAGTGGTTCAACCTCGACTTCGCGTCCATCCCCGTCCTGAAGTAACGACGTGCACGCGCTCCACCAGGTCTATCGCACCTTCTTCTACCCGCACAGCTTCCGGCTGTCGCTGCCGAACGTCTGGGCGGGTTTTCAGGTGAACATCAAGATGATGGTCATCGCGGAGGCGCTCGTCCTGGTGTTCGCGCTCGCACTCGCGATCGTCCGCGGCCTGCCGGGGTCCGCAGCAAGACCGCTGCGGGCCCTGGCGATCGCGTACACGGATTTCTTCCGCGGCACGCCGTTGATCCTCGTCATCTTCATCGTCGGGTTCGGCATTCCCGGCCTGCAGCTCGGCTACATCTCGAGCCGGCCGGTGATCGTATACGGCGTCGTCGCGCTCACGCTCGTGTACACGGCGTACGTGACCGAGGTGTATCGCGCCGGGATCGAGTCGGTGCACCCGAGCCAGCGGGCTGCCGCCCGTTCCCTCGGGCTGACGTACGCGCAGACGATGCGCTACGTCGTCGTCCCACAGGCGGTGCGCCGCGTCATCCCGCCCCTGCTCAACGACTTCGTCGGCTTGCAGAAGGACACGGCGCTCGTCTCGGTCATCGGCGTCGCCGAGGCGACACAGCTCGCGCAGCAGTTCTCGACACAGAACAACGACTTCCCGTCGCTCGTCGCGGCGGCGGTGTTCTTCATCCTGCTCACCATCCCGCTCGCACGCTTCACGGATCATCTCGTCGCAGAGCGCGAGCGGCGCGAGCGCGCGCAGGCGTTCTAGTGAGCACCAACGGCGACGCGCCCTTCGTGCACCTGCGCGGGGTGAGCAAGTGGTTCGGCGCGCTCTGCGTCCTCGAAAAGATCGACCTCGACGTTGCAGAGCACAACGTCGTCTGCCTGATCGGCGCGTCCGGCTCCGGGAAGTCGACGCTGCTGCGCTGCCTCAACCGCCTCGAGCGAATCGAGGAGGGGGAGATCGTCGTCGACGGCCAGCGCGTCAACGACGAGAAGGTGGACGTGAACGCGCTGCGCCGCAAGGTCGGGATCGTCTTCCAGGCGTACAACCTCTTCCCGCACATGACCGTGCTGCAGAACGTGACGCTCGCGCCGCGCAAGGCGGGCGGGTTCACCCGCGAGGGCGCCGAGGGTCAGGCGCGCTCGCTGCTGAAGCGCATCGGCCTCGAGGAGAAGGCGGACGAATTCCCGGACAGGTTGAGCGGCGGCCAGCAGCAGCGCGTCGCGATTGTCCGGGCGCTCGCGATGGGCCCGAAGGTGCTGCTCCTCGACGAAATCACGAGCGCGCTCGACCCGCAGCTCGTGTCGGAGGTGCTCGGGCTCGTGCGCGAGCTGGCCGAGAGCGGGATGACGATGATCATCGCCACGCACGAGATGGGCTTCGCACGCGAGGTGGCCGACAAGGTGTGCTTCCTCGACGCGGGAAGGATCTTGGAAGAGGGCCCACCGGCGCAGATCTTCACCGAGCCGCGCGAGCCGCGCACGCGCGAGTTCCTGTCGCGCGTGCTCGAGGCGGAGAAGTTGTCGTGAGGACGGTGCGGAGCAAGGCGCCACTCGGGATCGCGGCGTTCATCGCCATCCCGCTCCTCTTCTCGTCCCTCATGTCCGCGTCGCTCGCAATCGAGAAGCCGCGCGTCGTGCAGTGGCGCGACGGCGCGGTGCTGCACTCCCGCTTCCACGACCCATCCGCCTCGAACGAGCTGCGGATCTGGCTGTGGGCGTTCCTGCCGCCGCTGTTGCTCGTCGTCGCCGGCTGGGTGGCGACGCGTCTCCCCTATGGCTTCTACGTCGCGTGCGTCGCCGCGATCGTCGACGCGATGGCGGTCGTGCACAAGACAGGGACGTGGGCCGCGCACCACACGCTGCGCTTTCCGCAGGGCGTCGACCTCATCCCGACGGCCAGCATCTCGAACCGCTACGACCCGGGAGAGTGGGAAGGGCAAGCCCTGCAGACCGCGCTCAGCCTCGAGCACTGGACGATCGGGCTCGCGCTTGCCTCGATGCTCGCCATCGGCACGCTGACGCTCCGACGCTGCTTCACCTCCCGCCGAACGCTCGATTCGTTCGGCCAGCTCGAGGGCGTGCACGCCCCCGACGCGACTCCGCCAGGCCTCGGCTAGCGCCGGTCGAGCAACGCGCGCGCGGTGTCGTGGGCGGCTTCGTCCCGCTCCGACCACAACCGCTCGGCGAGGAAGCCGAGCACGTCGCGGATGGAGACGATGCCGACGAGGTTCCCGCCCTCGACGACCGGCAGGTGGCGGAGGTTCCGCTCGCCCATCAGCTGCGCGGCAGCCAGGATGCCGTCCTCGGAAGAGACGGTAAGCGGGTCCGGCGTCATGACGTCGCGCAGCAGCGTCGTTCCGAAGGCCGCACCGCTGCCCGCCAGCCGCAGCACATCGCGCTCGGTGAAGATCCCCACCGGCGCCGATCCCTCGACCACGACCACGGAACCGACGCCCGAGTCGAGCATCGTCCGGATGGCCTCGGCCGCGGTCTGGTCCGGCCTCGCGGTCACGAGCTGCACGCGCATCACGCCGCCGATTTGCATACTCCACCTCCACACAGCCGGTTGGTGACAAACGGCACGATACTGCACCGGGACGTCGCCATGTGTTTAGGATCGCGCCTAGGAGTCGAACAGGGAGGGTTTCCCCGATGGCGGGAGTGACGTTCGATCAGGTCACGAAGACCTATGCCGATGGCACCACAGCCGTCGACGCCCTCGACCTGGAGATCAAAGACGGGGAGTTCATGGTCCTCGTCGGCCCCTCCGGCTGCGGGAAGACGACGGCTCTCCGGATGGTCGCCGGACTCGAGGAGATCTCGCGCGGCGTCCTCAAGATCGGGGACCGGGTGGTCAACCACGTGCCGTCGCGCGACCGCGACATCGCGATGGTCTTCCAGAGCTATGCGCTCTACCCGCATCTCACGGTGTACGACAACATCGCCTTCGGGCTGAAGATCAAGAAGCTCCCGAAGGAAGAGATCGTGAAGCGCGTCGCAAACGCGGCGCGCATCCTCGGCCTCGAGCCCTTCCTCAAGCGCAAGCCGCGCGCGCTCTCCGGCGGCCAGCGCCAGCGGGTCGCGATGGGCCGCGCGATCGTGCGCGAGCCCGCAGCGTTCCTCATGGACGAGCCGCTCTCGAACCTCGACGCGAAGCTCCGCGTCCAGATGCGCGCCGAGATCGCCGGCATCCAGCACGACCTCGGGGTGACGACGATCTACGTCACGCACGACCAGATCGAGGCCATGACGATGGGCGACCGCGTCGCCGTCATGCGCAAGGGCGAGCTCCAGCAGGTCGCGGACCCGCAGACGCTGTACGACCGTCCGGTCAACCTCTTCGTCGGCGGCTTCATCGGCAGCCCGGCGATGAACATGATCGAAGCAACGCTCGAACGGCAGAACGGCGGCTTCGCGGCGAAGATCGGCGAGGAATCGATCACGATCGAGGCCGACGAGGTCAAGGCCCGCCCGGGTCTCGCGGCCTACGCCGGCAAGGAGATCGTGCTCGGCATCCGCCCAGAGGATCTCGAGGACGCGGCGCTGGTGCCGAGCTCGCCCACCGAGCAGCGCCTGCGCGGAACCGCCGAGCTGACGGAGGCACTGGGGTCGGAGATCATGGCGCACTTCACGATCAAGGCGAAGAGCGCGACGACGGAGGAGGTCCGCGAGCTCGCCGAGGACGTCGGCGACGAGCGTGCCGTGAATGAGGCCGCCGACAGCGATACCGCCGCCCTCGTCGGCCGCTTCGGCGCGCGTTCTCGCGTCAAGCCCGGCGACACGATCGAGGTCGCGGTGGACACGCGATCGCTGCATTTCTTCGACCCGCACACGGGTCTCGGAATCTATGACGGGAAAAGCAGTACGAAAGGAGACGCATGACCCGCACTCGCATCGTGGTCGTCGCCGTCGCCGCAATCGCGACCGCGCTGTTCGTCGCGGGGCTCGCAGGCGCCCGCACGAGCTCTTCTACGAAGGCACATCAGAACCAGGCAGTCTCGGGAACGATCACGTTCGACGGGATCTGGACCTCGTCGTCGGGCCAGGTGCAGTTCCAGGACGTGATCAACGCCTTCCAGAAGCTCTACCCGAAGGTCCACGTCCACTACAAGCCGGTCGGCAACAACCTTCCCACCGTGCTCACGACGGCGGTCGCCGGCGGTCATCCGCCCGATATGGCCGACATCGCGCAGCCCGGCACGATCGCGCAGTTCGCGAAGGAGGGCAAGCTCAAGCCGATCACCTACGCGAAGTCGACGATGGCGAAGTACTTCGCGCCTGCGTGGGCATCGCTCGGGACCTTCAGCGGCAAGCTGTACGCGCTGCCCTTCAAGGCGGCCAACAAGTCGGTCGTCTGGTACAACGTGCCCGCCTTCACGGCGGCAGGCGTGACGCCTCCGAAGACGTTCGCGCAGCTCCTGAAGGACGCGCAGACCATCAAGTCGTCGGGCACGCCGGCCTACTCGATCGGAGGGTCTGACGGCTGGACGCTCACCGACATGTTCGAGAACATCTACTTACGCACGTTCGGCGCAGCGAAGTACGACCAGCTGAGCCAGCACAAGATCAAGTGGACCGACCCGTCGGTGACCACCGCCCTCAAGACGATGGCGAAGATCGTCGGTGACACGTCGAACATCTACGGCGGTACGTCCGGAGCCCTGCAGTATGGGTTCAACGACTCGGTCACGAACGCGTTCTCATCTCCTGCGAAGGCAGCGATGGTGTTCGAAGCCGACTTTGTCGGCGGCGTGATCACATCGTCGACGAAGGCGAAGCCGAAGACGGGCTTCAACACGTTCACGTGGCCGTCGATCACGCCCGGCCCCGATGCGAGCGCGGTCGAGATCGCGGGCGACCTGTTCGTCACGTTCCGCGACAACCCGGCGATCGAGGCGTTCGTAAAATACCTCGCGACGCCGCAGGCGGCGGAGATCTGGGCGAAGCAGGGCGGCTTCGGGACCGGCAACCACAACGTGCCGGCGAGCATCTATCCCGATCCGATCACCCGCGCCACCGAGGCTCCGATCCTCACGGCCAAGTCGGTGGTGTTCGACATGTCCGACAACCAGCCGCCGGCGTTCGGCGCCACGACGGGCTCGGGCGAGTGGGGCCTCTTCCAGACGTTCCTGAAGGACCCCACGAACATCAGCGGGATCCAGCAGCAGCTCGAGGCCGCAGCAGCGGCGGCGTACAAGAAGTAACGACGTGAGCGCTGGGGGAATCACAGCGGAGCCGCCCGTCGTGGCGGCTCCGCCCCCCACCGGCCAGCCGGGCAGGCTCGGCCGCTACCTCGTGGGCGCGTTCTTCCTCGCACCCGCGCTTTTCATGCTGGCCGTGTGGATGGTCTATCCGGCCGTCTACACCATCATCAGAAGCTTCTTCGGCCCGACGGGCTTCATCGGCCACTGGGTCGGCATCGCCAACTACAAGACGCTGTTCACGACGGCGACGCTGACGACGGCGATCAAGAACAACGCCATCTGGGTCGCGGTCGTGCCGGCGATGGTCACCGCGGTCGGCCTCGTCTTTGCCGTGCTGACGGAGCGGATTCGCTGGGCGGTCGCGTTCAAGACCGCGGTCTTCCTGCCCATGGCGATCTCTGCGTTCGCGACCGGCGTGACTTGGCGGATCATGTACCAGCAGGACCCGAACCTCGGGGCGATCAACGCCCTCGGCAAAGTGATCTCCGGCGCTTTCAGCCCTGCCGGAGTCCTCTCCACGGCGCTCCCGTCGACACCCAGCATCCAATCGAGCGCCGGTGCGCTCGTGCTCAAGACGCCGACGCATCCGGGCGGCGTGGCTCTGCTCGGGTTGACCGGCATCGCGCCCGATCAGGTGCCGAAGAACGCCGCGCAGGCGGTGAAGCCCGCGCCGAAGCCCGGCGACGTCGTCGGCACCGTCTGGCGCGACTTCAAGCCCGGCGGGGGCAAGGCCGGCGTCGTCGAGACGGGCGAGCTCGGCCTTCCGGGCGTCACCGTGGAGCTCCGCAACGCGGCCGGGAAAACGATCCAGTCGACGAAGTCGAAGCCGGACGGCACCTTCGACTTCGTCAAGGTCCCAGCAGGCACGTACAACGCCGCGATCGGCGCGCAGACGTTCGCGAAGCCGTTCGGCGGCTTCGCCTGGCTCGGCCCGAACCTCATCGTGCCGTCGCTTCTCATCGCGTACATCTGGATCTGGGCGGGCTTCGCGATGGTCGTCATCGGCGCCGGCCTGGCCGCGATGCCCCGCGACGTGCTCGAGGCAGCGAGGACGGACGGCGCCACCGAGTGGCAGACGTTCCGCCGCGTCACCGTACCGCTGTTGATGCCTGTCCTGAGCGTCGTCTTCGTCACGATGATCATCAACGTCCTCAAGGTGTTCGACATCGTGTACGCACTCGCGCCCGAGTCGGAGTACGCGAAGGCGAACGTCATCGCCCTCGCGATGTACTTCACAGCCTTCCAGGGAGCAGGAAACTTCGGCGTCGGCTCGGCGATCGCCGTGTTCCTGTTCCTGCTCGTCATCCCGGTACTCGCGCTCAACGTCCGACGCTTCAAGAGGGAGGCATAGTGGCCGCCGCCGCACCTGCGATCGAGATCCCCGCTCCCGGCGACGCCACGTCGGCGAGGATCCTGCGCGCGATCACGCGGACGCCGATAAACATTGTGCTCGTCGCCCTCGGCGCGGCGTGGCTCGTGCCGACGATCGGGCTCTTCATCACCTCGATCCTGCCGGCGTCTGCGGACGCGTCGAAGGGCTGGTGGCAGATCTTCTCGCATCCGAGCCTCGCCACGTGGTCGAACTACAACGCGC
Source organism: Gaiellaceae bacterium (assembly GCA_036512155.1). Lineage (GTDB taxonomy): Bacteria > Actinomycetota > Thermoleophilia > Gaiellales > Gaiellaceae > Palsa-739. The sequence continues at coordinate 5,129 of DATCBD010000022.1, read as the reverse complement.
TGTTCCACAACTCCGGTCTCATCACCGCCCTGAAGACGACGGCGTACATCGCGGTCGGCAACACGCTCCTCGTCGTCATCCTCGGGGCCCTCGCGGGTTATGCGTTCGCCTGGCTCGACTTCCCCGGAAGGGACTGGCTCTTCATCGGTGTGATCGGCCTGCTCGTCGTGCCGCTGCAGATGGCGCTCATCCCGATGTTCAAGCTCTACGACACGTTCGGGCTCTTCGACACGTGGTACGGGATCGCCCTCTTCCACACCGCATTCGGCCTTCCGTTCGCGGTCTTCCTGCTGCGCAACTTCTTCGTCGGCTTGCCGAAAGACATCCTCGAGTCGGCGCGCATCGACGGCGCGAACGAGATCGTCATCTTCGTGCGCCTCATCCTGCCGCTCGGACTGCCGGCGATCGCGTCGCTCGCAATCTTCCAGTTCCTCTGGACGTGGAACGACCTGCTCGTCGCCCTGACGTTCGGGCAGAACACGACACCGATTACGGTCTGGATCGCCGGACAGCTGCGCGAGTTCGGGACGAGCATCGACATCATCGCGCCGGCATCGTTTATCTCGCTCGTCATCCCGCTCTGCGTGTTCCTCGCGTTCCAGCGCTACTTCGTCCAGGGACTGCTCGCCGGCTCGGTGAAGTAATGCAGGTTGCCGTCGTCGGGTCCGGCCTGGCCGGATTCACGGCGTACCAGACCCTGCGCCGCGAGCTCGAGCCGGGCGAGATCGCGGTCTTCGGCACCGACGACGACCCGGCTGCGACGTTCCGGCGGCGCGCGGCCGCGATCCGGCAGCGCGACATGCGCTCGGAGAGCGACGGCCACTGTGGGCCGAAGTCGTTTCCCGGCCTGGCGTTCCGCGCGACCGTGGGTCGGCGCTCGCCCGCGCCGCTGGTCGGCTCGCTCTGCGACCGCTTCCACCCCACGGTGCGGGAGTTCCTCGCGCACGTCGAGCGTCTGCGCGCGCGCAGCGGTTGGGACACGAGCCTGCACAGCGAACGGATCGAGCGCGTGCGCGCCGTCGACGGCGGCTTCGAGCTCGACGGCCACGGCGTCTTCCGGCACGTGCTCGTCGCGCCGGGCCACCCGGGCCTGAACGTGCCGGACGAGCTGCGCGCGGATCCGCGGACGGTGCACGCGTACGAGCCGCACGAGTATGCGCCGACGGTCACCGTCGTCGGCGCCGGGCTCGCCGCCGCGACCGAGTGGCTCAACGCGCTCGGGGCCGGCGCCGAGGTCGTCTCGGTCCGCCGCCGCGAGCCGGTCCGGCGGCCGCTGAATGTCCCGCGCGAGTATTTCTCCCGTCGAGGGCTGGCCGGCTTTCACCGCTTGTCCGCGGGCGAGCGCGCAGAACGACTCAAGGTGCTGCTGGCGCCCAGCTATCCGCCCGGACGACGATGGGACGAGCCCCTCGCGCGCGCAATGATGGAAGGCCGTTTTCGTGTTGAACACACCGTCAACGGCGCGCGCCAGGTGATCTGCGCGACCGGCTTCCTCCACGGCTTCCGGCACGACACCCTGCTCGCGCGCCTCGTCGACGAGCACGAGCTCGAGACCGCCGGCGATTGGATCGTCCTGAACACCGACGGGAGTGTGCCCGCGCTGACGGACGCGACGCGGACGCTCGCCCTCTGCGGCGTCCCCGCGCAGTGGGCGTTCCCGGCGGCGGACACCGTCCCGGGCGCGAAGTACGCCGCGCACGGCTTCCTCGCCAGGATCAGGTCGTGTCCTACACGCTGAGAGGTCGCCTCGAGTCGCGCCTCGCCGGCCTCGCCCCCGTCGTCGCGGCGGCGTGCGTGCTCGCGGCCGCCGAGCACCGCTGGTGGCCCGTGGAGGCCGTCGGCCTCATGCTCGGCGCCGGCATCACGCTCGACGTGCTGGCCTACGACCGGCTGCTCCGCTACCAGCCGGGCTGGGCGGCGGCGCCGCTCGGCCTGCTCGAGCTTGGCGTCGTCCTCCTCCTCATGCGCGTGGCCGGCGTCATGGCGCCCGTATGGCAGGCGGTCGCGCTGTTCGCCGGCGGCTGGCTCGCGGCGCAGGCTCTCGGCCATGCCGGCTTCCCGCTGCTGCGCCTCACGTACGCGGAGGACGGCGGCGAGCTCGGCCGCCTCGGCGCTGCGACGGCAGTCGCAGTCGGGGTCGTGCTCGCCGGCGCGGGAGCGACCGCGTATGCGCTACGTCCCCCGGTCGTGCATCTCGCGGCTGGCGTCCATCAGGGCCCGCTCGTCATCACGCGCCGGGAGGTGCTCGTGGGCGAGCCGGGAGCCGTCGTCCGCGGCGGCATCGTCATCCGCGCGAGCGGCGTGACGGTGAAGAACGTCACCGTCGTCGGCGGCGAGAACGGCATCACGGTGAACGGGGTGCGCGACACGGTGCTGGACGGCGTCTCCGTCTCTGGGCCGAAGCTCGACGGGATCCACGTGCGGCTCTCAGGCATCGTCATCAAAAACTGCACGATCGACATGCTCGGCAACGCGCTCGGCCAGGGGATCGACATCTCCTACAACATGGACAAGGGGATGAGCATGGTCGAGGGCTGCACGATCGTCGGCGGCATGGAGGGGATCACCACTCATGGGTCGATGAGCGACATCATGGATAACTCCGTGAGCCGGACGACCATGCGGGGCATCTCCGTGACGGAGATGTCGATGGGCATGGTGATGGACAACGAGGTGCGCGATGCGCGCGGCATCGGCATCTGGTGCAACGACCGCTCGATGTGCATGATCGAGCGGAACACCGTCCTCGACACGCGGCCGGACGCGATGGGGCATGCCTACGGTGTCCTGGCGAGCTTCCAGTCCGAGGCGAACCTGTGGGAGAACGAGCTCGGCGCGAACCCGGTCGCATCGGCGGCAATCAGTCAATCGGAGGTACAGAGCAGCCGCTCCTTCAGCTATCGTTAACCCGGTTAACGATATGCCCAAGACCACCGTCGACACCCTTGCTCTCGCCGATGCCCTGAGGCCGGCGCTCCTCCAGGTCGGCCGCGAGCTTCGCCGCGAGGCGCGGGCGCTCGGCGCCTCCCCCGAGCAGGTGGCACTGCTCGTCAGCATCAAATACGCGCCCGGCATCGGGCTCCGCGAGCTCGCGGCCCGCGAGCGAGTCAGCCCGCCCGCGATGACGAAGCACGTCGACCGCCTGGAGCGCGACGGCCTCGTGGAACGCCGGGCGAGCGAGGAGGATCGCCGGCGCGTCGGGGTCACGCTGACCGACGGGGGCCAGCGGTTGCTGCGCCGGGTCCGCTCCCGCCGCACCGCCTGGCTCGCGCAGCGCCTGGGCGAGCTCGACGAGAGCGAGCAGGCCGCGCTCGAGGCCGCGGTCGGGCCGCTCACGCACCTGCTGCGCGAGGACGAGCGCCGGTGAAACGAACCTTCTCGAGCTTCCGCTACCGCAACTACCGCCTGTTCTTCACGGGCCAGCTCATCTCGCAGACGGGCTCGTGGATGCAGCGGATCGCGCTGGGCTGGTTCGTCCTCGAGCTCACGCACAACGACGCGTTCGCCGTCGGCGTCATGGCCTTCGCCCAGTTCCTCCCGTACACGATCTTCGGCCTCTTCGCCGGCGTCATCACCGATCGCCTCGACGCCCGCCGCCTGGTCATCTCGACGCAGCTCGCGCAGACGATCGTCGCTGCCGTTCTCACGTGGGTCGCATTCGGCGGTTTCGCCCGGCCCTGGATGCTGTATGTGATCGCGTTCGTCAACGGGACGGTGCTCGTCCTCGACGTCCCGTCGCGCCAGCAGCTCACGTACCGGATGGTCGGCCGCGACACGCTCCCCAACGCGATCGCGCTCAACTCGAGCCTCTTCAACGCGTCGCGCGTCTTCGGGCCTTCGGTGGCCGGCATCTTGCTCGGCTTCGCCGGCGTCGGCGTGTGCTTCCTCGTCAACGCGATTAGCTTCCTCGCCGTGCTCCTCAGCCTCTTCGCAATGCGAACCCGGGACTTCTTCCCGTTCGAGGAGTTCGAACGGCCGCGGATCTTCGCAGGCACGCGCGAAGGCCTCGCGTACGTGCGGCGGCAGCCGCGCATGCTCGCCGTCCTCGCGCTCACGGTCGTCCTCAGCACGTTCGCCTTCAACTTCAACGTCACGCTGCCGGTGCTCGCAAAGATCACGCTCCACGGCCACGGGGCGGTGTACGGCTTCCTGTCCGCGGTGTTCGGCGCGGGGGCGCTCGCCGGCGCGCTGATCGCCGCGTCGCGGGCGCGCGCGTCGACGCGCGTAATGATCATCGGAGCCCTCGTGTTCACGAGCGCCGAGCTGCTGCTCGCGCCGGCCCGGAACGAGTACGCCGCCGGCCTCCTGCTCTTCCTCGTCGGCGCCGGCTTCACCGCCTGGTCGGCGAACTCGAACGCCTCGGTGCAGCTCGCCGCGCCGGACCGGCTGCGCGGTCGGATCATCGGCATCTACTTCTACGCCTTCAACGGCACCGGGCCGGTCGCCGGGCTCTTCGCCGGGTGGCTGTGTGCGCGCGGCGGCACGGAGCTCGCGTTCGCGCTCGCCGGCGTCATCGGCATCGCGGGCACGATCGCTGCGGCCGCTGCGCTGCGGCGCAGACCTCCGATCCGGATTCCTCGGCAGGCCGAGCACGCGCAAGCGGCATAGTCTTCGGCCTCTCTTGACCCGCAAGTTTTTCGCCTTCGAGGCATCAGAAGAGCGAGGCGGGGCGGTGGGCCGCAGCCCGTCCCGCCTCGACCTCGACGGCCTGCGCATGCACTACGTGGACGAGGGCAGCGGCCCGCCGGTGCTGCTCCTGCACGGAGAGCCGACCTCGTCCTTCCTCTGGCGCAACATCATTCCGCCGCTCGTCGCCGCGGGCTACCGCGCCGTCGCGCCCGACCTGATCGGCTTCGGGCGCTCCGACAAGCCGGAGGACATCGGCTGGTACAGCTACGACCGTCACGTCGCGTCGGTCGAGCAGCTCGTCGACGAGCTCGGGCTGCACGGCCTCACGCTCGTCGTGCACGACTGGGGCGGCCCGGTCGGCCTTCGCTTCGCCGTCGAGCACGAGGACCTCGTCGACCGGCTCGTCATCCTCGACACCGGCATCGGCGGCGGGCGGCCGCCGAGCGAAACCTGGCTGCGCTTCCGCGCAGTCGTGCGCGAGCTCGGAGGCGCACTCGACA
>DATCBD010000021.1:0-10745 GCA_036512155.1 Gaiellaceae bacterium | reverse complement strand
AACATCATCCAGCGAGCGGTCGCGCCGCAGCCGCAGTCCTTGTGCTTCGTGGAGCAGCGGCGACAGTCCCAGTATTCCCACCAGATCCACTTGAGGTGGTTCACCTCGAGCACGAAGAGGGCGACGATCCAGAGCAGGATCTCGGTGCGCGACACGCCGCCCACGGTATGGGCGGTCCGGTCCTGCGGCAATGGGCCGGGCGGCCCAAATGAGCCGCCCGAGGGTCCCAGTCAGATCGCCGCGTCTACCAGCGGCGCATGGGGCGGCCCAAGCCTCCGGTGAAGAGGCTGATGAGCCATACGAGCGCGACGACCGCGGCCACGATGAACAGCCAATGGATGACGAAGCCTGCCCCGAAGGCGGCGATCGCGAGAATTGCGAGGACGAGTAAGAGCACCATGCAAGGACAACGCCTGTGGGGGCGCGTCGGTTACGCGGGCAGGCGCGCCAGCACCAGGACCGCGTCGCCGTTCGGCGCTTGTGCCAGTGTGACCTTGTACACCCGCGACTCGGTCGTCGCGTCGATCACGTGGATCTCCCGCGCCGGGATAGTCGCAGGGAGAGGCACCTTTGCCCGGAGCGTGTTCGTCAGCGGCGTCTTCAGCTGTGCTGCCAGGTCGGCCTTCTGCAGGTAAACCGCGCGCGTGGGCTGCGTGTTGAAGGGTGGCACGGGCGGCATGAACGCGATGACGTTGTTGACGCCGTCGATGTACTTGAACGTGTACAACGCAAGCTCGAGGATCTCCCGGCTGACGAGCGTCCCACGGGCGGTTGTGGGCTTGCCGGTCGCTATCGAGCACCCGGCGCCGAGCCCGCAGAGTTGGTACATCATGGTGTCGGTCGAGGAGACGGCGTAGTCCGTGTCGGGCGCTCCACCGGTCCCCTTGAGCGCGACGTAGTTCACCGCGATAGGCGCACCCGTCGGCGGTGAGATGGAGGGTTCCTTCGCAAGGACATCGACGAGCTGGTCGCCGTTCGGCAGCCGGTACGCCTTCCCGACCTCGTTGGCGATCTGCTTCGCAGCGCCGAGGCCGCCGCCGCTCGGACGCCAGTGCGACCACTTCGGCGCGGGCGTGATCGACCGGCCCGCGTAGATGACGAGGACCACGAGCGCTGCCGCGAGCACACCGCCGAGCAGCCCGTACACGAAGAGGAAACGCGGGCGGTGCGGATACTCCGCAGCGGGGGTCGGCTCCGGCTGCGGCGCCGTCGGCGCGAGCTCGGTGCCGGTCACATCTGCGGCCACGTTTCCTCCTTCGTCCAGTCGATGGTCGGCTTTACGAGCCCGACCGAGTCGAGCAGGCGGTTGAGGTCGTCCCCGAAGATCTCCTTCTTCTCCTCCACCGCAGTGGCCACCTGCGCGACCTTGTCCTTGTTCTCGAGGACGAAGACGTAGGCGATGACGAACGCCTGTCCGAGGAACTGGGCGGCGACGTGCAGCTTGAAGCGATCCTGGAGAACGGACGCGACCGGGTCGGAGTGGAAGTCGGCCGAGCCGCGCGTGCGGTTCATGAGGCGCATCCCGATGTCCTGCAGTCGCTTCTCGATCTTCTCGCGCTCCTCGTCGCTGTGCCCGTTCAGCTCGAGCGGCTTCGGCGCCATGCCCCAGACGCCGACCATCGTCGCGGCGCGCGCTGTCGCCTGGCCGAGGTCGCCGCTCACGCCGACCGAGTTCTCGCCGTAGAAGACGTGCTCGGCGGCCATCGAGCCGACCGTGTGGATGAGGTCGCCCGCCTCTTCGCTCTGCCAGCTGCTGAAGCGTTCCTCGCGATCGAAGAACTGGTGGTGGCCGAGCGAACCTCCACGCATGCGGATGGAGAGGCGGCTCGACTCGATCTCGGGGCGGTACGCGTGCGCGGTGGTCGCGTGGCCGGCCTCGTGGATCGCGACCGCGCGCGTCTCGTTCGGCGTGTACTTCACGCCGATCGCGGTACCCGACTCGACCACCGTCATGGCGTCGACGAGGTGCTGCCACGTGAACGCGGTCTGGCCCTCGTGGTGCGCGTTCGTCAGCGCCATCGAGCAGATCTGCTCGATCATCGCCGGCGAGTAGCCATTCGTGATCCGCGCGATCTCATCGCGCCGTTCGGGTGAGTCGAGGTCGGGATCGTGCGAGACCTTGTCGAGATAGAGGTTGAAGATGTCCTTGCGGTCGTCCTTCGTCGGCGTGCGGAACCAGACGTGGCGGCCCATGCGGCCCGGGCGCGTCAACGCGGGGTCGAGGCGCTCGAACGGGACGTTCGTCGCGCCGATGAAGTAGATCTGCGCGCCGAGCGGCCGCGGTTTCGGCAGCCTCAAGCTGACGCGGCCGATCCTGCGCGGGACGATGTAGATCGAGTCGAGGAACGTGTTGATGCGGTTCGTGAAGAACCGCTTGAAGAACGGCGGGTTGTCGATGCCGTCCATCGTCACGAGCAGCTGGTTGAGGGCGAGCTGCCCCTGACCGCCCATCATCCCGGGCATGATCCCCTGGTTGACGATGTTGACCATCTTGTGCATCCACGACGGATACGGGGAGCTGCGCTCCGGCGCCCGCAGGTTGAACATGTGCTCGCGCCACGCAGGAGTCTCGTGGATGAGGTCGCCGCTGGAGTTGATAGCGCCGTACTGGCCGTAGAAGGTCGGCTCCGCGCCGTCGAGCGGCACGAACGAATTGCCCTGCAAGGCCTGGCGCCGCAGTCCGACCGCGTCGATCTCGTCGATGAAGACGATGCACTGGCCGCCCCACTTGCGCGCGAGGCGCTTCGCCTTACGCGCAAGGAAGCGAACGATGAGCGCATCGATGCCGATGAACGTCTGCGCGAAGCCGGAACCCGGGATGGAGACGAACGGCGAGTTGAAGCCGGTCGCGATCGCCTTCGCGAGCATCGTCTTGCCTGTACCCGGCGCGCCGAGGAAGAGGAGCCCTCGCTCGCGTTTGCCGCCCGCCGCCTCGAACGCCTCACCCGACTGCCACAGGGTGACGATCCGCCGCACTTCTTCCTTGGCCTCGACCTGGCCGCGCACGTCCTCGAGCTTCACGCCCCACTCGGCGTCGCCGGGCTCGTAGCCGCGGATCTGCGAGATCCCCATGAGCATCATCGGGCCCATGAAGATGAAGAAGTTGGCGAAGAACAGGAAGAAGACGAAGACGAGCTGAAGTAGGAGGGTTCGGTTGCGCAGCAGGTGGCCGATGCCGACGAGCGTGTGCAGTGCGGTGCCGGGCCACGTCCGGTGGGTCGCGTCGAACATGACCTGCCAGAGGAAGACGATCGTGATGAGGCCGGCGATCCAGATTCCGACGCGGTAGTAGAAGCGCCACGTCCAGGCGCGGCGCCGGTTGACCACGTCCTCCTCGCGCAACCGCGCCTCCTCGGTGCCGAAGAGGCTCGGCCACGGGATCACCCGCCGGATGATGAGGTCGACGAGGCCCCGGAAGCCGACGACGACGAGCACCGTGAGGATCAGCGACGCGAGGACGCTGTGGTGTGCCGCATGCCGGAACCAGAAGAACGCGGCGGGGCTCGTCAGCACCGCGATGAAGGTCGCGATGCGGGCGAGCTTTCGCAGCTGCCCGGCAAGCGCGACCGACTGTTCGCTCGACCTTAGGGTCGTCCCTGCTACGTCCGCAGTCGCCATGGATCTGCCATTTTAGACGTCAAGATCATCGTGTAGTTACATCGAATTGAGCCTTTTAGATTTCTCTCAGGAAGACCACGACCGAGCCGCCCGGTACCACCGGCCGCTGTATGCCGCGGCTGCAATTCGGTTACTGATCGTCGTCGCCGTCTTTGGGGCATTCACCCGTCTTTCGCTCGGCGGGCTCGGTCGGTTCGGCGCGGCGGCCGTTTGGCCGGTCATCGTCCTCGCGGGCGTCGGCGTCGCGTGCCTGCCGCTCGACCTGTGGCGCGGCCTCGTGCGCGAACGGCGCTTCGGCCTGTCGACGCAGACGCTGCGCGGCTGGCTTGCCGACTGGGCGAAGGGCGAGGCGATCGAGCTCGTGCTCGCAGCCGGCGTCTGGGTCGCCGCGGTCGGCCTGGCGCGGGCGTTCCCGCGCTGGTGGCCGCTGCCGGCGGCCGCGGCGCTGGCGTTGTTCGTTTTGCTCATGTCGTTCGTCGCGCCCGTCGTGCTCGAGCCCCTCTTCAACCGCTTCCGCCCGCTCGAGGACGAGCGACTGGTCGGCGAGCTGCGGGCGCTCGCCGAGCGCGCGGGCGTCCCGGTGCGCGACGTCCTCGTCGCCGATGCGAGCAGGCGCACGACGAGGACGAACGCGTACGTCTCCGGGCTCGGCCCGACGCGGCGCGTCGTTGTGTGGGACACGCTGCTCGCGGACGCCTCGGAGCCGGAGCTGAAGCTCATCGTCGCGCACGAGCTCGGCCACCGCCGCGACCGGCACGTGCTCAAGGGCACGCTGCTCGGAATGAGCGGCGCGATCGTCGTCGTCCTCGTCCTCTGGGCCGTGCTCGGCTCGCTGCAACCGCGCGATTTCCCGTATGCCGCGTTGCTCGTGACCGGGACAGAGATCGCCGGCCTGCCGGGCCTCTCGTGGCTCTCTCGCCGGTGGGAGCGAGCGGCGGACCGCTCCTCGCTCGAGCTGACGCGCGACCTCGACGCGTTCGTGGGTGCGCACGTTGCTCTCGCGCGGAAGAATCTCAGTGACCTGGATCCGCCTCGCCTCGCCTACTTGATGCTCTTCACGCACCCGACTCCTCCAGAACGGCTGGCCCTTGCACGCGCATGACCGTTCCTCAGACCGGCGCCGCCTGGCGATCGCGCTCGCGCTGATCGTCGCGCTCATGGGGGTCGAGGTCGCCGGCGGCATCCTCGCCCACTCGGTCGCGCTGCTCGCCGATGCCGGCCACATGCTCACCGACGCGGCCGCGCTCGCCGCCGCGCTCGCCGCCGCTGCGCTTGCGGCGCGTCCCGCGCGCGGGCCGTGGACGTTCGGGCTCGGCCGGGCCGAGATCCTCGCCGCGCAGGGGAACGGGCTCGTCCTGCTCCTGGTGACGCTCGGCATCGTGTACTCGTCGGTGCGCCGCCTCGTATCGCCGCCGCACGTGCACGGCGGCATCGTCCTCGGAGTCGCCCTCGTCGGCGTCGCCGTCAACCTGGCGGCCACACTCGTCCTCTCCGGCGCCGACCGGACGAGCCTGAACGTCCGCGGTGCGTTCCTGCACGTCGCCACCGACCTCGCCGCCTTCGTCGGGACTGCGATCGCCGGAGCTCTCGTGCTCGTCACCGGCTGGAACCGGTTCGATCCGATCGCCGGGCTCCTCGTCGCAGTACTCATGCTGCGCTCGAGCTGGTCGCTCCTGCGCGACTCCGGCCGGATCTTCCTCGAAGCCGCACCGGCGGGAATCGACCCGGACGCGGTCGCGGCCACGCTCGCCGCCGACCCTGACGTCGTCGAGGTGCACGACCTCCACGTGTGGACGGTGACGAGCGGCTTCCCCGCGCTCGCGGCGCACGTTCTCGTCTCGCCCGACGCCGATTGCCACGCCGCGCGGAGGCGTCTCGAGCAGCTCCTGACGGAGCGCTTCGGGCTCCGGCACACGACGTTGCAGGTCGACCACGTCGCTCGACGCTCCCAGGTCGTTAGCATCGAGCGCCGTGAACCTAACCGGTAAGACCGCGATCGTCACGGGCGCCTCGTCCGGCTTCGGCCGGTCGACGGCCCGGATGCTCGCAGCCGCAGGCGTGCGCGTCGCAGGCGGCGCACGTCGCACGGAACGGCTCGAGACGGAGGTCGCACTCGAGCTCGACGTCACCGATCCGGAGAGCTCCGAGCGCTTCGTCGCCGCCGCCGTCGAGCAGCTCGGAGGCATCGACATCTTGATCAACAACGCCGGGCTCGCACTCGGGCGCGCGCCGTTCGACGAGTCGAGCGAGGAGGACGAGCGCACGGTCTTCGAGACCGACGTGCGTGGGCTCGTGCGCATGACACGCCTCTGCCTGCCGCACATTCGCGACCAGGGTCACATCGTCAACCTCGGGTCGATCGCCGGGCGACAGGCGTATGAAGGTGCTGCGACATACGTCGCTGCGAAATTCGCGGTGCGCGGCTTCACGTATGCGCTGCGCGAGGACCTGCTCGGCCGCCCGATCCGCATCACCACGGTCGACCCCGGGCTCGCAGAGACGGAGTTCTCCGTCGTCCGCTTCAAGGGCGACCAGGCGAAGGCGGACGCGGTCTACAAGGGCGTCGACCCGCTCACGCCCGACGACATCGCCGACTGCATCATGTTCGCGCTCACGCGCCCCTTCCACGTGAACATCGACGAGATCGTCGTCAAGGCGCAGGCGCAATCGTCCGGGGGACGCATCATCCGCGAGACGTGAGCTGGCGCGTCGTCATCGTGACCCGGATCCTGCCGGTGGCGCTCGGCTTCCACGCCGTGTTGCGCGCCGCCGGCCACGAGCCGGTCGGGCTGCTCACCGTCCGCGACAGCGCGAACCGCTACGGCCCGGAGTTCACGCTCGACACCCTTCTGCGCGGGCTGCCGCCCGAGCTCGACATCATCGTTCCCGCCCGCCGGTCCGCGATCGCGCCGCTGCTCGCGTCGCTGCGCCCCGACCTCGTCGTCTGCACGGGCTTCCCATGGAAGATCCCGGCCGACGCGCTCGCCGTGCCGCCGCTCGGGTGGCTCAACGGCCATCCGTCGCTCCTGCCGCGGCATCGCGGCCCGGTGCCGGTCGCATGGGCGATCCGGAACGGCGACGAGGAGGTCGGCGTCACCGTCCACCGCATGGACGCCGAGCTCGACACCGGCCCGATCTTCGCGCAGGTGTCCATGCCGGTCGGCGAGTACACCGTCCCGGACGCCTTCTACGCACGCATGGGACCCGTGTTGATGGGCGCTATGGGAGACGCGCTCGAGCGGCTGGCTGCCGGCGACGAAGGGATTGCACAGACGGAGGGCGGCGAGTACGAGAGCTTCCTGCCGGACGACGAGGCGTGGATCGACCTCGCGCGGCCGGCGGTGGAGATGCATCGGCGGGTGTGGGCCTGGCGGTTCACGATCCCCCGCAGCGAACTGCGCGGCGCGCTCCTCGATCTGGACGGCGAGACCGTGCGCGTGCTCGCGTCGTCGCTCACCGAGGTCGAAGACGCCTGGAGAATCGAATGCGCCGATGCGCCGCTGTGGCTCGTCGAGATCGAACCGGCTCAGGCCGGCGAGACCGCGGGCTCGGCGGTCTCGTCGTCGTAGGCGAAGTCTCGGATCGCCGGCCGCCGATACACGAACAGCGTGCTGACGACGAGCCACGCCGCACCGAACAGGAGGTACCCGCGCAGACCGACGACTGATCCGATCGGCCCCGCGAGGGCATACCCCGCAGGCAAGAAGATCATCGCGGACATCCACGAGTATGCGCCGACACGGGCGAGCTTGTCCGGCGGGATCGTCCGCTGCATCGCCGTGTCGAACACGACGGACCCGCACCCGAACTCGAAGCCCGCGAGCGCCGCGGCCGGTGCGAGCGCGACCACCGACGCGTGGAAGCCGAGGAGCACGCTCTGCACCGCCGTGGGCAGGAAGACGTAGCCGACGAAGGCCAGCGGCCTCGTCACGTGCAGTCGCAGTCCCGCGATGCTGCCGAGCAGCGCGCCGATGCCTTCTCCGGTGACGACGGCCGCCCACGTGCTCGCGCCGCCCATCGAGTGCTTGGCGATGTACGGCCCAAGCACGAAGAACGGCGCATACGTGATGACGAAGTAGAGCGAGATCCACGCGGTCACCATCCACACCCACGTCGTCCCCGTGAACGCACTCCATCCCTCGCGCAGCTCGCGGAGGATGCTCGAGGTTGCGCGCGCCGTCGACTGCACCTGCACGAGGGAGAGCAGGAGCGCGCTCGTCGCGTACGTCCCGCCGTCGACGAGGAGCGCCGTGCCCGGGCCGATGGTCGCGACGATCGTGCCTCCGGCGGCCGCTCCGAGCGGGAACGCGGCGTAGCGCGCGATCGCGAGGTAGCCGTTCGCGCGCTGCAACGACTCGGTGGGGACGATCTCGCGCACGAGGCCGTAGAAGGCCGGGTTGTAGAAGGCCACCGATGCGCCGCCGGCGCCTTGTAGCGCGATCAGCTCCCACACCTGCGCGTGGCCGGTGACGAGCAGCACGCCCATCGTCGCGCGCACAGCCGTGCTGCAGACGTCGGAGCCGATCATCACGGTGCGCCGGGGCAGGCGGTCGCCGAGCACGCCGCCGATTGAGAGCATCGACACCTGCGCGAGCGTCCACGCTGCAAAGGAGAGGCCGACCGCCGTGGCGCTGCCGTGCAGGTCGAGAATCGCGAACGCAACCGCGATCGGTGCGAGATACGTGCCGATATACGAAGCGGCGCGGCCGGCGAACAGCAGCTTGAAGTTTCGGCCGAGGCTCACCGCGTCTCCGCCCAGCGCGCGAGCCCGCGGTAGGACTGCCACAACGGCATGGCGACGTCGTACACCGCGACGTCCTCGCCTGCGTTCGCGAGCTCGGCGCGGCCGTACGCGACGAATTCCTCCTCGGACGCGCCGCCCTGGACGAACTCCGCCCAGTCGAAGAGCTCCAGCCGCAGGTCGGCGAGGTGCCGCGGCGGATCGTCCGCGACGCCGAAGTGGATGAGCGCGAGCCGCTCGGGCGCGCGCCGGTCCATCTCGTCGATCGTGCGCTGCCAGGCTTCGAGGTCGAAGTCGGGCGGCGGGGTCGGCGGCATCACGTACCGGCCGGGCTGGATGCGCACCCCGGCGGCATCGCCGGCGTAGAGCGTGCCGTCGTCGTCAAGGTACGAGACATGGTGCGACGCGTGCCCCGGCGTCGGGAAGCACGCGAGGCCGACCACCACATCACCGACGACGTGCAGGTTCGTTGCGGGGACGGGCGTGAGCTCGCCCCACAGCGTGTCGAAGGAGTCGCCGTACAGGCGCCGCGCGCTGCGTTCGAGCCGGGACGGGTCGACGAGGTGCGGTGCGCCGATCTCGGACACGTGGACCTGCAGCGCGGGGTGCTCGCGGACGAGAGCCCCGGCCGCGCCGGCATGGTCGAGGTGGATGTGGCTGAGCAGCAGGTGCCGGATGTCCACGAGCCGGAGGCCTTCGGCCGCGAGCCCCACCTTCAATGCGGCGATCGTCGTGCTTGGGCCGCAGTCGAAGAGGGCCGGGCCGTCGTCCGTGTCGAGGAGGTAGCAGCCGATCGAGCGCTCGACGCCTTGATGGTGGAGTTCGATCGGCTCCGGCACGGGGATATCCTCACGCATGATCATGACGCTGCGCGGAGGACTGGATCTGGGCGGGACGAAGATCGAGGCGATCGTCGTCGACGACGCCAACGAGATCCGCGGGCAGTCGCGCGTTCCGACGCCGACCGACGGCGGGCCTGCGGCGGTGGTGCGCGAGCTCGCCGTGGCCATGCGCGCGGCGGCGTCGTCGGCAGGGGCGGAGATCTCGGCGCTCGCTGGCGTGGGCGTGGGTGCGCCCGGCGAGGTCGACGCGGCCGCGGGCACGCTCGCGCGCGCCGGCAACCTCCCCGACTGGGAGTCGGTCTATCCGCTCGCAGCCGAGCTCAGCGGCGACCTCGGCATCCCCGTGCGCATCGGCAACGACGTCCGCGTCGCGGTCGAGGCGGAGCGCGTGCTCGGCGCCGGACGCACGTACCGCTCCTTCCTCGGCGTCTGGTGGGGAACCGGCGTCGGCGGCGCCCTCGTGCTGGACGGGAAGCTGTGGCTCGGACGCGGCTCCGCGGGTGAGCTCGGCCACGTCGTGGTCAAGCTCGGCGGGCGCCGCTGCCCGTGCGGGCGGCGCGGCTGCCTCGAGGCCTACGCAGGCCGGGCGGCGATGGAGCGCACCGCGCGCAAAGCCGAGGACGCCGGCACCAAGACGAAGCTGTTCAAGATCATGGAGAAGCGTCAGCGCGAGCGGCTGACGAGCGGCGTGTGGGCCGTTGCCCTCGAGGAGGAGGACAAGCTCGCGCGGAACCTCATCGACGAGGCCGTGGAGGCGCTCGGCGCCGGCATCGGCTCGGTCCAGAACATGGTCGACGTCGACGCGGTCGTCGTCGGCGGCGGGCTGGGCACGCGCCTCGGCGCACCGTACGTGGAGCGCATCGCCGATGCGGCGCAGCCGCATCTCTTCGTCGATGACCGGCCGCCGACGTTCGTGCTCACCGAGCTCGGGGACAACGGCGGCGGGCTCGGCGCCGCACTGCTCGTCTCAGGCTGAAGCGCGCTCGCGAGCGTCGGCGACGATCTTCTCCGCCTCGGCCCGGTTTCCCCAGCCGCGCGTCTCCGTCTTCTTTGACGGCTCGAGGTCCTTGTAGCGCTGGAAGAAGTGCTCGATCTCATCGCGCAGCTCGGCGTTGACGTCGTGGACGTCGCGCACGCGCGCGAACGACGGATCGCCGAGCGGCACGCACAGCACCTTCTCATCAGGGCCTTTCTCGTCGCTCATGTGGAAGACGCCGATCAGCCGCACGCGGATGCGGCAGCCCGGGAACGTCGGCTCCGCGACGAGCACGAGCGCGTCGAGCGGGTCGCCGTCCTCGGCGAGCGTCCCCTCGACGTAGCCGTAGTCGGCGGGATACGTCATCGAGGTGAACAGGCGGCGGTCGAGCACGATGCCGCCGAGCTCCTCGTCCCACTCGTATTTATTGCGAGACCCGGACGGGATCTCGACGAAGACGACCGCGTCCTCGTTCACGCGCGGACGGCGGCGGGCTTCAGCGCGTGCTCGAGATCGAGGATGAGATCCTCGGCCGACTCGATCCCGACGGAGAGGCGCACGAGATTCG
>DATCBD010000020.1:0-4489 GCA_036512155.1 Gaiellaceae bacterium | reverse complement strand
TGCGCCAGTATCCGTAAATGTCCCTTGAGCGCACGTTGGTCTGACGCCCGCCAAGGTGCAGACGGTCGCAAGCGACAGCTTCAGCGGTTGACTGGCGGGAGTTGCCTGACCGGGTCGAGCGCGAGTTCGACGGCCTGGTCGGTTGCGAGTGTCTTTCCCGTTGCCCAGGTTGTCGTCGCCGCCGCATTGTCCGGGGGCAGAGCGAGTGCGGCTAGGCCGCGCTTGTGGAGGGCGAGTTCCGCTCCCTCGAGCGTTCCGCCGAGGCGTTCGCGGAGCGCTTCGGCGGCGCCGAGGAGCTGAGGGGCGCGCTGGTCCTGTAGTTCGGCTAGCGCGACCCCGAGGAGTTCGAGCGCCCAGGCAATGTCGTCGAGGTCGGCCAGTGTGCGAGAGAGGCGGAGACTCTGTTGTAGGAGTGGGACGGCCCTGTCGGAGCGTTCTTGGTGTAGTGCCAGGGAACCCAAGGCTGCGAGTGAGCGCGTTTCGCCGTAGCGGTCGCCGGCCGCGGCAAAGCCGTCTCGTGCGGCTTCAAGTTCGGTCTGTGCTGCCTGGTAGTTGCCGGTGACGAGCTCGAGGTAGCCGAGGTTGAACCTCGACATCCCGAGGATGCGGTTGTCCTGGATCTCGCCGCCGGTTTCACCGGCTTCTCGGAAGAAGGCGGCAGCGTGGTCGGCGTCGCCTTCGGCGAGCGTCGCACGCCCCAGCGTGAGAAGCGATTGAGCGGCGAGCCTCGAGTCACCGATGGCGAGACTGAAATCGCGGCATTCAATCGACCACCGCTTTGCCGCCGACCAGTCAGCTTGGAGCGCCGCGAGCAGTGCGGCTCCGAACAGGCACCGCGCGCGAGCAGGGCCGTCTTCCTCCCTTTGCGCCAACACTCGGTCGAGCCACCGGCGACCTTCGCCGAGGTATCCACGCGTCGACCAGAAGGGGTATAGCGCGGCGGCGATTCGGAGCGCGAGCGCGGGAGCGGCGTCCAGCCCGTGCTCGAGGGCCGCCTGGAGGTTCGCGTGTTCCCGCTCGAGTTGCTCAAGCAGGTCGACCTGGAGCTCGCCGGCGAGGCCCCGCTCCGCAGCCTCGGCAAGGGCTGCGAAATGCTCGGCGTGACGCCGGCGGAGCGCCGCCGCCTCATTGGTTTCCTCCAGTCTCTCGGCTGCGTACTCGCGGATTGTCTCGAGCATCCAGAAGCGGTCGCCCTCGCGGACGCGGATTAGGCTCTTGTCCACGAGCGATTGGAGCGTGTCGAGGTCGGCGTCGCATACTGCTTCGGCGGTTACGAGTGTGCAGCCTCCGCGGAAGACGGCGAGTTGGGCAAACAGTCGTTGCTCGTCGCGGTCGAGGAGCTCGTGGCTCCATTCGATTGTCGCGCGCAGCGTCTGCTGGCGTGGGTCGGCGCCGCGGCCTGCTTTGAGCAGGTCGAGCCGGCCTGAGAGGCGCTCAAGCAGCTGCTCGGGGGAGAGGACGCGGACGCGCGCCGCCGCTAGCTCGAGCGCGAGCGGTAGGTTGTCCAGGCGAGCGCAGAGCTCAGGCACCGCGTTGGTCGAGACGAAGTCCGGTATGACGGCGCGCGCCTGCGCGAGGAAAAGGTCCGTTCCGTCTTGCGGCTGGAGTGGCGGCACCGGGTATGCGTGCTCGCCCGGGACGCGTAGCAGTTCGCGGCTGGTAACCAGAATGTGAAGTTTGGGACACGCGGCGAGCAGCTCGGGAAGTGAGGCGGCAGCCTCGACGACGTGCTCGAAGTTGTCGAACAGCATGAGCAGTGACTTGTCCGCCACGTGTTCGGCGAGGCCGTGTCTGGCACCCAGCGCCTGCGCAGCCGTCTCCAACACGAGCTCGGTGTCGCGCAGTGGCGCGAGCGGGACCCAAAACACTCCGTCCGGGAACCGGTCAGCCGTCTCTGCGGCTGCTTGCAGACCGAGCCTCGTCTTGCCCGTCCCACCTGGCCCGGTCAATGTCAGCAGACGAACGGTGGGCTGCGACAAAAGCGCGAGCACCTCTGAAAGCTCCCGTTCGCGGCCGAGGAACGACGTCGCCGCGATTGGCAGATTAGTCCGATAGAGGCTCCGCAGCTGCGGGAACTCGCGGTCGCCAAGCTGGTAGATCCGCTCCGGCACGGACAGGTCCTTCAATCGGTGCTCGCCGAGGTCGCGCAGCCCTTCCCCGTCGAGTAGCGCAGCCGTGGAGGCGGAGACGAGCACCTGGCTGCCGTGCGCGATGGCTGCGATCCGCGCTGCCCGGTGAACATCGACACCGACGTAACCCTCCTCGGTCAGGTACGGCGTCCCCGTGTGCAAACCCATTCGCACCCTGATCGGCCCCACAGCCAACGTTGTCTGAGCCCCAACGGCAGCCGCGAGTGCGCCCGGCGCGGTCGGGAAAGCGACAAAAAACGCGTCGCCCTGTGTATCGACCTCGACACCGCCGCAAGATGCAAACGCCTCACGCAGCGCTCGACGATGCACAGCAAGCGCCTCCGAATACGCCTCGGGGCCAAGCTCATGCAACAGCTCCGTAGAACCCTCAATATCGGTGAAAAGAAACGTCACAGTGCCCGACGGCAGGCGGCCCATGCTGCAAGTCAACCGATTTCGCCTGCCACCGTCCAGCGCCCTATTCCAACCGGCCAACGCCCCTCACAGACAGACGTTGCGCGAGAACGCGTCGCGGCTCCTTTCCGTGTCAAACAGCCCGGACCAGCCCTCGCACCTCGACATGACAGAGAGGACTTGGCTGCGCCAGTGTTCGGGAATGTCCCCCGGCGAACGCCGTCAGCCTCCTATGCCGGGTGAGGCGCCGGGCGTGACGATGCCGTGCTCGTAGACATAGATGACGGCTTGAGCCCGGTCGCGGAGGTTCAGCTTCTGGAAGATCCGCGTAACGTGGGTCTTCGTCGTCGGTTCGCTGATGACGAGCCGCTCGCAGATCTCGCTGTTTGAAAGCCCGCGTCCGAGCAGCTCGAGCACTTCGCGCTCGCGCGGCGTGAGCTCGTCGAGCGCGGGTGATGCAGGCGGCTCTTTCTCCGCGGGTCGGCGGACGAACTCCTCGATGACGGCTCGCGTAACGGCAGGAGCGAGTAGCGCCTCGCCGCTCGCGACGATGCGGACTGCCGCCTTGATCTCCTCGGGCGGGGCGTCCTTGAGCATGAAGCCGCTCGCGCCGGCGTGGAGCGCGTCGTACACGTAGTTGTCGAGCCCAAACGTGGTGATGATCAAGACGCGCGCATTCGGCTGTGTTCGGACGATCCGTCGCGTCGCCTCGAGCCCGTCGAGTGCAGGCATCCGGATGTCCATCAGCACGACATCGGGGCGTAGGTGTGCAGCAAGCGTGACCGCTGCTTCGCCATCGGCCGCCTCGCCCGTCACGGTGACGTCGGCCGCAGTTTCGAGGATCTTGCGCAGCCCGACGCGAACGAGCTCCTGGTCGTCGGCGATGAGGACGGAGATCATCTGACCGGGAGCGCCGCTTTCACAACGAAGCCGCCGCCGGGGACGCGGCTCGCGGAGAAGCGTCCGCCGTAGAGCGCCACGCGCTCCCGCATACCCACGAGTCCGTGCCCACCTGCGGGCGCGTCCGACTCGTCGCCGACTCCGTCATCGGCGATCTCGAGCTCGATCGAATCGACTCCGTACCGCACGCCCACCTTGGCATGGGCACCCTCAGCATGCTTGAGCGCGTTCGTGAGCGCCTCCTGCACGATCCGATACCCGGAAAGGTCGACGCCATCGGGAAGCTCGCATCGTTCGCCCTCAATGTGCAGCTCGACCGACAGCCCGGCCTCTCGCAGCTGCTCGACAAGTGCCGGCACGTCATCGAGCCCCGGCTGAGGTGTCAACGGCTCCTTCTCTGCCTGACGGAGCATTCCAAGAAGCCGTCGCATCTCGACCAAGGCGCTACGACCGCTCTGCTCGACCGTCGCGAGCACCTCGCGAGTTCTGGACGGATCGGAAGCCCCTTCGTCGAGCACGCTCCGCTCCGCCCCGGCTTGGACGACGATCATCGAAACGTGGTGGGCGATCACGTCGTGCATCTCGCGCGCGATCCGCGTCCGCTCGGCGACGACCGCCTCACGCGCTGCGAGGTCGCGCTCTCGCTCGGCGAACCGGAGACGACGTTCGCGGTCGCCGACAACACGGCGCACGAACAGCATCGCCACAACCGTGACCACGACGAAAGGAGTGGTCCCACGGAGGCTTGCCACCGAGCCCGCATTGAGCCCGAGATCGACGAACACGATGACGGTGACGCCGATCGCGAACCGGCGTAGGGACGTCCAGACCGCGAGCGCGTACAACGCACAGATGTATGCGACGACATACCCGACGAACTGCGGGTTCCAATAGGTGTGGCTGATCGCCTCGAGCACCGGCACCCCTGCCCCGACGAACGCCGGGTACAGACGGCGCACTCCGATCGGGAGCATGATCGCCGGTGCGATCGCCGCGGCCCAGATTCGGTGGCCGGCGGCATCGTCACCGATCCAGATCCACAACTC
>DATCBD010000019.1:0-2746 GCA_036512155.1 Gaiellaceae bacterium | reverse complement strand
GCGGTGAGGATCGTCACGCCATCGAAGACGACCTCGGCGCGCCGATAGGGCGGCGGACGCGGAGGGCCAAGGCCGCCACCCTCGTATTCCCAGACGCTCAGACGAGCGCGGCGCAGGTACTCCGTTTCCGCCGGCTGCGTCCCGTTTGTCTGCAGCGTCGTCGGGCGTCGCATCATCGCCGGGCGAGCCTCCGTCCGCTCTCGGTCGTCGGGTCGTCGCTCTCGACGTCGACGTAGACGTCTTCCAGCTTTCCGATCTTGCATCCGTCGCGCTCGACGAGATCCTTGCCGCGCCATTCGGCGATGTTCCGGTGGGTGACCATTACCTCTCCTTGGATCAGCCCTGATCGCGCTGGCGGGAGTCGCCTGTCGCGAGTCGGCTGGGTTCAGAGGGTGCTGTCGTCGGGGGAACGACGACGTGGCTGACCTCGAGCGTCGTGAGCGCCTGAGCCTTTGCGAGCAGATCCTGCTCCAGCCAGTACGAGTCCTGACCGGTCGAGGTCGCCAAGAGCACGCGGGTTGCGGGGAACGAGCCGAGCGCGTCGGTCATCGATTCCAGCGGGTCGTCGCTGCCGATTCCTCCGGTGACCGAGACGCCATGCTGGCGGAGAAGCCCGACGGCGAGGTCGACGCGGTCTTCGGCGTCGCGGGATTCGCTCGCCTCGTCATTGGTCAAGTAGTGCAGATGGGAAACGCGCACGGGTACAACCAGGTGAACCGCGACTGCGCCGGCGAGGCGCGACTCGACCGACTGCCAGAGCCCCGGTGAGCCGCAGTGCTCGTCGGCGACGACAAGCAGCCGCGCGTCCGCATCGGACGCCGCGGCCGGCTGTTGCGGGTTGACCCGCAGGCGCGGAAGAGCGACCGCAGCAAACGTCGCCAGCCCGATGACAATCGCGCAAACGATGGCGAAACCAACCCAGCCAAGCAGCGGCGGACGGAGAAGGAACGCGACAAGCACCGCCGCCCCGAGCAGCACCGCTCCCGTGACCGCGAAGAGCATGGCGGTACCCGCGCTGCCGATCGAGCTGCGGACGCGTCCGGTCGAGTTCAAGAGGATCTCCTTCAGCTGAGCTTCGGTCGCGGCCGGGTGGTTGCGACCGATCGAGAACTGCTCCGACCTGCTCTGCTGAGGGCGGACGTCGCCGGCTGGTTTCTTCGGCCGGTGGACATTCCATGCGGACCACTCGTTACGACCCGCGAGCGTCAATTGTACCGTATGACGGTGCATCACGCCGGGCGCGCTACACTTGCGTCTACGAGGCCTTACTGATCGGCGTCGTTGCGGCGGGTGCCACAAGACTCGGCCCCGCGAAAGGCCCACCCTCAGCAGAGCAGGTCGGGGCAGTCGTCGACCCGGACGTCGTGGCCGGCGAGGAGCTTCGCGCTGAGGAGGAGAGAAGTTGGCCACGATCAGTACGACCGCCGGCCGCTCCGGGTTGGAGCACAGCGAGGTCGAGCGGTATCTCCGTCGTCGCCGCGTGCTGCTCGTCGATGACGACGCATCGATCCGGCTGATCTGCTCGCTCAACCTACGGGCGGCAGCGTTCGAGGTCACAGAGGCCGCAGACGGCCTGCAGGGCCTCGAGCAGGCGACGCGGCACCCGCCCGACCTAATCCTGTCCGATCTGCGGATGCCGGGGCTCGACGGGTTCGCCCTCGCCGAGGCGCTCCGTCGTGACGAGGCGACGCGTGCCGTGCCCGTCGTCTTCCTGAGCGGGGAGACTGGAGCCGCCGAGCGGATGCGCGCCTACGCGCTCGGTATCGCAGGCTTCGTCACGAAACCATTCGACCCGGTCGCGCTCGCCGCACTCCTCTCCGGCGTGATCGAGAGGACCGCGGCCGCGTAGATGCGTCGACCTTCCCCGCACATCCTGCGCGCAGCGTTCCTCGTGCTCGCCGTCGGTTGGTTCGGCTTCAACTTCCTCGGACTGCACAAGCATTCCCCTACGCATACGACGAAGAGCGCCGATCTCTCACAGCTGATCGCGCGCGTGCAGACGAGGCCCCGCTCCGTCAGCCGGGTCGTCTTCGACCCCGGCTCTCTGCAGGTGTCGGCGACGCTCGCCGGCGGCAACGTGCTGCAGGCGAACTATCCGAGCGACCAGTCGGCGCTCGCCCTGCAGACGCTGCTCGAGCGCCAGAAGGTCGACTTCGCCGCCAAGGCGCCCAGCCACGGCTCGGCGATCACCGCGATCCTCGTATCGCTGCTCCCGATCCTCCTGATCGCGGCGATCTGGATCCTCGTCATGCGGAAGATGCGCGGCGGCGCCGGCGGCCTCGGACAGATCATGAGCTTCGGCAAGCACAAGGCGACCCGGCTCGCGCCGGACCTGCCGAAGATCGGCTTCAAGGATGTCGCCGGCGTCGATGAGGCGGTCGAGGAGCTGCAGGAGATCAAGGAGTTCCTTGCCGACCCGCGGCGCTTCCAGGCGCTCGGCGCCCGCATCCCCAAGGGTGTGCTGCTCTACGGGCCGCCCGGCACCGGCAAGACGCTGCTGGCCCGCGCCGTCGCCGGCGAGGCCGGGGTTCCCTTCTTCTCGATCTCCGGTTCGGACTTCGTCGAGATGTTCGTCGGTGTCGGCGCCAGCCGTGTGCGCGACCTGTTCAAGGAGGCCAAAGAGTCCGCGCCGTGCATCGTCTTCGTCGACGAGCTCGACGCGGTCGGTCGTCATCGCGGCGCCGGCATCGGCGGCGGCAACGACGAGCGCGAACAAACGCTGAACCAGCTGCTGGTGGAGATGGAC
>DATCBD010000018.1:0-12761 GCA_036512155.1 Gaiellaceae bacterium | reverse complement strand
GATCGAAGCGGTCGGCCGGATGCGCGACCTCCCGTTGCTCGACGGCGACGTCGACGAGGTCTACGGCGACGGGTGCTGCGCGATCCCGGGCCTTGTCGACTGCCACACGCACGCGGCGTTCGGCGGCGACCGGGTGGAGGAGTTCTCGCTCCGCGCGGCCGGGGCGACATACGAGGAGCTGCACGCGCGCGGCGGCGGCATCCTCTCCACCGTTCGCGCCACGCGCGAGGCGGGGGAGGACGGTCTGCGCGGCGCAGTCATGCTTCACCGGGAATGGATGCGGCGTCACGGCACGACGACGTTCGAGGCGAAGTCCGGCTACGGCCTCGACCGCGATACCGAACTCGCGTCGCTGCGCGCGATCCGGTCCGCGGGTGGAGTCCCCACGTGGCTTGGTGCGCACGCGGTGCCGCCGGAGTTCGACGACGCGGACGCGTATCTCGACTTCGCATTGGCGGAGGTGCTTCCCGAGGCAGCGGAGATCGCCGAGGCGGCTGACGTCTTTCTCGAGCGCGGCGCGTTCGACGCGGCCCAGGCGCGGCGCTATCTCGAGGCGTGCCGCGACGCCGGTCTCGCGCTCCGGCTGCACGGCGACCAGTTCACCGAGCAGGGAGCGATCCCGCTCGCGATCGAGCTGGGCGCGCGTTCGGTCGACCACCTCGAGGCGACCGGCGACGAGGGCATTCGCGCACTCGCCGGGAGCGACGTGACCGCGGTCGCCCTTCCGGCGAGCGCGCTCTTCCTCGGGCGGCCGATGCCCCCGGCGCGCGCGCTCGTCGATGCGGGCGCTGCGGTCGCGCTCGCGACCGACTTCAACCCGGGCAGCGCGTTCTGCGAGAGCCTGCCGCTCTGCTGCTCGCTCGCCGCCACGCAGCTGAAGCTCTCGCCGGCGGAAGCGTTGTCCGCGTGCACGGTGAACGCGGCGCACGTGCTCGGGCGCGCGGACCGGATCGGCCGGATCGCGCCCGGCTTTCGCGCCGACCTCGTCCTCCTTGACGCGCCGGACTGGCGCTACCTCGCCTACCACCTCGGCGGCGAGGTCGTCGCGAGGGTCGTGCTCGGCAGCGAGCTACCCTAGGTTCTCCATGCCGACGAGGAAACAGAAGCGCCGCGAGGCGAAGGCCAAGCGGCACGACTACGAGTTCGTCTACCTCGATGACGACGGGAACGAAGTCGAGGCGCCGGAGGACACTCCGGCCGAGACCCGTCGCAACGGCGCGAAGCCCGCGGTGAAGAAGGGTGCGCCTCCGGTGCGGGGACGCCGAACGCCGCAGCCGCCGTCGTGGGGGCGGGCGGGCCGGCGCGCGCTCATCCTCGGCGCGGTCGTCTTCGTCCTCTTCGGGATGCTGAACAAGACGCACAACTACACGGGCGCGGCGGTGGCCGCAGTGCTCTACACCGCGCTCTTCATCCCCTTCACGTACATGCTCGACCGGTTCGCCTATCGTCGCTGGCAGGCGCGCGACCAGGCCTCTACGAAGCGCTGACGCCGGCCTCGCCGCGGTCGCCGCGGTAGTGGTCGACCCCCGGCCACGGGGACAGCACGAGCAGAAGGCGCGCGCCGCCGACGCTCGTCACCGAGCGCCGCTCGTCGGGATCGAACCGGAAGAGGTCGCCCGCGTGCGCCTCCACCGACTCGTCGCCGGCACCCACCTTCGCTTCGCCGTCGACGACGAGGATGAGGGCGGCCTCCTTCACCTGGTGCTCCCCGAGCTCCTGCCCGGGCGTCAGGGCGATGAACACGACGCGTCCCTCGCCGTCGCGCGAGTGGAGCACGGTCGGCGAGCGTGAGCCGTCCGGCGCCGGGATCTCGTGCAGGTTCCAGTGCCGCATAGGGCGAGCGTGCCCGAAGACGTGCCTCGTTACACTCGCTCGATGCCGCTTGTGGTGGATACATACGGGCTTGGACCGCTCCAGACGAACTGTTACGTCGTGCGCGCGGAGCGGGGCGCGGCGGAGGCCGTCGTCGTCGATCCCGGCGGCGACGCCGCGCAGCTGCGCCTCGAGCTGGCCGGAATGGGCGCGTCCTGCGCGGCCATCCTGATCACGCACGGGCACTTCGACCACGTGGGCGGGGTCGCCGATCTCGCCGAGGGAACCGGCGCTCCGGTGTACATGCCCGAGGGCGAGCGCGACCGGCTGGAGCGCTTCCCGGAGTTCGCGCCGGCCGGCGCGCCCGGACGCGCATATCCGGTCGACCATCCGCTCCACGGCGGCGAGACGCTCGAGCTCGCCGCCATCACGTTCGAGTGCGTCGCGATCCCCGGCCACTCCTCGGCGCACGTCGCCTTCTATGCCGACGGCTGTCTCTTCAGCGGCGACCTGCTCTTCGCCGGGTCGGTCGGTCGCGTCGACCTCCCTGGAGCCGACTGGGACACGCTGCTCGCGTCGGTGCGCACGCTCACCGAGCGGTTCCCCGAGGACACGATCGTGTACCCCGGCCACGGGCCGCGGACGACGCTCGGCGCCGAGCTCGCGCGCAATCCGTTCCTCGCGGAGCTGCGCGCGTGACGCGCATCGAGGCGCCGAAGGGAACGCACGACATCCTCCCGTCCGACCAGCCTCTCTGGCAGAAGGTGACGGGGGAAATGGAGCGCATGTGCGCGCTCTACGGCTACCGGCGCATCCAGACGCCGGCCTTCGAGGACACGGAGCTCTTCCAGCGCACGTCGGGCGCGGGCTCCGACATCGTCCAGAAGGAGATGTATACGTTCGAGGACCGCGGCGAACGCTCGCTGACGCTGCGTCCGGAGGGCACGGCGCCGATCTGTCGCGCGTACATCGAGCACGGCATGCATCGCGAGCCCCAGCCGGTGAAGCTCTACACGATCGCGACCATGTACAGGTACGCGGCGCCGCAGCGCGGCCGCTTCCGCGAGCACACACAGCTCTCGCTCGAGTGCATCGGCTCCGCGGAGCCGTCCGTCGATGCCGAGGTGATCCAGTACTACGACGCGCTGTTGCGCAACCTCGGCATTCGGAAGTTCGAGCTCCAGCTGAACTCGATCGGCGACCGAACGTGCCGACCGGCGTACATCGAGCGGTTGAACGAATGGCTCGACGCGCACTCCGACGTCCTCGACGACGACGCGAAGCAGAAGCGCGCGACGAGTCCGCTGCGCGTTTTCGACGTCAAGAATCCGAAGGTGCGGGCCGCGCTCGAGGACGCGCCGAAGATCGGCGACTCGCTCTGCGACGAGTGTGCCCAGCACTTCGCGCGCGTGTGCTCGTACCTGGACGAATATGGCGTGCCGTACACGATCGTGCCGACGCTCGTGCGCGGCATTGACTACTACACGCGCACGACGTTCGAGTTTTTCGGCCCGGACGAGAGCGCGCAGGCCTCCACGATCTGCGGCGGCGGGCGCTACGACTATCTCGTCGAGGAGATCGGCGGCCCGCCGACGCCCGGGATCGGCTTCGGCGCCGGCATCGAGCGGCTCGTGCTGTCGCTCGAGCTGGAGGGGATCACGGCCGACGAGCCACTGCTCGACGTGTTCTTCGTCGTCGAGCCGGGGCAGTCCGCGCTCGCCGCCGTCTACGAGCTCCGCGCCGCCGGGATCGCCGCCGACTCCGACCACGCCGGCCGCTCGCTCAAGGGCCAGGTGACGTACGGGCAGAAGCACGCGCGCGCGACGGTCATTGTCGGCGCTGACGGCTGGATGCTGCGGCGTCAGGGAGAGCTGGACGTCGCCGTCGACGGCGTCGGCGAGCTGAAGGAGCTGCTCGCGTGAGCTGGCGCGACACGATGTGCGGCGTGCTCCGCGCGGGTGACGCAGGCCGTCGGGTGACGCTCGCCGGCTGGGTCGACGCCCGGCGCGATCATGGCGGTCTCGTGTTCATCGACCTGCGCGACCACACCGGTCTCGTCCAGCTGGTGGTGCGGCCTGAGAACGATCCGCTCGCGCACGACGTGCGCAACGAGTTCGTCCTCCAGGCCGAGGGCGAAGTCGTCGCACGCGCGCCGGACGCGGTCAACCCGAACATCCCGACGGGCGAGGTCGAGATCCAGGTCGACACGCTGCGCATCATCTCGACGTCGGAGCCGCTGCCCTTCCAGATCGGCGACGAGAGCGTGGACGAAGTGCTCCGCCTTCGTTACCGCTACCTCGACATGCGCGGCGACCGCATGCAGCGCAACCTGCGCCTCAACCACGTCATCATCAATGCGATCCGGCGGACGATGGACGACCTCGCCTTCGTCGACGTCTGGACGCCGAGCATGACGAAGGGAACCCCCGAGGGTGCGCGTGACTTCCTCGTGCCGGTCCGGCTCCAGCCCGGCAAGTTCTACGCACTGGCGCAGTCGCCGCAGCTCTTCAAGCAGCTGTGCATGGTCGGCGGGCTCGACCGCTACTACCAGATCGCAACATGCTGGCGCGACGAGGATCTGCGCGCGGACCGGCAGTTCGAGTTCCGCCAGCTCGACCTCGAGATGTCGTTCGTCGAGCGCGAGGACGTGCTCGACGTGCTCGAGCGCTGCGTCGTCGCGAGCTTCGAGGCGGTGGGCCGAGAGGCGCCGGCACGGCCGTTCCCGCGCATGGGGTACGCGGAGGCGATCGCGCGGTACGGCACCGACAAGCCCGACCTTCGCTTCGGTCTCGCGATCGAGGACGCGACCGAGGCGACGCGCGGCTCGCAGTTCGGTGTGTTCGCGAGCGCGCCCGTCGTCCGCTACATCGTCGCGCCGCGCGCGTTCTCGCGCGCCGACCTGTCGAGGCTCGAGGAGATTGCGAAGGAGTGGGGCGCGAAGGGCCTCGCGTACCTCGTCAACGACGACGGCGAGATCCGCTCGCCGATCGCGAAGTTTCTGTCCGAGGACGAGCTCGCAGCGTTCACCGGGCCGCCCGGCTCGACGACGTTGTTCGCCGCCGGCGACGAGGCGACGGTCTCGCGCGTCCTCGGCGGGCTGCGGACGCATCTCGGCCGCGAGCTCGAGCTCGCGGAGACCGGGGAGGAGGTCTTCCACTGGGTGGTCGACTTCCCGATGTTCGAGCGCGACGAGGACACCGGCCAGTGGACGTTCCTCCACCATCCGTTCACGGCGCCGATGCCGGGCGCCGAGGCATTCGAGGGTGACCCGGGCTCCGCGCTCAGTCAGCACTACGACCTCATTTGGAACGGGTGGGAGCTCGGCTCCGGCTCGATCCGGATCCACGACGCCGCGGTGCAGCAGGCCGTCTTCCGCGTGATGGGCATGGGCGAGGACGAACAGCAGGCGAAGTTCGGCTTCCTGCTCGAAGCGTTGAAGCTCGGCGCGCCACCGCACGGCGGCTTCGCGATGGGAATCGACCGTTTCGTCGCCCGCATGGCGGGCGAGCCCGACCTTCGTCAGGTGATCGCCTTTCCGAAGGTGGCAAGCGGGGCCGACCCGCTGACCGGCGGCCCGACGCCGATGCCGGACACCGTGCTTCGTGAGCTCGGAATCAAGTCGACGGTCGAAACGGCCGAAAACTAGGTCCCCACCCGCCGACGAAGAGGTCATACTTGTCGCACATGGCAACCGAAGGCCAGGATCGCGCAGCCCAGCTGACCGCGCTTCCGAAGATCGAGGACATTCCCCGCGCCGGGGACGGGCTCGACGCGGACCAGGTCCGCGAGGCCTTCGATGCGTTCCGCCGTCACGTGGCGCAGCTCCAGGCGCAGCTCCGCGTGCTGCAGGCGGCCGGCAATCGCGCCGGAGCCGGCGAGCCGGGCGGGCATGCGGTGCGCATGGATGCGCTGCATCTCATCCGCGCTGCCGCCGAGTTCGCGGACACGATTGAGCGCGACGCGCAGACCGCGTCCGCCGCGCAGCTCTCGCGGACGGAGCAGGAGCTCGTCCGGCGGCAGAGCCACATCGGCGACCGCGAGGCCGCGGTCGAACGGCAGGCGCAGGAGATCGAAAGGCAGCGTGCCGAGACGCTCAACGCGGCCCGCAACGAGGCGCGCGAGCTGCTCTCGAAGGCGCAGGCCGATGCGGCGCGCGAGCTGCAGGAAGCGGAGGCGCGCGGCGCGCGGCTCCTCGAGCAGTCCCGCCACCAGGCCACCGACCTCACGAACGCCGCCCGCGCTGAGGTCGAGCAGACCCTCGAGTGGGCGCGCAACCAGGCGCGGGTCGTCATCGGCCGTGCGCAGGAGGGCGCCGAGCAGCTTCTCGGCGCGGCCGGGCTCGGACCGGACGCGATCGCCAAGGTGGCGGCCGCGATCATGCACTCCGCGGAGCAGTCGAACGAGGACCGCCCGCTTCCGCCGACGGCCGCGCTCGCCGGCCCGCCAACGAGCGTCGCGGCGCCGCCCGAGCCCGAGGGCTCGGAGCCGTCCGAGCCGCAACCGTAACCTTCTGCACATGAGGCCACTCTTCGGGCCGCGCACCGTCGTCGAGGCGGCATTCATCGTCGCCGTTCCGGTGATCGCCCTCGAGATCGGTTTCAAAATCTGGGGCATCGTCATCGCGGGCACGATCGCGTATCTCCTCGTGGTCCTGGTTGAGCTCGGGTACTGGTACGAGGGGAAACGGAAGCCGTTGCCTGTTGCGGCGCAAGCGCCCGCACCGGCTGTGCCGGAGGCCGAGCCACAGGTGCGCGTCAACCGCGCAGAGCCTGAGCCCGAGCCCGAGCCGCAGCCTGAGCCGCCGCCGGTACCGGTCGCCGTCGTCGCTGCGCCCGAGCCCGAGCCGGAGCCCGTGCCCGTCCGGGAGCCGCCGCGCCTTGCGCCTGCGCCCCCGCCGCTTTCCGCGCCCGAGCCCGCGCCTGAGCCCGAGCCGGAGCTGCCGCCGGCGGCCGCGGTCATCCGCATCGGCGGCCCGCGCCAGTGGAACGTCTGGGATCTCGAACGCGTCGCCCGCGAGAGCTCCGGCGGCGATCCGATCGCCGACGAGGAGCGGACGTTCCTGCTCATGTACCTGCGTGACTTCGCCGGGCCCGACGGGCTGCTGCCCGTCGACTTCGACGACCTCGTCCGGCAAAGCTTCGGCGGGCTCGTCGCCAACCTGTGACGGCCGTCGCAGGCCGGCGCGTCGCGTCACTCGCCGCGATCGCCGTGCTCGCCGTCTCGGCCGCGATCTACGTCGACCATCGACACCGTCACCACCAAACGCTGCCGGCCGGCGCCGGACCGTGGACGACGGCTCTCGCTGCGCCGTACGCGCCGACCGGCCGGACCGCCTGCGGCGTGAAGGTCGGGCCGCGCACCGCCGGCGTCGGTCATCCCGTGCTGCCCTGCGGCGTTCGCATCTACGTCCGGTTCGGCGACCACACGGTGCTGACGACCGTGATCGACCGGGGCGACGTGCCCTCCGGTCGCGAGCTCAATCTCACGCCCGCGCTGGCGGCCCTGCTCGGCGTGCAGGGAACGCAGAGCGTCCAGTGGCGCTTCACGCGCTAGGGTGTGAACTGGGTCCGGGCCGAATGGTGAACCAACAGCACCATGAAGGGAACCCGCGTCCGTCTTCGCGGCGGCAGGGTACCCACCTGTTTCGACAGGTTCCCTAGGTCCGGGCCCACTTTCTTCCTATGACCGAGAGCTTCGGAGACTCCACCCGCGACGGCGAGTGGGCCGCGGTTCGGCTCCGCGTCGACGGCGAGCACATCGTCGAGGCGGACGCGCCCGGGCTCGATCGTCCGATCGTCGGGATGACGCTGCTCGAAGCGGCGGCCGTCGGCGGCGAGACGCTCGCGGTGGACGCGCTCGCGAACGCGCTCGGTCCCGTGTTCCGCGCCGAGCCGTCACGTGGACGCACCGCGGTGGCGATGAGCGGCGGCGTCGACAGCGCCGTCGCACTGCTGCGCGCGCTGCCGGACGCAGTCGGTGTGACGCTTCGCCTCTGGCTCGATCCCGCGGGTCCGAGCGCCGAGCGCGCGTGCTGCTCACCGGAGGCGGTCATCGCGGCGCGCGCGACGTGTCACCGGCTCGGAGTCCCGCATGTCACGCTCGACCTGCGCGAGGAGTTCCGGAACGCGATCGTGTCGCCGTTCCTCGACGGCTATGCGCGCGGCGAGACGCCGAACCCGTGCATCCGCTGCAACGGCGCGTTCCGCTTCCATGAGCTTCTGGATTTCGTCGAGCGAGCCGGTTGCGATCGCCTTGCGACAGGTCATTACGCCCGCGTCGTCGAGCACAGAGGCCGCCTGCTTCTAGCGCGCGGCGCAGACGCGCGCAAGGATCAGTCGTACATGTTGGCGCAGGTCGATCCTGTGCTTCTCGACCGCATTTGGTTCCCGCTCGGCGATCAGGGCAAGGAGCAGACGCGCGACGAGGCGGATCGCGCCGGCCTCGACGTCGCGCGCAGAGCGGAGAGCCAGGAGGCGTGCTTCCTCGCTGGCGACGACTACCGCGCGTTCCTTTCGCGGCACGGGCTCGCGGCGCGGCCGGGGCCGATCGTCGACGCCGAAGGCAACGACCTCGGCGTCCATCGCGGCGCCTGGGAGTTCACCCCGGGCCAGCGCCGCGGCATCGGCGTCGTCGCCGAGCGCCCGCTGTACGTGCTCGACACGGACGCGGCCGCGAACGCCGTCGTCGTCGGCCCGCACGAGGCGCTCGCCCGCAGCCGCGTGCGTGCGTCAGGCCGGCTCTATCTCCCGGCTGAGCGCGTCGACGCGAAGCTCCGCTACCGCTCCCCGGCCATCGCCGCGCGGGTGTCCGACACCGAGGACGGCTTCGAGCTGGAGCTGGACGAGCCCGCCTACGGCGTCGCTCGGGGCCAGGCGGCCGTTCTCTATGCAGGCGACGTCGTCATCGGCTGCGGGACCGTGACGGGCGCCTTCTAAGGGTAGGATCGCCCGGGAATGCTCGTCGCCGCATTCACGTGGGGGGACCTCTGGCGACTCGCGCTCGCCGTGTTCCTCCTCGCCGTCGGCATCGGGTCGGCGTATTTCCTCGTCCGCCTGGGCGGAACCGCCGGGCGCCTCTCTGCTTTCATCTCGGGAGCAGAGCAGGAGATCCTGCCCGTCATCAACAAGGTCGGAGGTAGCGTTGACCGGGTCAACAGCCAGCTCGACAAGGTCGACCGGATGACGGACAGCGCGGTTGACGCGGTCGAGAGCGTCGACACCGCCGTACGGACGGTGAGCACGGCCGTGACACGGCCGGTGCAGAAAGTCTCAGGCTTCGCCGCGGGCGTGAGCTACGGTGCCGCCGACTTCAAGGCGAAGCGCGACTGGAAGCATGCAGTCCAGTCGGGGAAGGAAGCCGCGGCCCGTCGCGAGCAGGAGCTCACCGACGAGCTGCACGACGCGGGGGGGCCAGGGTCGTGAGCGATGAGATAACGCTTGTGGTGCCTGCACAGGAGGACTTCCGTCCGATCGTGCACCTCGTCGTCGGCGGGCTCGCGGTGCGCCTCGACCTGACGATGGACGCGCTCGAGGATCTGCAGGTCGCGCTCGACGCACTGCTCGCGCGACGCGACGACGAAGGAGACGTCATCGTGCGGGTGGCCTTCGACGACCAGGAAATGCGCGCCACGGTGGGACCGCTTCCGTCCGCGATCCTCGAAGACGTCGAACGTGACGGCAACGAGCTCGACCTTCGGCGCGTGCTCGAGACCGTGTGCGAGACGTTCGAGGTCGAGGAGCGCAACGGCGAGGCATGGGTCGAGTTGACGAAGCGAACGGCCGCACCGACGGCTACTGGGGGGTAGACGTGCCGCGGATCGACGACAAGATCCTGCTCCGGCGCTATCACGAGCAGGGAGATCTCCAAGCGCGTGAGCAGCTCATCGAGCAGTACATGTCGCTCGTGCGCTCGCTCGCGCGCCGGTACTCCTATCGAGGCGAGCAGCTCGAGGACCTCGTGCAGATCGGCGCCATCGGATTGATCAAGGCGATCGACCGATTTGATATCGAGCGCGGCGTCGAATTGACGACGTACGCGACGCCGAACATCATCGGCGAGATCAAGCGTCACTTCCGCGATAAGGGCTGGGCGGTCCGCGTCCCGCGTGGCCTGCAAGAGCTGAACGTGCAGCTGTCGCGGCTCGTGGAGCAGCTCACCGTTCAGCTCAGCCGCTCACCGACGATTCCCGAGCTGGCGACCGCCGCCGGTGTACAGGAAGAGGAAGTGCTCGAGGCGCTCGAGTCCGGCCGCGCGTACTCATCGCTCTCGCTCTCGTCCGGCGGAGGCGACGGCGAGGACGATCTCGATCCGCTGGAGTCGATCGGGACGATCGAGCATCAGTACGAGGTCTCCGAGGATCGCGCGGTCCTCGCGCCGGGATTCCGCGCGCTGGACGAGCGCGAGCGCATGATCCTCCAGCTCCGCTTCTTCGACGGGCTCACGCAGTCGCAGATCGCGCAGCAGGTCGGCATCTCACAGATGCACGTTTCGCGGCTGATCCGCCGCTCGCTCGAGAAGATCCGCGCGGAGATCGCCGAGGACGAGCCTACGAGCTCGAAGCCCCGGCGCTGAGCAGCGCCCGGACCCGCGCCGCGGGCGCCGACGCTTCCTTGCGCTCGTACAGCTCGAGAGCTCCTGTGAGCGCAGTCGCTGCCGCGCCGGGATCGCCCGACGCAATCTGCACCCCCGCGATCGCGAACAGGGCGTCTGCCTGCGCGAGCAGATAATCCGTCTTGGAAGCAATGGCCAGTGCCTCGCGGGCGATCCGCTCGGCCTCTGCGAGCTCGCCACGCCTGAGGAACAGCTGCGCCCGCACGGTGCGTGCGCGAACCTGTGGGTCCACGTCGTCCGCCTGGGCGAGCACGAGCGCGGCGTCGAGGATTCCGTCCGCTTCTCGGTCGCGGTCGAGATCGACGAGCGCCTGCGCGAGCAGGGTCGCGACCGTCGAGCGGAAGCCGGTCTCCCCGAGCTCGCCCAGGCGGCCATATGCGGCGCGCAGCTCCCCCTCGGCGACGTCGGGCCTACCTCCTTCGAGCTCGATGATCCCGATGGCGATCGGGAGGGCACCCACCTGTGCGATCAGACCGATCTCGGCGACCATCTCCTTCGCCTTCGCGAAGTCGAGACGCGCCTCCTCGAACCGGCCCTGGTAGCCGGCATACCAGCCGTGGAGGAGATGCACCCATGCCTGGAGCGACGCAGAGCGGTGCTCCTGGGGAATCTGATCGAGAAAGGCCAGCGCCTCGCCGAACGGCGTCGGTCCCCAGCCCTTTCCAATCGCGAGGAAGACGAGGCTCTCCTGCGCCCGCGGTATGTCGTCGGCGCGCATCGCGCACTCGAATGCGCGCTGAAGCACGGGCTCCGCTTCGCGGGCGCGACCGAGATAGAAGCGGTGGCGCCCAGCAATGACGAGCACTGCAGCGAGCGAGCGATCGTCGCCTGTGCGCTCGAAGATCGCCGCTGCATCGTCGGCTAGCTCGAGTGTGCGCTCGAACGATTCACCCGCCTCGGTGTGGACGGCGATGACGGATGCCTGCAACGACGCCATTGCCAGCACGCCGGCGTTACCGCGGGTCGTCGCCGTCGCGATCGCCTCCGAGAGGATCTCGCCCGCGCGCGCGAGCTCGGTGGTCTCGAAGAGGAGGTCGGCTAGCTCCGGGAGGAGCTCGAGCCTGCCTTCGCCGGCAAGATCCGCGGCACGCGCGAGAAGCGCTGCGGCTGCGCGGAGGTCTCCGCGGAGACGTGCGGTGCGCGCCGCAGCGTGGAGGAGGCTTGATGCCATCGTCGCGAGCGCTTCGCCGTTCGAGTCGACCGGCCCGAGCTCGGCGCGATAGCGATATGCCTGTTCGAGGTGGTACGCGACGATCTCGTCGTGCTCGACGACGTCGGTCCCGCGCACGTCGAGCCAATCGGCGAAGCGCTCGTGCAGCTCGGCGCGTACCGCCTTCGGAAGCGCGTCGTACGCGGCGTCGCGGATGAGGATGTGCCGGAAGCGGTACGCGTCACCGACCGGCATTTGCGCGTGATCGGGACGGACGAGCTCCTTGCGCACGAGCGCGACGAGCTGTCGTTCGACGGAGGCCGGCACGCGCGCGATCGCCTCCACGGCGGCACTGTGGAAGAGCTGGCCCTCGACCGATCCGCGCTCGAGCACGTTGCGTTCGACCGGGTCGAGCTGGTCGAGCCGCGCCGCGAGAAGGGCCTTGATCGTCGGCGGAACGACGACCTCGCGTTCGCCCGACGCGCGCACCATGGCGAGCATCTCCTCGACGAAGAGCGGATTGCCGTCGGCGGCGGTGCGGATGCGCGAGACGAGTCCGGCGTCGAGCTCCTCGCCGCCGAGCAGTCGCTCGATGAGCTCGTCCGTCTCGCCGGCGTCGAGCGGGTCGAGCAGGATCGTGGTTGCGTTCAGCTTCCCGCCGCCCCAACCGGGCCGGAGGTCGAGCAGCTCCGGCCGGGCGAGGCACAGGAGAAGGATCGGCGCATCGCGAGAAAGGTCGGCGATGTGCTCGATGAGGTCGAGGAACGTCGGCTCACCCCAGTGCACGTCGTCGAACAGGACGACGAGCGGCTTCTCCTGCGCCTTCGCCTCGAGCACCTTGCGGAGAGCCCACGCGATCTCCTCCGGCGTCGTCGGCGTTTCGGCTTCACCGAGCAATGCTTCGAGCGCCGGTTGGCCGGCACTGCCGCCGAGCTGCTTCAGCACCTCGACGACCGGCCAGTACGTGATGCCCTCGCCGTACGAGAGGCACTGGCCCTGGACGATGCGCGCATTCACGCCGCTGAGGAACTCGCGGGCGAGACGAGACTTGCCGACGCCTGCTGCCCCGAGGAGCGTGAAGAGCGCGCACGCCCGCTTCCGGGCGGCATTGGCGAAGGCGTCGTCCAGGACATGCCGCTCGTGCGTGCGGCCGACCATCGGTGCGTCGAGGTGCCGCGCCACGCCCGGT
>DATCBD010000017.1:0-5214 GCA_036512155.1 Gaiellaceae bacterium | reverse complement strand
CCTCTTCGCCGACCTCGTCGGCTTCACCCCGCTCTCCGAGTCGCGCGACGCGGAGGACGTCCGCAGCCTGCTCACCCGCTACTTCGACACCGCGCGCCTCGTCATCGGCCGCTACGGCGGCACCGTGGAGAAGTTCATCGGGGACGCGGTGATGGCGGTGTGGGGCGCGCCGACCGCGCGCGAGGACGACGCCGAGCGCGCAGTCCGCGCAGCGCTCGATCTCGTCGAGGCGGTCGCGGCGCTCGACGCCGGGCTGCAGGCACGCGCGGGCGTGCTCACCGGCGAGGCCGCTGTCACGCTTGGCGCCTCCGGCCAAGGGCTCGTCGCCGGCGACCTCGTCAACACTGCTGCACGCGTCCAGTCGGCGGCAGAGCCGGGAACGATCCTCGTCGGGGAGTCGACGCGACGCGCGAGCGAAGCCGCCGTCGTGTACGAGGACGCGGGCGCGTTCGAGCTGAAGGGCAAGTCGGAGCAAGTGCCGCTGTGGCGTGCATTGCGCGTCGCCGCCGGCGTCGGCGGCCGCCGTCGCTCGGAAGGGCTCGAGCCACCGTTCGTCGGCCGCGACCGCGAGCTCCGGCTCGTCAAGGAGCTCTATCACTCCTCCGCGGAGCAGGGCCGCTCACATCTCGTCTCCGCCCTCGGCATCGCCGGCATCGGCAAGTCGCGCCTCGCGTGGGAGCTCTACAAGTACCTCGACGGCCTCACCGAGCTGACGCACTGGCACCGCGGCCGCTGCCTCTCCTACGGCGAGGGCGTGACCTACTGGGCGCTCGCGGAGATGGCGCGCGAGCGGTTCCACATCGCCGAAGGCGAGGATGCAGACTCCGCGCGCGAGAAGCTCGCTGCCGCGCTCACGGAGTTCGTGCTCGACGACGAGGAGCGGCAGTGGATCGAGCCCCGGCTCGCGCACTTGCTCGGCCTCGAGGACGAGCGCCAGACACGGGAGAAGGAGGACCTCTTCGGCGCATGGCGCCTCTTCTTCGAACGGTTATCGGAGCGCGCGCCGGTCGTGCTCGTGTTCGAGGACGTGCAATGGGCGGACGCGGCGTTGCTCGAGTTCGTCGAGTACCTGCTCGAGTGGTCGCGCAACCACAAGATCTTCGTCGTCGCGCTCGCGCGCCCCGACGTCCACGACCGCCATCCGGATTGGCCGTCATCGCGCAACACGACGACGCTCGCGCTCGAGCCGCTGAGCGACGAGGCGATCGCGCAGCTGCTCGAAGGGCTCGTGCCGGGATTGCCGGACGACGCGCGCGACCGCATCCTTGCGCGCGCCGAAGGCGTGCCCCTGTACGCGGTCGAGATCGTGCGCATGCTGCTCGACAAGGGACTCCTGCGCCGCGAGGGCGACGTCTACGTTCCCGCCGGCGAGCTCGGCGAGCTCGCCGTGCCGGAGACGCTGCATGCGCTCGCCGCCGCGCGCCTCGACGGGCTCGGTGCGGACGAACGCCGCGCGCTGCAGGACGCCGCGGTCCTCGGAAAGACGTTCACGAAGGCGGGACTCGCCGAGGTCAGCGGGCGCAGTGAGCCGGACCTCGATCCACTGCTCGCGCTCCTCGTGAAGCGCGAGATCCTCGGCGTGCAGAACGATCCGCGATCGCCGGAGCTCGGCCAATACGGCTTCCTCCAGGACCTCCTGCGACAGGTCGCGTACGAGACGCTCGCACGCCCGGAGCGGAAGGCCCGGCATCTCGCTGCCGCCGACTACCTCACGCGGAGCGGCGACGAGACGGTCGAGGTGGTCGCGTCGCATCTTCTCGCGGCGTACGACACTGACCCCGACGCGGCCGATGCGACGGAAATCCGCTCCAACGCACGGATCGCGCTCGTGCACGCCGGACAGCGCGCGGGCGCGCTCGCCGCCTCGGCCGATGCGCTGCGCTACTACGAGCAGGCGCTCGCGCTCGGGGAGGACGCCGAGCTGCACGAGCGAGCGGGACGCGCCGCGCATCTTGCGGCCCGGTTACCTACCGCCCGCGAGCACTACGAGCGCGCCATCGCCCTCGCCGAGAGCGACGACGACGCGCGCGCCGCCGCTCGGCTGCGATCACGCCTCGGCGCCGTCCTCTGGCTCGAGGACATGACCCCGCAGGCATTCGACGCGCTGCACCGAGCGGTCGACGTTCTCTCGAGCGAGCAGGACGCGGATCTCGCGTTCGCGCTCGCAGAGCTTTCCCGCTTCCTGACGCTCGCCGGCCGCCACGACGAGGCAGGGCCGCTGATCGAGCGTTCGCTCGAGCTCGCCGAGGCGCTCGATCTGACCGAGACGTTCGCGAACGGCCTCCTGACCAGGGGTATCTTCCTGAACTGGCAAGGGCGCATGCGCGAGTCGCGGCTGCTGACAGGACATGCGCTCGAGGTCGCGCTCGCGAACGACCTGAACAGCGTCGCGCTGCGCGCGTTCAACAACCACATCATCGACTATGCCCTCCGTGGTGACGTGCACGGCGGGCAGGAAATCGCCGAGCGCATGTTCGAGCTCGCGACGCGTGTCGGCGACCGGCAAAACGAGCAGCGCGCACGCCTCAGC
The DNA here is from genome assembly GCA_036512155.1 of Gaiellaceae bacterium. Taxonomy (GTDB): domain Bacteria; phylum Actinomycetota; class Thermoleophilia; order Gaiellales; family Gaiellaceae; genus Palsa-739. The sequence goes on along the minus strand of DATCBD010000017.1, from coordinate 2,684 downwards.
CTCTCCTGGGGGTGCTACTACCTCGGCGACTGGGACCGGGCAGAGGCCGAGGCGAACGTTTCGGCGGACCCGCACTCGAGCGCGCTCGCCCCGATGCGACTCGCCCGCGGCGAGGTCGCGCTCGCGCGCGAGGAACTGGAGAAGGAGATTGCGGGTCGCCCGGAAGGATGGGAGGAGCAAACGCAGCCGCGAGCATTTGCAGCCGCATATGACGCGGAGATCCTGCTCGCGGAGGGAAGGACTGCGGAGGCGCTCGCGCGGGCAGAGGAATCGCTCGTGGATGCCGTGACGCTGGGCCTCCATTATTTCTCCGGCGTCATCGACACGGTCGCAGACGCTGCCGCGCAGCTCGGAAACGAAGCAAAGCTGCTCGAGGCGCGCGCTCTCGTCGAGGAGCTGCCGACTGGACACCGGACGCCGGAGATGACCGGGATCGGCGCACTGGTCAGGGCGCGGCTCGCCGTGGTTCGCGGCGAGGATGCCGGGGCCGACTTCTTCGACGCGACCGAGGTCATGCGGAAGCTCGGGTTCCCGTTCTCCGTGGCACGGATCCTCGTCGAGCACGGCGAGTGGCTCGTGTCGGCGGGGAAGTACGCGGAGGCGGAGCCGCTGCTGGAAGAGGCGGAGCAGCTTCTCACGCCGCTGCGCGCGACCATGTGGCTCGAGCGCGTCAGCCGCTGCCGCACGAGTGCTGGCGCAGCGGTCGCGTAAGCCTGTGGACCGCCGCGGCTTCCTCGGGCTCGCCGCCGCCTCGGCGCTGCGCCCCGCGGCCGACGGTCCCGTCCAGGCGCTCGCGCACGAGCTCGATGGCCACGTCGTCGCACAGGGAGCTTCGGGCTACGCGGCTGCGCTCCGGCTCTGGGACACCCGCTTCGACGACCTGCGGCCGCGCGCGATCGCGTATTGCGCGAACGCCGCCGACGTGCAGCGGACGGTGCGCTGGGGTCGCGCGAACGGCGTCCGGATCGTCCCGCGCTCTGGGGGTCACAGCTACGGCGGTTACTCGAGCGGCGACGGCGTCGTCGTCGCCGACGTGTCGCTCTTGCACGGCGTCTCCGTCGGGGCCGGAAACGCCGCCGTCGGCGCAGGCGCGACGCTCATCGCCGTCTACGCCGAGCTCGCGAGCCACGGCGTCACCATCCCGGGCGGCTCATGCCCTACCGTCGGGATCGCTGGACTCGCCCTCGGCGGAGGTTATGGCTACGCGTCCAGGCTCTACGGGCTCACGGCGGACAACGTCAAGAGCATGCGCATCGTCACCGCCGACGGCAGCCTCCTCACGTGCGACCCCTCGACGCATCCCGACCTCTTCTGGGCGTGCCGCGGCGGAGGCGGCGGCAACTTCGGCATCGCCACGTCGTTCACGTTCGCCACGCACCCCGCTCCGACGGTGTCGACGTACGAGATCCAGTGGCCGTGGAAGCAGGCTGTCTCAGCGGTCGCGGCATGGCAGGAGTTCGCACCTCATGCACCCGACGCACTCACGTCCGGGCTCGATCTCATCGCGGACACAACCGGCCCGCACGTCGTCGCGGCAGGCCAGTACGTCGGCGCCAAGAGCGCGCTCAGGAAGCTCATCGCGCCACTCGCGTCGACCGGGACGCCGACGATCGTGAAGACGACGACCCTCACGTATCTCGAGGCGATGCTCCACTGGGCCGGCTGCCGCGACGCCTCCTCGTGCACGTCGGGCAGGACGACGTTCGACGCGCGCTCCGATTACGTCGACGCGCCGCTCTCGCGCGCGGCCATCTCGCTCCTCACCGAGGCGATCGGGAAACACGAAGGGAGCACGGCGGCGATCTATCTCGACGCATACGGCGGGGCGATCAACCGCGTGGCGAAGTCCGCAACCGCCTTCGTCCACCGCGACGCGCTCTTCTCCATCCAATACACCGCGAAGGCGAGCTTCGGCTGGCTGGACGCGCTCTACGCCGCGATGCGCCCGCACGTGTCGGGCTACGCCTACCAGAACTACATCGATCCCAAGCTCGCGAGCTGGCAGCACGCCTACTACGGGGCCAACCTCGCGCGGCTGCAGGCGGTGAAGCGGACGTACGACCCGCACGACGCCTTCCGCTTCGCGCAGAGCATCCCTAGCTGAGCGCGAGGGATTCCGCGAGCAGCGTCGCCACATCCGCGACGCGCATCCCCGTCCCCACCTCGCGGACGCCGTCGTCGAGCATCACCGCGCAAAACGGGCACGCGACAGCAAGCGTCTCCGCGCCCGTTTCCGCCGCTTCGCGTGCGCGCTCGACGTTGATCTGGCTCCCCCGCTCCTCCATCCACATGTGCGCGCCGCCGGCGCCGCAGCAGAACGTGTTCTTCCCACTTCTCTTCATCTCCACCGGCTGGCCGATCACATTCAGGAGCTTCCGCGGCTCCATTCGCACGTCGTTGTGACGCGCGAGGTAACACGAGTCGTGATACGTGATCGACTCTGAGCCGGCGACGGGAGCGAGCCGCCCCTCGTCGACGAGCTCCGCCAGCAGCTCCGTGTGATGCAGCACCTCGTAGCTCCCACCGAAGTCGCCGTACTCGTTCGCGAGCGTGTTGAAGCAGTGCGGACAGCTAGCGACGATCTTCGTCACGCCCTGCTCGTTCAGCGTCGCGACGTTCTGCTCCGCCGCCGCCTGGAACACGTACTCGTTCCCCATCCGCCGCGCCGGATCGCCCGTGCACCC
>DATCBD010000016.1:0-9833 GCA_036512155.1 Gaiellaceae bacterium | reverse complement strand
GGTCGTCCGCCGTCGCATACGCGTCCGCGTCGAGGCGGCGCCACATGAAGGACAGCTTGCGCCGGTACGGCTCGTCGAGGTTCTGATCGCCGATCTCGGCGGCGTACTCCGCCAGCTCGGCCTCGTCCCGCAGAATCGACTGGAGCAGCTCCTCGGAGACGGACGTGAGCCGCGACGACACGCCGATCTCGGCGGCGAGCGCCCGCACGTCTCCGCGGTAACGGTTGAGGAGCAGCATCCGTGCGCGATCGCGCGCTTCCGCGAGCGTCTCGACATTCGTCTGTGGATTCCCGTCCGCATCGCCACCGATCCAGCTGCCGAACCGCAACGGCACCGGCGCATCAGGGAGACGCCGCCGGTACTCGGCAAGCAGGCGCTCGGCAGCGTCGATGAGGCTCTGCTCGAAGAACCAGTGGCCGTTACGGATCTCGTCCACGACCTGCGGCCGCCGCGTGCGTACCTCGTCCGCCTGCCAGAGCATCGTGATCTCGCCCGCGAGCGCGTCGGCTACGTCGTCGCCCTCGTCGAGTGCGGCGAGGAGCGCGGCGATGCGCAGATGTGCGGCGAGCACTGTACGGCGCGCGGCCTCGGTCGGGTGCGCTGTGAGCACGAGCTTGAGCGAGACGTCCGCAGCCGGAGCGTCGCCCAACTCGACGAACGCTGCGGCGAGCGATTCGCGTCCCATCCGTTCCTCGCGCGCGTACGCGCGGCGTCGCCGGATGCGGTTGTGCTGCTCGGCGACGTTGGCCAGCTGGAAGTAGAGGGCGAACGCGCGCAGGACGCTGGCCTGCCGCGCGAGCGGGAGCGCCTCGACCGCGTCGCGGAGCTCGTCGCGGCGCGTCCCCTGCCTCGCCGAGCGCGCGAGCGCGCGCACGTGCTCAACGTCCGCGAGGAGCGTCTCATCCTCCTGCTCCACGAGCACGCGGCCCAGGAGGTCGCCGAGCAGGCGAACATCGCGGCGGACGGCTTCCACCGGCCCAGCCTACGGCGAACCTTCCTGCAAAACCGAACAATCGCTCGGAGCCGGGACGGCAATGGGCTAGCCTCGAACCATGGGCCGCACGCTGTTCGAGAAGGTCTGGGACAGCCACGTCGTCACGCACGACGAGGGCCGGCCCGATCTCCTCTACGTCGACCTCCACCTGGTGCACGAGGTGACCTCGCCGCAGGCGTTCGAAGGCCTGCGTCTGGCCGGGCGGAAGGTACGCCGGCCGGACCTGACGGTCGCGACGATGGACCACAACGTCGCCACCGGCGACGACACACCGGCCGATCCGCTGTCCCAGCAGCAGCTGGACGCACTGGCGACAAACTGCGCCGAGTTCGGCGTCCCGCTGCACGCCACCGGCAGCGGCCGCGAGGGCATCGTCCACGTCATCGGCCCCGAGCTCGGGCTGACGCAACCCGGCAAGACGATCGTCTGTGGCGACTCCCACACATCGACGCACGGCGCCTTCGGCGCGCTCGCGTTCGGCATCGGCACGTCGGAGGTGGAGCACGTGCTCGCGACGCAGACGCTGTCGCAGCGGAAGCCGCGCACGCTGCGCATCCGCTTCGAGGGCGAGCGTGCGCCCGGCGTGACGGCGAAGGATCTCGTGCTCGCCGCTATCGGCGAGATCGGCGTCGACGGCGGCGTCGGCCACGTGATCGAGTACGCCGGCCCCGCGATCGAGGCGCTGTCGATGGAGGGCCGCATGACGGTCTGCAACATGTCGATCGAGGCGGGCGCGCGCGCCGGGATGATCGCACCGGACGAGACGACGTTCGCGTATCTCCGTGAGCGCGGCGTCGAGATCGACGAGCGCTGGCGCGACCTGCCGAGCGACCCGGACGCGGTGTTCGACCGAGAGGTCGTGATCGATGTCGCGACGGTGAAGCCGCAGGTGACGTGGGGGACGAATCCCGGGATGGTCGCGTCGATCGACGACGTCGTTCCGGAGCCCGCCGACGAGGCGGCGGAGCGGGCGCTCGTCTACATGGCGCTGACGCCCGGTACGCCGATCCGGGAGATCACGGTCGATCGCGTCTTCATCGGCTCGTGCACGAACTCGCGCATCGAGGACCTGCGCGCGGCGGCCGCGGTCGTACAGGGACGCCACGTGCATCCCTCCGTGCGCGCGATGGTCGTGCCGGGCTCCGCGCGGGTGAAGGTGCAGGCCGAGGCCGAGGGCCTCGACGAGGTGTTCACCGCAGCCGGCTTCGAGTGGCGGCGCGCCGGCTGCTCGATGTGCCTCGGGATGAACCCCGACGTGCTCGCGCCCGGCGAGCGGTGCGCGTCCACGTCGAACCGGAACTTCGAAGGCCGCCAGGGCGCGGGCGGACGCACGCACCTCGTCAGCCCCGAGGTCGCCGCCGCCACCGCGCTCGAAGGCCACTTCGCGGTGCCGGCATGAAGGCGTTCCGTTCCGTCACGTCGACCGCGGTCGTGCTCGACCGCCCGGACGTCGACACCGACCAGATCATCCCGAAGCAGTTCCTGAAGCGGATCGAGCGCAGCGGCTTCGGCGAGTTCCTCTTCTTCGACTGGCGCAAGAACCCGGAGTTCGAGATCAACCACCAGCGGGGCAAAATCCTCATTGCCGGCCGCAACTTCGGCTGCGGCTCGTCGCGTGAGCACGCGCCGTGGGCACTGGAGGACTACGGGTTCGAGGCGATCGTCGCCCCGTCGTACGGCGACATCTTCAGGCAGAACTCACTGAAGATCGGGCTGCTGCCGGTCGAGCTGCCCGCCGACCAGGTGCGCGACCTGATGGATCGCGCACGAGCCGGCGAAGAGCTGACCGTCGACCTCGAGGCGCGAACCGCGGGCGGCCATCCGTTCGAGCTGGACGACTTCTCGCGCGAGTGCCTGCTCGAGGGGCTGGACGAGATCGGCCTGACGCTCCGCGAGGAAGCCGCGATCGCGGCATACGAGCAGTCCCACGCCTGAGCCGTTGTCCCCTTTTCCGTCCCATTCCGGCGCCCGGGCGCATAGCGTTCCATGTGTGCTCGAGTCGACGGCCCTCCTGACCGGCCTCCTCCTTCCCCGCTAGGGGAAGCCTGCCTGCGCACATACCCGTCTACCGTTCTGCAGGACACCTGCGTCTTCAGGAGACCACCATGCCGATGCCATTTCACAAATACGCGCCATATGCGACCGTCGACCTTCCCGACCGGACCTGGCCGGACGTCGTCCTGACGTCCGCGCCGATCTGGTGCTCGACCGACCTGCGCGACGGCAACCAGGCGCTCGTCAACCCCATGGACACGCACCGCAAGCGCCGGTTCTTCGCGCTGCTGCTCGAGCTCGGCTTCACGGAGATCGAGGTCGGCTTCCCCGCCGCGTCGAAGACGGACTTCGACTTCGTGCGCACGCTCGTCGAGGAGGAGCTCGTCCCCGACGGCGTCACGATCGCCGTGCTCACGCAAGCGCGGCCGGAGCTGATCGAGCGGACGTTCGAGTCGATCGCAGGCGCGCGCCGGGCAATCGTCCACCTGTACAACTCGACATCGGTCGCGCAGCGCCGCGTCGTGTTCCGGCTCGACAAGGCCGGGATCACCGAGCTTGCGGTGCGCGGCGCGGAGATGTGCCGCAGGCTCGCAGACGATGCCGTTCGCTTCCAGTACTCGCCGGAGAGCTTCCATCACACCGAGCTCGACTTCGCGCTCGAGATCTGCGAGGCCGTCGCGGACGCGTGGAGGCCGACCCGCGACGCGCCCATGATCGTCAATCTGCCGACGACCGTCGAGCACTTCCCCCCGAACGTGTATGCCGACCGCATCGAGTGGTTCGCCCGCAACTTCACGCGCCGCGACGCCGCCATCATCTCCGTCCACCCGCACAACGACCGCGGCACGGCGGTCGCGACCGCGGAGCTCGGGCTGATGGCGGGGGCGCAGCGCGTCGAGGGCACGCTGTTCGGCAACGGCGAGCGCACCGGAAACGTCGACCTCGTCACGCTCGCGCTCAACCTGCTGACGCAGGGCGTCGACCCGGGCCTCGACCTCTCCCAGCTCGACGACGCGAGGCGCATTGTCGAGGAGTGCAACGAGCTGCCCGTTCACCCCCGCCACCCCTGGTCGGGAGAGCTCGTCTACACGGCGTTCTCCGGCTCGCATCAGGACGCGATCAAGAAGGGCATGCACGCGCAGCAGCAGCAGGCCGACGACGCCGTCTGGGATGTCCCGTACCTGCCGATCGACCCGCGCGACGTCGGCCGCACGTACGAGGCGATCATCCGCGTCAACTCGCAGTCGGGAAAGGGCGGCGTCGCGTACTTGCTCGAAGACCGGTACGGGCTCGACCTCCCGCGTGGGCTGCAGGTCGAGTTGGCGCAGAAGGTGCAGGCCGTCACCGACGCGGAGGGAGGTGAGCTCTCGGCGGACGAGATCTACCACCTCTTCCGCTCGGCGTACCTCGAAGTGAACGCGCCGTACGGGCTCGCCGGCTACGTGCACGAGGCGAGCGAGCTCGGCGACCACCTCACCGCGCGGCTCTTCGACGGCGGGGAGCCCCTGGAGATCGCCGGCGAGGGGAACGGGCCGATCGCGGCGCTCGTACACGCGCTCGCGAAGGGGACAGGACACGCGGTGCACGTCCTCGACTACCACGAACACGCCACGAGCGTCGGCGAGGATGCAATGGCGGCGGCCTACGTCGAAGCGGACGTCGACGGCGACCCCGTCTGGGGTGTCGCCGTCCACGCGAGCATCGTCACCGCGTCGTTGCGCGCCATCGTGAACGCGCTCAACCGCGCTCTGCTCGTCCGCGCCGAGCAGGCGACCGCGGCCCGCGTGTTCGACACGGCCTGATCGTCACGCGGGCACCGCCGCGAGATCGACGTCCAGCAGCGGGCTCGAGAGCATGAAGTCGGCCGTCGCGCGGTTGCACGCGATCGGCACGTTGTAGACGACGGCGATGCGCAGGAGCGCCTTCACGTCAACATCGTGCGAGTGCGGCGCAAGCGGGTCCCAGAAGAAGACGACGAAGTCGATGCGCCCTTCGGCGATCGCGGCGCCCACCTGCTGGTCGCCGCCGAGCGGCCCGCTCAGGAAGCGCGACACCGGCAGATCGAGCTCGCCCGCGATGAGCGAGCCCGTCGTGCCGGTCGCGTGCAACTCGTGCCGCGAGAGCGTCCCACGGTTGAAGTGCGCCCACTCCACCAGGTCGGCCTTTCATGGAAACATGAGCCATGATGAGAGCAGTCGAGCTCGTCTTCGCTGTCGGATGGGCCGCGTTTTGGCTGTACTGGATCGTTGCCGCCTTCTCGATGAAACGCGGCCGCGTCCCCTGGGGGCGCGAGGCGCGCATCAGGGTCGTGCTGATCGTCATCGTGGTCGTTCTCGTGCGCCTGGGAGCGTTTCGAGGGCACGGCGTCCACACCGATCCGTTGCGCGAAGGAATCGGATTGGTTCTTTTCGTCGTCGGGCTCGCATTCGCGATCCGGGCTCGCCTGACCATCGGGCGCAACTGGGGAACCCCCATGACGCAGAAGGACGAGCCGGAGCTGGTGACGAGCGGGCCGTACCGCCTTGTGCGCCACCCGATCTACTCGGGCGTCCTCGTCGCCGGCGCGGGCACCGCCGTCGCGCTGAGCTGGTGGTGGTTGGTCCCCGTGGCGCTCGCCGGGATCTACTTCATCTACAGCGCGACCGTGGAAGAGCGCTACCTGACCGAGCAGTTCCCGGACACGTACCCCGCGTACAAGCGCTCGACCAAGATGCTCGTGCCGTTCATTCTCTAGCCACCTCCCGCTTCACGAGATCCAACAGCTCGTGGTACAGCTCGGCGAGCCCTTCCGCCGATAGCGGCCCGCGATTGCCGCGCTGGAGGTGCTGCAGCATCCACTCCTCGCGCGCGAGATCGACGAAGCCGATGCCGTGCTCCTCCTTGTATCGCTTCAACTTCGCCACGAGGCGCAGGCGCTTGTTCACGAGCTCGACGAGCGCGCCGTCGACGTCGGAAATCTCGCGGCGCAGGTCGCGCACGAACGGATCGGTCGAGGCCGAGACGTCGGCGCTCATGACATCACCTGCGCGGCGTCGTACACGCCGACGATGCGATGCGACCGCGTGAGGCTCGCGAGCTCGTCCAGCGCGCCGCGCACCTTCGCGTCCAGCGGATGGCCCGCGACGACCGCATCGAAGCGGTAGCTCCACGGGCTCGCCGGAAGCGGCCGCGACACGAGCCGGACGAGATCCAGTCCCGCAACCGCGAACGGCGAGATGGCGGCGTGCAGCGCACCGGGCCGGTGGTCGGTGACGAACGTGAACGCCGTCCGTGCCTCGTCCCGCTGCGCCCCGAGCCACGTGAACGGCGCGACCGACACGAAGCGCGTGAACGCAGGCCCGTCGCCGACGTCGTCGCGCAACGTCACGAGCCCGTAGAGCCCCGCGGCTTCGGGGCCGGCGATCGCCGCAGACGCGCGATCGCCCGACTCCGCCGTCTCGCGGGCCGCGTCGGCCGTGGTCGACGCCGGAACGACCGCGGCGTTCGGCAACAGGTCGAGCAACTTCCGGCACTGGTCGAGGGCGGATGGATGCGAGCGGACGATGCGAATCTCGTCGAGCGCGACGTCCTCCGGAGCAACGAGGCAATGGCGGATCGGCAGCACTGCCTCGGCGACGATCGAGAGTGCGCGTTCGTGCAAGAGGTCGTGCGTCTCGGGCACGCTCCCGGCGAGCGAGCTCTCGATCGGGAGCACGCCCTGCTCGACGTCCGCCCGTACGACTGCGTCAGCGACCGCGCGGAATCCGCTCAGCGGATGCAGCTCCGCCGCTGGGTGCAGCGCAAGCGCGGCCGCGCCGGAGTGGGATCCCTCCGGGCCCGGGTACGCGACGACGCCGCTCACCGGAGCCGTAGCGGAACGCGCAATCCGCATCGCTGGCAGATGGTGACCGCAGCGCCCTTCCGCGCCGCGCGCTGCACGGGGATCGGGTCGGCGCACCCGCACGTCTCGCTCGTGGCGGCTGCGGTCTCGAGAATCCTGGCTGTCATCTGGGTCATCGAAATGTCTCCTCGCGAACGAGTAGAAGAGTCCCGCGGAGGCGATGGACTAGCCGGCGGCGGCGGGGAAGCGAAAGCGCCGGCTAGCGAATAAAGGCGTAGACCGAAAAGCCGTTGAAGAACGGAATGCGCGAAACGGCTCCGGACACGTATGCCATCGCTTTCACCGTACGCACCGTTCAGGCCGCCGTCAACGCCAATTGTTCCCTTACGGCGGCGCCGAACTCGGCCGTGCCGGCCGTCCCGCCCAGATCCTGGGTGGGCGACGTCGCCAACGCGTGCTCGACCGCGCGGACGAGCGCCTGCGCCTCGGCGGTCCGCCCGAGGCCGTGCTCGAGCAGAAGCGCCGTCGACCGCAGCATCGCGGTCGGGTTGGCGATCCCGCGCCCGGCGATGTCAGGGGCCGACCCGTGGACGGGCTCGAAGATTCCGGGGCCGGAGTCGGAGAGGCTCGCCGACGGCGCCAGACCCAGCCCGCCGGTGACCGCTGCGGCGAGGTCGCTGAGGATGTCGCCGAACATGTTCTCGGTCACGATCACGTCGAACTGCTGCGGCGTGGTCGCGAGCTGCATGGCGGCGTTGTCGACGAGCATGTGCTCGAGGCTCACGTCGGGAAACTCGGGTGCCATCTCGTTGACGACGCGCCGCCACATCCGCGACGTCTCGAGGACGTTCGCCTTGTCGATGGACGTCAGCGCGCCACGGCGCGTCTGCGCGAGCGCGAACGCCCGCCGTGCGACGCGCTCCACCTGGCTCGGGTGGTACTCGCACGTATCGAAGACGGTGCCGTCGTCGCGCACGCCGCTCGCGCCGAAGTAGAGCCCACCGACGAGCTCGCGCACGACGAGCAGATCCACGTCGCCCCATACGGACGGCCGCAGGTTCGCGTACGCGTCGAGCGCCGCGCGCAGGCGCAGCAGTCCCTGCTCGGGCCGCACGTCCGCAGCGTCGAATTCCGGGTCGCCGACCGGGCCCTTCAGGACCGCGGTCGCGTCGCGGCAGGCCGAGAGCGTCTCCCCAGGCAGGGGATCTCCGGCCGCGCGAATGGCGGCGGCGCCGATGAGCCGCTCCTCCACGGCGACATCGGGCGCGACGAGCTCGAGAACGAGGCGCGCTTCACGCGCGACCTCCGGCCCGACTCCGTCGCCGGGCAGGAGCACAACGGTAGGGCTAGGCATCCTGGAAGGCGCTCTCCCCAATGGCTCTCGGTTGACGGCCGCGCGGCCGCGGCGTGAAGCCGGCGGCGTGGATGGCGGCGTTCCAGCTCCCGAACACGCGGCTCACGGTCTGCCGCGACGGGTGGTTCTCTCCTGCCTGATCCCATTCGTGCGTGAACGGCGGCCGGCTGTGCTTCCGGTACCAGAGTGTGATCGCGTACACGATCGTGTCTGGCGTCCAGCGGAAGCCGGTCCGCGGACCGGTCCTCATTGCGCACCTCCCTTAGACAGTGACACCGAGTCGCTCCAGGATGAGGTCGGCGTCCGGTTCGACGAGCACGGGCTCGAAGGTGTCGGCGACGAGCGCCGGCGTCTTCAGACCGTCACCTGTGACGAGCAGCACGACGCGATCGTTCTCGCCGAGCTCGCCACGACGGACGGCCTCTCGCAGTGCACCCAGCGCGGTGGCGGGTGCGGTCTCGCCGAAGACCCCTGTCGTCTCGGCGAGAAGCTTGATGTTCTCGGGGATCTCCTCCTCGGGAACGGCGCGGATCGTGCCGCCGGAGGCGATCGCGGTGGCGACCGCGAGGTCGCCGTCGGCCGGGGAGCCGATCGCGATCGAGCGCGCGATCGTGTTCGGCCGCACCGGCTTCACCTTGGCACCGTCGGCGAACGCACGCGCGACGGGCGCGCAGCCTTCCGCCTGGCCGCCGAAGATGCGTGGCCGTGCGCCCTCGACGAGTCCGAGCTGGAGCAGCTCGCCGAAGCCCTGGTGCACCTTCGAGTACATCGCGCCCGACGCGATCGGCGCGACGACGGCGTCGGGGAGCTCCCACCCGAGCTGTTCCGCGATCTCGAACGCGAGCGTCTTCGACCCCTCGGCGTAGTACGCGCGCAGCTCGACGTTGACGAAGGCCCAGTCGAGCTCGAAAGACAGCTCGACGCTCAGCCGGCTGCAGTCGTCGTACGTGCCGTTGACCGCGAAGATCGTCCCGCCGTAGACGGCGGTGGCGATCAGCTTCTCCGGCTCGAGGTCGGCCGGGACGAGGACGGCGGACTCGATTCCCTCCGCCGCAGCGCGCGCGGCGACGGCGTTGGCGAGGTTGCCGGTCGAGGAGCACGCGAGCGTGGTGTAGCCGAGCTCGAGCGCCTTCGCGCACGCGACCGCGACGACGCGATCCTTGAACGAATGCGTCGGGTTGGCCGTATCGAGCTTCAGCAGCAGCTCGCCGACGCCGACCGCCGAAGCGAGCCGCGGCGCGGACACGAGCGGCGTGTTACCGGGTGCGAGACGCACCTCGGCGGGCGGCGCGACCGGCAGCAGCGGCGCGTACCGCCAGATGTTCGGCGGCCCGGCCTCGATCTCGGCGCGGGTCACGGTCCGATCCGCCGCATAGATCGGCTCGAGCGGGCCGAAGCACCGCGCACAGACCCCGACAGGGTCGAGCGGGAACTCGGTCTCGCAGATGCGACAACGAAGTGCGGTGGCGGGCATTACAGGGACTCCTTCCGTCCGGGGCTCGGCATCCGACCGGGTTTGGCACCACGCTCCGTTGGAGCAGGTTGCCGAGGCGTCACAGGGCCGGTTCCCTCAGCCTCTCTCGATGCGGAGCCGGACAGCGTCGTCCGCCTCCTCGTTGGTGGGACTATACAAAATAAAGTCACGTGAGGACAGCCCCTTCGGAAGCCGA
>DATCBD010000015.1:0-12801 GCA_036512155.1 Gaiellaceae bacterium | reverse complement strand
GCTTGCCGCGCACGCCGTCGACTTCGACGGGCACGAGCGCGCCGCGCTCGACGAGCTCCTGCTGCAGCGCCCTGCGTCCTTCCGGCGGAGCGATGCGGTCGAACGTGCCGCCGGCGCCGCCGGCGCCGAGCAGGCCATGAGCGCGGTACCGGGACAAGAGCTTGTGCAGGAGCTGTTCTCGCTCCGGCATCTTCTGCGCGAGCACGTCGGCCGGCAGCAGCCGCTCGAGGAGGTCGTAGTAGCGGCGATTGCCGTCGCGCCGCGCGAGGCCGATCACGCCCGTGACGGTGTACGCCTCGAGCACGGCGCGCACGGCGTTCTCCGGCATCCCGAACCAGTTCTTCGTCGGCCCCGTCTCACGTTCGAAGTCCGCCGACGACAGCGGCCCTTCGGCTCGGATCCGCTCGAGCACGCGTTCGGCCACTGCGGCGTTGTCGGCGAGGGCCGCGTTGTGGAACCGCGGCCCCTTGCGGCCCATCACGTGACGGAACGAGGGGAACTCGCTCGTCGGCACGAACGACAGCGCTTTGTTCGTCGCCTCGAAGATCTCACGGCGTTCGTAGAGCTCGTCGCACCAGGCGGGCTCGTAGCCGGCGACGCGCGCGTGCAGCACGAGGTCGTGGTTCCGGCCGGCGACCGCGATCGGGTCGAACTGGATCGATCCGAGCTTCCGGAAAACCTCGAGGAGCGCATCCAGGCCGCCGTCGAGCGATCGCGCCGGCGCGAGGAAGTGCCGCGCGACGAGGAACCGGCGCGCGTCCTCTTTGGTGACCTTCACAACCGCTGCTGCAGTTGCTCGGCTGTCGGGCACCAGGCGGACTCGAACGCGGCAACGTCCCAGCCGGCGAGTCCTGCAGCCGCGTCGTACGCCGATTGGAGGAAGGCGAGCACCAACGCTCGTGGGTCGCGCGCGCTGCGCACCGTCTCCCACGGGAGCACCGTCAGCCCGATCTTCGTCCACTCGCCGCCGACGATCGACGCGTCTCGCCATCCCGCCGGCTCCGGAGACATGAAGGCGTAGAACGACGCGTCCGGGAACGTCTGCTCGTCGCCCATCCAGAAGCCGAAGAGCATCAGCTCGTGCGTGTACGCCTCTCGATTGACGGCATCGCTTGTGATCTCAACGCCGGGACGGCCGGAGAAGCGCGTCAGCGACAGGTCGAAGCTGTGCCAAAAAAGCTGGACGGGGCTCGTCTTGCCGACGAACCAGCCGCTGAACTCCTCGAAGACCGAGCTCGACCAGTCGAGGGCGCGGTGGAAGCGCTCGACCGCGTCGCGGTCCCACGACGCGTGCTCGGCGTCTTCGCGGAACGGCGTCTTCATCGGCACGCCGAACGGCCGTTCCTGGATCGCGACGTCGACACCGAGGTCGGCGAGCGCGGCGTGCAGACGCGTGTCGAAGTTGGCGACCGAGAGGCCGTCCGTGAGCGGGAACACGCGAGTATTCCCGCCGTTGGCCCGCACGACGAGCTCGTGATCGACGAGATCGAAGGCGACGTCGAACGTCGTATCGCCGTGGTGGAGCGGGCCGGTCGTCAGCCCGCGCACGTCGACGTACAGCGGGACGTGCCACCAGTGGTTGCGCGGCGGAGTCGTCGCAAGCCGCACTTTCCCGACGATCTGCGCATACAGGTGCAGCGTGTCCTTCGTCGGACGCCAGTCGGCGATACGAAGCTCGGGGAGACTCACGCGAGCGAAGACTGCCTGACTCAGCGCGTGATCGTCACAGGCACACCCGGACCGACGCGCGCGACGAGCCAGCGCATCGCCTGGTCGGAGAGCCGCACGCAGCCGTGCGAGACAGCCGTGCCGGGTGTACCGCCGACGTTATCGAGCCCGTGCAGCGCGATCTGGCCCGGGCCACCGTCGAACTCCTGCAGGACGTTCGAGCGAGCGCTCAGTGCGAGCGCGAACGGCGCCCCCACGTCGGTCGACCGCAGCGCGACCGACTCCTCGATGAAGAACTCGCCGGTCGGCGTCGGCGTCGAAGGCTTGCCCACCACGGCCTCGAGGATGCGCACGCGCTTCCCCGCCAGGTACAGGGTCACGTGTCGCTGCGACGTGTCGACGACGATGTGCCAGTCGGTGACGCTGCTCCTCGTCGCCCCTTTCAGGATCCACCCTTCATGTCCGTTCGGGCGGCCGGGGAGCATGACCTTCAGCCAATGCCCCCGCCGTGCGAGCACGGGAAGCGTGGTTCGCTCTCCGGTGATCGGTGTCGTCGCCGGCACCAGGTCGAGCGCCGCCGTCCTGACGCCGGGGCCCGAGCGAGCCTCGTGCGCACGGAGGAGCGTGACGAGGGCTTGACTCGGCTTGACGGATACAACCGCCGCGCCGACCGGGGCCGCGCCGGCCAACGTCAGTGCGACGAGCAGCGCGGGCAGGCGCCAATGGCGCCCACCCGCGCTTCCGGACCGGAGTTTGCTCAACCGGTGAATCCGCTCGTGTGCACAGCCGGCTTCGGAGCGACGTGCTTGATGCGCACGGCCGTGGCAGCCTTGACGCCGCCCTTCGCTTTCGGCGTAGACGCCTTCTTCGGCGTCGGCGGAGGTGCGACCGGCGGGGGCGGCGGTGTCGCGACCGTCGTGGTGGTCGTGGCCGCCGCCGTCGTGGTCGTGGCCGCCGCCGTCGTGGTCACAGCCTTCGGGAAGTTGCACGACTCGGAGCCCGTCACCGGGTCGACGTAGGCCGGTACGAGATTGAGCGTGTCGTACGGGGCCTGCTTGTCCTCGCCGGCGACCAGGTCGTATGTCTGGCCGTTCGGGGCACAGTAGATCGCGCGCCCAGGCGGCTGCTGCGTCGGCGACGACGCTGCTGCTCCGCATGCGGACGCGTTGACCGTGTTGGTGTCGAGGCTCACGAGACCGTTCTCTGCGAGCAGACGGCCGTTGATGCTGGAGCCATGATTGGCAGTGATGCTCGCCAGGGCGAGGATCGTCCCGCTGATACTCGAGCTCGTGCCGAGCGTCGCGGAGCTATCGACCACCCAGAAGACGTTGCAGGCCGACGCGCCCCCGGTCATCTGCACGCTGCTCGAGCTCGCGAAGACGAGGTCGGATGTGGCCTGGAAGATCCAGACCGAGCCGGCGCTGCCGCTGAGGGTCAACGTGCCGGTCAGGTTGGCAGTGCTGGCACCACCGAACCGGTACACGCCGGGGACCAGTGTCTGGCCGCCGAGCTGGTTGTCGCCGCCGGGAAGCGTCGTGAACGGTGTCCGCCCGTTCGCGTCACCGTACGCGTTCGTCAGGTCGTTCTTCGCCGTCGTGAGCAGACCGCCGTTGACGGTGCGACAGAGCGGGCCGGCGGCGTTGTTCGCGTAGATCGTGCCGTTGACCTCCGGGCAGGTCAGCCCAGTGATCGCGCTGCCGGCCGCCGGGTCGAGCCCGACGTTGCCCGAGATGGCGGACGTCGGGACGTCGCTGATGCCGGTGCCAGCCAGAACCGCAAAGCTGCCGGCAGTTCCGAGCCCTACGGTCGTGGGCGTCGCGGCGGCACTGCTGCCCGCGAGCACCAGGATCGCTCCCAGCACCGCGAGCGCGGACAGGCTCGCTCCTGCGACAGCGGCGCGCGAGTGTCTCATGCGCGTCGAGATGGAAAGCCTCATGTGTGGATCCCCCTCTGTGAACTGCAACGCCGACCAGACGTCGCGTCAGTCGGCTTGCTCCGACCTGTTCTCGTGAGGGCGGATCCTTCGCGATGGCCAACCTGCACGGCCCTCGTGGCGAAATCGCAGCGCCAGTCAATTGAGGCGCTGACTATACAAAAGTTTAGCACGGAACCTTGCGCTACGCTGCCGCCGAGAGCCGTATGCATCGGCTCACGCTTGCAGGGCCACCCTCAGCAACCGGGTCGGGTTCTCATCGACTGAGGGGGATCGCAATGAAGGCAGTGCGCTACCTGGCTCCCGAGCTGACGCTGTTCATGCCCATCTTCATGACGGCGCCGCTCTTCGGGCTCATGTGCGGGCTCCTGCTCGGCCAACTCTGGCAGTGAGCCGGCGGAGAGGAGACCACAGAGGCGGCCTCCTCTCCGCGGATGGCGTTACGCGGTGACGAGCGCGCCGTTCGTGGGGGCGGCGGCGGCCTGTCCCTGCACGATGAGCGGCCCCGCCGTGATCTTCGGCGTGTTCGGAAGCGCCCCGACGAGGTCGCTCTCGCGCACCCAGGTGGCAGCGAGACGCGTCGACTCGTGCGCCTGGTCGGACGTCTCGAACAGGCTGACCGAGGTGAGCACGCCCTCACCGGCGTCGATCAGGAAGTAGCCGGCGAAGCCGGGAAGCTTGCTGATGCTCGGGAGCAAGCCGTCCTTGGCCTTGCGGGTGATCTCTTCCGAGCGCACCTTGTCGATGCCCTCGTAGCGGCGAATGGTCGCGTACATGTGAACTCCTACTCGTCGACGTGCGATGGCGACACCCGTAACGGGTTCGCCTGATGCACTCAGGCCAGCAAGGCGAGTCGGAGAGCGGAGCAGATGGAGCCTCGGCGGCTACCGCGCCAGGTCTACGCGCTCTTCCACCATAGCCGCGAACCGCGATGTAGTCATTCGCTCGGAGGCGACGTGTCGCCGCCGATCCACATCGCCGGCCGCACCTGCTGCTCGACGACGAAGAACCGGTCCGCTGCCGCGACGACCGTCTCGCCGGCGAGATGGTTCGGCGTGATGATGAACCGCTCGGGGTACCGGCGATACGCTTCGGCTCCGGCGGGAAAGGTGGCCTCGCAGTCGGGCCGGGCGCACTCGCACTGAAGGTCGTCGAGGAACGCGCCGTCCCCGAGGTTTCCCGCCCGCCTCGCATTCCGCACGGCAAACGCGGAGCGCGGGCCCATCGCAGCGGAGCGGGTGCGGACTCGGCCGCGTTCGCGCGGCTCGACTCTCTGTGCCATCACGGCCTCCGCGTTCGAGGCGCCAATGTAGGTGCTGTCGTCATGTCCCTCCGGTAGTCGAGGCGAGAATCATCCGCCCGCGTCACCTGTGGGAGGGCCATGTCGCCGGGCCACACATCCTTGAGGCCCGGCGAGTACTGGCGTTGCGCCGACCTTTACGACGCTACGGAGGGGAAGCTACCATTTTGGTCAGCCCCATGCCCGATTCCGAGCACCTGCACCTACGCGTCCTGATCGCGAACGAGAAGCGCGACCGGCTCGAGCTGCTCGCCAACGTCGTCATCGGGCTCGGCCACGACGTGATCGCGCGCGAGATCTACGTGAAGGAGGTCGGCACCGCGACAGCCAGGGAGCACCCGGACGTCGCCCTCGTCGGTCTCGGGTCGAGCTCGGAGCACGCGCTGGAGCTGATTTCCGAGATCGTGCGCGAGGCCTCCTGTCCGGTGATCGCCATCCTCCACGCCGACGATCCCGCCTATATCCACGAGGCTGCGAAGCGCGGGGTCTTCGCCTATATCATCGACGGCAGCCCGGAAGAGCTGCAGAGCGCGATCGACATCACGCTCCAGCGTTTTGCCGAGTACCAGAGCCTGCAGGGAGCATTCGGGCGCCGCGCGCTCATCGAACAGGCAAAAGGAATCCTCATGGCCCGCCACGCCACCACTGCCGACCGGGCGTTCGAGATGCTGCGCGACCACTCCCAGCACAACGGCCGCAAGCTGAGCGACGTCGCCGCGGCCGTCGTCGAGAGCCATCTCCTCCTACTTCCCCCGCTCGCCGCGCAGCCACAGCCGATTCCGGCCGGCGAAGTCGCGATCCTCTAGGCGGGGGGGGCACCGCGCGACGCGCACGCGTCGCACATGGAATGCGAGAGCGTGTTGCGCGCGTCGATCGCGTCGAGCGCGGCTGCCGGTGGCTCGACCCAGGTGTCGTCGATCCGAACGCGCCCACACCAGGCGCAGATCGGCACGAGACCCCCGTCCTCGTAGATCTCGACGATGCGCGAAAAGACGTCGCCCGTGCTGATGGCCATTTCTCCTAGGTGAGAATGTTAACCGCGCGCGCAGCAACGAGCAGTACGGTCAGTGCGGAGAGCGTGGATTCCGCCGCCATCAGCGCCTTCGCCCGGCGCGTGAGCGGCATCGCGTCGGTCGGGCTGAACGCGGTCGCGTTCGTCAGCGCCACGTAGAAGTAGTCCCACAGCCGCGGCGCCCAACCTTCGCGTGCCAGCTGCGGATTCTCGTCCTGGGGAAACTGGAAGTCGGGCTTGCGGGGTGTGCCGTCGAGCGCGCGCGCCACGGGACCGCCGCAGTCCAGCTCCCAGAATGCGAGCCCGAACGCGACCGCGTCCGTGAACCACACGACGCCGCCACTGAACAACAGCTGCCGCCCGGTGATCTGGCCTCCGGAATGGGCAACGAGCGATGCAACGAGGACGACGATGCCGAACACGTTGCCGATCCAGACGAAAGCGAGCAGCCCGATGACGATTTCCCGTCGACGGTCATGCCGGGCGAGTCGGCTCATGCCGAAGAGCAGCGTCGCGGAGAGCAGGACATAGGGAACCGCCACGACGAGCCACATCCACCACAGGGTGTGCCCGAGCAACTTCCAGTGTGCGTGCTCGCCGACGACCGCGAGCGCAATGAGGAACGCCGCAGCTACGAGTGCGAAGGGTGCCGCGTCGTCACGCGCCTCACGCACCGCCGCGTGCAGGCGCTTCGGATCCGGCGCTTCTGCCATCGACTCCTAGTGTGTCACGCTGCCACCGGCCGGTCCGGGGTCGCGGGACACGTTGGGCCGCGCATCGTGTACGAACGGTCGCCAACCGACAGCGTCACCCATTCCGGGCCGTCCGTCGCGAGCCACGACTCGACCAGATCGATCACCTGGACGACCGAGCGCGACTCCCACTCCGAACGGACGCGCACTTCGCCGCGCGCCGGGTCGAAGGAGACCGACGGTCCGTCGAAGAGCCCTGTCAGGCGTTGCACGAGCCCGTGCACCGTCGTCGGGTCGACGACTGCGACACTGATTTCCACCATCGGGTCCTCCCGAATCGAAGCGCCACCTGCAGGTGCTGCTCCAACCCGCTCTACTGGGGGCGGACCTTCTCGCCGGCACCGCTTGTCTGCAGCGCAGCGGTCGCGAGCATAGCACCGGCGTTGCTAGCCTCCGAATACGACGGCGTGGAACCCAGCGCAGGATGCAGACATCCGCCGCATCCTCGACGACGCGGCCGAAGGCGGCCAGCTGGCCTTCCTCGTCGTGTACGGATCGGTGAGCCGCGGCGAGGAACGCGCCGACTCCGACCTCGACGTCTACTACGAGACTCGAGACGAGGGGGTCGAGCTCGAGGAGACGGACCCGGACGCGCGGGCGCATGTCTTCGGCGCACGGTCCGGCTCGCTCTTGGAGAGCCTGCGCCGCGGCGACGAGATGGCGTTCGCGATCCTCTCCGACGCGGTCGTCGTCTACGACGACGGCACGTTCAGCTCGATCGTCGAAGCGGCGCGGCGGGAACGGCTCGAGCCCGCCATCCCATAGTGCTCTTTTGCACATTTCGTGCTACGATTCGTTTCGTTGCGCCTCATTGATCGGCGCGACGACCGAGTAGGTCCGCCCTCAGCACAGCAGGTCGGAGCAAGCCGGCAGACGGTTTGTCTCGTCGGCATGAATTCGAGCTGAGGGAGTCCCATGGGTATCAGCGTAAGTCTCATCCTTGCCGCCGCCGGCGCGGTGTTGACCTGGGCCGTTAGCGCAACGGTGTCCGGGCTGAACATTCAGACAGTCGGCGTCATCCTCTTGATCGTCGGCATCGTCGGCTTCGTGACGTCGCTGTTCTTCTGGCAGAGCTGGGGCGGATTCGGCGGACGCGAGACGACGGTCCGCGAACGCGTCGTCGAGCGCTAGGAGGCGACGATGCTGCGTCCATCCTGGCGAGGAAGAGTCGCGCTGTCGGCGTTCGTCGCGCTGGCGGCGCTGTTCGCGGTAGCGGGCGCCCAGGCCATGCGGAACGCCGTTCCGGTCAATACTGCGCCGCCGGCGATCTCCGGAACGCCGAAGGTCGGCCAGACGCTGACGGCAAGCAACGGGACGTGGAGCAACGCTCCGACGTCGTTCACATATCAGTGGCTTCGTTGTAACGCCAGCGGCAACAGCTGCGTCGACGTCGCGAACGGAACGCAGAAGACGTACACGCTCGTCGGCGCAGACGCCGGCCACACGATGCGTGTCCGCGTGACTGCGACCAACGTGGACGGATCGAGTTCCTCGGAGTCCGCTCAGACGGCCGCCGTCGCTGCCGCAACAACAACGATCGCGGCACCCAAGAACACGGCGGTGCCGACGATCTCCGGAACGGCGAAGGTCGGCGAGACGTTGACGGCCGCTCCCGGCACGTGGAGCGGGAGCCCGACCTCGTATGCGTATCAGTGGCAGCGCTGTGACGCCGATGTCGCCGCCTGCACGGACGTCGCTGGTGCCACTGGGACCACCTACGCTGTGCCGGCCGCCGACCTCGGTTACCGCCTCCGTGTGGTCGTTGCCGCGAAGAACGCGGGGGGCTCCGCCAGCGCCACCTCTGAGATCACGACGATCGTGGCACCGGTGACGCCGATCACCAACCACCGTCCCACCGTGGCGATCGTCGGCGTTCAGTTCAGAGGGTCGACGATCTACGTGCACTTCCGCATCTGCGACGATTCGGCCACGAACCTCGCGATTCGCGAGACGGACTCGCGGCCCGGGAAGATCTCGTACACTCGGCACTTCGCCACCTTCGCCCCACCGCGGCCGTGCGGCGTGTACACGCGGCACTGGCTGCCGGTCGCCCGCTTCCGCGGAACCGGCCGTTACGCCGTGACGCTGCGCGCAACGGATAAGTCGGGCCTGACGAGCTCGCCGGCGCGACGCACCCTCACGCACGGATAGAGCCCGAGCACCCTCGAGCAGGAGGCGGGATCCGTCCCGCCTCCTGCTCGCGCTAGGCTCATGGCCGTGCTGCGCACGTTCGCCCTCGCCGCCGCGGTCGCGCTCGTCGTCGCTGCGCCCGCGTCCGCGAAGCACGCACCCTCGGCCGCGCAGAAGGCAGGCGTCGAGTCGGCCTTCCACGCGTACGTGCACATGCCGCACTCGCCGGCGGCGGCCGACAACCGCGTCGTTTCTCTCGCGATCTCGTCCGTCGATCCCCGCTACGCGGCCGCCCGCCTCGAGTCCCCGAGCGCCGGGCCGTCCGACATGGTCTTCCATCGCAACGGGCCCGGCTGGTGGGTGGTCGGCTTCGGCTCGTCGCTCGACTGCAACACGGCACCGAAGTCGGTGCTTGCGGATCTCGCCGTCGGCTGCACGCCACCCGACGGCAGCGCAGCTTGGATCAACGACTGCGGTCCGCTCGTGCACGCGCCCGCGACGCTCGTGATCGCGTGCGCGGACGCGAACTACTCGCTCGGCGGGCTGAAGTGGCGCCGCTGGGGCACGCCGGCGGCTTCCGCAACGGGCGTCGCCCATGCGAACGACTGCAAGCCGTACTGCGCCGCCGGTCACTTCCACGCATATCGCGTCACCGTCGAGGCCGACAAGCTGACGAAGTGCGGCAGCGCCCACTACTACGCGCGCCTCACCATCGTCTATCCGGGCGCGCACCCGGCCGGCATCGACAAGCGCGACGTCCATACGGTGGGCTGCTAGATCAGCGTGCCCGTCGCCGCCTTGCTCACGGCGTTCGCGGTCGCGCTCGGCCCGCACGGAATCGGCAAGACGCACTTCGGGCTCACGAAGGCCGCGACGATCACGGAGCTGAACGCGATGTTCGGACCACCCGATGCTCGCGGCGTGAACACCGGTTGCAGCCCCCGCTACACCGAGGTCGTGTGGGGCGACCTCGCGATCGAGTTTCGGTCGAGCATCTTCTCCGGCTACCGGTACATGAAGGGCGGGTATCCGATAACGACGGCGGGCTCACCCCACGAAGCGCATCCGCCGAAGAGCCCGACGCCGAAGCTCGCGACGGCGACCGGAATCTCGCTGGGAAACACGCTCGCCCAGGTACGTGCCGCGTACGGCAGGCTCGCCTTCGTTGGAACCGATCGCTGGCGCGCCGCAAACGGCCTCGTGTTCTACGACGATGCGATGCACGATCCGGAGCCACCGTCGAGCCGCATCGTCGAGATCAAGATCGGCACCTGCGGCGACTTCTGATTGTCGCCTGCGCAGAAGCGGAGGGGGACCCCCGCGGATCCCCCTCCGCATCGCACATGATCAGCGCTTGACGGCGCAGCCGTTGCCGGTCGCGTCGAACGCTTCGTTGCTCCACAGCGGCTGCACGGCAAACGCGTGGCCGCCGAGCGAGATGTTCTGCGTGTTCATCCAGGCGCACTTGTCGCCGTTCTCGCTTCCCTGCACGTCGTTCCAGCCGTCCTGATCCGACGCGACGTTGTCCGGATCGGTGACCGCTTCCGCGTACTCGTGCCCGGTGACGATCGTCCAGCCGTCGAAGATGCCGTTGCCGAACGCGTCGCTCGTCGCGTTCACGTTGTGCATGCCGCACCCTGTGGTGCCGACGCCGGGCCAGTTCGTGTTCAGCCACGGGATGAACGCGTACTGGATGCGGTACGGGTTGCCGACTCCGTTCACGCTCGTCGTCTGCGTGTGGTAGCCGCAGTAGACGGGCTGGCCGGTCGCGATCGTCGACGGCGGCGTGAGGATGATGTACGTCGCCTGCGCGTCGTACTTGAAATGCGCAGACGCGCGGATCGCCTCTTGCGCGATCGGGTCGTCGACGAGGGTCTGCGCGAGACCCGCGGCGATGATGTCATCAGGCACAGCCGTCGGGTCGGTCCACACGCCTTTGAGCTGGTGTAGCGGGTTGGTGATGAACCCCGTGCCACCGACGCACGACGTCGATCCGGCCAGCACGCCATTGCAGTACTGCGTCTGGACGTTCGCCCAGCCGCTGCCGCCGACGTTCGTGAAGAACGAGTTGAGGTACGTCTGCAGCGTCTTGCTCGAGTAGAGCTTCCCGTTCGTGTCCGAGGTCATGAAGCCCTCGGCCCACTGCGGGCCCCAGTAGACGAGGTAGACGGCCGGCTTCTGCTCGACGCCGATCGCGCCGGCGCCGGCGTTGCCGCCGTGGTAGATGAGGTCGTTGGTGTCCCGGCCGGGTTCTGGCCGGGAGCCGAGCACACCGCCGCGCCGCGCGAAGGACCGGACTGCGTTCATGTTCCCCCCAAGGGCGAGGTCGACATTTGCCCGGGAGGAATGACCGAAACAGGTCAATTACAAACTTGGATCCCAAAACGGCCATGCACGACAGATCGACCCCGGTATGGCCGGATCTTGGATCCATCTCTGTATGGAATCTTGTGGCGAACCCCCCGTACGGGGGAGTGACGCTCGGGAGATACCGGGATTCAATGGGCCAGCCCAACGACAGGCGGCCTCCAGGTGAGTGGCCGCATCCGTGCCGAAGGGACTCCCATTTTGCGGACATCACGCCTCATCCTCCTGTTGCTCGTCGTCACGCTCGCGCTGGCGGTGTCGCTCGTCTGGCCGATCTCGGGCCGGGCCGACCACGGCGACCAGCAGGGCACGGCACTCGACCCGATGCCCGTGCCGGCGCCGGCGGCGAATCCGATTCCGTTCCTGCGCACGCCCGCCGCGGTTCGGAAGCACCTGCGGAGCAAGCGTGAGGCGCCGCCCGCGCTCGGCGAGCGCGTCGTGGGCTTCGCCAAGCACCTGATCGGCGTGCGCTACTCGTGGGGCGGCTCGTCCCCGCGCACCGGCTTCGACTGCTCCGGCTTCGTCCGCTACGTCTACGGGCACTTCGGGATCTCGCTCGCCCACTCGAGCTTCGCCGACTACTGGCGCGGCCGGCAGGTCGGCCGCTTGGCCATGAAGCCGGGCGACCTCGTTTTCTTCGACGGAGAGGGCCACGTCGGCATCTACGTCGGCCACGGCCGCTTCATTCACGCCCCGCACACCGGCACGGTCGTCCGCATCTCGACCTTGTCGGGCTGGTACTCGAGCCGGTTCGACGGCGCTCGCCGTCTCTTGGCCAACTCCTGATTCGGGCTACCATCGGGCCGTGGGTCTGAGCGGCAGCGTGCGGGCGTTCGCGCTCGCGCTGGGGATGGCGTTCGCGCTGACTGCCTCCTCGGGGGCCGGCGCCGCGGCGGCAGCCGGCGTGCCGTGCGGCACGACCCAGGGCCTCTTGTGCTCGACGGTCGTCGTCCCGCTCGACCGCACGGGGACGGTGCCGGGCACCATCAGTCTGGCGGTCCAGGAACTGCCGGCCACGGGCACACCGCGCGGCACAGTGTTCCTCATCGCCGGCGGCCCAGGCCAGGGCTCCGCGCACACCTTCGGCCTCGGCACGCCGGAGGATGCGCTCGTCTTCCGCTTCCTCTTCCCGGGCTACACGCTCGTCGCCTACGACGATCGAGGCACGGGCGACTCGGGTCTCCTTAATTGCCCGGCGCTACAGGTCTCGACGTCGCCGACGGGCCAGGATCTGCTGGCCTCGGTGTGCGCGTCCTCGATCGGGCCTGGGGCGGCCTTCTACGGCACCGCCGACCACGTCGAGGATCTCGACGCCGTCCGCGCCTCGCTCGGCCTCGACAAGATCGCCCTCTTCGGCGTGTCGTACGGGACGAAGCTTGCACTCGCCTACGCCTACGCGCATCCCGACCACATCGACCGCCTCGTGCTCGACTCGGTGCTACCGACCGATCTCCCCGATCCGTACAGCGCCAACGTCGCCCGCGCGATGCCGGCGACGCTGGCCGCGTACTGCGCCAACAACGTCTGTCGGGCGGCAACGCCGGACTTCGCCGGCGACGTCGTCGCGGTTGCGAACCGGCTGGCCGCGAAGCCCGCAACCGGGCTCGTCCTCCAAACCAACGGGAAAACGAAGAAGGAC
>DATCBD010000014.1:0-15692 GCA_036512155.1 Gaiellaceae bacterium | reverse complement strand
CGCGTCGGCGGCGGCGCGCTCCCGCTCGCGGAGCTGCCGAGCTTCGCATGCGCGCTCGACGAGTCGCTGGCGGCCGCGCTGCGCGCAGGCGAGCCGCCGGTGATCGGCATCGTCCGCGACGGCAAGCTCCTGCTCGACTGCCGCACGCTCGCCGACGACGAGCTCGACGAGGTCGCGCGCGTCGTCGCCGCCTCGCGCGGGTGAGCGAGCTCGTCCTGTGGAATCTCATGCGCGGCGCGCTTACGACGCGCGCGCTCGCGCTCGCAGTCGATCTCGGCCTGCCGGACGCGCTCGCCGACGGACCGAAGCGCATCGACGACGATTTCGCCTATCGCGTCCTGCGAGCGCTCGCGAGCGACGGCGTCTTTGAAGAGGTCGAGCCACGCGTGTTCCGCAACAACGACGCATCGGAGTTGTTGCGCGTCTCCGGCTGGAACGACTTCGCGCACCTCTCCGGCGGCAGCTGGCTGCAAGCGATAGCCGGGCTGGACGCCACCGGCGGCGCGTCGTTCCCCCGCGTCTTCGGCGCCGAGTTCTGGGACTGGCTCGCAGAGCACCCGGAGGAGCGCGCGGCCTTCGACCGCTCGATGGCGACAGGCAAGGAGCGCCGCATCGAGCGCCTCGCCGGCGTCGACTGGCGCGGGGACGAGCTCGTCGTCGACGTCGGCGGCGGCAACGGGACCTTCCTCCGCCTCCTGCTGGACCGGAACCCGGGACTGCGCGCGATCGTCTTCGACCTGCCGGAGACCGTGCGCGACGAATCGACGTTCGACCACCGCCTCCAGTTCGTCGCCGGCAGCTTCTTCGAGTCGGTCCCTCGCGGCGACGTCTTCGTGCTCGGCTCGATCCTTCACGACTGGAACGACGAGCAGGCGACGAGGATCCTGCGCACCGTCCGTGCGAGCGCGAGCGACGACGCGCGACTGATCCTGCTCGAGGACGTGATCGAGCCCGGGAACGAGCCGGACGGCGCGAAGTGGCTCGACCTGTTGATGCTCACGCTCGTCGACGGACGCGAGCGCGGCGAAGCCGAGTGGCGCGACCTGCTCGAAGCCGGCGGATGGCGGATCGAGCACATCGAGTCGGGCGTGATCGAAGCCAGATGCCTCTGACGGTGGCAACCGCCGGGCACATCGACCACGGCAAGACGACGTTGGTCGAGGCGCTCACGGGTAAGAACACCGACCGGCTTCCGGAGGAGCAGGCACGCGGCATCTCGATCGACCTCGGCTACGCCCCGCTCGAGCTGCCGGACGGGACGCAGCTCTCCGTCGTCGACGTTCCCGGCCACGAGCGGTTCGTGCGGACGATGGTGGCGGGCGCGACCGGCGTCGACCTCTTCCTGCTCGTGATCGACGCGAACGAGGGCGCGCGGCCACAGACGCATGAGCACCTCGCCGTGCTGCGTCTGCTCGGCGTCGACCATGGCGTCGTCGCGCTGACGAAGTCCGACGTCGCCGACGCGGACACGCTCGAGCTCGCGCGCGCAGAGGCGGAGGAGCTCGTCCCGGGCGCGGCGGTCGTCGCCGTTAGTGGACGAACCGGCGCGGGCCTCGACGAGCTGCGTGCGGCACTCGCCGCGATCGCGACCGAACGCAGCCGCGAAGACGCCCCGACGCGGTTGTACGTCGACCGCTCGTTCACGCTGCGCGGGATTGGCACCGTCGTCACCGGGACGCTGTGGTCGGGATCGATCGGCGAGGGCGACGAGCTGCGCGTCGAGCCGAGCGGGCGGAACGTCCGCGTGCGCAGCGTGCAGGTGCACGACCGTCCCGTCGATCGCGCCGACGCGGGCCAACGCGTCGCGGTCTCGCTCCCGGGCGTCGAGCGCAGCGACGTGCGCCGCGGTGACGCACTGGTCGCGCCCGGCGCGTACCGGCCCAGCTACCGGCTCGACATCGCCCTCGAGCCCCTCGCAGAGATTCCCACGCGAGTCCACGTGCATCACGGGACGGCGGACGTGCTCGCGCGCGTGGCTCCCGTGGGCGACCGCTTCGCGCAGCTGCGCCTCGCAGCTCCAATCGTCGCCGCGCGCGGCGACCGCGTCGTCCTGCGCGCGGGAACGACTGTCGGCGGCGGAGTCGTGCTCGATCCGCATCCGCCGCGGCACGCGAGCGTCGAGCGGATGGAAGCGGTCGAGCGCGGCGACTCTCTCGTCTACGCGCCCGTGCGCGTCGACGGCGAGTGGGTCTGGTCGCAGGAGTGGCTCGACGAGCTGCGTACGCAACTCGAGCGCGCGATCGACGCAGCCGATCCGCTCGACCCCGGCGTTGCGATTCCGGCCGAGCCCTGGGTGAAGGCCGTCGGGCCTCACCTCGGTCTCGAGCGACGCGGCGCGAAGCTCTACCGGCCCGGAGCGGCCGCGGAGCTGGGCGAGCGTGCGGCCGCGGCCACCGCGCTCGAGGCGGCCCTCGGCCTCGAGCCGGTCAAGGTCGACGACCCCGCGCTCGGGCGCTTCCTCGAGGACGAGGGCCGCCTCGTCCGCGTCGGCGACGGCTTCGCGATCTCGCCCGCCGCGTACGAGCAGGCGCGCGACGTCCTGGTCGACGGGATCACGCTCGCGCAATTCCGCGACGCGCTCGGAGTGGGGCGCAAGACGGCGCAGATGCTCCTGGAGCGGTTCGATGCCGACGGCGTGACACGGCGCGTCGGAGATGAGAGGATTCTACGGAGACGCCGATGAACGTCGAAGAGTTGATCCAGCTCTATAACAACGCCTGGAACGCCCAGGACGTCGACACGATCTCGTCCATGCACCATCCCGACGTCGTGTTCCACAACCACACCGCCGACGAGCGCGCCGAAGGCGCCGACGCCGTTCGCGAGCACATCGCGGCCATCTTCCGCAACAACCCCGACCTTCAATTCTCGACGGTCAGCTTGCGCGTCGGCGACGACTTCGCCGTGTGCGAATGGACGGCGAGCGCGCGCGGCGTCGAGTGGGACGGCGTCGACGTCTTCCCGATCGAGGACGGGCTGATCAGGCGGAAGGACGTGTACTCGGCGTCACATCGGCCGCGCGCGCCGAAGGGCTGACGCCGAGCCGGAGCACGTCCGGCCGGTGGTAGTGCCCGACCGGGTCGAAGCGCTGCCGCTCCGCGAGCAGCCGGGCCGGATCGAGCTCGGCGTACAGGATCCCCTCCTCGTCGTACAGCGGCCCGGCGAGGTACGACCCGTCAGGCGCGAGGATCGCGCTGCCGCCGCGGCCGAGCACGCCGGCGCCGTCGAGCTCGGCCCGAAGGGGGAAGTCGTCGGGATACGAGGACGCGCGCTGGAACGCGCACGGCGAGACGACGTACGACCGACTCTCGCGCGCGATGTGCACGAGCGTCGACTGCCACGCGTCGCCGTCGTCCGCAGTGGACGCGATGTAGATCTCGACGCCTGACTCGTACAGCGCGAACCGCGCGAGCGGCATGAAGTTCTCCCAGCAGATGAGGCCGCCGACCCGGCCGAAGCCGGTCTCGACCGCGTTCAGGCCGCGCCCGTCGCCCTGTCCCCAGATGAGCCGCTCATGATTCGTCGGGACGAGCTTGCGGTGATGGAGCGCGAGGGAGCCGTCGGGCGCGTGGTAGAGGAGCGCGTTGTAGATCGTCCCCGGTCGCTCCGTCTCGACCTCGTTCACGCCGGTGACGAGCCAGATGCCGAGCTCGCGCGCGCACGCGGCGAGCCGCTGCTCGGACGGCGAGCCGACGGCGACGGAGTTCTGCGCGATGCGCGCGAACGTCTCCTTCGCGCCGTCGTTCTCCCATCCGGCGAACGCCTTCGCCCAGCGCGACGACGGGTACACGGGAACGAACGTCTCCGGAAAGACGACAAGCTCGGCGCCCTTGCCTGCCGCCTCGGCCGCGAGCCCCTCGAGCTTGTCGAGCGTGCGCTCGCGATCGAGGATGACCGGCTCCGCCTGCACGCAGGCGACGGTGACGGCGCGCTCCATGGACGGAGGCTACAGCCGCGAAACGAGGTCGGCGACGATTTCCGCCGCCGGCTGCACGCGGCGTGCGAGTGCGACGCTCTGGCCGGCCCAGAGCGAGAGCGCGTCGACGTCGCCAGTCGTTCCTTCCGCCGGAACCGCGGACGTGTACAGGACGATCGGCTCGCCCGTCGCGCGCGCTGCCACGTGCTCGCCCTCTCCCGGCCGCGAGCCCGACGGAGGTCGCCCGTCGCGCTCCCAGCGCTCGGCGGTCGCGTTCCGCAGTGCACGGTGCGGCGCGTTCGACCAGCCGACGTCGTACAGATCGGCGTACCACTCGGCATCAGTCTCCGCCGCCTCGGCGAGGCGCTGCCGGTAGCGCTCGTGCACGGGGCATTCCTCCGCGAGCAGGAAGCGCGTTCCGAGCCAGGCCGCCTGCGCGCCGAGCGCGAGCACGGCCGCGACGCCGCGCCCGTCGCCGATGCCGCCGGCGGCGATCACCGGCGTGGGCGCAACCGCGTCGACCACGGCGGGGACGAGCGGCAGCGTGGCGACGGTGCCCCAGACGTGGCCGCCCGACTCCCAACCCTGCGCGACGACGACGTCGACGCCGGCCGCCACCGCACGCCTCGCCTCCACCGCACTCCCGACCGTGTGCAGAACGATGCCGCCGGCGTCGTGCACCGCCGCGACGTACGGCGCAGGGTCGCCCCATGTGAAGGAGACGATCCGCAGTCCGGCGTCGAGCGCGGCGTCGAGGCGAGCGTGCTGATCCCACTCGAGCACGAGATTTGCGCCGAACGGGCGCTCCGTGAGCGCGAGCGTCTCGCGCACGAGCGCGCCGGCGTCGCCCGACCACGTCAACGCGAGGGTCCCGAGCGCGCCGGCGTTCGAGACCGCGGCTGCCAGCGCCGGCACCGCGACCGACCCGATCGGCGCCTGCACGATGGGATGGTCGATCCCGAGCTGGTCGCAGAGCGCGGTGCGCATTGCCTCGACGTTACAGAGGCGCGCCGAATCCGCCGCCGCCCGGCGTCTCGATCCGGACGAGATCGCCTGCGTGCAGCGCCTTCGTCACCTTCGCAGGCTGCTCCTCCCCGTTGACGAGCGTGCGGCCCGGGGCGCCGTCGGCTCCTCCCACGGCGCCGCGCGGCCCGTGCGCGCGTCGCTCCGCGAGCACCGAGACGCGGCAGTCCTCGAGCACGCGCAACTCGCGCACGACGCCGTCGCCGCCGCGGTGCGCACCTTCGCCGCCGGATCCCTCGCGCAGGTGCCAGCGCTCCACGCGCAGCGGATACGACAGCTCGAGCGCCTCGACCGGCGTGATGAGCGTGTTCGACATGGCGACGTGCACGCCGCTCGGCCCGTCCGCTTCCGCGCACGCGCCCTGGCCGCCGCCGATCGTCTCGTAGTACGTGAAGCGCTCGTTCCCGAGCGCGACGTTGTTCATCGTCCCTTGGCCCTGCGCGTACTCTCCGAACGCCGCGAACACGACGTCGACGATGCGCGACGACGTCTCCGTGTTGCCCGCAACGACGGCCGCAGGGCGCCGCGCATTGACGAGACAACCTTCGGGCGCGGTCACCGTCACGGGCGCGAACGCGCCGCCGGACGCGGGCAGGTCGGGCTCCGTAAGGCAGCGCACGACGAAGTAGCACGCCGACTTCGTCACCGCGAGCGGGCAGTTGAGGTTGTACGCGTCCTGCGCACTCGTCCCCGTGAAGTCGATGCGGATCTCCTCGCCGTCGATCTCGACCGTCGCGCGAATGGTGAGCTCGCCGTCGACCGCCTCGACGACGTCCTCGGCGGAGCGCGTCCCATCCGCAAGGCGCGCGATCGCGGCACGCACCATGCGCTCCGAGTACGCGTACAGCTCGTCCATCGCCGCCGTCACGCGCTCGCGCCCACGACGACGGCAGAGCTCGTCGATGCGCGCCTCCGCGAGTCGATGTGCCGCGATCTGCGCGCGCAGGTCGCCGCGCCGCTCGTCGGGATTCCGCGCGTTCGCGACGAAGAGGTCGATCACCTCGTCGGTGAGCGGCGTGGGCGGAATGATCAGCCCCTCCTGGTACAGCTCGCGCGAGAACGCGGGCAGGCTCGCGGGCTCCATCCCGCCGACGTCGGCGTGATGCGCGCGCGAGACCGCATAGCCGAGCGCGGTGCGCGACACGAGCGTGACGTCGGGCAGGTGCGTGCCGCCGGTGTACGGGTCGTTGAGGATCCAGAAGTCGCCGGGCAGCGTCATGACGGCGGCGACCGCGTCAGGCATCGCACCGAGGTGGACGGGGATGTGCTCGGCCTGGACGACCATGCGCCCGCGCTCGTCGAAGAGTGCCGTCGAGCAGTCACGCCGCTCCTTGATGTTCGCGGAGAAGGCGGAGCGGATGAGGACCGCGCCCATCTCCTCCGCCACCGCGCGGAGCGAGCTCCCGATCACCTGCAGCTCGACGTTCACCGGCTCAACACCAACGTCCCGTCGTCGTTCGTCTCGCCGCTCCAGCCGTCCGGGACCCAGCAAGTCGCGCCCGGGAGCTCCACCAGCTCCGGCCCCAAGACCGTGCGGCGCGCGG
This sequence comes from Gaiellaceae bacterium, assembly GCA_036512155.1. Lineage (GTDB taxonomy): Bacteria > Actinomycetota > Thermoleophilia > Gaiellales > Gaiellaceae > Palsa-739. The sequence goes on along the minus strand of DATCBD010000014.1, from coordinate 9,209 downwards.
CCGCGTGCAGGTCGATCGCGGGGCCGGGGACGATGTCCGCGGTGCGCACGGCGACGAGCTCGATCTCCCGCGACGCGTCGCTGTACCCGTACCGGTCCGCGTGCGCGCGGTGGAACGCGCCCGCGAGGTCGCGTTGCAACGGCACGGTCAGCTCGAACGACTGGCCGCGGTAGCGCAGGTCCGCCTCGCCGGCCTGCGGGAGGTCCGGCACCTCCGCGAGCGGGCGCACGTGCGAGACCACGCGGTCGCGGCGCTCGTCGCCGGCGACGAGACCGAGCGCGGAAAGCACGCCGGCCGCCTCGGGCACGAGCACGGTCGCGATCCCGAGCTCCTCGGCCAGCGCGCAGGCATGCAACGGCCCGGCACCGCCGAACGCGACGAGCGCGAAGTCGCGCGGATCGTGGCCACGCTCGACGGAGACGACGCGGAGCGCACGCAGCATCTCAGCGTTCACCACCTCCACGACCGCCGCCGGGTCGACGCCGGCAAGTGCCGCCGCGGCAGCGTCGCGATCGAGGACGAGACCGCCCGGCAGCTCGCCCGGAAGGCGGCCGAGCAGGAGGTTCGCGTCGGTGACGGTCGCGCCGCCTCCCGCGCCGTAACACGCCGGTCCGGGATGTGCGCCCGCGCTCTCTGGTCCGACGTGGATCGCGCCGCCGGCGTCGACGCGCACGAGTGAGCCTCCGCCGGCGCCCACCGTGTGCAGGTCCACCGAAGGCAGGCGGATCGGCAGGCCGCCGACGTCCCGCTCCGCCACGCGGGCCGCGCGGCCGCCGGGAAGGAGGCAGACGTCGGTCGAGGTGCCGCCCATGTCGAACGCGATCGCGTCGGCGAAGCCGGCGCGACGCGCGACGAGGCCGGCGCCGACGACACCGGCTGCGGGGCCGGAGACGAGGATCGTCGCCGGGTGCGCGGCCGCATCGGCGAGCGCGGCCACCCCGCCGGACGAGAGCATCACGAGCGGCTCCGGAAGGCCTGCGGCTCCGGCAGCGTCCGCAAGCGCGGCGAGATAGCGCGCCGCGACGGGCGCGAGATACGCATCCGCAGCCACCGTCGAAGCGCGCTCGTACTCGCGGAACTCGGGCGCGAGCTCGTGCGACACGACGACGTGCACGCCGGGGTGACGCCGGCGCAGCTCGTCCGCAACGGCGCGCTCGTGCGACGCATCGCGAAACGAGAACAAGAGACAGACCGCGACGGCGTCCACGTCGCCGACGTCGGGGATCTCTCCCAGCGGCTCGAGCTCGCCCGCCGGTCCGAGGCGCCCGCGCACGCCGTGGCAGCGCTCGAGCGGGACGAGCGGCTCGGGATGCTGCGCACACAGCCGGTACAGATGCGCGCGCGTCTGCCGGCGCAGGTGGAGGAGATGCTCGAAGCCCGCGTTGCCGACGTATGCCGTGCGGCCGCCGCGCCGTTCGAGAAGGGCGTTCGTCGCCGTCGTCGTCCCGTGCGCGAAGCGCTCGACGTCCTGCGCGCCGACCGCGCGCGCGGCGGCGAGGACGGATTCCTCCTGGCGTTCCGCGGTCAGCACCTTCGCCGTGCGCACGCGGCCACCGTCGAGTAGCACCGCATCCGTGAACGTCCCGCCCACGTCGACGCCCAGGATCGCCACGCGCGTACTCTGCATCGCCGTGCCGATCCGCGCCTTTCTCTTCGACTTCGACGGCCTCATCATCGACACCGAGTCGGCGTCGCGCGAGGGCTGGGCGTGGCTGTACCGGAAGCACGGCTTCGAGCTGCCGGAGGACCAGTGGGCGACGCTCATCGGCACGATCGGCGCGCCGTGGGAGCCGATGCGGCACCTGGAGGAGCTCGTCGGTGCGCCGCTCGAGCAGGAGGAGCTGAACGAGCTGCGCCGTGCGCACGAGCTCACGCTGCTCGAGACGGAGGAGCTCCGGCCCGGAATCTCCGACTACCTCGCCGAGGCGGAGCGTCGCGGCCTGAAGCGGGCGATCGTCTCCAGCTCGAGCAACCGCTGGATCGACATGCACCTCGCGCGCCTCGAGCGCGCCGTCGGCTGGGATGCGATCGTCGCCGCGAACCACGACGTCGCGCGCGCGAAGCCGAGACCGGATCTCTACCTCGAGGCGTGCGGCCTGATCGGCGTCGCGCCGGCGGAGGCGATCGCCTTCGAGGACTCCCCGAACGGCGTCCGGGCGGCGCGGGCGGCGGGAATCTTCTGCGTCGGCATCCCGAACGACGTGACGCGCAGCCTCGGCCTCGAGGAGGCCGACCTCGTGCTCGACTCGCTGGCGGATCTCCCCCCGGCCGACTTGCTCGCGCGCTTCCCGTGAGCGAAGATCGCTCCGTGAGCGGCTGGCAGTCGACCCACATCGACGACATCGCGGCGGAGCAGTGGCCGTACTGGGCCCCGATCCGCCATCACTTCGGCATCAGCGCCTTCGGCATCAACGCGTGGCGCGGCGGCCCCGGCGACGAGGTGATCAAGCGGCACAACGAGAGCGAGAACGGCCACGAGGAGCTCTATCTCGTGCTCAGCGGGCACGCGACGTTCACCGTCGGCGGCGACGAGCTCGACGCGCCCGCGGGGACGTGCATCTGCATCAGCGACACGGGCGCCGAACGCGTCGCGGTGGCGCAGGAACCGGACACGGTCGTGCTTTCGATCGGGAGCAAGCCCGGCGCCGCCTACGAGGGCGGCTGGGACACCGGATACCTCGAAAGCTGATCCTCCACTAGCGTTCGTGCCGGAGCGGCCGGGCCCGGTGGCCCAGCCGGTCTTCAAAACCGGTGAGGTCGTGTAACCCACGGCTGGGTAGGTTCGACTCCTGCGCCGCTCCGTCGAGTCCCCCGATCGAGGGGCGTGAGAAACAGGGGCTGCGGGCCCTCTGTATCTCCAATGAGGATCTGGAAGCGCCTATCCGGGGTCGGACGGGAGGATGGCCAGGCGATCGTGCTCGTCGTCGCCGCGATGCTCGTGCTCGTCGGCATCTCGGGCTTCGTGCTCGACGTGGGTCGCCTCTACCTGGCTCAGCGGCAGCTGACGGGTGCGGCCGACAATGCGGCTCTGTCCGCGGCGGGGCAGCTTCCCAACGTCGCCGCGACGACTGCGACCGCGCAGCAGTACAGCGCCTCGACTGGCGGGCTCAACGGGGTCCCGAATCTGAACGGCGTCGTCACGTCCGTGTCGACGAAGTGCCTGGGCGGGTTGCCGTGCAATCCCGCGAACACGGTCGTCGTCAAGGAGCAGGCGAGCGTCCCGACGCTCTTCTTGGGAGTGCTCGGATTCGGCTCGGTCAACATCTCGGCGACCGCGACCGCAGCGATGGGGGGAGGCACGGCGCAGCCGCTGAACATCATGGTCGTCATCGACCGGACCGCCTCGATGAACGATTCGTGCACGGCCGGCGGGACGAAGCTCCAGTGCGTGAAGAACGCGCTCCTGGGGTTCCTCGGCAACCTGAACCCGTCGGTCGACAAGGTCGGGCTCGCGGTCTTCCCGCCGCCGACGAGCGTCGCGAACACCTGCAGCTCGAGCCAGTCCAACCTCTCGTACGACAACCCGTCGAAGAAGACGACCGACCCCAACTACCCGTACACCGTCGTGGGGCTGTCGACCGACTACCGCACGTCCCCCACCGGGCCGCTCAACTCCTCGTCGAGCCTCGTGCAGACGATCAACTGCCTGCAGGCTCCCGGCGGTCACGGAACCTCGTTCGCAACCGCGATCGAGAAAGCGCAGGCGCAGCTGGTCGCGAACGGCCAGTCAGGGGCGCAGAACGCCATCATCCTCCTCAGCGACGGCGACGCGAATTACGGGCCGGTCTATTACGACAACCCGCCGAAATCGCCCGAAGTCTCGCCGTATCGTACGCAGCCGTGCCAGCAGGCAATCAGCTCCGCGCACGCCGCCGCCGCCGCCGGCACGTGGGTGTACGCGGTCGCGTACGACACCAACTCGAACAATTCCGATCCCGATTGCTACGGCTGGACGAAGAGCGACGCGGCCCAGACCACGTCCACGTTCTCGAGCCACGAACAGCCGCTCATCACCGGCCCGGCGACGATGCAGCAGATCGCCTCCGACGCGACCAAGTACTACCTCGACCCGTCCCCCGGCGACCTCACGATCACCTTCAACTCGATCTTGACGAACCTCTCGGAGCCGGTCCTCGTCGACAACGCGTCCACGCAGGTCAACTGACCCCGACCGGCAACTCTTAGTGCTCTCTCAGTAGCCGTGGGTATACCGGTAGGAGATGAGACGCAAGCTCGCCCTCGCCCTCGCCATCGCCGGCGCGATCGCCGCGGCCATCGGCGTCCACGCCACGCTCGCGCACGCCACGCGCTCGACGGTCCAGACCGGCGTCGTCGTCGTGAACACGAACCTCGCCTATGAGAACGGCGAGGCGGCCGGCACCGGCATCGTCCTCACGTCGAACGGCGAGGTGCTGACGAACAACCACGTCATCCGAGGAGCGACGACGATCCACGTCGTCCTCCCACAGACGAAGCGCAGCTATGCGGCGCGCGTGCTCGGGTACGACGTGACCGCGGACGTCGCACTCCTCCAGCTCCAGCATGCGTCGGGGCTCGCCACCGCGTCGATCGGCAACTCGTCGACGCTGCGCCGCGGGCAATCGGTCACCGCCGTCGGCAACGCGGGCGGGACGGGATCGCTCACGGTGACGACCGGACGGATCACCGGGCTCGGACGCACGATCACCGTGAACGACGATCAGGGCGGCGCGGTGCAGCTCGTCGACCTCCTCGAGACGGACGCATCCCTCCAGCCGGGCGACTCCGGCGGCCCGCTGCTCGACAGCACGCGGCGCGTGGTCGGGATGGACAGCGCCGCCTCGGCGAGCTTCTCGTTCCGGGGATCCAACGACGCGTACGCGATCCCGATCAACCGCGCCGTGTCCATCGCGAAACAGATCGTGGCAGGACGCGGCTCGACGCAGGTGCACGTCGGAGGCACGGCGTTCCTCGGCGTGCAGGCTCAGCCGGCGGGCGCATTCGGCTCCGCCGGCGTCCTCGTCGGAAGCGTCATCGCGGGCGGCCCCGTCGCGCGAGCCGGCGTCGTCGCCGGTGACGTGCTCACCGCCCTCGACGGACGCTCGATCGCGTCGCCGGCCAAGCTCGTGTCGGCGCTGCTCGTGCACCATCCCGGCAACACGGTCACGCTCACCTGGAGCGACGCTTCCGGGCAAACGCACACGGCGACGATCACGCTCGCAAGCGGCCCACCGCAGTAACAGTAAGGGGGGCCGAGGCAGGCAAAGGCTGCGGCTTCCCTGCCACGTCCTCGGACCCCGCGCGGACCCTAGCGGCCTTTACGTTCGGTCGCGCATCTCGTCGAGCGCGGCGCGAGCCTGCTCGTGCACGTCCCGGCGGCGAGCGTCGGGGTCGTCCGGCGCCGCGGGCTCGGCGGCCACGGGCTCCGGCTCGGACCGTGCCTCGGCGAGCTTTGCACGGAGCTCCTGCGCCGGATCGACCTCGGCGGGAACCGCCTCGGGCGCCGGCTTCCGACGCGTCGCCGCCCGGTACGCGGCGAGCCCGCCCGCCGCGCCGGCGGCCCAGGTAAACAGCCGTCGCACGGCCCGATGCTACAGTGGGCGCCGCTTCCTGCCCCGTCAGCGTGTCGTTCGGTCCCGAGCGGCACAGGCAGTCGGGGCCGACTAAGACCGTGGGAAGGAGACATCGGGACAGTGACGACATACGAAATTCTGTTGCTGCTCGACCCCGAGCAGGCCGAGGCCCATCAGGAGGAGCTCGTCGCGCGCCTGCGCGCGCTCGTCGAGGGCTCCGGCGGGACGTGGCGCAGCCACGACGCATGGGGCAGGCGCCGCCTCACGTACGAGATCGCCAAGAAGAGCGAGGGCGTGTACCACCTCGTCGTCTTCGAGAGCGACCCTGCGACGCTGGACGAGATCGTCCGCGTGCTCAAGATCGACGACGCCGTCCTGCGCCAGATGGCGACCCGGCACATCGAGGGCTCGCGCACGAGTGCGCCCCGCGAGGACACACCGCCGCCGGCGGCAGCGCCCGCGTCGGCACCTGCGCCCGCGGCCGTCGTCCCGAGCGTCGAGTACGCTGAGGCCCCGGAAGCGAACGTACGTTCGGACGAGGAGGAGTAGAGCATGGCGAACATCAACCGCGTCGTGCTGGTGGGGAACCTGACAAAGGATCCCGAGCTCAAGCACACGCCCAGCGGCACTGCGGTCTGCAGCCTGCGCATCGCCGTCAACAGCCGGCGCCGCGACGAGGCCGGCCAGTGGGTCGACAAGCCCAACTACTTCGACGTGTCGATCTTCGGCAACCAGGCCGAGTCGAGCGCGCAGTACCTGAGCAAGGGCCGCCCCGTCGGCATCGACGGCCGGCTCGACTGGCGCGAGTGGGAGGCCCAGGACGGGTCGAAGCGCCAGGCGGTGCAGATCATCGCCGAGAGCGTCCAGTTCCTCGGCAGCAAAGGTGACGCGCCCGAGGGCGGCGGCGGGGGCAACCAGTTCGTCCCCGCCGGGGCGGCCGCGGAATCGGCCGACTTCCCGCAGACGGCCGACGACGACATCCCCTTCTAGGAGCAGACGTGGCGAGAGAGAGAACGAACCAGCAGCAGCGAAAGCGGCCCGGCGGGCCGGCGACCGCGATCAAGCGGAGGAACTGTTACTTCTGCAAGGACAAGATCGCGGAGATCGACTACAAAAACGTCAACCAGCTCCGCCGCTACATCTCGGAGAAGGGCAAGATCCGCAGCCGGCGCATCACCGGCGCATGCCGGCGCCACCAGGTGCAGGTCGCGCAGGCGGTGAAGCGAGCACGCGAGATGGCACTGCTGCCGTACGTCGCGGAGGGTGCCGACGACCGCGAGCGCGGCGGCGGACGCCGCGATAGAGGCGACAGGGATAGGGATCGCTGATGAACGTGATCCTCCTGAAGGACGTCGACAAGATCGGGCTGCGCGGCGACGTGGTCTCTGTTGCGCGCGGGTACGCGCGCAACTTCCTACTTCCGCGCAAGCTCGCGGAGGAGGCGACCGATGCGCGCGTCGTCGAGCTGCGCAAGCGCGACGCGCAGAAGGCGCGGCACGAGGCGTCGACCGCCGAGCAGGCGGAGGCGATCGCGAAGACGCTGCGCGAGACCGTGCTCCGTTTCGAGGTGAAGGCCGGCCCCAACGGAGCGCTGTTCGGCTCCGTGACGCCGACGAACATCGCCGACGAGATCTGGCGCACGCGCAAGGTCCGCATCGACCGGCGCAAGATCGACCTGGAGAACATCAAGCGCATCGGCCGCTACGACGTGCCGATCGACGTGTTCCAGGACGTCCGCGTCGAGGTGAAGACACTCGTCGTCCCCGAGGGCGGCGAGCTGCCCTCCGACGAGGAGCTCGAGGCGATGGCCGCCGCGGAGCTCGCCGAGCAGCAGGCGGCTGCGCCGCCCGAGTCCGGCCCGGCCGAGGAGTTCGAGCTCCTCACCGAGGAGATCGACGCCGGCCCCGAGGACATCCCGGCCGAGTCCGCGTCCGACGACTTCGACGAGACCGTCGAAGCCGCGGCCGAAGAAAACGAACTGTAGGAACGCGGCTCTCGGAGGTGTCGGGAACCGGAAGCGGTGTCCGACACCGTCCGCATTTGCCAACAGCCCTGTGGAATAGCGGGTGAAGTTCCCGCTCCCTGCGGCGAATCCGTCCACAGCCGCACCGTCCGACCCTGGTGCAACCATGGTCGATTCCCCTGCAAATGGCGAGAAAAGACATGTTCACAACGGACCCTTCACCACCTGGCGACAGGCCTGTTTCCGTGCTGGAATCGGGACGCATGGTTTCGCTGGCTCCGGTCGCTTCGTCGGCCCCCGTTCCCCCGCAAAATCTCGAGGCGGAAGAGTCGGTCCTCGGGGCGATGATGATCTCGCCCGGCGCGATCGGGGCGGTCAGCGAGGTCCTCGACGCGGGCGACTTCTACCGGGAGTCGCACGCGAAGGTCTACCGCGCCGCGCTCGCGCTCTACGCGAAGGGCGAGCCGGTCGACGCGATCACGCTCACCGACGAGCTCGAGGAGCGCGGGGAGCTCGAGGCCGTCGGCGGGCGCGTGCGCCTGCACGAGCTCGCCGCGCTCGTCCCCGCGAGCGCGAACGCGGCGCATTACGCGCGCATCGTCCACGAGACCGCGACGCTGCGCGGGCTCATCCGCGCCGGCGGCGAGATCGCTCGTCTCGGTTGGGAGCGGCCGGGCGAGACCGGCGACCTCGTCGACCAGGCCGAGCAGATCCTCTACGACCTCTCGCAGCAGCGCGTCACGGGCGAGTGGTCGGAGATCGAGGAGCTGCTCAAGGAGAGCTTCGAGCGCATCACCCAGCTGTACGAGTCGGGCGTCGACCTCACCGGCACGCCGTCGGGCTTCCGCGACCTCGACCGGCTCACGTCCGGCTTCCAGCCGGGCAACCTCATCATCGTGGCGGCGCGCCCGTCGATGGGAAAGTCGGCGCTCGCGCTCTGCATGGCCGCGAACCTCGCGGTGCGCCAGGGCACGCCGGTCGGGCTGTTCACGCTCGAGATGTCGAAGTCCGAGGTGACACAGCGGTTCATGTGCTCCGAGGGCAAGGTCGAGTCGCAACGGCTCCGTACCGGCAAGCTGGCGGCCGACGACTGGCCGCGCCTGACAGCCGCCTGCGACAAGCTCTCCAAGGCGCCGATCTACGTCGACGACACGGGCTCGATCACGATGATGGAGATCCGGTCGAAGCTCCGGCGCCTCAAGTCCCAGTGCCCGGATCTCGGCCTGGTGATCATCGACTACCTGCAGCTGATGACCAGCGGCACGAACGTCGAGAACCGCGTGCAGGAGGTCTCCCAGATCTCGCGGTCGCTGAAGGTGCTGGCGCGCGACATGGAGGTGCCGATCCTGGCGCTCTCACAGTTATCGCGTGCCGTCGAGCAGCGCCATGACAAGCGGCCGATCCTCTCCGACCTCCGCGAGTCGGGGTCGATCGAGCAGGACGCCGACGTCGTGATGTTCGTCTACCGCGACGAGTACTACAACCCGGAAGAGACCGACTCTGCCGGCATCGCCGAGCTGATCCTCGCCAAGCACCGGAACGGGGCGACCGACGGCATCAAGCTGAACTTCACCAAGCGGTACGCGAAGTTCCAGGACCTCACGAACGTGCCCGCATGACAACTGTCTGGGTCTCGCCCTCCGCGACGGCGTACTCATGCCTGTGCGAGCAGTGCATGGAGAGCGCTCGTGAGG
>DATCBD010000013.1:0-5002 GCA_036512155.1 Gaiellaceae bacterium | reverse complement strand
TACGGCCACTTCGGCCGCGACGACCGCGACTTCACGTGGGAGCGCACCGACAAGGCCGACACGCTGCGCGCGGCCGCCGGGCTCTCCGTGCCCGCAGCTGTCTGAGCACGTCCTCATAACCGGCGGCGCCGGCTTCATCGGCTCGCACCTCGCCGACGAGTTGCGCGCGCGGGGAGATCGCGTCCGCGTGCTCGACAGCCTCGTGCCGCAGGTGCACGAGAGTGCTGACGCTGTTGCGCCCGACATCGTCGGTGACGTCCGTGATCCCGAGGTGGTCAGGCGCGCCCTCGACGGCGTCGACGCCGTGGTGCACCTCGCAGCTCGCGTCGGTGTCGGCCAGTCCATGTACGAGATGGCGGAGTACACATCGGCGAACTCGCTCGGCACCGCCGTTCTGCTGGAGGCGCTCGCCGAGAAGCCGGTGCGCAAGCTCGTCGTCGCGTCGAGCATGAGCATCTACGGCGAAGGGCTGTACCGCGGCGGCGATCCGGGCGAACGGACGCGCGAGCAGCTCGAGCGGCACGAATGGGACTTCCCGGGGCTGGAGCCGCTGCCGACGCCGGAGACGAAGCGTCCCGCGCTCAGCTCCATCTATGCGCTGACGAAGTACGACCAGGAGCGCGCGTGCCTCGTCGCCGGCGCCGCATACGGGATCCCGACGGTGGCGCTGCGGTTGTTCAACGTCTACGGCCCGGGTCAGGCGCTGTCGAATCCCTATACGGGCGTGCTCGCGATCTTCGCCGCGCGGCTGCTGAACGACCGCGCGCCCCGCATCTTCGAGGACGGCGAGCAGCGGCGCGACTTCGTCTCGGTGCACGACATCGCGCGTGCGTTCGCGCTCGCGCTCGAGCGCGACGGCGCGGACGGGCGGGCGGTGAACATCGGGAGCGGGGAGAGCATCACGGTGAACGCGCTCGGGGAGCTGCTCGCGCGCACGCTCGGCAAGGAGATTGCACCGGAGGTGACCGGCGAGTTCCGCGTCGGCGACATCCGACACTGCTTCGCCGATGTCAGCCTCGCGCGCGAGACGCTCGGCTTCGAGCCCCAGGTGTCGCTGGACGAGGGCATCGCCGAGCTGGCGGAATGGCTCGCGGGACAGACAGCCGTCGATCGCGTGGACGAAGCGGCGGCCGAGCTCGCCCGCCGCGGCCTTACCGGCTAGGGCGTACGAACAAGCCGGCGGCGGCCTTCTCGGAGATCGAGCGCTCGCCGCCGTTCAGTCCGATCGTGACCTCGTCGGCGGCCGGTTGCGTCGCGCGTACGACGATGCTTGTCCCCGGCACGAGGCCCTGGTCGTAGAACCAGTGCAGGAGCTCGCCGTCGTGCTCCGCGAGCCGGATGATCGTCGCCTTCGTCCCCGGCTCGAGCGCCGCGAGCGGCGCGAGCTCCAGGTTCTCGGCCTGCTCCACCTGCGGGTCGACCGGCCAGCCGTGCGGGCACCGCTCCGGGTGTCCGAGCTTCTCGTCGATGCGCGCGACCATCTCGTCGTCGAACGTGTCGCCGAGCTCGTCAGCGCGCTCGTGCGCCTCGTAGCCGGTGTAGCCCATGAAGTCGGTGAGAAGCCGCTCGATGATGCGGTGCTTGCGGACGACACGCTCTGCGCGCTCGCGCCCCGTCTCGGTGAGGAGCGCCTCCTTGCGGGCGCCACGCTCGATCAGCCCCTCGGCCTCGAGCCGCTTCAGCATCTCGCCGGCGGACGCCCGCGAGACGTGCAGCATCTCCGCCACGCGCGATGCGAGGGGCGGGGAGCCGGCCCCGCGCGGCGTGTACTCGCCGATCGGGAACGCGAGGAAGTAGATCGTCTCCAGGTACTCGTCGACGGAGTGGCCCTGAGCCATATGGCTATATTGCCCGACAGCCGCTGTAAGGCGACCCTTACACGATGAGCACCGGACACATCCTCCTGCTCGGCGCGATCGCCGGATCGACGATCTTCCTCGGCCTGCCGATGAGCCGCGTACGGTCGCTGAGCGCCAACGCTCGGGCCGGCCTGTCCGCCCTCGCCACCGGAATCCTCGTCTTCCTGCTCTGGGACGTACTCACGAACGCCGTCGACCCGATCGACTCGGCACTCCACGCCCACCACTGGGGCCGGTTCAGCGAACTCGCCGCTCTCGGCGCCGCCGGCTTCACGGCCGGCCTCATGAGCCTCGTCTACTACGACGCCTGGATGAAGCGCCGGGCGCACCGCCGCGCGACGACGCTCGTCGGCCCGGGAGCGGCGGCGGTGGACGAGTTCGCGCACCGCGGCCACTTCGATCTCACCACGCCCGCCGTCCGGCTTGCGTTCCTCATCTCGATCGGCATCGGCGTGCACAACTTCGGCGAAGGGCTCGCGATCGGACAGGCCGCCGCGGCGAACGAGATCAGCCTCGCGGTGACGCTCATCATCGGCTTCGGCCTGCACAACGCAACCGAGGGCTTCGGCATCTGCGGGCCGCTCACCGGCGAGGGCATCCGCCCGAGCTGGCGTCTGCTTGCGATCCTCGGCCTCATCGGCGGCGTCCCGACGTTCCTCGGCACGGTCGTCGGCCAGGCGTGGACGAGCGCTGCCGTCTCCGTTGTCTTCTTCACCATCGCGGGCGGATCGATCCTCTACGTCGTGCAGGAGCTGTTCGCGGTCAACCGCAAGTACGGCAATCCGGTGCTGATCACGTGGCTCATGCTGGCCGGGATCCTCGCCGGCTTCGCGACAGACTTCGTCGTCACCGCCGCCGGCGTCTAGGTCGACCTGACCCCCGGCTAGGCTCGAGCGGTGAGCCGCTACGCCTCCGTGTACCCGCTCGTCACCGCCCGCGCCGTCGCGAGGCCGTTCACGTACGAGGTTCCGCCGGACACCGCGAAGGGCGATGTGGTCGAGGTGCGCTTCGGCAACGCGCGCCGCCGCGGCGTCGTTACCGAGGTCGACGTCGAGCGTCCCGAAGGAGTGGATGCCGCCGCGATCGAGCGCGTCGCCGAGACACTGCCGCCGGCGCTCGTCGATCTCGCGCTCTGGATCGCGGATTACTACGGGTCGACGCCGGCGCGCGCGCTCGGGCTCGTCGCGCCGTCGTATCCGAAGCGACGTGGCGAACGGCGCACCGTCGGCCATGCGATCGAGGCCGAGGCGGCGCCGACGCAGTTGTCGCCGCCGCAGGAGGCGGCGCTCGGTCGCATCGAGGCGCTGCTGGACGCGGGCGGCGGCAACGTCCTTCTCTGGGGCTCGACCGGCAGCGGCAAGACCGAGGTGTACATCCGAGCGTGCCAGGCCGCGCTCGGCCGGGGCCGCGGCGCGATCGTGCTCGTGCCGGAGATCGCGCTCACGCCGCAGGCGCTCGGCCGCTTCCGCGAGCGGTTCGGCGACCGCGTTGCCGTCCTGCACTCGGGATTGAGCGAGGCGGAGCGGCGCGACGAGCGCGAACGCATCGTGTCCGGCGAGGCGCCGGTCGTCATCGGTGCGCGCTCGGCGGTCTTCGCACCGGTCGCGTCACTCGGCGTCATCTGCGTGGACGAGGAGCACGATGCGTCGTACAAGCAGGACTCGGATCCGCGGTACGACGCGCGCACGGTTGCCGCGAAGCGCGCAGCGCTCGAAGATGCGGTCGCCGTGTTCGGCTCGGCAACGCCGCGGCCGGAGTCGTGGCAATCACTGGAGCGGCTCGAGCTCGGCGGACGGCTTGCCGCGCCGATGCCGTCGGTGCGCGTCGTCGACTTGCGCCGGCAGGCGGGCTATCCGCTCTCGGCGCCGCTGCTGGCCGAGCTGGGCAAGATCGTCGAGAGCAACGGCAAGGCGATCCTGCTCCTGAATCGGCGCGGCATCGCGCCGGCGGTGCACTGCCGCGCGTGTGGCGCGACGCGCCGCTGCCCGAACTGCGACGTGGCGCTCACGCTGCACGGCGACGCAGCGCTGCACTGCCATCACTGCGGACGCATGGAGGCGATGGGGGAGACGTGCCCCGCATGCGGATCCGCCGAGCTCGCGCGCATCGGCGCGGGCACGCAGCGGCTCGAGCGCGAGCTGGCGAAGCACCTGCCGGAGCTGGAGGTCATCCGACTCGACGCCGACGTCGACGACGTGTGGGAGTCGCTCGAGCGTTTCGCGCGCGCGAAGCGCGCCGTTCTCGTCGGGACGCAGATGGTGGCGAAGGGCCATCACTTCGCGGGCGTCGAGCTCGCGGCCGTCGTGGATGCCGACACAGGTCTCGGGATGCCGGATTTCCGCGCCGAGGAGCGGACGTTCCAGCTCCTGACGCAGCTCGCCGGCCGCAGCGGCCGCGACGCGCCCGGCCGCGTGCTCGTGCAGACGTTCCAGCCCGACGCGCGCGCGATCTCGCACGCCGCACGTCACGACGTGTCCGGCTTCCTGACCGAGGAGCTGGAACGCCGGCGCGAGCTCGGCTATCCGCCGTTCACGCACCTCGTGCGCATCGTCGTGACCGGACCGGAGCAGGACGACACCGTGCGTGCGCTCGAGGAGCTGAAAGCCGGCCTCACGGGCCATGAGCTGCTCGGCCCGGCGCCGCTCCTGCGGCTGCGCGGCAAGCACCGCGCGCAGCTCGTCGCGAAGACCGACCGGCCGCGTGCGCTCGCGGCGAGAGCTGCAGCGCTCCTGTCTGCAGCGGCGCCGGCGATGCGGCGCGCGGGGCTAAGCGTGGTGGTCGACGTGGACCCGCAGAGCCTCTGACCGCTCCGGCGGCCAGTGGATAAGGATCCAGCCGGCGTCGAGCGGGTCGCGCTCGTAGCGGTGCCCGTTGATCCGCACGAAGTCGCGCGTGCGCGGGTCCATCGGCAGCCGCGCCTCGGCCGGGAAGTACGTGTTGTGGGTCGCGATGAGCTCGTTCACCGCGGTGAAGTCCCAGGTCGCGGCCGTCTCGCGCCAGAGCCGTGCGAACTCGTCCGGATCGTGCACGTCGGCGGCGAGCGCGCGCCACGCGGCGTCCAGTTGTCTTTCGTGCTGGTCGAGCAGCACCTCGATCGCGCGCAGCCGCCGCATCCACACGAGCGGCCCCCCGAGTGCGCGGAT
>DATCBD010000012.1:0-23159 GCA_036512155.1 Gaiellaceae bacterium | reverse complement strand
CGTCCGGAACGTTCCGCACGTGCAGTGTCGCCATGGTGCGGAACGCTAGCACTGTGCTACCGGATCAGCAACAGCCCTCGCCGCAGCCGTCGCAGCAGTCGTCTTCCATGGATCCTCCTTTCGCTATATTGATGGATATCGATGAATACGTTACCGGTCCTCTGCTGCGGCCCGCAAACGCCCTCGCTCGATCCGGCGGAGGCCGACCTGCTCGCCGCTCAGTTCAAGGCTCTTGCCGACCCGGCTCGCGTCACGATCCTCAACCGGCTGGCCGCAGCCGACGAGGTGTGCGTCTGCGACTTCGTCGCCGCGCTCGACCTCGCGCAGCCGACGGTGTCGCATCACCTGAAGGTGCTGCGCGAGGCCGGCCTCGTCGAGTCATCGCGTCGCGGCACCTGGGCGTACTACCGGCTCGTTCCCGAGGCGGTCGACGCGCTGCGCGGAGCGATTACCCCGCGCTGATCAGCACGACGCCGGCGAGCGTGACGAGGATGCCGATGTTCTGCGACCGTTCGACGCGCTCGCCGAGCGCGAACCGCGCGAGCAGTACGGTCACCGCGGGATAGAGCGACGCGAGCACGGACACGACGCTGAGCAGTCCGTGTGATGCCGATGCGGCCGCGAACAGCGTGTTCCCGCCTGTGTCGAGCAACCCGATCGCCGCGAGCACGATCAGGTGCGAACGGACGCCGCGCACGCGCTGCCGCTGCCGCGTCAGCAACAGCGCCGACCACACGAGTGTCACCGACACTGCGCGGAAGATGAGCGACGGCCACAGCCAGTCGTGGGCGGCGCTCGCGTGCAGCGGGATGAAGTAGCCCCCGAAGCCGAGCAGCGCGAGCAGGGCCCACCCGGTGCCGGCGGCGAACTGTCGCCGCGACGCGCCCCGCTCGAGCGACGCCATCAGCCCGCCGCCGAGGGCTGCGATGAATCCAATCTCCTGCAGGAACGACACATGGTCGCCCTGCGTCAGGCCCCAGAGGACCGGGATGCCGGCCGCGACGGCGGCCAGCGGGACGACGACGCTGATCGCGCCCGCCGCCATGCCGCGATAGAACGCGACGAGTCCCAGCGTTCCGAAGACGGCTGCGAGCGCAGCCCATGCGACTTCCGGCCCCGGCGGCCCGGTGCCGCGCACGGCCACCGCGATGACGAGTGCCACGAGCCCGAACGGCTGCGCCACCGCCATCACCACGAGCGCGGGCATCAGCCGGCTCTTGAGCCCGCCCATGAAGTCCCCGACGCCCCAGGCGAGGCTGGCGAGCAGCGCGTAGGCGGGCGCCACTACGGAGCTTCGACAGGCCTCGTCGCGGCGACCGCGTCGAGCTGGTTCGCGTGGTAGAGGACGGCCGCCTCGGCGGTGCGCGCCGCGCGCACGTCGTGATGGCACGCGACGGCGTGGAGCAGCTCCGCAGGCGCGTGCGCGTCCTCGATCATGCGCAGGCCGAGGTGCACGTGGCCGAGCAGCTTGCCTTCCTCGGTCGGCTGGAAGATCGGCGGCGGGCCGAGCTCGCGTGTGCGACCGACGTCGTGCACGAGCGCGGCCGAGAGCAGGAGGTCGGGACGCAGCCGCGGGTGGAGCTGGCAGAGCTCGCGACAGATGGTTGCGACGCCCACCGTGTGCTCGAGGAGGCCGCCGGCGTACGAGTGATGCCCGTCCGGCGTCGCCGGATACGTGCGTAACGGCGCGACTGCGAGCACCTTCGTCACCAGTCCGCGCAGCGCGTCGTTGTGCACCTCGGCGGTGAGGAACTCGAGGAAGCCTTCGATCTCGTCCGCGTCGCGCCGCATCGCCGGAGCCATCGCGGCTGGATCGACCTCGGCTGCGGGCTCGATCGTGCGCACGTCGAGCTGGAGCGAGTCGCGGAAGCGCTCCACCCGTCCGAGCACGCGCACGGCATCGCCCTCGCCGAAGCGGCCGTCGAGCAGTTCGACGTCGTTCCACACGCGGGCCGCGATTCGGCCGCTCGGGTCGACGAGCTCGAGCGCGAGGTACGGGGCGCCGTTCTTCGTTCGCAGGCGCTGCTTCTTCGCGACCGCGTAGACGCCCTCGACCGTCCGGTTCTCCTCCAGTTGCGCGATCGCCGTCACTTCGAGTGAGTCTAGGCTTCAGGCTCGATGGCGCGCATCCGCCCCTTCCGCGCTCTCCGCTACGACGTGCCGGACCTCGCGGCCGTCGTTGCGCCGCCCTACGACGTCATCTCCGAGGAGGACCGGGCGGATTACCTCGCCCGGAGCCCCTACAACGTCGTCCACCTGACGCTCCCTGACTCGGAGGAGCAGGCGGCCCGCGATCTCGCGTCCTGGCAGGAGGAGGGCGTGCTCGTCCGCGATCCCGAGCCCTCGTACTGGTGGCTGTCGCAGGACTACGTCGGCCCCGACGGGGTCGCGCGGCAACGCGAGGGCTTCGTCGCTTCGCTCCACGCAGAGCCGTACGAGAACCACGTGATCTTGCCGCACGAGCGCACGCACGCGGGGCCGAAGGAGGGCCGGCTGCGCCTCCTGCGCGCGACGCGAACGCAGCTCGAGCCCCTCTTCTTCCTCTGGGACGGGACGATCGAGATCGACGGGCTCGGCGAGCCCGATCTGGAGGTCGACGGCGACAAGCTCTGGCGCCTCGATTCGGAATTCGGTGAGGCGCTCACGGAGGAGCTCGCCGACGCGCAGCTCCTGATCGCCGACGGCCACCACCGGTACGAGACCGCGCTCGCGTTCGGCGAGTCGCCGTGGTTGCTGGCCGTGATCGTCCCGACCGACCAGGAAGGGCTGACCATCTTCCCCACGCATCGCATCGCGCAGTCGGTGAACGGCGTCCCCGGAGCGCCGATCGACCCGCCCGGCGACGAGCTGCCCGGTGTCGTGCTCTACCGCGACGGCCGGTACGAGCTCGTCGAGGGCGAGGGGCTCGACCCCGAGATCGTCGAAGCGCTGAAGCCGGAGGGCGTGTCGTACACGCCGCAACGTCGCGAGGCGGTGGCAGCCGTCGACCGCGGCGACGCGGAGGCGGCGTTCCTGCTCCGGCCGACTCGCATCGAGGACGTCTGGGAAGTTGCAGAACGCGGTGACGTCATGCCGCAGAAGAGCACGTTCTTCTATCCGAAGCTCACCTCCGGCCTGCTCTTCCTCCCGCTTGACTGAGTGGCTCGAGCTCTGTCGGGCGGCCGCCGCCGACGTGCGCGGCGCACTTGTGGAGCTGCCGACGCGGATCGAGCGCGAGCCCGTCCTGCGCCGCGGCGAGGGTGGAGACGACACGACGGCGATCGACGCGGCCGCCGAGCACCTCGTGCTCGAGCGCTTCCGGCCGCTCGGCGTCTCCATCGTCTCCGAGGAGGTGGGCTTCATCGACGGCGACTCGACCGTCGTGGTGGTCGATCCCATCGACGGCTCGCTCAACGCCAAGCGCGGGATCCCGTTCTTCAGCGTCTCGATCGCGGTCGCGGACGGCCGTCGCATGAAGGACGTGCACTTCGCGTACGTCTACGATTTCGGCTCGGGTGAGGAGTGGACGGCGCGCCGCGGCGAGGGCGCGTGGCTGAACGGCGAGCCGCTCGGCGCCGTGCGCCCGAAGGAGCAGATCGAGATCCTTAGCTTCGAGGCGACGCTCACCTCGCTCGTCGCCGAGCACGCCGCCGCGTTCTCGGGCATCGCGCACCGTCTGCGCGTGATGGGCTCGCTCGCTCTTTCCCTGTGCCATCTCGCCGCCGGCCGGGTCGACGGCGTCTGCTCGCTGAAGGAGGCGCGGTCGGTCGACATCGCCGCTGCGCAGCTCCTCTGCCGCGAGGTCGGGATCGCGCTCGACCTGTTCGACGACCCGCGCCCGTTCGGCGAGGCTGAGCTCGATCTGGAAGGGCGTTCGCGCATCGCCGCCGCGGGCACGCCCGAGGCGTGCCGCCGGATCGCGGCTGCTTTGTCTCGCTAGCTGTAGCCGAGCTCGGCGAGCAGCGGGCCGGCCTCGGCCTGGACGTCCTCGAGCTGTTGCTCGGTGAGGTCGCGCCGCCAACGCCCCACCGAGCTCGCGTGCGCGTCGGAGAACGACTCGGACAGTTGCTCCGTGCCGACCCCGAGCGTGTGCGCCAACGGCTCAGTGGCAGCTTCCGGATCGGAGACGAGCTCCTCGTACCGGAGCTCGACCGTCCGCTCCGGAGCCGAGCGCGCCGCCGTGACGTATTGCCGCCACGCCCAGGCAGCCCGCCGCGCGTCGCTCACCTGGACGAACTCCTCCCGGCGCCCGGGCTCGACCCAGAAGCGCGGGTAGACGCCGTACGACAGCTTGGCGTCGTCGCTCTCGTTACTTCTCTTGGCGCTCAGCCATCCGCGGTCGAGCAGCGAGCACACGACGTCGCGTCCGTCGCGCACGACGTGCACGGCTGTCGCAGACGGAAACGCGCTCAGCGCTGCAGGAAGCACGAAGCCGGTCTCCGGCGTCTGCTCGACGCCGCGCAGGCTGCGCACGAAGGCGAGCCCGCGGACGCGCTGCAGCACGTGTCGGATCTCCTCCGCCTGCTCGGGCTCGGGAAGGTCGACGAGGTCGGGGATCGCAGCCTTCAGCAGCGGTACTTCGCCGAGGTCGACGAACGCGGGGAGATCGCCGATCGCGCCCGCCGTGAAGCTCGTGCCGGAGCGCGGCGAGCCGACGACGAACACGAGCCGTTCCTCGCGCGGGCGCTGGAGGCGCGTCTTCGTTCCGCGCACGGCTACGCGTACGGCGGTCGAGCCGTACGCTGACGCCGACCAGGCCGCCTGCCTGACGACGTGCACGAGGCCAACTTCGTGCACGACTGGATTGTTACAAGTCCCGCATATGTCGCGTGTAAATCTCACCAGCCCCGACCGCGTCCTCTTTCCGGAGGACGGGATCACTAAGGGCGACCTCTTCGGGTACTACGAGCGCATCGCTCCGGTGCTCGTGCCTCACCTCCGGGACCGGCCGTTCACCCTGAAGCGCTACCCCCACGGCATTACGGGCGAGGTCTATTTCCAAAAGCAGGTTCCGCGCGGGGCGCCCGCCTGGATCCCGACTCGCCGGTTCACGACGCATCCACGCGAAGGCGGCTCGCGAGAAGTGGACTTCGCGCTGCTGAACTCGCCCGAGGCGATTCTCTGGATGGTGCAGATGAACTGCGTCGACATGAACGCCTGGTACTCGCGGGTGGACAAGCCCGGCCGGCCCGACTACGTCGTCTTCGACCTCGACCCGCCGGACGAGCCCGACGGCTTCGCGCTCGCGATCGAGGTCGCCCATCTCATCCGCGGGCTCCTCGACGAGGTCGGCCTCCCCGGCTACGTGAAGACGAGCGGCGCGGACGGCATCCACGTCCTCGCGCCGATTCAGCGCCGCGCCGGGTTCGACGACACGTACGCGTTCGCCGAGACGGCGTCGCGGCTCCTGGAGGCGAGGCATCCGGGGCTTGTCACGACGGAGTGGTTGAAGAAGAAGCGCGCCGGCGTGCTCGTCGACCACCGCCAGAACGGCTGGGGCAAGACGATCGCCTCCGTCTACTCGGTGCGACCGAAGCCGGGCGCGCCCGTATCGATGCCGTTGCGGTGGGAAGAGCTGGCGAAGGATGTGCGGCCGCGCGACTTCGGCATGGAGGCCGTCCTCGGGCGCGTCGACCGCGACGGCGACCTGTTCGCGCCTGTGCTGGAAGATGCGCGCCCACTCGGCGCTGCCGCGCGTGAGCTCGCTCGCCTCGTGCCATAGTCTTCGCACCGTGCGGCGCGCGCTCATTCTCGTCGGCATCTTGGCGCTCGTCGGCGCTGCGCCTGCTGCAGCGGCGAAGCCGAAGCTGAAAGTGGTCGTCACCGCGCAGAGCCACCATCCCGTCCTCCACCACACGTGGTGGTACGAGGTTCGTGTGACCGCGAACGGCAAGCCGGTCGCGTGCAAGATCCACGTCCAGGTGTTCTTCAACGGGTTCTCCGTCGGCGAAGTCGGGACGCACGTCCTGAAGCACGGCATCTGGAAGGAGACGATCCCGGCCACGGGCAAGAATGCGTTCCCGCCCGCTGCGGTCGGCCAGCCCGTTGCCTGGCACGCGATCGCGACGGCTGCGGGCTATCGCGCCGGCGTCGGCACCTGGGCCGTCTCCGCCGTCAAGTGAGCGGCGCCCAGGTCGACGTCCGGCACGTCCGCAAGAGCTTCGAACACGGACGGATCAGCGCGCTCGTGGACGTCTCGCTCCATCTGGACGAAGGTGAGCTTGTCGCGCTCACGGGGCCCTCGGGAGGCGGGAAGAGCACGTTGCTCAATCTCATCGGCGCGCTCGACCGGCCGGATGCGGGCGAGATCGTGGTCGCCGGTCTCGACGTTGCCACGCTCGAGGACCAGGCACGTTACCGCGCCGAGACGGTCGCGTTCGTCTTCCAGTTCCACAACCTGATCACGACGCTGAACGCGGTCGAGAACGTGCAGATCCCCATGCTCGGCATGCGCCCTCGCGCAGAGCGGGAGCGGCGCGCCAACGAGCTGCTCGGCGAGGTCGGTCTGGGCGACCGCACCCGCAACTATCCGCCGACGCTCTCAGGCGGCGAGCGTCAGCGCGTCGCGATCGCACGCGCGCTCGCGAACGAGCCGCGGTTGCTGCTCGCCGACGAGCCCACCGGCGCGCTCGACTCCGAGACCGGGGCGCAGATCCTCGATCTGCTCCGGCGCGTTCGAGACGAGCGCGGGACGACGATCCTGCTCGTCACGAACGACGACGCCGTTGCGGCCCAGGCGGACCGCGTCGTTCAGATTCGCGACGGCCTGCTCAGTTCTTCGGAGACGCCAGCGCTGCAAGCGCCGAGCTGAGCCCGGCCGCCGTCTTCGACACGTACGCGATCTGCGCCTGCAGGTAGCCGGCGTCGAGCTGGCTCGACGGCGTCGACGTGACGTACGACGTGAGTGCGTGCAGCTCGTTCGTCAGCCGCGCAAGGTCGCTGCTCAGCGGTGCGGCTTGCGCCGACGCCGCCGCGAGCGCGTGCTGCGCCGAGGCGAGTTGCGTGTGGAGTCTCGCGAGCGACGTGCGCAGTGCTGCGCGGGACGTACCGACCGCGAGAGCGTGCGCGCGCGCGGCTGCGAGGTCCGATCGCTCCGCTGCGAGCTGTGTGCGCAGTGAATGGACGCTCGCGGTAGCGACGACGAGCGCCGACTCTGCCGAGGTCCCCTTCTGCGCCTGGTGCTTCCAGCCGATCGAGAACCCCGCGGCGCTCACCGCCGCGCCGCAGACGAATGCGGCGAGCACGACGGCCCACATGATTCGCGGCGTCCGCCGTCTCGACTGCGGGACGACGACGTGTCGGCGTGACTGCTCTGCGAGTGGCCAGGACATCCGCTCGCCGTTCTTCGCCGGCGGGCTATTCCCTCCTGAGCGCTTCGATCGGGCTGAGCCGCAGCGCCCGCCAGGCCGGGTAGGCCGCTCCGATGACGCCGACGCCGAGCGCGAACGCGAGTCCCCATCCGAACACTCCCGCCGTGAAGGTGGGTGTCACGAGCGTGGACAGGCCGGTCTGCGTGGTGAACAGATGCGCGGCGAGCACTCCGACGCCGAGCCCGAGCGCGAGCGCGACGAGCGAGATGCCGATCGCCTCGCTGACGATGAGCGCGGCGATCCGCCGTCCGGGCCACCCGACCGCGCGCAGGATGCCGATCTCGCGGACACGCTCGAAGACCGACATCGCCATCGTGTTCGTCACGCCGACCCCGCCGACGATGAGCGCGAGCACCGAGATGACCCAGCCGACGTCGATGATCAATCGCGACGACGTGTCGACGTTGACGGCCTGCCCCGGCTCGACGACGGCGGTGATCCCGTACTTCTTCTCCAGCCGCGTCGCGACCGTCTGCGGTCGCTGCCCGGGCATCGCGATGACGCCGATGCTCGTCACCTCGCCGGGACGGTTCGCGAGCGACTGCACGGTCGCGAGCGGAAGGACGACGCCGTTGTCCTCGAAGCGGTCGCCGCTATGGAAGATCCCTGTGACCGGAAACGTGCGCTTGCCGATACGCAGCTTCTCTCCGATGCGCGCGCCGAAGTGGTCGCCGGCGAGCACGCCGGTGCGCGTGCCGTCGACGAGTGTCAGGCGCTGCGCCGCGAACTCGTGCGGCGCGAGACCGATGACGAGCGACGACGCCTTGCCGTCGACCGTGGTGACGTAGAGGAACACGAGCGCCGTCTGTGCGACGCCGCGGTCGTGCGCGATGCGCTGCTCGAGCGACACCGGCAGGAGCGACTTGGTCGCGTCCGAGACGCCGCTCTGGAACAGCCCGAAGTCGGCTCGGCCGAAGTGGATGAGGTCGCCCGCAGTCCGCTTGGTGCCGGCAGCGATGGAGAGCAGCGCCACGATCAGCCCCACGCCGAGGGCCACACCGGCGGCGGTGAGGAGCGTGCGCACGGGCCGCCGCAGCAGGTTCTTCCGGACGAGCCCGAACCAGGTCATGAGGACTATCTTCGCTACGGTGCAGGACTGATGCAGCCGGACCGCGATGCAGTCCTCAAGGCCCTCGAACAGGTCATCGACCCGGAGCTCCAGCGCCCGGTCACCGAGCTCGACATGGTGCGCGACGTCGAGATCGCCGACGGCATCGTCTCCCTGACGATCGTCCTGACCATCGCGGGCTGCCCGCTGCGCCAGTCGTTCGAGCAGCAGGTGGAGCAGGCGCTCGCCGGCCTGGCCGGCATTCGCGGCGTCGCGCTCTCGTTCGGCGTCATGACCCCGGAGGAGCGGCAGGTGCTGACGACGAAGCTGCGCGGCGGCGCGCCGACGGACGACAAGAAGATTCGGCTTCACCGAGACACGCGAGTCATCGCAATCGCGAGCGGCAAGGGAGGCGTCGGCAAGTCGTCGCTCTCGGCCAACCTCGCCGTCGCGTTCTCACAGTTCGGGCGGCGCACCGGGATTCTCGATGCCGACATCTACGGCCACTCGATTCCGCACATCCTCGGCATCCACCAGAAGCCCGTTGCGGTCGACGAGATGATCGTCCCGCCGGTGAAGGACGGACTGAAGCTCATGTCGATCGGCTTCTTCCTCGACGGCAACGAGCCGGTCATGTGGCGAGGGCCGATGCTGCACCGTGCGCTCGAGCAGTTCCTCACCGACGTGCATTGGGGAGAGCTCGACGTCCTCGTCGTCGACATGCCACCGGGTACCGGCGACGTGTCCATCTCGCTCGGGCAGCTGTTGCCGCGTGCGGAGGTCGTCATCGTCACGACGCCGCAGAAGCTCGCGCAGGACGTTGCGTCGCGCGCGGCGTCTATGGCGCAGAAGACGAACATGCGCTTGCTCGGGGTGATCGAGAACATGAGCGGCGACGTGTTCGGCGAGGGCGGCGGCGAGGATCTTGCGTCCGATCTCGGCATTCCGTTTCTCGGTTCGGTCCCGCTCGATCCCGTGCTGCGCGAGCAGGGAGATCTCGGCGCTCCGGTGGTCGCGGCCGAGCCGGATGCGGAGTCGGCCCGCGCGATCATCGCCATCGCGGAGGCGCTCGACGCGCGACGCGATGTCGGCGGGATCGTCAAGTCGCTCCCGCTCGTCTCGTAGTGCCGGAATCCGCGAACGTCGCCCGGGTGCGCGAGGTCTACGACCTGGCGCGGCACGCGAAGCACCAGGAGTTGCGCGCCCTGCTCGTCGAGGACGTCACCTGGCATCCGGCGCGCGAGGGCGCGTGGAAGCCGTGTACGAACGTGGACGAGGTCGTGAAGACGCTGCTGTGGCGGGCCGGGATGAACAAGATGCGGCCGTCCGACTTCATCGATCTCGGGGACCGCGTCCTCTTCCAGGTGCGCGGCCGCGGCATGGGGCGGCTCGGCGCGAAAGGCTTCCTCCAGCGGTTGTTCCAGATCGTCGCGCTGCGGGGCGGCAAGATCGTGAGCATCAAGGACTACGCGAGCCGTGACGAGGCGCTGGCCGCGGCGGGAGTGAAGCGGTGACATGGCGGCTGCGGCGTTCTTCGATCTCGACCGGACACTCCTGCGCCGTGCGTCTGCGCTCGCGCTCGCAGGATCGTTCCGCGACCGCGGCCTGATCTCGCGCCGCCAGCTGGCAAAGGCGGCGGCGTGGCAGCTCCTCTTCGTTCTTCGTGGTGCAAGCCACGAGGCCGTGCGGTATGCGGCCGAGGACGGGCTCGTCCTTCTGCGCGGCTTCACGCCGGACGAGATGCGCCAGGTCGTCGCCGATGCGATGGAGCCCGTGCTCAAGCCGCTCGTGTATGAGGAGCCGCTCCATCTTGTCGAGCAGCACCGTGCGCGCGGCGAGCAGGTGTACATCGTGTCCGCGTCGCTCCAGGAGATCGTTGAGGGGATCGCCGACGAGCTCGGCTTCGACGGCGCGCTCGGAACGGTGTGCGAGGTGCGCAACGGTGCGTACACGGGGAGAGCGCTGCGCGCGCTCCATGCCGAGAACAAGGCGGAGTGCGTGCGCGAGCTGGCGGAGTCGCGCGGCTATGACCTCGCGGAGTGCACCGCCTACTCGGACAGTCATACCGATCTGCCGTTCCTCGAGGCGGTGGGCAAGCCGGTGGCGGTGAATCCGGATCGCGAGCTGCGGCGCGTGGCCGGTGAGCGCGGCTGGCCTGTGCTGGAGTTCAGCTCGGCCGCATATCCGCACGCGCGGCGCCGTGTGCCGCCCGCGCTATGGGGCGCGACCGCGCTTTTCGGCGCCGGCGTCGCGGCCGGGAGCAGGCGACGGCGTGGAGGCTGAGGAGGCGCTGGAGCGCCTGCGGGCGCGCGGCTTCTCCGAGGAGGACGCGGAGCGGCTGTTCGCGCACTTCTCCGACGCGGAGGCGCGCGGCAAGCCCGGCCACGGGTTCTCGCGCGTCGAGTGGCTCGAGACGCTCGAGGTCGATCCGGCTGCGAAGCCGGAGACGGTGGAGGCGGAGGGCGCGTTCGAGCGCTGGCACGGGCGCGGCGCGCTCGGCTACCTCGTGCTCGACGCGGTGGTGCGGACGCAGCTCGCCGATCCGCCGGAGCGTGCGCGGCTCGTCGTGTGCGAGCAGACGTTCCCGACCGGGATGCTCGGCGGCTGGGTGCGACGGCTGGCCGAGGGCGGCCTGGTCGCGGTGCTGACGGCGACGTCGCCTCCGCGGTTAGGCCCGCCCGGCGGGCCGAAGGTGGCGGGGACGAATCCCCTGGCGATCGGTATCCCGAGCTCGGACGGGGAGCCGGTCGTCGTCGACGTCTCGATGGGCGCGGTGACGTGGGGCGACGTCATCGCAGGGCTCGCCGAGGAGGAGCAGCTCGTGCCCTTCGGCGGCGAGCAGTGGCACAAGGCGTTCGCGCTCGCGGTCGGGCTGCAGCTCGTCGTCGATGCGCTGCATCGCGAGGAGGGGTACGGGGCGATGCTGCTGGTCGCGCGGCCGGAGTCGGATCCGGTGTCGGCGCTGCGTGAGCGCGTGGCGGGGTTACGCCTTCCGGGTGATTCCTAGCGAGAGGAGGCTCGCGCAAGCGAACGGTCCTACGCCGCCAGCAGGGGTTTCACGTCAAGCCTCGAGCGACCTGCTCCTCAGTGAAACGGGATGGGTTGTCGGCGCGAGGCTCGACCGGCGTCCGTAGTTTTGAGCAGCCCGAAGCGAGAGCTCGCTGATGTCTCTGGATGCTGTGAGCGAGACACTCTTCCTCGCTGGGGCTCTAAGCGATGCCCCTGAGTAAGTGAGGTGACGCATGTTCACCTATGTCGGGCTCTTCAGGCTCGCCCCGATCGCGCGGGAGCACCTCGAGAAGACCCCCGAGTACTTCGACAAGATTCACAAGATCGTCGAAGACGAGGGTGGTACTGTCGAGCGCTTCCTCGCCGTCATGGGCCCGTGGGAGTATCTCGGCATCTTCGAGTATCCCGATCTCGAGACCGCGTTCCGCGTCCTCGGCAAGATCGCGAAGCTCGAGGTATTCGAGACCGAGACGTTCCCCGCAGAGGAGGTCAAGCTGTTCTGGAAGGCGCTCATCTAGCGCCGACCTCCTCCCGAAGGGAACGACGGAGGCCGCCCTCGTGGCGGCCTCCGTCGTACGTACCAGGCGAGGGCCGCCTCGGGAGACATTCCCGCACGCTCGCGCACTCACAGTCCTGCTCGAGCGTGCGACTCGTGGGAGGCCGGCGGGCGGCGCGGCAACCTGGTTGTACGATCGGGGCGTGCTCGCGACGACGGGTCTCGTGCAGCGGTTGGCCGATGCCGAGGCCGCCTATGTCTTCGCCAACCCGGAGTCGCGCCGGCTGCACGACGAGCGGGCGCGGTTCATGCCGGGCGGGAACACCCGCACGACGATCCACCAGCCGCCGTTCCCGCTGACGATCATCCGCGGCGAGGGGGCGCACATCACGGACGCGGACGGTCACGAATACACGGACTTCCTCGGCGAATACACGGCCGGCCTGTACGGGCATTCGCACCCGGTCATCGTCGAGGCGATCCGCGCCGCGCTCGCAGACGGGATTGTGCTCGGCGCCCCGAACCGCTACGAGGCGGCACTGGCCGAAGCGATCTGTGAGCGCTTCCCATCGATCGATCTCGTCCGCTTCTGCAACTCTGGCACTGAGGCCAACCTCCTCGCAATCTCGCTCGCGCGTGCGGTCACCGGCCGCTCGGGTGTGCTCGTCTTCGCCGGTGCGTACCACGGGGGAATCCTGCTGTTCGCCCACGGCATCTCCTCGCTGAATCCGCCGTTCCCGTGGATCGTCGGCAAGTACAACGACGTCGCGGCTGCTGTGGGGCTCGTCGCAGAGCACGCGCGCGAGCTCGCCGCCGTCATCGTGGAGCCGCTTCAGGGGGCGGCCGGGGTGATCCCGGGCGACCCGAGCTTCCTGTACGCGCTGCGGGAGGCGACGACCGAGAACGGGGTGCTCCTCATCTTCGACGAGGTGATGACGTCGCGGCTCTCGACGGGCGGCATGCAGCAGCTGCTCGGCATCGACCCCGATCTGACGACGCTCGCGAAGTTCGTCGGAGGCGGCCTTTCGTTTGGTGCGTTCGGTGGCCGCGCGGACCTCATGGGCCGCTTCGACCCGTCACTGCCCGACGCGCTGCAGCACGGCGGGACGTTCAACAACGACGTCCTGACGATGGCCGCCGGAGCCGCCGGCCTGACGCAGGTCCTGACGGACGCAGAGATCGCGCGGCTGAACGGTCTCGGCGACCGGCTGCGGAACCGGCTGAATGCGTTCGCCGTCGAGCGCGGCATCGAGTTCTGCGCAACGGGATACGGCTCGCTCGTCGGGCTGCACTTCACACTCGGCCCCGTGCGGAACGAGGCCGACGTGCCCGACGCGGCGGAGTTGCGCGGCCTCCTTCACTTGCACATGCTCGAGCGCGGCTTCTCCTACGGCCGCCGCGGCTTCATTTCGCTCTCCCTCCCGCTCGGCGAGCGGGAGATCGACGGCTTCGCCGCCGCGGTCGAGGAGTTCCTGACCGGCGTCTGACCGGGGACGGCAACCGTCTCGGAGCGCTTGTTAGAGAGGGAATCGACTTCCTGTCACGGAAGGCCGCAAGCCTCAGCCGGAGATGCGTAGGCTGAGTCCGATGGACGCAACCACTCAGGTCGTCGGGAGCTGTGGGACGTCGAGAATGATCCGGAAACCATGAAGGCGCTCGTCAAGTCGAAAGCAGAGGAAGGTCTATGGCTCGAGAACGTGCCCGAGCCGGAGATCGGCATCAACGACGTCCTGATCCGCGTGCACAAGACGGGCATCTGCGGGACAGATCTTCACATCCATCGATGGGACCACTGGGCGCAAAAGACAATTCCCGTCCCGATGGTGGTCGGTCATGAGTTCGTCGGCAGCATCGCCGCCGTCGGCTCCAACGTAAGCGACTTCCACGAGGGCGATCTCGTAAGTGGCGAGGGACATGTCGTCTGCGGCAGATGTCGCAACTGCATGGCCGGCCGTCGACACCTGTGCGCACACACGATCGGGCTCGGCGTCAATCGGCCGGGTGCGTTCGCCGAGCTGGTCGCCCTCCCGATGACGAACATCTGGCACCACCGGCCCGGCATCGACGAGGACGTCGCGTCCATCTTCGATCCGTTCGGAAACGCGATGCACACCGCGCTCGCATTCCCAGCCCTCGGCGAGGACGTGCTGGTGACCGGTGCGGGGCCAATCGGGTGCATGGCAGTCGCGATCGTCCGCCATGCCGGGGCCCGGCACGTCGTCGTCACCGACCCGAACCCGTATCGCCGTGACCTGGCCGCCCGGATGGGTGCGACAGTTTCGGTCGACCCACGCGAGCGCCACCTCGACGACGTCCAACGCGAGCTTGGCATGACAGAAGGATTCGACATCGCGCTCGAGATGTCAGGCAGTACCGACGCGCTGAACTCGAGCATCGCAAACATGGCCCACGGCGGTCGCATCGCCGTGCTCGGGATCCCCACCGGAGAAACGAGCATCGATCTGGAGCGAATCGTCTTCAACATGCTGACCGTAAAGGGCATCTACGGCCGCGAGATGTACGAGACCTGGTACCAGATGTCCGTGCTTGTCGAGTCTGGCCTCGACATCTCGCCGGTCATTACCCATCGTTTCTCCCACACGGAGTTCGAGGACGCCTTCGCGGTCGCCCACTCGGGCGACTCCGGGAAGATCATTCTCGACTGGACCGATATCTAGAAGGGATTGCCCATGTACGGATCGATTCGCGACGAGCTCGCTGCACGACTTGCCGAAGCGCGCGAGTCAGGCGTCTACAAGCAGGAGCTCGTGATCACAACTCCGCAGTCGGCGCACGTCGCCGTCGCCGTCGCCGGCCGCGATCCGAGCGAGCTCCTGAACCTCTGTGCCAACAACTACCTTGGACTCGCCGATCATCCCGAACTGATAGCGGCCGCGGCCGCCGCGCTCGAACGCTGGGGCTTCGGAATGGCGTCTGTCCGATTCATCTGCGGTACCCAGAGCATTCACCGCGAGCTCGAGCAGCGCCTGGCGGCATTCCTGGGTACGGAGGACGCGATCTTGTTCTCCTCCTGCTATGACGCCAACGGGGGCCTGTTCGAAGCGCTGCTCTCCGAGGACGACGCTGTCATTTCCGATGCGCTGAATCACGCGTCGATCATCGACGGCATCCGCCTCTGCAAGGCGGCACGGCACCGGTACGCGAACGGCGACATGGACGAGCTCGAGGCAAAGCTGCAAGAAACAGCCGGCGCCCGGTACCGCCTGATCGCAACCGATGGAGTTTTCTCGATGGACGGCCACCTCGCGAAGCTCGACCAGATCTGCGATCTCGCAGAGCGCTACGACGCGCTCGTGATGGTCGACGACTCACATGCCGTCGGATTCATCGGCCCTGGAGGTCGGGGGACACCTGAGCTCTACGGCGTCCAAGAGAAGGTCGACATCCTCACCGGCACACTCGGAAAAGCGCTCGGAGGAGCATCTGGCGGCTACGTCGCCGGTCGATCGGAGATCATCGAGGTGCTGCGCCAGCGCGCGCGGCCATACCTGTTCTCCAACAGCGTCGCGCCGCCCATCGCAGCGGCAACCCTCAAGGCCCTCGACCTCATCGAGAGCTCAACGACACTGCGCGACCGGCTCCACGAGAACACCGCTTACTTCCGCGAGGCGATGACGAGGCTCGGCTTCGACATCCTCCCCGGCGACCATCCGATCGTCCCGGTCATGCTCGGAAACGAGATCAAAGCCAGAGACTTCTCGCAGGCACTCGTCGCCCGCGGCGTCTACGCCGTCAACTTCTCCTTCCCCGTTGTCCCACGCGGGCTGGCCCGAATCCGAACGCAGATGTCTGCCGCCCACACGACAGCCGACCTCGACTTCGCGATCTCCCAGTTCGTTGCCGTCCGCGACAGCTGAACGCGCCGCCACAAAGCAGGCTGCTCGCGGGCCGAACCGCGCAGTCTGACGACGTCGTCGTTCACGGCCAACCCTGACTCCGAATCAGCGTCTCCCCCGATGGAACAGGGCGCGGCCGTGCGAGTGTAGGGGCAGACAAAGGAGGATGCAATGGCCACTCTGGTCGTGATTGCGCTCGTCCTGCTCGTCCTCGCGGCGGTCATGTACACGCTCTTCGAGCTGAGCCCGTTCGCCCGCCATGCCGACCACTACCGCAACGCTCAGACCGGGAAGCGCCTCTGGGAGAGCCCGCACCTCGAGACGCGGGACGAGTTCGAGCGGCGGACGCACGACAGCTTGAACTGAGCCGTAGCGGCACTCTCGCGAAAGCCTCCGCGCGCTTCGAGACGTAGTTCGGGTGACATCCCCGCACACTGGCGCAGCCGAAGCGTGGCCGGCCCGACCTACCTAGCCCGCGATGACTGCTGACGCGGCTAGGAGAAGACCGACCAAGACGGAGCTGACGACCAGCACCGCGTCTGCTTGTGATGCCCCGGCCGGTGGCCGCGAGACGCTGACGGGGTCATCCATTCGCGCGATTCCCGTCGTCCACGGCAGGGCTCTGTTCGGCCCGCCGAGGCTCCAGGCAATCCCGGCGACTGCAACCACGATCGCTGCGACGAATAGCGCGCCCGACAAACCCAAACGCGTTGTTGCGATCAGCACACCAGCGATAGCTCCTCCCACCGAAAGTCCGCCGATCGTCTGAATAAGCAGCAGCCGAAGTGCGGTCGCGATGTGAGCCCCGCCCGTCACAGCCCAAAGCCCAGCCTCAGACGGGTTGACCTTGGACGGCGAAGAGGCGCCACTCGCCGGGAATGCCCTTCAGCTCGTGCAGGCCGCGATCGACGAACTCGATCCCCGAGCCGGCGACGAGATCCTTGACGGTGCTCGAGACGACGACCTCGCCGGGACCGGCGGCGGCCGCGACACGGGCGCCCGTGTGCACCGCGATGCCGGCGACCTTGCCGTCTGCGATCTCGCATTCGCCGGTGTGCAATCCCGCGCGAACATCGATTCCGAGAGCCTCAACGGCTTCGACGATCGCGTATGCGCAGCGGATGGCGCGAGCGGGACCGTCGAAGGTGGCGAGAAAACCGTCGCCGGCTGTGTCGATCTCGCGCCCGCGAAACCGGAGCAGCTCACGGCGGATGAGAGCATGGTGGCGCTCGAGCAACTGGCGCCACGCGCGGTCGCCGAGCTCGAGGGCCTTCGCCGTCGAGCCGACGATGTCGGTGAACAGCACGGTGGCGAGCATCCGGTCGGGCTCGGCCTCGTCCCAGCCGCCGGACTCCCACACGTCCGTGAGGAACCGGTCCATCTCGCCGAAGGTGCGGTGCGCGCCTTCTCCGAGCGCTAGATGCCCGACGTCCGGCTGCTCGATGAATCGCGCCCCCGGAATGCATCCGGCGAGATAGCGTGCCGCCTCGGAAGACACGATCTCGTCGTCGGCACCGTGGAGGACCAGCGTCGGCACGCGGACCGCGGGAAGCACGTGCCTGATGTCGATGTCCTTGTTCATCCGGAGTAGCGCCTCGAGCATCCCCGGGCTGGCGCCGTACCGGAGATAGTCGAGGAACGCCTCACGTTCATCGTCGTCGAAGCGACCGAGCGCGCCGGCCGCCTCGAGAGCCTGCTTCCGCGGCCCGTAGAGGCGGAGCTCGCGCTCGATCTCACGCTCGTACTCGTCCTCGGTTCGACCCAACGGATAGTCCGGTGCCCACAACGTCCGGGCAAACGCGCTGCGCAGAACGAGCGCGGCCGTCCGTTCGGGGTACGTCGCCGCGAACAGCACGCTCATCGACGCGCCTTCAGACAGACCGAAGAGCGCCGCGCGCCGAGAGCCGACCGCGTCCATGACAGCGCGGACATCGTCCATGCGCGTCTCGAGCGTCGGCGCTCCGCTCACCGGGTCCGACATACCGGTGCCCCGCTTGTCGAACTTGATCATGCGCGAGAAGGAGGCCGTCTCCGTGAGCGCCGGCCCGAACGTCGGCAGCTTCCACGCGAGCTCCAGGTGCGTGACGTAGCCGGGCACGAAGACGAGGTCGAACGGCCCGTCGCCCACCACCTGATAGGCGATGTGGACGTCGCCGCTGCGCGCATACCGCGTTTCGTGCTCCACGGCTCTATTCTCGCGCCTGGGCGACGGCTGGTGGCAGCCTAGGTCGGAAAGCGCGGATCGTCGCGGATGGACGCGAAGTCCTCTTCCTCGCGCATGGGCGCGAGCAGTCGCGGCCGCCTGTCGACGGCGACGCGCAGCTCGTCGAGCGCGCGCTCACGGTTCCCCGCACGTGCCTCGACGCAAGCGAGGTGGTAATGGATCGAAGGGTGGTCGTTCTCCGCGATCGCGTCCTCGAGGATCTGCCGTGCCGTGTCCCAGTCCTCGGCGTGCCGCGCCGGGAGCGACGGGAAGATGTACTCCCACGCGGAGATCTCGTGGGTGCCTGGCATGCCGCCGATCGCGAGCACCGTCGTACCGGCCTCAACCGCGCGCGCCGCGCGCTGCTGCTTCGGATCGTCGAGGAAGACGAGCGTGCCCGCCGGCGCGTCCACCTCCTCGCCGTCCACAGTGAACGTCGCGTGCCCGGCGACGACCGCGTAGATCTCCTCGTGCCCGAGCGGCGTCTCGTCGTGATCCTCGATCACCTCGTCGCCCGCGTTCGCGGCGGTGTACGCATTGATCCCGAATGCGGTCACGCCGAGCGTCCTGCGCACCGGCTTCCACACGAGCGTCCCGAAGACCGGGACACCCTCGACGTCATCGAGTCGCAGGATCTTCATCGCGGAGTGCCGTCAGAACGACCGGGTCGATGGCCTCATTCCCGTCGACGCGCTCCTCGAGATTGGCGACGCCGGCCCATGCGTCGAGGGAGTCGAAGCCGAGCCACGCGAGCCGTTCGCTCACCTCGTCCGCGAGCGCGCCGTCGAGCGCGAGCCACTCGCCGCGCGGCGTCCTCCCGAACAACCGGTCGTGCAAGCCGTACAGCCGGCGCAGCTCCTCGATCGGCGCGGCATGGTCGTCGACGCGCAGGTCGACGAGGGTGTCCGACATCTGCGCGTAGCCACTGTTTCGCTCGACGACGAGAAGCGACGTGGATTGCTGCCCCCGCCGGTCGCCGCCCGCGGTCTGCGCGGCGGCGAGGCAGTCGATCAACCGCTCCGCCAGCGGCCGGCCCGCTCCGGCCTCGAACGTCTCGGCGAGCGCGTCCACCGTCTCCGGTCCGACGAGGATGTTCCCCTGCGCCGCATAGCCGTCGCCGGTCCGGTGCCCGGCCCAGTCCATGCACTCCTGACCCGTCCAGGATGCCGCGCGGCCGTCTGCGTCGACGACGCCGACCTGTCGCTCGGTGCGGCCGTCGTCCGCGGCCACGAGCCGCTCAACCACCTCCGCGGCGCTCAGTCCTTCCCGCAGCAACGCGAGCCCGTCCGGGCCGTAGCGCGGGTTCGCGTACGCCTGCGTCGCGAGCGCGCCCACCTCAGGCTCCGCCCAAGGGACGACCGACCCGACGGCGAGGAACTTCGACTGCACCGCGACGCCCCACTGGTTCCCGTCGCGCGCGACGAGCGAGTACGTCATCGACCGTTCATCGGTCGATGACCGGGGAGGGATCAAGGTTCTTGTGGGGGAACCGGGAGGTTCCCCCACAGAACAATCGAAGAAGGGGGCTCTTGGGGGAAACCTGGTTTCCCCCAAGGGAGCGAGCCGAAGGCGAGCGACTCATCCGTAGGTCAGCTCGGTGAGGTCGAGCTCCAGCAGGTCGCGTCGGTCGGCGGGCACGAGCACGCACGACACCTCGGGCCGCGCGAGCGCCGCCTTCACGCCGTCCGCCGCCGACGCGCGGACGACGACGGGCGTCCCTTCGTCGAATGCGCGCCGCAGTCGGTCGGGGTCGGGGAGGTCGAGGACGAGCGCCCCTTCCACGTCCACCTCCCCCTCGAGCGCGAGCTCGGGCACGCGCCTGCCGGTCGCGCCGAACCAGCGCTCTCTCATACGGTGATCGTGCCTCCGGGTTCCATCGTCTCGAGCGTCACTCCCGCTGGGACGTCGAGCTGGTCGGGCGTTCCCGTCAGCAGGCCGAACGTGCCCCAGTGGCAGGGCAGCACCCGCTTGACGCCGAGCAGCTCCATCGCGACCGACGCCTCGCGCGGCCCCATGGTGAAGTGGTCGCCGATCGGAAGGACGGCGACGTCGGGGTGGTAGATCCGGCCGATGAGCTGCATGTCTCCGAAGACGCACGTGTCGCCCGCGAAGTAGATCGACTTGCCGTCCTCCGTCTCGACGACGAGCCCCGACGGCTCTCCCGCGTAGGAGCCGTCCGGCGCGGATCCGGAATGGAACGCGTTCACGAGCGTGATCTTGACGCCGTCGACGATCTCCGTCCCACCCTTGTTCGGGTTGCGGAGCTTGCCCTCGTCGACGCCGTTCTGACCGAGCCAGCCTGCGAGCTCGACCAGGGCGACGACGGTGGAGCCGTGCTTCTGCGCGATCGCGACGGTGTCGCCGACGTGGTCGCCGTGCCCATGTGTGAGCGCGATGATGTCCGCGCGTTCAGGCTCGAGCTCGTTCTCCGGGCACTTCGGATTGCCGTTTAGAAACGGGTCGATGTAGACGCGCTTTCCCCCCGACGTATCGAGGCGGAACGACGCGTGACCCAGCCAGGTGAGTGTGTTGTCAGCCATGGCCCGAGCCTAACGAGGGAGGACCGTCCGGTGCCGGGTCGAACCTTTCCGGATGAGCTCCCGCCTGCTCGCGCCCGGGATCGCGCTTGCCGCGGTCGCCGCCGACGCGACCGGGATCCACGGTCTCGCCTTCTGGCTGGTGCTGCTCGCGCTTCCGGTCGCTGCGGCTGCTGCGTTCGTCGGCGTGAGCGACGCGCTCGCGGGCGAAGGGGCCATTCGCGGCCTCACCGCGTCGCTGGCGCTCGTCCTGCTCGTCCTCGGGTCGGCGGTGCGCGAGAACGCACCGCGCGGCGGTCATGTGCC
Organism: Gaiellaceae bacterium; assembly: GCA_036512155.1. Lineage (GTDB taxonomy): Bacteria > Actinomycetota > Thermoleophilia > Gaiellales > Gaiellaceae > Palsa-739. Next base: position 2,354 of record DATCBD010000012.1, on the reverse strand, counting down.
GGCGCTCGCCGTCAGCAGCGTCGTGATGGCCCTCTTCTGTTACGGGCTTCCCGGGCTGCTCTGGGTGCTGGAGCCGCTGCGGTCGGTCAGAACGGCAAGGCCGACGCCGCGTGCCTCGCGAGCGTGATCAGCGGCCCGACCGCGATCAGCGAACCGACCGAGACGACGAGCGCCGCACCGACGGCGACGTGCAGCAGCGTCTCGCGCGGCGGTGAGCCGCCCGTGGCGACGGCGAGCTGCGGCCCACGCATGTAGATCGCGCGCACGACGCCGAGGTAGTAGTAGAGGCTCACGAGCGTCGCGAGCACACCGACGATAACGAGCCATGTCCAGCCGTGGTCGTATGCCGCGGACAGGACGTAGAACTTGCCGATGAAGCCGCCGCCCAGCGGCAGGCCGGCGAAGCCGAACATGAAGAACCACATGGCGACGCCGAGGAACGGCCGCTCCCAGCCGAAGCCGGCGAGGTTCTCGAGCGTCACCGCCTCGCCGAGCTCGCGTTCACGCGCGGCGACGATCGCGAACGAGCCGAACGCCATCGCCGAGTAGGGGATGAGGTAGTACATGAGCGCCCGGCCGCCGAGCGCGGTCCCGGCGGAGAGGCCGATGAGGATGAACCCCGCGTGCGAGATGGATGAGTACGCGAGCAGCCGCTTCACGTCCGTCTGCACGAGCGCGGCGAGGTTGCCGATGACGAGCGACGCGACGGCGATCCCGGCGAGCGCCCACGTCCAGAGGTGCGCCTCCTGCGGGAACGCGGTGCGAAGGATGCGGAACGTGAGCGCGAATGCGGCCACCTTCGTCGCCGACGACATGAACGCCGTCACGGTCGTCGGCGCGCCCTGATACACGTCCGGCGTCCACATGTGGAACGGCGCCGACGATGACTTGAACGCGAGGCCGGCGAGGATCATCGCGAGGCCGAGCACGAGCAGCAGGTCGCCCGACAGGCCGTGCATACCGACTTGTTGCGCGATCTCGGCGAAGCCGATGCGGTTCGTCGCGCCGTAGACGAGCGCCGAGCCGAAGAGCAGCGCCGCCGATCCGAACGAGCCGACGACGAGGTACTTCAAGCCGGCTTCGAGCGAGCCCTCTAGGTCGTAGTCGATCGCGCACAGGACGTAGAGCGCGATCGAGAACCACTCGAGCGAGAGGAACATCACCATGAGGTTCGCGGAGCCGACGAAGAACGTCATTCCGGCAGCGGACGCGAGCAGGAGCGCGAAGAACTCCGACTCGTGCTCGCGCACCCGATCGGCGCCGACGAGCACGGTTGCCAGCGTCGTCGCGCACAGGATCACCTGCGTGAGCGCGGTCCAGCGGTCTCGGTAGAAGCTGTCCGCAATCACACGGTGGCCGTTCGCACTGTCGACGTACAGCCACACCGACGTGACGATCCCGCCCAGCGAGCCGAGGGCTGCGACGGTGACCGCGAACGTGCGGCGCCAGGCGGCGGGCACGAGCACCGCGCCGAGCAGTGCGACGAACGACGCGCCGAGCAGCACGAGGATCGTGGAGATCGCGAACCAGTCGACGTGCGGCGTGTGGATCATCGGAACTGCTCGTAGACGGCGTTGATTGGACGGTCGCCGGCGAAGGAGTGATGTGAAATCGCCGCCGGCCACGCCGACAGCACGAGCAATGCTGCGACTAGCGGCACCACGAGCGCGAGCTCACCGGGACGCAGGTCGAGCGCCTGGTCCTGCACCATCGGGCCGCGCGCGTCGTGCAGCACGCCGGAGATGAGCCGTAGCACGTACATCGCCGCCAGCACGATCCCCGTTGCACCGATGGCCGCCCACCACCAGGCGCGCGTGTACGCGCCCGCGAGGATGAGGAATTCGCCTGCAAAAGCCGCAGATCCGGGGACGGCCAATGAGATGACGCCGATGGTCATGAGCAGCGTCGCGAGCGCCGGCCGGCCCTTGGCCATCCCGCCCAGGCGCGAGAACTCCCCGGTCGTCGTGCGCCGTTCGACGGCGCCCGCGATGAGGAACAGCGAGGCCGAGATGAGCCCGTGCGCGATCATCTGCAGGACGGCGCCGTCGTAGCCGAGGTTCGTCCCGGAGAACAGGCCGATGGTGATGAGGCCCGACTGTGCCATCGACGAATACGCGACGACACCTCGGAAGTCGGCTGCGCGGAACGCGAGCACGGATCCGTACACGAGCGCGGCGGCGCCGAGCGCGAGGATGACCGTGCGGTAATAGCTCGACGGCTCGGGGAACTTCGTCAGGACGATGCGCAGCATCCCGTACGTCCCCGCCTTCGCGACGACTCCGGAGAGGATGGCCGTCACCTCGGGCGGCGCCTCACGATACGAATCGGGCAGCCAGCCGTGGAACGGGAAGAGC
>DATCBD010000011.1:0-25657 GCA_036512155.1 Gaiellaceae bacterium | reverse complement strand
GAGTCCGCAAACGCGCGCGAGAGCCCGAAGCGGTCGAGCGCTCGGCGGCCTGCGACGTACGCGCCGCAGATCGCGGCGCAGCGTGTGCCGCCGTCGGCCTGCAGGACGTCGCAGTCGAGCCACATCGTGCGCTCGCCCAGCGCGCGGAAATCCGCGACTGAACGCATTGCGCGGCCGATGAGCCGCTGGATCTCCACCGTGCGTCCCTGCTGCTTCCCGCGCGACGCCTCACGCTCGACGCGGTCGCCGGTCGACGCCGGCAGCAGCGAGTACTCGGCCGTGATCCAGCCGCGCCCCTGGTTGCGGAGCCAGCGCGGCACCTCCTCCTGGATCATCGCCGTGCAGAGAACGATCGTCTTGCCCTGCGTGACGAGCACGGAGCCGTGCGGCTGCTCGAGATAGTCGGGCTCGAACGCCAGCGGGCGCAACTCGTCCGTCTTCCTTCCGTCCGCTCTCACGCCGCTGGCCGCCTTTCGCTCCCGCCCGGCGGAGCCGGGCCTCGCGTCAACGCTGGCTCCGTAGGAGTGGCTGCGCGATCCTGCGCGCGCGGCGCTTGGTCGTACGTCATGTACTGCCCTTCGCGCCGCGCGCTTGGCTCACTTGCCACTCCGCCCCAGCAACGTGAGGACTCACGCCGCCGCCCCTTCGAGCCGCGACACGGCGACGTGCTCGACGTCGGCGATCGGGAGCTGGAGGAAGCGGCGTCCCATCTCGCGGAACGCCGCGGGATCGCCGGTGGTCAGGAACCGGTACACGCCCGTGCGCGCTGCGTCATTCTCGATCCGCTTGCGCGCGAGCGTGTCGGACACCTCGCGTGCGGTTTCCTCGGCCGAGAAAACGAGCGTCACGTCGCGACCGAAGACGCGCTGGAACAGCGGCCGAATGAGCGGGTAGTGCGTGCACCCGAGGATGACGGTGTCGACGCCGGCGTCCTTCAGCGGCGCCGCGTACTCGCGCACCGCCTGCTCGGTCTCGTCGCCGTAGGGGTCGTCGCTCTCGATCAGCGGAACGAGCCGCGGGCACGCGACCGAATGGAGCTCGACACCTGCGTCGAGCGCACGCACGAGGTCGCCGTAGCGCCCGGCGTCGACCGTCGCCTGCGTCGCGAGCAAGCCGATGCAGCGATTGTGGGTCGCCTGCACCGCCGCGCGCGCTTCGGGCGCGATCACGCCGATGACCGGGACGGACAGCTCGGACTGGAGCTGCGGCATCGCCGCCGACGTCGCGCTGTTGCAGGCGACGACGATCAGCTTCACGTCCTGCGCCTCGAGGAACGAGCCGATCTCGCGCGCGAACCCGCGCACCTGCGCGAGCGGGCGCGGGCCGTACGGCAGCCGCGCATGATCGCCGAGGTACACGAAATCCTCGTGCGGCAAGGTGACGAGGCACTCGTGCAGGACGGTCAGGCCGCCCACTCCCGAGTCGAAAACGCCCACGGCTCTCCCATCCATAGAGCGTGATCGTAGGCTAAGGGCATGCTCACTCTCCTGCTTGCCGCGCTCATCGGCGTCGCGACACCGCAACCGGTCACGATCACCGCCTCCGACGGCGTCCAGCTCGCCTGCTCGATCGTCGAGCCGGACGGCACGCCCCCGAGCGGCGGCTGGCCCGCGGTCATCCTCTTCCACGGCCTCGGCGGCTCCCACACCGACACGGAGCCGATCGCGACCGGTGCCTTGGCGCCCGCCGGCTACGTGTCGCTCGAGTGCGACGCGCGCGGCACCGGTGCGTCCGGTGGGCAGTTCGGGCTCGACGGCCCGCGCGAGAACCAGGACGCGCAGGATCTCTACACCTGGCTCGCAGCGCGACCGGAGGTATCTGACACCGAGATCGGTGCGCTCGGCATCTCACTCGGCGGCGGAGCCGTGTGGAACGCGACCGCCGCGGGTGTTCCCTTCAAGGCCATCGTCCCGGTGATCACATGGACGAACCTGCAGACGGCGCTCGCGCCGCAGGGCGTCGCAAAGACGGAGCTCGTCGCGCTCCTCGCCGCGCTCACGCCCGCGTCGCGCTGGGACCCGGACCTGCTCGCCGCTTCGGAGAAGCTCGCGCAGGGGACGGTTACGCCGGCGGCAGCCGCAGCGGCCGAGGCGCGGTCGCCGCTCGCGCAGCTTCCGTCCATCTCCGTGCCGACGCTGCTCGTCCAAGGCCGCCACGACTTCCTCTTCGACATCGACCAGGCGGAGACGGCGTACCGGGAGCTCGCCGGTCCGAAGGAGCTGTACCTCGGCGACGTCGGCCACGTGCCGGCGCCGAACCCGCCGGCGGAGACGCCGACGTACCTCGGCCTCGCGGTCAAGTGGTTCGACAAGTACCTGAAAGGGAGCGGCAGCGCCGGCACCGGCGTGCAGCTCGCGCACGATCCGTGGGACGGCAAGCTGACGTCGTTCGCGGGGCTGCCTCCGACCAAGCGCGTGACCGTCTCGCTGCCGGGCACGACGAGGATCGGCCCGTCGGGGAAGGTCGTGCGCGGCGCGCGCATCACGGGCGGGCCGCACGAGACCTTCGGCGACTCGACGCTCACCGTGCACTACTCCGGCATGAAGAACTGGGACCATCTCGTCGCCGTCCTGTCGGCGAACGGGATCCCGACTGCGATCAGCGCCGGCGCGTGCGCACTCACCGGGACGAGCGGCGTCGCGCAGATCCATTTCATGAACGAGAGCGTGCGCGTCCCCGCGGGCGCGAAGTTCGTCGTGACGCTCGCCGCGACTTCGGGGAACGCGCCCGTGTACGCGACGGGCGTTGCTGCCGGCGCATCGGTGACGGTCGGGCGCGAGACGCTCGCACTCTCCGTGTTGAAGCGAGCGGTGTCGAAATAGCGGCGACCGTCCGGATCGGCACCTGCTCCTGGGCGGACGAGGCGCTGTCGAAGTACTTCTATCCGCCCAAGATGCCGGCGAAGGAACGGCTCGCGTGGTACGCGCAACACTTCGACACGGTGGAGGTCGACTCCACGTACTACCGGCTGCCGGGCGAGTCGATGGTGGAAGGCTGGGCCGAGCGGACGCCGCCCGGCTTCGTCATGCACGTGAAGGCATTCGGGCTCATGACCCGTCACCCCGTGAAGATCGAAGTCCTGCCGGAGGACCTGCGCGACGCGATGCCCGTCGACGAGCGCGGGCGCGTCGACCGGCCGCCGCGCGAGCTGCGCGGCGAGGTGTTCCGCCGCTTCCTCGCCGCGCTCGAGCCGCTGCGGTGCACGGGCAAGCTCGGCGGGATCCTCTTCCAGTTCCCGTCCTACGTCGTCTTCAAGGACCGGTCGCTCGACTACATCGAGTGGGCGCGCGAGCAGCTCGGCGGCGACGAGATGCTCGTCGAGCTCCGGCATCGCTCCTGGCTCGACGACGAGAACCGCGCAGAGACGCTCGCATTCCTCGAGCGCATCGGCGCGACCTACGTGACCGTCGACGCGCCGAAATCGGACGACGCGAAGAACCTCGTCCCGACGGTTCCCGCGGTGACGTCGACGACCGCGTACGTCCGCTTCCACGGGCGCAACCTGTCGACGTGGAACAAGCGCGGCGGCTCGGCGGCCGAGCGGTTCGACTACCTGTACTCCGAGGAGGAGCTCGCGGAGTGGGTGCCGGCGCTGAAAGCGCTCGCGGGCGAGTCCGAGCAGGCGTTCGCGCTCTTCAACAACAACGCGACGGCACAGGATCCGAGGAACCCGCTCGCGATCGTGTCGCAGGCGGCGACGAACGCCTTCGAGTTGCGTAGTCTGCTCAGCACGTGAGAATCCTGTCCGTCGTCCACGGCCCCGAGGCGCGGGCCGAGCTGTTCGAGCCTGTCGTCGTCCGGGCCGGGCACGCGCTGGACGAGTGGAGCTTCTCCTGGGGACGGCGTCCGCCCCGGCCCCTCGACTCGTACGACGCCTACATGGTCTTCGGCGGTGCGATGCATCCCGACCAGGAGGCGCAGCACACGTGGCTGCCCGAGGAGATCGCGTGGCTCGAGCAGGTCATCGCCGACCGGCGGCCCGTCCTCGGCGTCTGCCTCGGCGTCCAGCTGCTCGCGCGCGCGGCCGGCGCGCAGGTGCGGCGTCTCGACGACCCCGAGATCGGCTGGATCGACATCGAGCTCAACGCGGCGGGTGCAGAAGATCCCGTCCTCAGTTCTCTCCCGCCGCGCTTTCCCGGGCTCGTGTGGCACCACTACACGTACGACCTCCCCGAGGGCGCGGTCGAGCTCGCGCGCACCGACCGCACGACGCAGGCGTTCAGTCTCGGCGACGCGTGCTGGGGCGTGCAGTTCCACCCAGAGGTGACGGCGCTCCAGCTCGACCGCTGGACGGCCGACTTCGAGGATCCGCCGCCGGACCCGGACGGGTTACGCGCTGAGACGCAGACGCACATCGGCGCCTGGAACGATCTCGGCCGCACGCTCTGCTCGGCGTTCCTCGACGCCGCTGAGCGCGTGCAGGCGCGCGCTGCCTAAGAGGCTCTCACATAATGACGTTCGTCGATCCGGGCGCAGTCGGCGAGTGCGATGCAAGGACGCAGGGAGGCCCGATAGTTGCACTATCGGGCCGACTGAGGACGCGGCAGCGCGCCGCCGAGTGTGGCCGGGCGACACATCGTTCATTGTGTGAGAGCCTCTAAGCCTTTAAGCGACGAGGACGACGCTGCAGTTGGCGTCGCGCTGAACCGCGGCGTCGACGTCTTCGCCAAAGAGGGCTCCGAGGAGTCGGTGGTGATGCTCGCCCAGAACGATCGTCGAGGCGCCGTTGGCGCGGGCGGCGTCGAGAATTTCGCGGGCGGGATCGCCCATGCGCCAGATGATCTCGGGTTCAAGCCCGGCGCCCGCGGCTCGCTTTGCAGCTTGTTCGACTGTCGGCTGTAAGGCGGGAGGCGCCTTGTCTTCCGCGACGTCGCGCGCAAGCGCCAGCTCGTCCTGGTCTTGCGGCCCGAGAACCCACGGACCGACCATGCTCGGGGCAAGGGGATCGACTGGCAGAGGTGCGACCACGACGACGATCAGGCGGCCCCCCGCCGCCTTCACATCACTGATCGCGCGATCGAGCGCTCGGCTCGAAGTGTCGCTTCCATCGAAGCCGACGACGGTCGTTGCAGCCATGGTCGAGAAGCATTGCAGAACGACCGGAGCTATGAGTGCTCGAGTGGCAGCTCGGCGTGGCGCGACCACTCGTGCCACGAGCCGGCGTAGTTGCGCGCGTCGTAGCCGGCGCTCCGCAGCGCAAGCGTGGCGAGTGCAGAGCGCGAGCCGGAGTGGCAGTACGCCACCACCTCGGCGCCTGCGGGCGCGCCGACGAGCTCGCGGATCCGTTCCGGCGACTCCGGCCGGCCCGGGCCGGCGAAGAGTGTCGAGACCTCGACGTTCCTCGCGCCCGGAATGTGCCCCTGGCGCGGGTCGCACGCGCTGCCGCCGCGGCCGGTGTACTCGTCGTCGCGACGGACGTCGAGGATGGTCAGCGACGCGTCGTCCAGTCGTCCTGCCAGCTCGTCGCGTGTCGGCAACGCGTGCAGGTTCGGCGTGAGGTCGGCCTCACGAACCGGCGCGAGCTCGAAAGGCCCGGTCTCGAGCTCTCCCTCCCACGCCGCCATCCCGCCGAGCAGGATGGACACTCGCGTGTGGCCCGCGAGCTCCGCGAGCTGCGCGGACGGCATCGCGCCGACGCCGTCGCCGCGGTCGACGAGCACGAGCCGCTCACGCCCCGTGATGCCGTGCCGCCGGAGGCGGAGCACGATCTCTTGCGCCAGCTCCTGCAGCGATTCCGCGTCGGCCGACGGCGAGGGCGATCCGAGCACGAGCGGCCGCGAGCCGGGGATGTGCCCGCGCGTGTGCGCGTTCGGGCCGCGTACGTCGCCGACGACGAGGTCATCATCGCCGAGATGCGACGCGAGCCAGCGCACGTCGACGACGGACGGAAACTCAGAGACCTGCGACGACATGTGCCTCCTCGGCGACGGCTGGTCGGTCGAGCAGCCGCACGAGCCACTCGCTGAGCGCAGGATATGGGTCGAGCTCGATTCCCATCGCGTCGCGCGCACGCAAGACCCACGGGATGTACGCGATGTCGGCGAGACCGTATTCGGCTCCGCCGAGCCACGGCCGCTCCTCGAGGGCGGCGTCGAGCAGGTCGAGCTGCTCGGCGAAGAGCGCGTCTGCGCCGTCGGCGCCCCGACGCAGGGCGTAGTACGGCCCCGTGAACGCGTCGTGCCGAAAGATGCGCAGCCGCGCGAGTGCGCGGTCGGCCGGATCGGCGGGAAGCAGCGGCGGCTCCGGGTAGCGCTCTTCGAGGTACTCCATGATTACCGCCGACTCGGGCAGCGTCCACGCATCTTCCTCAACGACGGGAACGCGCCCCGTCGCGTTCTTCTCGTAGATCCACGCAGGGCGGTCGTTGAGGTCGATCTCGATCGTCTCGAACTCGATGCGCTTCTCGGCGATCACGATGCGCACGCGTGCGCAGTACGGGCAGCGGGCGGCGTCGTAGAGCGTGAGCATCAGGACCCGAATCCGAGCACGTCGGCGATCTGCTCGTACAGCTCCTGCGCCGGCGGAAGCCCGGCGGGTGTCGCGGCCGTGCGCGCAACCTCGCGCACGCGCTTCGGGTCGGCGCCGGTCAACCGCGCGACCACGGTCGGGTTGGAGCCGAGCGCGATAACGTCGCCCGGCGGCAGTTCGCCGTAGAACTCCGGCACGGAGAGGTACTCGTCCATGTCCGCGCCGCGATCGAAGAGGTTGTAGCGGACGACCGCGCCGCGCTCGACGCCGAGCGCGACGACGACGCTCTCGCTCGTGTATGACAACTCCTTCGCGAGGGCCTTGAGCTGCTCCGGCTCGCGATCGGTCAGGTCGCTGCGGACGGCCACCCATCCGTTCGCGACCCCGCCGACGTCCACGCTCTCGGAGTGACCGAGCCGCGGCAGCATCTTCTGCACCGCGCGCTCGACAGCGCCCGCGTCGTCAGTCTGCACGTGCGCGATACCGAACGTCGGGCCTTCTGGTTCAACCGAGAGCCGCTGCTGAAGGGCGTCGACCGGCACGGCCAGTGTCAGCTCGGACGTCTGGAACCCCCAGCGCTCGTACACGGCGCGCGCGTGAGCGTTCGAGGCGAGCACGTCGAGCTCGAGCACGTCGGCGCCCCGCTCTTTCAGCCGCGCCGCCGCCTCCCGCGTGAGCTCGCGGGCAAGTCCGGTGCCGCGTGCCTGCGGGCGCACGTAGAGCATCTCGAGGAACCCGAGCCGCGTGCCCTTCATGAGCGCGACGGCGAGGCCGACGTCGTCCGCGAGCAGCACGGTCTCGTCGCGCACGGCCCCGGCGAGCCACTCGAGATCCTGCTCGAGGTCGTCGTCGTACCACGACGGCTCCGGGATCTCGTCCTCGAACGCACGCCAGAGCTCGCGGACGAGGGGCAGGTCGTCGGCAGTTGCTGGACGGATCACGGCACGCGTTTCGACAACAGGAGGTAGTGCGCGGAGAGGTTCTCGAAGGGATGGAAGCGTACGCGCGCCGCATCGATGTCCAGTGGGGCAACCGCCTTCCGCAAGGCCAGGTCGCCGGCCGGCCAAGCGTTCGGCCGCGCGAGATGGCGGGCGAGGAACCACTCCGCCGTCCATTCGCCGATGCCGCGCTGTGCGACGAGCCGTGCGCGGACCTCGTCGTCCGCGAGCTCAACGAGCGCGTCCAGATCGAGCTCCGAGCGGGCGAGTGCCACGACGTACTCCGCTTTCCGCCGTGAGAAGCCGACAGCGACGAGCTCCTCCTCGCGCGCGCCGGCGAGCCGCTCGCGCGTCGGAAACGCCCATGCTTCGCGGGCGCGGACGCCGAAACGCTCGATCAGCCGGTTGCGGATCGCGAGCGCCGAGTAGAGTGACACCTGCTGCGACGTGATCGCGCCGACGAGCATCTCGAACGGGTCCGGACTGAGCGAGGGCCGGAAGCCGGCGAGACGCGGAACCATGGTGACGAGGATGTCGTCACCCGTCGCCCACGCGTAGAAGCCGTCGAGGTCGAACACGAGACCGAGCACGGCGCGCACCACGGGCTCCGTCTCTCCGTCGAGCGGCTCGACCTCGACGCCGCCCGGTGCTGCTTCGATCCGCACCTCGCGCCCGCCGACGACGCGGTGCAGGCCGCCTTCGTGCCACAGGCTCGCGCGGTCGACGCCGAACACGCGGAAGCGCTCGGTCGTCAGGTCGAAGTCGAACGGTCCGGACACGGCGAGGAACGCCATGCCCGGACCGTACTGGCCGTTAGCCCGTAGACCCCAACCAGGCGTGTAGCCGGCCGATCACCGTCTGCAGGAAGGTGTCGAGCTTCTGAAGCTTCGGATGAGTCGCCATCCGCTGCTCGACGTTTCCGTCCAGGGTTTGCAGGCGGGTGAGGGCCTTGTTCGCGAAGGCGACGCAGCGCTGCGGAGCGCCGGTCGAGCTCGTTCCACAGTGCTTCACGAACCGCTCCGCGAGCTGGGCGATGCGGGCGTGCTTGCCCGTGACCCCGGTACCGCCGGCCGCGAGGGCGGTCGGGACGGCGGCGAAGGCGAGGGCGACGACTGCGACTACCACGAGTTTCTTCACGCCACCAACCATCTCCCCGCAACGTAAGCAACAGGATCGGCGGACGTAAGACGGACGTAAATCAGCGGCGGACGACTCTCCACACGTGAAAGGCAGGGCCACCGTTGGGCAGCACGCCGTCGCGCGCATCCTCGCCGTACAACGTCTCGAGCTCTGCGAACGGGACCTCGATCGCTCGGTGTGGCGCACGCGCGGCGAGACAGAGAAGCTGCTCCTTCCGCGTCTCGCGCAGGTACGCGATCGCATCGTCGGCGACGTGCACGTACCGCATGCCGCCCGACGCAAGGGCGTCGCTCGATCGCCGGAGCGCGATCAGAGTGCGATACGCGGAGAGGAGCTCCGTATCCCACGACTCCCGGTGGTTCCACGGCATCGTGCGCCGCGCGTCCTCGCCCCACTCCCCCTCGAGCCCGATCTCATCCCCGGCGAAGACCATCGGCACACCGGGCGTCGTCATCTGCATGCCGATGCCGACGACGTGCGTCGCGCGCGACCCCGCGACCGTACGGAAACGTGCCGTGTCGTGGCTGTCGAGCAATGTCCATGAGTTGACGACGGCATCCCAGGGAACGCCCGACCGGAAGCTGCGCATGACGCTGACCGCCTCCGGCCCCGAGTACGACGGCGCCGGCGTCTTCGAAAAGACCTCCTCTTCCAGCCTGCCGCCGTGCAGCCACCACCACGTCGGCCGCAGGAAACCTGCGTAGTTCATGACGCCCTGCCATCCACGGCCATCCAGGTCGGGCCGGTAATCGTGACCGTGCTCGCCGACGAGCAGCCGGTCGCCGATGAGATCGCGCGCCCAGGCGGCGACCTCGTGGTTCACGTCGAGCAACCGGTAGCGGCCGACCATGTTGGCGACGTCGATCCGCCACCCGTCGAGGCCTTCGGCCAACCAGCGCTCGAACACGCGAGCCATGCGGCGTCGAAGCTCGGGCGAGCCCCAGTTCAGCGTCGGGAGCGACGGCACGTCGAACCAGCACGCGTAGCCGCCCGGCGGCGACCCGTCGAAGAAGAAGAGATCGCGCTCAGGCGCAGACGGATCCTCTTCGGCTCGCAAGAACCAGTCGTGCGCGGCGCCGCAGTGATTCAGCGTGAGGTCACCGACGACGCGCATCTCGCGGCCGTGCGCAGCGGCGAGGAGCGAGCGAAGCGCAGCATCGCCGCCGAGCAACGGATCGACGCGGTCGAAACTGGACGCGTCGTAGCGATGGGTGCTCCGCGCGGGGAAGAACGGCGTCAGATAGAGCGCGTTCGCGCCCAGGTCGGCGATGTAGTCGAGACGGTGTTCGATGCCGGGGAGATCCCCGCCGTAGAGCTCGTACGGCGTGTCCGGGCCACGCCCTTCCGGAATGGCGTCCCATTCGCGCGGCACGGCCCAGTCCGGGAGCTCGGCGCCGGCGGCCGCTCCTGACGTTGCGAACCTGTCCGGGAAGATCTCGTAGACGACCGACCGGGTATGCCACTCCGGTGCGGGCTGCCCCAGCGCAATCGCGAAGTCATCGGCGCCGGCAACGTCGTGCGCGTGCGTGCCGACTCCGTTGACCCACCGGTAGCCCGCGTTCCCGCCGTCGACGAGCCAGCGGTAGCCGGTGGTGGCGTTTCGCACCGAGAGCTCGGCGCGCCACCAGGTCTCGCCGTGTCCGCCCTCGTCGACGACGGCCTCTGCGGTATGCGGCTCGCCGTCGACGACGTAGCGCAGCCAGACGCGCCCGGCTGCGCCCTCGGGCGTCCGCAAGCGGACGACCGCCGCGCCGCCGGCGTCCTCCGGCCTCTCGAGCACGTACAGCTCGGAGCCGTCGTGGTGCGGCTCCGAGATCACGCTAGAGATGCGACGTCAAGCCCGCGCCGGAGGCGTCCTCGACGTCGCCGGGCGTCTCCGCGTTGTCGTACCAGGAGCGCCAGTACTTCCCGTCGTCGAGCCCCTGCGCGAAACGCGACAGCTTCAACGGGTTGAACGTGTCGCACATGACCGCGAGCTCGTGCGTCTCGTGCAGGCCGATGCTCTTCTCCGCGAGGCCCGGCTGCGGTCCGTGCGGAAGCCCGGACGGATGCAGCGTGATCGACCCGACCTCCACGCCTTTGCGCGAACCGAAGTTGCCGGAGACGTAATAGATCATCTCCTCCGACTGGAGATTCGAATGGTGATACGGGATCGGGATCGCGTTCGGGTCGAAGTCGAGCTTGCGCGGACAGAACGAACAGATGACGAAGTTCTGCCCCTGGAAGGTCTGGTGCGACGGCGGCGGCTGGTGGATGCGGCCGGTGATGGGCTCGAAGTCGTGGATCGAGAACGTCCACGGGTAGAGATACCCGTCCCAGCCGACGACGTCGAACGGGTGGTAGTCGACGACATACGTCTGGTAGCCGCCGCGCACGCGCACCTTCACCGGGAACTCGCCGGTGTCGCGCACCGTGTGCAGCTCGGTCGGAGGATGGATATCGCGGTGGTAGTACGGCGCGCCTTCCATGATCTGCCCGTAGTGGTTCCGATAGCGGCGCGGGATCTCGACGAGCCCGGGCGTCTCGAACACGAGATAGCGCTGCGGGCCTTTCGGGTCGAACCGATAGGTCGTCCCGCGCGGAATGACGATGTAGTCGCCTTCCTTGTACGGGACGTCACCGAAGATCGTCTCCAGCGTCCCCGACCCCTCGTGCACGAAGACGACCTCGTCGCCCTCGCCGTTTCGGAAGAAGTAGTGCATGCGCTGCGTCGGCCGGCAGAGCGAGATCTCGACGTCGTTGTTCCACATCAAGAGGCGGCGCCCGGTGATCTCGTCCCCCTCCGGCTCGGTGTCGAAGGTCTTGAAGTGGCGGTGCGCGTGCTGCTCCGGCACCCACTCCTCGCGCTCGATCGGCTCGAACCCACCGAGCTTCACGACCCGGCACGGCGACTGCAGGTGGTACAGGATCGACTCGTTGCCGGTGAAGCCCTCGAGGCCCATCACCTCCTCGGTGAGGAGGGTGCCGTTGTCGCGAAACTGGATGTGCCGCTTGCGCGGAACGTCACCGAGGCGCTGGTAGAAGGGCATGCCGAGAGGTTACTCCAGCGCCAACGCCGCGAGCCGCCGTCCGACGGCGGGCGCGAACTTGAACCCGTGACCCGAGCAGGCTGAGCCGACGACCACGCGGCCACGGCGGTCGAGCACGAACATCTGGTCGTCCGTCGACGTGTACAAGCACGTGTCCGTCTCCACCGGCTCGGGGTCGACGCCGGGGAACCGCTCGCGCACCCAGGAGGAGATGCGCTCGACGATCGCGGGATCCGGCGCGCCGCCGGAACCCGCTTCGGCGGACGCGCCCGCGTGGTGCGCGCCGGCCTTCAACCCGTGCACCGGGTCGTACAGCGAGTACATCCCGTGCCCTCCGGTCGCGGGGTTCAGGTCGACGATCGACGGCGGCGGCGGGCCGTCGTGGTGGAAGTACGCGACCGTCTCGCGCGTGACGCGAACCGGCACGTCCGGCAGCAGCCGTCCGATCCATGGGCCGGCGGCGACCACGACGACATCCGCATCGAGATCGTCGAGCGAGTCGACCCGGCTCCCGGTTTCCACGCGCGCGCCGGCGACCTCGAGGAAGGCGTGCCGCGCGCGGTCGGCCAGCACGATCCCGGCGTCCGGAGCGAAGAGCGCCGTCCAGCCTTCGGGAAGCACCGCGCCGAGCTCCCGGACTGCGGCCGCGTCGAGGAACCGGTACTCGACCCCGCATTCGTCGAGCGCGGGCGCCGACGTCAGCGCCGCGTCGGCGACGAGCTCGACGAGCCCGTACAGACCGAGCAGCACTTGTCCTGACTGCCGCTCGAGATCGCGCCAGCCGGCGTACGCCTCCTGCGCGTAGCGGATCCAGTACGGCTCGGGATATGCGATGCGGAAGATGCGTGAGCGTCCGTGACTCGACCCATGCGTGTGGTCGAGCTCGAACTGCTCGTGCATCGTGACCTCGGCGCCGCGCTCACTCAACGCCCATGCTGCCGCGCAGCCCATCACCCCTGCGCCGACGACCGCAACCTTCGTCATACGGCGAGAATGTCGCCGGGATAGAGGCGCGTGTTCGCAGCCGCGTGCGCAACGAGCCGCTCCCAGTCGATTCCGGGCGGCATCTCCTCATCGGGTGTCGTCACGATCGGGCCGAGCGAGAGCGCGAAGTCGCGCGCCTTCGCGCCCTCGAGCTCCGGGGCGACCCACTCGATCAACGGCGTGAAGCCGCCGATGCCGCCGTCCGCGTCGACGATCGCCGCGACCCGGCGCACCGGAACGACGTCCGCGGCGCCCATGGGCGCATGGACGACGTCGTCGGCCGCGAGGATCGCGGCAGGGTTCGCGAACACGAAGTCGCCGTCTTCGTCGAAGAGCCGGATCGACGGCGGATGGAGCACGGGCGCGCGGAAGACGACGCCGTCGAGCGGGTACTCGGCGTGCTCGCGCGCGAGCCCGCCGCCGCTGAAGAAGGACTGCAGCGTCTGCGCCGCCAGCTGGATCACGCGGTCGCTGTCGATCCGCCCCGGCCAGCCGCGCTCGAGCGCAAGGTCTGTCGGCGAGAACATGCAGAGCTTCATCACTCAGGCTCAGTGTGTACGACGACATCTGCGATCTGCGGGAGCTTCAACCGAATGCGCTCCTCGATCTCGCTCGCACGCGCGTGCGCGTCGGCGAGTGCCTGGCCGGCACCGAGCCGCAACGTCATGTGGGCGACGAGGCCCTCGTCGGTATCGAGAAAGCGGAGGTCGCGCGGCTCGACTCCGGTCACGTCGCGGACGATCGACCGCACGGTGGCGACGTCGCCGGCCACCTCGGCCGCGCCGGCGGTCTCCGAAAGCGGCTCCAGATGCGTCTGCACCGCTGCGACCTCGGGGACGGCCTCGACGATCGCCCGCTCGACCTCCTCCGCGATCGCGTGCGCCTCCTCGAGCGAGAGGTCGCCCGGCAGCTTGAGGTGCAGAGAGACCTCCGTGCCGCCGCCGACGGAGAGCACGCTCACGTTGTGCACCTCGCGCACGCGCGGAACGGCGAGCGCAGCCGCATGCGCTCGCTCGCGCACCGCCGCTTCTTCGAGCGGCTCGACGTGGACGACGACGTCCGACCCCGGCAACGCACCCTCCACCGCGCGCTCGACCGCGTCCGCCGCAGCGTGCCCCTGGCCGACGGCGGCGTCGGCCGAGACGCCGATGACGACGTCGGCGAAATGGCGGCCGGCGGCCTGGCGCATCCTGAGGCGGCGAAGGTCGACCTCCGGGAGCGCAACGATCGCCCGTCTCGCGGCCTCCTCGTCGGCGAGTGGCGCGATGTCCATGAGGACGTCGACGTTGCGCCGCATGAGCCGGACGGCGGCGATGAGCACGAGCACGGCGACGAACAGCGCCGCGACCGAGTCGGCGTTGCCGTAGCCGTCACGGACGAGCAGCAACCCGATCAGCACGGCGACGGAGCCGGCGAGATCGCTGCCGAAGTGGAGCGCGTTCGACGCGATCGCGGCGCTGGCGTAGCGACGCGCGACGCGCGCCGACGTGAGGGTGCGGGCGACGTCGATGGCGATGACGAAGCCGATGACGACGAGCGCGTACCACTTCGCCTCGACCGGAGCGTGCGCGCCACCGGTCAGGCGCACGATCGCGCGCCACATGATCACAGCACTCGCGAGCACGAGGATGGCCCCCTCGCCGAGGGCCGCCAGGTGCTCCGCCTTGCCGTGGCCGTACTGGTGGCCGGGATCCGCCGGCCGGCCCGCGACGCCGACGGCGAAGAACGTCAGGAGCGCCGCGACGAGGTCGGTTCCGGAGTGCGCCGCCTCGGATAGGAGCCCGAGGCTGTGCGTCAACAAGCCGGTCGTCAGCTTCAGCGCGATGAGCGCGACGGCCGCGAACACCGAGAGCAGCGCCGTGCGTCGCTGCGCAGTCATGGCGCGAAGAGTACGGAGCGCGCGGGCTAGAGGTTGCCGCGGAGCGCTTGCTCGCGCTCGATGGCCTCGAAGAGGGCCTTGAAGTTGCCTTCGCCGAAGCTCGTCGCGCCGTGGCGCTCGATCACCTCGAAGAAGAGCGTCGGCCGGTCCTGCGCCGTCTTCGTGAAAATCTGGAGCAGGTACCCGTCGTCGTCGCGGTCGGCGAGGATCTTGTGGCGGTGCAAGTCGTCGTAGTCCTCGTCGATCTCGCCGACGCGCCCGACCACCTCGTCGTAATAGGAGTCGGGGGTGTCGAGGAAGATCATCCCGTGCTCCTTCAGAGTCTCGACCGTGCGGACGATGTCGGTCGTTGCGAGCGCGATGTGCTGCGCGCCGGCGCCGCCGTAGAACTCGATGTACTCCTCGATCTGGCTCTTGCGCTTGCCCTCAGCCGGTTCGTTGATCGGGAACTTGATCTTCCCCTCGCCGTCCGACATCACCTTCGACATGAGCGCCGAGTACTCGGTCTGGATCTGGTCGTCCCCGAAGTGGAGGATGTTCGTCATCCCGAACACGGTCTCGTAGAACTCGACCCAATGGTCCATCTTCCCGAGCTCGACGTTGCCGACGACGTGGTCGATGTTCGTCAGGCCGAGGCCCGCACCGCGGTTGCCGTTGCTCGACACCGACACGAAGCCCGGCTTGAACGGGCCGGCATAGTCGGCGCGATTCACGAACGTGTGGATCGTGTCGCCGTACGTCGCGATCGCAGCCGTCTCGAGCGTTCCGAAGTCGTCTTCGACGCTGTTCGGTTCCGCGACGCTGCGCGCGCCGCGCTGCACCGCTTGGCGGTAGGCCTCCGTCGCGTCCGGGACCGTCAGCGCGATGTCGCGCACGCCGTCCCCGTGCTTCGCCTGATGCCGCGTGATCTCGTGCTCCTCGCGCAGCGGCGAGGTGAGGACGATGCGGATATCCCCCTGCTCGAGCACGTACGACGCCCGGTCGCGCACACCGGTCTCCGGGCCTGCGTATGCCGTGCGCGTGAACCCGAGCGCGTGCTCGTAGAAGAACGCGGACTGCTTCGCGTTCCCCACCCACAGCTCGAGGTAGTCCCACCCGAGCATCGGCATGAAATCTTCGGTCATGACCGGATTATGGCTCGCCCGGAGGCGCGACCGCCGGCCGGTGCCAAAACCGTTCCAGCGCGATCCCGGCGAAGATCAGCACGCCGCCCGCGATCTCGAGTGGATGGAGGGTCTCCGACAGCAGAACGAGCGCGAAGAACACCGCGAAGAAGGGCTGGAGGTTCCCGAACAGCGAGGCGCGCGACGGGCCGACGCGGTCGATGGCGGTGAACCAGAGGATGTTCGTGAGGAAGAGCGGGCCGATGACGGCGTAGCCGAATCCGAGCCAGACCTTCCAGCCGAAGTGGAACTGCTGGTGCGCCACCTGCGGGATGCTGACAAGCGCAAGCGGGAGCCATCCGGCCGCAAGCACGATCGCGCTGATCCGGAACGGTGAGTAGCGCCGCATCATCGGAGCGATCGCGACCGTGTAACAGCTCCACGTGAACGTGAGCCCGATGGCAAGCAGGTCGCCGCCGAGACCGGCGGAAAGGTTCCCGCCGCTCGCCGCCGCGATGAGCACGATGCCTCCGAGCGTCGTCATGGCTCCGAGCCAGAACGCGTTCGACAGGATCTCGAGCCGCAGCGTCAGCGTGATCAGCCCGATGAAGACGGGCGTCGCGCCGAGCAGGAGCGCCACCGTCGAGGCCTGCGAGAGCTTCAACGCGTAGACGAAGCACAGCTGGTTGAGGAAGAGCGCCAGCGCCGCGATGCCGACCAGCCGGAAGTCCTTCCTGGCGATCCGAAACGACCGCTCCCGCCGGTACGTGAAGATCCAGAAGAGCGCCGTCGCGGCGCCGTACCGGATCGTCCCGTACGCGAGCGGATGCCACCCGTGCGTCAGGACGTAGCGCGTGACGGTGACGTTCAGCGCCCACAGGAGCACCGTCCCGAGGAGCATGAGGTCCACCGGGGCGACTCGGCGCATGATCTCGACCCTAACCTCCGTTAGGGTTCTGACCATGGCCGATCCGACCATCGCCGACGTCGACGCCCTCGTCGGGCCTGCGACGCCGCACTTCGCCTACCAGCTTCGCGCGCGCGTGCGCGAGCTCGTCCGCGACCTGGACGAGGGGCACGCCGTGCGGCGGTACGCGGAAGAGAAGATGGAGCTGCTCGACCGGCTCGGACACGCGTCCTCGAAGGCCGAGGAGGGCGGGCGCGAGCCGCGCTCGCGACCCGGCTGGGACGAGCTGCCGAGCTCGGCGCCGCTTTCGGAACGCGTCACCCCGCAATGAGCCTCGAAGGATCCTCGGTGCTCGTCACCGGGGGCACGCGGGGAATCGGGCTCGCGATCGCGAACCGACTCGTGCGGGACGGCGCGGGCCGCGTGGTCCTCGGCTACATGCGCAACGACGCCGCAGCCGAAGCCGCGGCGGCGGAGCTCGGCAAGGCGGGCGTCGAGGTCGATCTCGTCCGCGGGAACGTCGCGTCGGAGTCGACGATCGCGAAGCTCGCCGCCGCAGGGCCTTACCGCGTCGTCGTCCACAACGCCGCCACCGGCGTCAGCCGTCCGGCGCTCGAGACCACGAACAAGCACTGGGACTGGACGGTGAACGCGAACGCACGCTCAATGCTCGCGCTCACGCGTGCGACCGCGCCGGCGATGGAGACAGGCTCGGCGATCGTCGCCATCTCCAGCCTCGGCTCGCAGCGCGTGCTCGACAACTACATCCTGATCGGGACGTCCAAAGCGGCGCTCGAGTCGGTGATGCGCTACCTCGCGGTCGAGCTCGCGCCGCGTGGAATCCGCGTCAACGCGGTCTCCGCCGGCGTCGTCGACACCGAGGCGCTCGAGTTCTTCCCGAACAAGGAGGAGATGCTCGCGACCGTCGACCGCACGCCGGCCGGCCGGCTTGTGGAGCCCGACGACGTCGCCGCCGCTGTGTCCTTCCTCTGCTCCGGCGACGCGGCGATGGTGTGCGGCCAGACACTCGTCGTCGACGGCGGTTTTTCCCTTCGAGCGTGACTTCGGTGCAATGAGGCTCATTCACTTCGCATGTAACTGGGGGCCGTAGGCCAGACATGGAGCCCACGGACGTCAACCGGCGGATGTTCGACGAGGTACACCGCCGCCGCGGCGACGGGCGCACGTCCCTGCCGCCGATCGTGAAGCAGACGCTCGGCGACCTGACGAAGAAGAGCGTGCTCCACCTGCACTGCGGCTCGGGCGAGGGCAGCGCCGAGCTTGCCGAGCAGGGAGCCGTCGTGACCGCGATCGATCTCGACGAGGCGCTCCTCGACGCGGCGCGCGAGCGGTGGCCGTCGATCCTCTGGATCGCAGCGGACCCGCAGGCGCTGCCCGCGAACCTCCGGCGCGCGCGCTTCGACCTCGTGTACTCGCCGGAGGGCGTGCTCGGGCGCCTCACCGACGTCGACACCTGGGCGGCCGGGCTCGGGGCCGCGGTGCGACGCCGCGGCGAGCTTCTCGTCTTCGACGACCACCCGGTCTCGTTGTGCGTGGACGGCCTGCTGCGCTGGCATGCCGACTACTTCGACGACGGAATCGTGCGGCTCGGCCGCCTCGTCAGCGCGCTCGTGCGTGCCGGCTTCCGCGTCGAGGCGCTCGAGGAGTATCCGCTCGACGCAACCGGCCGGCGACACGATCGCGGCATCCCGGGCTCGTTTCTCCTGTACGCCGTGCGCGTCTAGAGACGGAGCGCGCGGCCGACCGCCGCCCGCGCGATCGTCGTCGCCATCGCCGGGTTCTCCTGCAGCCGGCGCAGCGAGTACGCGTACCACTGCTCGCCGAACGGCACGTAGATGCGTACGCGACGGCCGTCTGCAACGAGCTCCCGCGCACGCTCCTCGCGCACGCCGAGCAGCATCTGGAGCTCGGGCACGTCTCGACGCAGAGCCTCGCCGATCAGCTTCTCGTCATGCGTCGCGGCCGCCACATACGCGCCGGCTTCGAGGAGCGCGTCGAGGCACTGCACGAAGCTCGTGCGCACCGAGTCTGCGCCGCTGTACGAGAGCGACGGCGGCTCGACATAGATCCCTTTGCACAGCCGGACGTTCGGCTTCAGATCGGCGAGCGCTCCGACGTCGTCGAGCGTGCGCCGGAGGTATGCCTGCAGGACGATCCCCACGTTGTCGCGCCCTGCCTCGCGCAGCTCGCGGTAGAGGCGCAGCGTCGCGTCCGTCGTCGTCGAGTCCTCCATGTCGATGCGCACGAAACGGCCTTGGGCGAGGACTTCGAGGATGTTCTCCTTGCACAGGTCGTACGAGAGCTTCAGCCCGAGCGAAGTGAGCTTGACGCTGACGTTCGCGTCCAGCTGCTCGCGCTCGATCGCGTCGAAGACGTCGAGGTACGCCCGCGCGATCGCGCGCGCTTCGCCGGCATGCGTGATCTCCTCGCCGAGGACGTCGATCGTCGCGAGCATCCCCTCGGCGTTGAGCCGGCGGACGACGCCGACGGCGTCGGCGAGCGTGGAGCCTGCGATGTAGCGCGACGAGAAGAGCTGCACCACCGGCTTCGGCACAGCCGGCAGCAGTCGGACGAGCGCGCGGTCGAGCAGCAACGGGTCTAGCGCTCGCGCATGAAGCCCTGGCGCGCAGCGCTCACGAGCGCCACCGCCTCGGGAAAGAGCACGCGCATCGCGTCGCGGAGCGCCGTCGCCTGTTCGTCGACGGTGCCTTGCGTCTGCACCTGCGCGAGCGCCGCCGAGGTCAGCTCGACCGCGGTGTTGAGCGTGAGGGTCGCGAACTGCTCGCGCTGCGCCTCCTGCACGTGCTCGGCCTGCTGCTCCGCGAACTCGCGCAGGCTGCGCATGAGGTCCTCTGGATCGCCGCCGAAGGGAAAGCCACCTTCCATGGAGCTCACTCTAGGTGAGCGGTGTCAGGTGCCGCGCGATCACCTGGTCGGCCAGCGCCTCCACCGCGGGAAGCGTCTGCTGCAGCGCGTTCGCGAACGGTGACCCGGTCTCGTCGCCGAGCGTCTGCTCGAGCCGTCGGGAAGCGACCCCGAGCGCGTCGAGGTACTCGGTTGAGGCGAGGCGCGGCGGCGGCCGCAGGGTGTCGGCGAGCGCTGTCGCCGCTTCCTCGGCCGCCTCTGCGCTATGCGCCAAAGTTTCGTCGGTCACGCGCAACTCTGCGAGCCGCGCGCGCAGCTCGTCGAGATGGCCGCCGCCGGCCGTCTCCTCCGCCACCTCGCACAGCGCGGCGAGCGAGACGGCGTCGTGGACGAGCTGCCGCGACGCGATGGGCGCGCCCTCGTCGTCGAGCGCGAGCCAGCCGCCCGACTCGTACGCGCAGAGGTAGACGCGCGCGCCGCCGAGCAGCTCGGCCGCGAGGATCCCGGTGACCTGCTCACCGGGCCGCGCCGCCACGGCTGCGATCCGCTCCAGATCGTCGACCGATGCCATGATGCGCAGTGTGGCCGAAGCAACCGCGCGTGAGCTCTTTGCACCGCTCGGCCCGACGTACGACCGCTACGCGCGGCTGCTCTCGTTCGGACAGGATCCGCGCTGGCGGCGGTTCCTCGTCTCGCGCGTGCCCCCGTCGGCGCTGAAGGTGCTCGACGTCGCCACGGGCACGGCCGCGGTCGCGATCGAGCTCGCCCGAACGGTTCCGGAACGGACGGTCGTCGGCGTCGACCAGAGCCCGGAGATGCTCGCCGCCGGCAGGGCGCGCATCGAGCGAGCCGGGCTCGGCGGCCGGATCGAGCTGCGCGACGGGCGAGCAGAGTCGCTGCCGTTCGCCGAGGCCGAGTTCGACGCGCTCACGTTCACGTACCTCCTGCGGTACGTCGACGACCCGCTCGCGACCATGCGCGAGCTCGCCCGCGTCGTCCGGCCCGGCGGCGTCATCGTGATGCTCGAGTTCGACGTCCCGCGCAGGGTGTGGCGCCCGCTGTGGGAGCTCTACGTGCGCGTCGGCCTGCCGCTCGCGGGGGCGATCGTCTCGCCGGGCTGGAGAGAGGTCGGCGGCTTTCTCGGGCCGAGCATTCGCGACTTCCACGCGCGTGTGTCGCTCGAGGATCTGTGGCGCGAGGCCGGCATCGCCGACGTTCACGCGCGTCGTCTCAGCCTCGGCGGCGGTGTCGTCGTGTGGGGCGTTCGCGCGTGAGCGCCGACGTTCGCCCGGCCTTCTACGCGCTGCGCTCCGGCGGCTGGCGCGACTACGTCACGCTCCTGCACCCGCCGTACACGCTGTGGCATCTCTCGTACGTCGCGCTCGGCGCCGCCATCGCCCCGCACATGAACTGGGGCGTGCTCGGTTGGACCGTGCTCGCGTTCCTGCTCGCGATGGGCATCGGCGCGCACGCGCTCGACGAGATGAAGAGCCGGCCGTTGCGGACACGCATCCCCGACCGCGTGCTCGTATTCCTGGCTGCGTGGTCGATCGCCGGAGCGTGCGTGATCGGCATTCACGTGGCGATCTCCACGACGTGGTGGCTGCTCGCCTTCATCGCGTTCGGCGCCGCGATCGTCGTCGTCTACAACCTGGAGCTCTTCGGCGGGGCGCTGCACACGCCGTTCTGGTTCGCGGCCGCCTGGGGAGCGTTCCCGGCGCTGACCGGCTACTTCGCATCCGCCCGAACGATCCGCGGCGAGGCGGTCGCGATGGCCGGCTTCGCGTTCGTCACCAGCATGGTCCAGCAGCGCCTGTCGGTCGACGTCCGCTTTGCGCGCCGGAACGCGGGCGATCCCGCACAGGCGCGGACGGCAGAACTCGGGCTGAAGCTGCTCGCGGCCTCGATGCCGCTGGTCGCCGGGGCGCTGCTGCTCAGTCGCTGGCATTACTAGGATGCCGCGATGTCCCTGACGACCGGATTCGACATCGGGCTCGCCGTCGCGATCGGCGTCGCGGCCCTGGCGCTCGCGGGCGCCGCGCTCCAGCTCTTCGGCCGCGTCGTCCTCATCCTGCTCAGCCTGCTCGTCCTCGGGGGCGCTGTCGGCGGCTGGGTGATGTTCGCGCTCCGGCACAGCCATCCCCGCGACCTCGCAGTCGCCGCCGGCGGCCTCACCGGCGCCGCACTCGCGTGCGGCGCGTCGCTCGTCGTCGCCTGGGCACTCGCGCGCGCGACGGACACGGAGGCGCACGTCACTGCAGCGCAGAAGCGCCTGCAAGAGATCGTCGACCAGGAGGCCGCCGACCGCGCCGAGGAGCTCGAGCGGACGCTCGCGCGCGCCCGCGCCGACTCGATCTCGCTGCTCGCCGAAGAGGAGCGCCGTATCGCCGAGGAGCGCCGGACCGCGTTCGGCGACCGCGAACGCGAGCTCATCGCGTCCATGACGGGCGCGCTGACCGAAACCCAGGCGCAGGTGTCGCAGCGACTCGCGGACTGGAAGCGCGACCTCGACCGGGCTGCCTACTCGACGAAGGAGCGGCTCGCCGAGCTGGCGGAGCGCCAGAAGCTCCTCCTCGAGGACGCCGGCGCGCGCCTCCAAGCCGACGGCGAGCGCCTCGCCGCGGAGAGCGACGCGCAGCGCGAAGCGGTCACCCGCTTGCGCGCCGACCTGGACCAGTCGCTCGAGGATCTGCTCCTTGCCGCGCGCAGCGAGGTGGAGGGAGAGGCGGCGGAGCGCCGCCGCGCGCTGCACGAGCTCGAGGAGCGCATGCGCCGCCGCGAGAAGGAGCTGATGGAGCGCATCGAGCGCGAGGAGGTCGAAGCCGCGCAACGCATCCGCTCCGGCTTCGAGGACGTGCAGCGCCGGCAGATCGAGCAGGTCGCGCGCACGGTCGAGCGCGCAACGTCGGCGTACGCGGACGAGGCGACGCAGCAGTTCGCCGCACTCGTGAAGTCGAGCCGTGAGGACGCGGCGCGCCGACTCGCGCGCGAGCTCGACCGTGCCGTCGAGACGTTCGCGCGCGAGGCAGAGGTTGTCCTCGCCGAGCGCCTCGCGCACGTCGGCGATGCGGGAGCCCAGCGGCTGGAGCGCAGGCTCGCGGACGCGGCAAAGTCGCTGGAGCGCCAGCGCGACGAATGGATGTCGGCGCTCGACGGCCGCATCGGCGAGCTGGAGCAGGACGTCCGCCGCCGGCTCGAGGAGCTGGGCTCCGACGCCGACGCCGAGCGTGCCGTCCTCGACGCGCGCCTGCAGGAATTGTTACGGCGGATCGACGCGACCGCCGCCATCCAGAGCCCGTAAAGACACCGTTAACACTTCGAACGGCCACCAACAAACCCGGGCAGGGTTCGTCGAAGCAAGCACGAACCCACGGTGTCATGAGCGAGACGACCGAAATACTGGAGCCTGAGACGAGCGAGCGCTCGAAGGTCGAGAGCTGGCGACTCCACGTGCTCATCGAGGCCGGCTATCCGCTCCACGTCGCGGAGCGGCTCGCCGCCAGCGAGGCCGACCTGCACGTCGCGGTCGAGCTCGTCGGCCAGGGCTGCACGCACGCGACGGCCGCAGAGATCTTGCTGTAACACCTGCGGCGATACGCTGCGGGCGTGGCGAAGGTCGACGCCCTTCCGTATGACGACAAGACGGTCTACTCCGTTGCGGCGTTCAACCGCGGGGTAGCGCAGTGGTTGGGCCGGCTGCCGACCGTCTGGGTGGAGGGTGAGATCACCGAGCTCCGGCGGCACGATCGCTGGGCGAGCGTCTTCTTCACGCTGAAGGATCCGGCCGACGGGTCGTGCCTCGGCGTGACGATGCCGCGCGGCCAGTTCGACGGGCTCCGCCTCGAGCTCGCGGACGGCGAGCGCGTGCACGTGTACGGACGGCCGGAGCTCTTCGAGCGCCGCGGCGACTTCCGCCTGCGCGCGCTGACGATCGAGCGCTTCGGCATCGGCGCGCATCTCGCCGCGCTCGAGCGGCTGAAGACGAAGCTCGCCGCCGAAGGACTGTTCGCCGCCGAACGAAAGCGTCCACTGCCGCTCCTGCCGCGCCGCATCGGGCTCATCACCGGGAACGACGCCGCCGCGAAGCGTGACGTGCTCACCACCATCCAGACACGCTTTCCGCCCGCGAACGTCCTCGTCGCGGAGACGTACGTGCAAGGTCCGCGTGCCGCGCTCGAGATCGTCGCCGCGCTCCGCGCGCTGTGCGAGCACGACGACGTCGACGTGATCGTCCTCACGCGCGGTGGCGGCAGCTTCGAGGACCTATTGCCGTTCAGCGACGAGCGCGTCGTGCGCGCCGTCGCCGAATGCTGCGTGCCGATCGTCTCCGCCGTCGGGCACGAGCAGGACACGCCGCTGTGCGACCTCGCCGCGGACGTTCGCGCGTCCACACCCACCGCCGCGGGCCGCCTCGTCGTCCCCGAGCTCTCGGTTGTCGTGGCAACGCTCGACCGCGCGCGCACGTCGCTCGCGCGCACCGTGAGGCTCACGCTCGCGCGCGACGGGCAGTCGCTCGCGCACATGCTCGAACGGCTCCGGGCTGCGCCCCGCCTCGCGCTCGAGCGGGAGTCCCGTCGCATCGAGCAGGTACGCGAACGGCTGCACCGGGCGCCCGCGCTCGCGGTCGAGCGCAAGCGGGCGGCGCTCGAGTCGCTTGCGGGTAAGCTGCGTGTGTTGTCCCCGTTGCAAACACTCGAACGAGGTTACGCGATCGTCCGGACGGGGTCGAAGGTCGTGCGCTCGGCGGGCGACGTTACGCCGGGCGCGCGCGTCGAGGTGGCGCTGGCCGACGGCGGGTTCGGCGCCCGCGTCGAGGACACGCATGGCTGAGCCGACCTTCGAGGAGGCGCAGGCCGAGCTGGAGCAGATCGTCGCGCGCCTCGAGCAGGGCCAGGCGTCGCTCGACGAAGCGATCAAGCTCTGGGAGCGCGGCGAGGAGCTGTACGCGTTCTGCCGCGCGCGGCTCGACGCCGCGGAGGGCAAGGTGGAGGAGCTAGCCCGCCGCGTCGAGGAGTCTCGCCCCTAGTTCCTCCAGATCGGCGGTGGCACGCGCAGGGTCGCCCGACAGCGCGACGGTCTCGATGCCCGGCAGCTGCTGGGTGACGAGGCCGCCGAAGACGACACACCGAACGCCGGCGGCGCGGCAGCGGCGAGCTACCTCGAACGGGACCTTGCCCTCGGCGGTCGTCGCGTCCACGCGTCCCTCTCCGGTGACGACGAGCCTGTACGCCGTCGGGTCGAATCCGAGGAGGTCGAGCACGGTGGCCGCGCCCGGGACGAGCTCAGCCCCGAGCGAGGCGAGCGCAGCGCCCAGCCCGCCGGCTGCGCCCGATCCGGGAAGGTGCGCATAGGGCTCGAGCCGCTCGTCAGCGCGAAAGCGCACCTCGAGCTCGACAACCTGCTCCGGCGTCGCGCCCTTCTGCGGCCCGTACAACCGCGGTGCGTCGTACAGCGTCGTCGCGACGTCGCACAGGACGGTCGTGGCCGGGAGCGTGTCGAGCACCTCGAGCAGGCCGGCGCCGGCGTCCATGTTCGCGGTGCCGCCGAGGCCGACGATCAGCCGGTCGACGCGCAACGACGCGAGCAGCTCGCCGAACGGGCGGCTCGAGGTGAACGGGTCGAGGCGGCCCGGATCGAAGGGGATGACCGACGCCGCCTCGACGACTCCCGGCACGACGTCCGCCGTCCCCTCTCCCCCGTCGGCCAGCGGAAGCTGATCGCAATCGCCGAGCCCGCGCGCAAGCGCAGCGGCCGCCTCGCGCGCGGAGAGGACGCCCTTGAGGCTAGCCGGACACGCGAGCACGCTCGCGCTCGGCACGATCGTCGTCCTCCTCCTCGTCCGACCTCGGCATCTCCGTCTGCGCGGCGGACGGCATCACCTTCAGCATTGCGACCGAGAGCCCCTCGCGCGCGAGGAAGATGAGCCCGACGCCGATGCCGACCGAGGCCTCGATCGCCTGGAGCCCGAACCCGTATGCGACGCCGCGCGCGTAGGCGACGCCGTAGCTCGCCGACAGCGGCGCGGCGATCGCGAGCTGCACGGCGCCGATGTTGCCCGGCCAGAACGGGAAGAGCGTGACGACGTTCATCACGAGCAGCACGACGCCGGCCGCCGGCAGCGGCGCGTGGATGTGGAACGCGCGCATCGCCGTCCACACCGCGAAGAGTTGGCAGACCCAGCCGGCGATCTGGAACGAGATCGCGAGCGCCATCCCGAGCGGCGTCCGCATCACGCCGAGCCCTTGCCGCGCCATCGCGACGACGCGCCGCACGGCGCCCACCCCGTCGTTGCGGAGGCCGTGGTCGGTGCGCGCGCTCACGAG
>DATCBD010000010.1:0-30096 GCA_036512155.1 Gaiellaceae bacterium | reverse complement strand
CTGGCCCCGGTCGTGTCTCTGGAACACGTCTACGATCCGGACGTGCAGAAGTACGTCCTGTCCGAGCTGGATTCGGGTGAGCGCGTCATCTCCGAGCGCGTGCCGAGCGTGCGCTCGGTGGCGATCGGCTTCTGGATCGGGGCCGGCTCGCGTGACGAGCGCGACGACCGTGCCGGCGTCTCCCACTTCATCGAGCACATGCTCTTCAAGGGCTCGCGCTCCTACGACGCTCAGCAGATCGCCGAGACGTTCGACGCCATGGGGGCGGAGCTGAACGCCGCGACGTCACGCGAGCACACCGTGGTCTACGCCCGCGTCCCGGACCGCCACGCCGACGAGGCGCTCGAGGTGATGACCGACATGGTCTTCGCGCCGGCGTTCGCCGATCTCGACCAGGAGCGCGAGGTCGTCCTCGAGGAGATCGCGATGTACGAGGACACTCCGCAGGAGCTCGTCCACGATCTCTTCTCCGAGGCGGTGTTCGGAAAGCACGCGCTCGGCCGGCCCGTGATCGGGACCGCGGACGTGATCTCGTCCGTCAGCCGCCGCTCGGTCGCCGCATACCACCGCGCGATGTACACGGGCGGGAACATCGTCGTCGCAGCGGCGGGGAGCATCGCGCACGACCGCTTCATCTCGCTGCTCGAGCGCTTCGAGCGCAAGAGCGCCGCCGCCGGCCGCACAGCGCCGCGCGTTCGCCGTCCGCTCACGCAGGCGCCGCCACCCAGTCTGCGCTTCGAGCGCAAGGAGACCGAGCAGTACCACCTGTGTCTCGGCGCGCCCGGGATCTCGCGCTCCGATCGTCGCCGCTTCGCCGCCTCGCTGCTCGACTCGATCCTCGGCGGATCGGCGTCGTCCCGCCTCTTCCAGGAAATCCGGGAGAAGCGCGGCATGGCGTACTCCGTCTACACGTTCGCGTCCCAGTACACCGACACGGGGCTGATCGGGATCTACGTCGGCACGCGCGAGGAGAACCTCGCCTCGTGCGTCGAGATCTGCACGGAGCAGATCGCCGAGATCGCGGCAGGCACGTTCCGCAAAGGCGAGCTCGAGCGCGCGAAGGAGAGCATGAAGGGGCGCATCACGCTCTCGATGGAGTCGACTGCGAACCGGATGAGCCGGCTCGGCAAGTCGCTCATCACCGACACCGAGCTTCTGAGCTTCGAGCGGATCATCGCCGAGGTCGATGCGGTCGAGCCGGACGAGGTGGCCGAGCTCGCCGGCGTCCTTCTCGGCCCGGACCGGATGTCCGCGGCGTGCGTCGGACCGGACGAGGATCGGTTCCGCGCTGCGATCGGGAACGGCGTGGCGAAGAAAGCGGCATGAAGCTCGCGCTCTTCGGTGCGGAGGGAAAAGTGGGAGCGACGCTGCTGCCGGTCCTCGAGCGCGCGGGTCACGAGGTGAGGGGCATCGAGCTCGGCGACGAGCCGGACGTCAGCGGCCTCGACGCGTGCGTCGACTTCACGACGCCGGAGGCGGCGCCCGCGAACGTGCACGCCGCGCTCGACCAGGGAGTGTCGTGCGTCGTCGGCACGACGGGCTGGGACCCGCAGCCGCTGCACGAGCTCGCTGCCGCGAACGGCCTCCGGCTTTTCGTCGCCCCGAACTTCTCCATCGGCGCCGTGCTGATGATGCGCTTCGCGCGCGAGGCGGCCGCCTTCTTCCCGCGCGCGGAGATCATCGAGCTGCACAACGAGGCGAAGAAAGACGCACCGTCGGGCACCGCGCGCATGACGGCGGAGCTCATCGGCGGCGACACCGTCATCCACTCGGTGCGCTTGCCAGGCCTCGTCGCGCACCAGGAGGTCATCTTCGGCGGCGAGGGACAGCTGCTGACGATCCGCCACGACACGACCGCACGCGAGTCGTTCGCCGAGGGCGTCCTGCTCGCCTTGCAGAAGCTGGACACGCTTCCGCCTGGACTCACAGTCGGGCTCGACGCCATACTCGCCTGATGCCCGACTTCGCGACCGACCGCATCGCGCCCTCCAGCACCGAGACCGACTTCTTCTCGCGCGTCTTCGGCTGGATGGGGCTTGGCCTCGCCGTGACCGGAGGAGTCGCCTATGCGATCGGGCGGGACCAGCGGGCGCTGAACGCCCTGTTCACCGGCAAGGGCCTCGTGATCGTCATCGTGGCGCTCGTCGTCGAGCTTGCACTCGTCGCCGGCCTCGTCGGGCTCGTGCAGCACATGAGCCTCTTCGAAGCCGCCGCGCCTCGCCTTCTGGGGCTGGACGACGAAGCGCGACATCACCTCGTGGGGCAACCTCCTCCGGCGACCGGCATCCTCATCTTCTCGGCATACACGGCGTACGACGTCCAGCGGCTGAAGAAGTACGAGGTGGACGGCGATCCGAGCGACCCGGCGGTCGAGAAAGCCTCCATCGTCGGCGCGCTCGCCCTCTATCTCGATTTCGTCAACCTCTTCCTGTACGTCCTGCGCATCTTCGGGCGACGCAAGTAAGACATGATTCCGGCGATGCCGGGTCAGGCCGCCGAGCTCGTCTTCGACGAAGCGACGAAACGCTACGAGGGACGGGAGGGCGCGGCGGTCGAGCGCCTGTCGCTCACCGTCGCGGCGGGCGAGATCTGCGTGCTCGTCGGCCCGTCCGGCGGCGGGAAGACGACGGCGCTCCGCCTCGTCAACCGGCTCATCGAGCTCACGAGCGGCGATATCCGCATCGACGGGACGAGCGTCCGCGAGCAGAACCTCGTCCAGCTCCGTCGCGGCATCGGCTACGTCATCCAGCAGGTCGGCCTCTTCCCGCATATGACGATTGAGGCGAACATCGGAACCGTTCCGCGCCTCTACGGCCGGCCGCGCTCGTGGATCCACACCCGCTCGCAGGAGTTGCTGGAGCTCGTCGGACTCGACCAGTCGTACGCGAAGCGCTACCCGGCGCAGCTCTCCGGCGGCGAGCGCCAGCGCGTCGGCCTCGCACGCGCGCTCGCCGGGAATCCACCGCTCATGCTCATGGACGAGCCATTCGGCGCGATCGACCCGATCGTGCGCGCGCGGCTCCAGGACGAGTTCCTCCGCCTGCAGAAGGAGGTGCGGAAGACGGTCGTCTTCGTCACGCACGACATCGACGAGGCGATCAAGATCGGCGACCGCATTGCCATCCTCCGCACCGGCGGGCACCTCGCGCAGTTCGACACGCCGCGCGCGATCCTCGAGAAGCCCGCGGACGACTTCGTCGCCGCGTTCGTCGGCGCCGACCGCGCGCTGAAAGCGCTTGCGCTGCACACGTTGGCGGAGCTCGAGCTCGGCCCCCCCGCGGACGGGCCGAAATGCCTGCGCACGATGACGGTCCGTGACGCCCTTGCGCTCCTACTCCAAAAGCACGCGAATGTCCTAGCCGTGACTGACGAGAGCGGCACCGTCGTCGGTTCCATCACGAGGGACGCGCTCCTCTCGTGATCGTCGCCGGCGGCCCCGTCATTCCCAACTTCGGTAGCGGAAGCTCCTGCGAGGTGAACAACGGCTGGTTCTGCACGGACTGGGTGCGCCAGCACTGGAGCGACACATTGCAGCCGGCGCTCCTCCAGCACGTCGAGCTCGCAGCGATCGCCATCGGGGTCGGCTTCGTGATCGCCTTCGCGCTCGCGCTTGTCGGCTTCCGCTTCCGGCTCGTCGACCCGCCGATCGGGATCGTGTCGGACTTTCTGTACACGATCCCAAGCCTCGCCCTCTTTCAGATTCTCGTCCCGTTCACCGGCATCTCGCTGCTCACGGTCGAGATTGCGCTCGTCTCGTACACGCTCCTCATCCTGTACCGAAACATGATCGAGGGCCTGCGCGCGGTCCCGGAGGATGTCGTCGACGCGGCGCGCGGCTCCGGCTTCACGCGCGCGCAGACGTTCAGGCGCGTCGAGTTGCCGCTTGCGCTGCCGGCGATCCTCACCGGGCTACGCGTTGCGACGGTGTCGACGATCTCGATCGCGACCATCGCGCCGTTCGTCATCGCGAAGGGACTGGGCCAGCCGATTTATGCGGCGCTCTCGCAGGACATCTTCAAGACGGAGATCTTCACCGCCGGCGGCATGGTCATCGCGCTCGCGCTCGTCGCCGACGGATTGCTCGTCCTTCTCCAACGCCGCCTCACTCCGTGGGTCCGCGCATGAAGACGTTCATCAACGCATTTCGCTTCATGGCCGACAACCCGCATCTCCTGCTCGCGAAGACGGGAGAGCACCTGGAGCTGTCGGGCGCCGCGCTCGGCATCGCGCTCGTTCTGGCGCTGCCAATCGGGCTGTGGCTCGGCCACCTGCACCGCGGGCTCTTCGTCGCTGCGAGCGTTTCGAACGTCGGGCGTGCGCTGCCCAGTCTCGTGCTCATCGCCTTCGGGCTGACGATCCTCGGTGTCGGCTTCTGGAACAACACCGCCGCGCTCGTCGTGCTGGCGATCCCGCCGATCCTCACGAACGCGTACTTCGCGATCGACACGGTCGACCGTGACGCGGTCGAAGCTGCGCGAGGCATGGGGATGACCGGGCGCCAGGTGCTGTTGCAGGTCGAGCTCCCGCTCGGCCTGCCGTTCGTTCTCGCAGGGATCCGAATCGCGGCGATCTTCGTCATCGCCACCGCGACCATCGCCGCCGTCGCAGGCGGTGGGGGCCTCGGCCAGATCATCGTCAACCAAGCCAGCTACGGCCTCAGCGGCGTTGTCGCAGCGTCGCTGTGGGTCTCGGCGCTCGCGTTTCTCGCCGCCTTCATTCTCTCGGTCATCCGGAGAGCCGCCTCGCCTAGACCTGTGCCGCTTCCGTAGGCTCCCGGGGTATCTATCACTCCGTTCCCGGGAGGGGCGCATGATCAGGAAGCACACGCGGCGTGCCGCAAAGGCGGCATTCGCGATCTCGTTGGGTGTCGCGATCGTCTTGGGTGGGACCGCGGCCGTCGCGTCGGCGGCGCCGCAGGCGAAGCCCACGGTCCTCGTCGGCAACAAGAACTTCACGGAGGAGTTCATCCTCGGCCAGCTGTACGGCCAGGCGCTTGCCGCGAAGGGCTTCACCGTGAAGTACGCCGGCAGCCTCGGCAGCTCGGAGCTCGCGGACACCGCGATCAAGAGCGGCAAGATCAACCTGCTGCCCGAGTACACCGGCGTTGTCGTGCAGGACATCGCCAAGGAGACGCCGGGCAAGACGGCGAGCGCCGTCTACGCCCAGGCGAAGAAGTTCGAGCAAACGCGCGGGCTGACGATGCTCAACGCGACGCCGTTCTACGACACCGACACGGTCACCGTCCTGAAGTCGACGGCGCAGAAGTACGGCCTCAAGACGATCGGTGACCTGAAGAAGGTCAAGTCGTTCACGTACGCCGGCTTCCCGGAGTGCCAGACGCGCATGACCTGTCTCCTCGGTCTGAAGCGCACCTACGGGCTCACGCAGACGAAGTTCGTGCCGCTGTCGACCATCAGTGTGTACACGCTGCTCGACGACGGGAAGGCGACGGGCGGCGACGGCTTCTCGACCGACCCGCAGCAGGCGACGGGCAAGTACGTCGCGCTGACCGACACGAAGCACATCTTCGGGTTCCAGAACGTGGCGCCAATCGTGTCGCAGAAGCTCCTCGCGGCGGGCGGTTCCGCATTCTCGAGCACGGTGAACGCGGTCTCGTCCAAGCTCACGCTTGCCGCCATGCAAGCGATGAACAAGGCGGTCGGGATCGACAAGAAGACGCCCGCGGCAGTCGCCTCCGCCTTTCTGAAGGCGAACGGGCTCAAGTAGTGCACGTCGTCGTGCTAGGCGGGGGGTCGACCGGCGAGCATTTCGTCGGGGCCCTCCGCCGGCTCGACGCCGACGTCGAGATCACGGTCGTCGAGACCCGTCTCGTCGGCGGCGAGTGCACGTTCTACGCCTGCATCCCGACGAAGACGATGCTGCGCTCGGTCGAGCTGTCGTCCGCGCTCGACCACGCCCCGAGCTTCCGGTCGCAGCGTCCGGACGAGGCTGGCGTCTGGGAGTGGCGCGACTGGGCAACCGACAACTGGGACGACGCGGCGGGGCTGCAGTTCCTCGAGGAAAACCGCACCGCGTTCGTCCGCGGCTATGGACGGGTCGTCCGCCCGGGCGTGATCGCGGTCGAAGACGGGCCTGAGCTCGAGTACGACCGGCTGGTCATCGCGACCGGCTCGGCGCCGGCGATCCCTCCGGTGGAGGGGCTCGACAGCGTCGACTACTGGACGAACGAAGACGCTGCGCGCACGCATGCGATCCCGAGCCGGCTCGCGATCATGGGCGGCGGCCCGGTCGGTGCCGAGTTCGCGCAGTTCTTCGCGGGCATGGGCTCGCAGGTGACGCTCGTCGAGCACGGCCCGCGCCTGCTCGGCCGCGTGCACGAGGAAGCAGGCGCGCTTATCGCCGACGTGTTCCGCGCCGAGGGGATCGACGTGCGGCTCGGCACGGACGTTGTACGCGTCGAGCCGGGCGTGCGGCTCACGCTGTCGGACGACTCGACGGTCGACGCCGACACGCTGCTCGTCGCGACCGGCCGCAAGCTCCACGTGCAGGGCCTCGGCCTCGAGGACATCGGCGTGAAGGCCGGCCCGCGCGGGATCGAGGTCGACGGGCGCATGCGCGCCGCCGAGAACGTCTGGGCGATCGGCGACGTCACGGGCGTCGCGCTCTTCACCCACATCGGTAAGTACCAGGCGCGCGTGGCCGCGGCGGACATGGCCGGGCGGCCGGTCGAGGCCGACTACCGCGCGATTCCGGCAGGCATTTTCACGGATCCCGAGGTGGCGACCGTCGGGCGCACCGACGGCGACGACCTCGTGTCCGCGCGGTGGGAGCTGACGGCGACGTCCCGGATGGCGACGTACGAGAAGCCGAAGCGCGACGGGTTCCTGCGCCTGTTCGCCGATCCCGAGAAGCGTGTCCTCGTGGGTGCCGTCGCCGTCGGGCCGCAGGCCACCGAGTGGCTGGGACAGCTGACGCTCGCCGTCCGCGCAGCGGTCCCGGTCGACGTCCTGCTCGACACGATCCAGCCGTTCCCGAGCTTCTCCGAGGGCATCTTCTGGTGCCTCCGGGAGCTCGCGGACTCACTTCCGTGACACCGACGTACGGGTACCTGGTACCGATACGAGAGTGTCACGGCCGCCGCGGAGCCAGGTCGCCGCTCTCGCTCCGTGACACTCCCGTAACGGGGCCAGGCCCTGTTACAGGTGCGTGACGGGAGCCTCACGTAAAATGACTTCCGTGCTCGGCGAAGTCCTGACCGCGATCGTCACTCCGTTCCACCAGGACGGGTCGGTCGACTTCGAAAGTTTCCGGCGGCTCGCCGCCCACCTCGTCGACAACGGGTCCGACGGCCTCGTCGTGGCAGGCACGACGGGGGAGGCGCCGACGCTCACCGACGAGGAGAAGCTCGAGCTCTTCGCCGTGGCCATCGACGCAATCGGCGATCGCGCGACGGTGGTTGCGAACACCGGCACGTACGACACCGCGCACTCGGTCCATCTCACGGGTGAGGCGCACGACCTCGGCGTCCACGGCATGCTCGCCGTCACGCCGTACTACAACAAGCCGCCGCAGCGCGCGATCGTCCGCCACTTCCAGGAGATCGCCGTCGTTACCGACAAGCCGGTGATCGCGTACAACATCCCGAGCCGGGTCGTCGTCAACATCGAGCCGGAGACGATCACCGAGCTCGCGCGGATCGAGAACGTCACCGGCGTGAAGCAGGCCAACGACGACCTTGCCCAGGCGCGGCACATCGTCGACGCTGGGCTCACGCTCTACGCGGGCGACGACAACCTCCTCCACCCGTTCCTCGAGCTCGGCGGCGAGGGCGGCATCTGCGTGCACACGCACGTCTGGGGGCCGCAGACAAAGGAGATGGTCCGGCTGTACAAGAGCGGCGATACCACCGGCGCGAAGGCGCTGAACGACGAGATGGCGCCTGCGTTCGATCTCCTGAAGATCCAGACGAACCCGATCCCGATCAAGGCCGCCGTCAATCTCCTCGGGCACGAGGTCGGCGGCTATCGGCTGCCGATGGTCGAGCCCACCGACGACGAGCTCGCGCAGATCCGCGCGTGCCTGGAGCGTGCCGGCGTGCTCCAGCCGGTCCAGGCGTAGCTGAGCAAGATCGGCTAGGCGGGACGCGGCCGGCGGCGCCAAGATCGCCGCTATGGGAATCCGCACCGACGGGTTGGGAGCCCTCCTCGACGCGCTCGTCGAGAGCGTGGAGCGCGGTGGCCGCCGCGGCGAGGACGTCGCGGCCCGAGCTCACGTCAGCCGCTTTCACTTCGACCGTCTCGTCACAGCCGCGATCGGCGAGACGCCGGGCGTGTTCCGACGCCGGCTGCTCCTCGAGCGCGCGGCGTGGACGCTCGCGTGCGGCGGCTCGGTCGGCGAGGCGGCCGCCGCCGGTGGGTACGACTCGCCGGAGGCATTCGCCCGCGCGTTCAAGCGCGCGTTCGGCGTCGCGCCGAGCCGGTTCGAGGGTGGATTCCTGTTGTCGAGCGGCTCGTCTGGACGAAGGAGATGTGGCTGGCGGCCGTCGAGGGCCGCGGCCTTCCGGAGCGAAGGCCGGGAAGCACCATGTGCCTGCAGAAGCGGCTGGACGAGGCCGGGCCGAGACTGGCGCAAGTCATTCGCGACGCGCGCGACCGCGGCGCGTGGGACACCCCCTTCGTCGACACGACGTGCGATCCGCCGGAGAGCTTCACGTACGCGGGAATGGCCGCGCACCTGCTCACGTGGTCCGGGTATCGCCGGCAGCTGGTGCTTTCGGAGTTGCGACGCCGCGGCGTCGAGGTGGACGGTGCGGATCCACTCGAGTGGGAGCGCAGCCACCACAACTAGACTCCCCG
The DNA here is from genome assembly GCA_036512155.1 of Gaiellaceae bacterium. Lineage (GTDB taxonomy): Bacteria > Actinomycetota > Thermoleophilia > Gaiellales > Gaiellaceae > Palsa-739. The sequence continues at coordinate 21,280 of DATCBD010000010.1, read as the reverse complement.
CGTGGGAATCTGCCGCATCATCCCCCTCGGCGGCCTCGGCGAGGTGGGGAAGAACATGACCGCGTACGAGGCCGAGGGCTCGATCGTGATCGTCGATGCAGGCCTCGCGTTCCCGCGCGACGAGCATCTCGGCGTCGACCTCGTCCTCCCGGACTTCTCCTATCTCGTCGAGCGCGCGGAGATGATCCGCGGCGTCGTGCTCACGCACGGCCACGAGGACCACGTCGGCTCGTTGCCATATCTCATGCGCGAGGTGCACGTTCCGGTCGTCGTCGCGACGAGGCTCACGCTCGGCCTGATCAAGTCGAAGCTGGACGAGCACGGCCTGGCGCGCGAAGCGGAGCTGCGCGAGGTTGCGCCCGGCGACGAGCCGTTCAATCTCGGCCCGTTCCGGATCGAATTCATTCGCATGGCGCACTCGATCCCGGATGCGGCCGCGGTCGTGCTCGAGACGCCCGGCGGGCGCGTCGTGCACACCGGCGACTACAAGATCGACCACACACCCGTCGACGGCCAGCGGACCGACGTCGGCAAGCTCGCCTCGGTCGGCAACCAGGGCGTCGACCTCCTCCTCGGCGACTCGACGAATGCCGAACGAGCCGGCGTCACGCAGTCGGAGCGCGTCGTCGGCGAGGCGTTCCGCCAGATCTTCCCGTCCAGGACGGGCCGGATCCTCATCTCGTCGTTCGCATCCAACGTGCATCGCATGCAGCAGGCCGCCGACGTCGGCATCGAGTGCGGCCGCAAGGTCGCGTTCGTCGGCCGCTCGATGCGCAAGAACGCGAACATCGCACGCAACCTCGGCTACATGAACGTTCCCGAAGAGATGATCCTACGCCCACAGGACCTCGCCGAGCTCCCGCCCGGCGAGCAGCTCATCCTCTGCACGGGGAGCCAGGGCGAGCCGATGTCGGCGATGACGCGCATCGCGTACAACGACCATCCCGCCGTCAGGGTCGAGGCCGGCGACACGGTGATCATCTCGGCGAAGCCGATCCCCGGCAACGAGCTGCGCGTGCACGACGCGATCAATCGCCTCGCCCGTTCGGGCGCCGAGGTGCTGCACGAGGACAACGCGCCGGTGCATGTCTCCGGGCACGGACGCGCCGAGGAGCTGCGCACGATCATCGCCTTGCTCCGTCCGCGCGCCGTCATGCCGGTGCACGGCGAGTTCCGCATGCTCGCCGCGCATGCACAGCTCGCGCGGGAGAGCGGCCTCGCGGAAGAGAACATCGTGCTGGCCGAGAACGGCACCGTGGTCGAGTTGAAGGACGGCGTCGCGCGCGTCGTCGACCACGTCCAGGCTGGAATGACCTTCGTCGACGGCCTCGGCGTCGGCGACGTGCACGACGTGGCGCTGCGCGACCGGCGCCGACTCGCGGAGGACGGGGTCGTCATCGTCGTCGCCACCCTTGCCGCCTCGAACGGCGCCGGCGCCCTCACTGCGCCGCCGGAGCTGATCGTGCGCGGGTTCGGCGAAGGCGCGGAGCCGCTCCTGGAAGACCTGCGCGCCGAGGCGTTGCGCGTGCTCGAGCAGCTCCTCAGGGACGACGTGACCGAGATCAAGCTCCTCCAGGAGCATCTGCACGACGCGCTCGGCGGCATCGTGTATCACCGGACGCGCAGGCGGCCGATGATCCTTCCCGTGCTGGTAGAAGTTTAGTGGCCACTCCCGGAAATACGGCACCGCCCGGCGCGGCTGCAAACCGTCGCATTGCTGCGTCCTCAGTCGCGGCCGTAGCAGCAGCTACGACCGCTCCCTGCGTCCTTGCACTGCTCGGTTTGCGCGCGGCCGAGCAGCACCGTACCTCCGGGGACAACCACTGATGGCCCACCACCGCCTGCGCTACGTGCCCACGTGGGCGGACGTGCTCGAGGAGTGCGCGACCGAGCAGGCGACCGCGCTGCGGCTCGTCGCACAACTCGGCGCCTGCGAGGCGGCCGCGCTCGCGTTCTGCCGTCAGCTCGAGCAGTGGGCGCGCGGCGAGCCGAAGCCGGCGACGCCGGGCGGACGCCAGGCCGCGCTGCGTAGGGCGGCCGAGCGCGTCGAGACCGCGCTCTCCGGTTTACAGGATCCCCTCGACCGGTACCTGCTCGAGCTCGAGGCCGATGCGCTCGAAGGCCGGTCGTGGTACGGCGGCCCCGGCGTCGCCGAGCTGTTGGACTGGGAGCCGATCCTCGACCGGGCAGGTGTGCGTGTGCCGGCCGACCGCGTTGCGCAGGCGTACCTCGAGCTGGCAGTCCTCGTGCGTGCGCTCGAGGGCCTCACGGACGCGGCGCGCATCGAGCTCGTGCCCGACCGATCGTCGCTCTGGGCCGGTCTCTTCGACCTGCGCGAGAACCTGCTCGGCGGCGCGCTCGACGACCTCCGCGTCCTGACCGTCGCTTAGGCTCCGGGGCTGAGTGCAGTGCTGGCGGCCCCCTCACCTCGCCTGTAACCAGGAGCCGTAGGCTTGCCACAGGTACGCCTGACCGTCGTCGGGTCGATCAACCTCGACCTCGTCGCCCTCGCGGAGCGCCTACCGCAACCGGGCGAGACCGTCACCGGCGCGACCTTCAGCCGGATCCCCGGCGGCAAGGGCGCCAACCAGGCGGTCGCGGCGGCCCGCCTCGGGGCGGAGGTGGATCTCATCGCCTGCGTCGGCGACGACGAGCACGCAGTGCTGGCGCTCGCCGAGCTGGAGCGGGCCGGCGTCCGGCTCGACCGGCTGAAGCGGGTGCAGGGGCCGACCGGGGTGGCGCTCATCACCGTCGACGCGAACGGCGACAACGAGATCGTCGTCGCCCCCGGCGCGAACCTGCTGCTTCTGCCGGACGACCTTGACTTGGGCGACACAGACGCCGTTCTCTGCCAGCTGGAGATCCCGCTGGAGACGGTAGAGCGCGCGTCCCAGCTCGCACCCGACGGCTTCTTCCTTAACGCCGCGCCGGCACTCGGCCCCATCCCGGCCGCCGACGTCACCATCGTGAACCGCTTCGAGGTGGGGACCCTGCCGGAGCGCGACGGCGTCGTCGCGCTCACGCTCGGCGCGGAGGGAGCGATCTTGCTCGAGGACGGGAAGGAGGTCGCGCGGGCGACGCCGCCGGCGATCGAGGCGGTCGACGGCACCGCCGCCGGCGACGCATTCACCGCCTGCCTCGTCGTTTCGCTGCTCGAGGGCCGCACGCGCGAGGAGGCGCTGCGTCGGGCATGCATCGCGGGAGCGCTCGCCGCGTCGCGGTTCGGCGCGCAGACCTCCCTGCCGACGGCGGCGGAAGTGGACGCGTTGATGTGAGCACACCGATCGTCATCGACTGCGATCCGGGCCACGACGACGCGATCGCGATTCTGCTCGCGCTCGCCTCACCGGAGGTGGAGCTGCGCGGCGTCGTCACCGTCGCGGGTAACCAGACCGTGGACAAGACGACGCGCAACGCGCTCAAGGTGCTCGAGCTCGCCGGACGTGCGGACATCCCAGTCGCGCGAGGCGCCGCCGCGCCACTACGGCGGCCCCTGCGCACCGCCGCGCACGTGCATGGTGAGAGCGGACTGGACGGTCCGGACCTGCCGGAGCCGTCCGCGGCCCCGTCCGACGTCGACCCGGCCGACTGGCTCGAGCCCGGCGTCGTGCTCGTGGCGACCGGACCGCTGACGAACGTCGCCCGCCTCGTCCAACGCGGCGTGCACATCGACCGCATCGTGTGGATGGGCGGCGCGATCGCGGAGGGCAACATCACGCCGGCAGCGGAGTTCAACGCGTTCGTCGACCCAGAGGCTGCCGCGGCGGTGTTCGGAAGCGGGATCGACCTGACGATGGTCGGCCTCGATGTGACGCACAAGGCGCTCTTCACGCGGGCGCACGCAGACCGTCTGCGCCGCACGGGCCGGGCCGGGCGCGTGGTCGCCGAGCTGTCCGACTTCTTCCAGCGCTTCCACGAGGAGCGTTACGGCTTCGACGGATCGCCGATCCACGACGCGATGGCCGTTGCGCACGTCGTCGACCCCTCCTTGCTGGAGACGGTCCACTGCAACGTCGAGATCGAGACCGCGTCGCGCTTCTGCGACGGCCGTACCGTGGTCGACCGCTGGCACGCCACGAGCGGGACGCGGAACGCGCACGTCGGCGTCGACGTCGACGCACCGCGGTTCCTCGATCTGCTCCACGATCGGATCGCGACGCTGCCGTGATCGTGTTCGCCGCGATCGCGCCGCATGGCGATCTCGACCTCGCGCCCGAGCTGCGCGCTGCGATGGAGGAGCTCGGCCGCCGCTTCGACGCTGCCGCGCCCGACACCGCGATCGTCGTCACGCCGCACAACGTGCACGTCGAGGGCCACTTCGCGGTCGTCACCGCCGGCCGCGTGGGGGAGTGGGAGACGGACCGCGAGCTCGCGCAGACACTCCTGGCGGCCGACCTGCCGATCCTTGGCGTCTCGTACGGCGGAAACGACGCGTCGCAGGCGGAGATGCCGCTCGACTGGGGAACGGAGGTGCCGCTGTCCTGCATGCGTGCGAAGCGTGTCGTGGTCATCGCGCCCGCGCGCGACCGGCCGCTCGAGGAGCACCTTCGGCTCGGCCGTGCGATCGCCGGACTGCCGGGTCGCCATGCGCTCATCGCGTCGGCCGACCACGGTCACGCGCACGATGCGGACGGGCCGTACGGCTTCGACCCGGCCGCCGCCGTCTACGACGCGAAGCTGCTCGAGATCCTCGGCTCCGGCCGGCTCGACTTCCAACCCCTGGCCGAGCACGTCGAAGCAGGCAAGGCGGACTCGCTCTGGCAGCTCCTCGTCCTCCAGGGCGCGATGGGAGAGGATGCGGCGGTTGACCTACTCGCCTACGCAGTGCCGACGTACTACGGCATGGCTGTCGCAGAGGTATCGGCCTAGGGAAGGCGAAGAACCCGGGCATGGCGCCTGCCAAGCGCACCCGACGCCGCGCGCCCGCGAAGAAAAAGCGGTCGCTGCCGCGCGGCCTCGTCAAGCGCTACCCCGAGCTGTGGGGCCTCGGCGTCGTCGCGTTCGGCGCCTTCCTCGGCAGTGTCCGGTACGCCGGCTGGAACGGGGGCTGGGTCGGCCACGCCCTGGTGGATGGCTTCGAAACGCTCATCGGCGGCGCCTCATGGGTGCTGCCGGTGCTCCTCGTCGCGCTCGGCTCCCTCATGGTCGCGCGCAGCGCGCTCGTCGACGTGCGCCCCTTCCGCGCCGGTCTCGTCATCCTCGCCTTCGGGCTCATGATCGCCCTCGGCCGCGATCAGGGCGGCTACCTCGGGCAGGTGCTCGGCGGCGCCGTCGGGGTCGCGATCGGCGTCACGGGATCGACGATCCTGGGCGCGGTCCTGCTCCTCGTCGGTGCGCTGCTCCTTTCGGGCGCGTCGCTCGGCGCCATGCTGCGTGGCTCGCATCGCCAGATGCGGCAGGCGGCGACCCGCGCTCGCCGGCCGCGGCCGGCCGTTGCGCCGGCACTCGAACGCGCGGCTCGCCCGAAGAAGACGCAGCCCATCGTCGACGCGGAGGAGGCCTATCCCGACGTCGTCACCGACGCGGCGTTGGCGCACGCGCCGCTGATGAGCTTCGAGCCCGAGTCGCTCGTCGTGCACCAGGAGCAGCTCTTCGAGGACGTCACCACCGAGCATCCGGAGTACAAGCTGCCGGACCGCAGCGTCCTCAACCGCAGCCCCGAGAAGCCGGGCGCGTCGGAGGAGAGCTCGGCCCGCGTCGCCGAGCTCCTCGTGACGACGCTCGCGCACTTCGGCGTCGACGCGACGGTCATCGGGCAGATCTCGGGGCCGCGCGTCACGCGCTTCGAGCTGCAGCTCGCGCCCGGCACGAAGGTGTCGAAGGTCGCGGGGCTGAAGGACGACCTCTCCTACGCGCTTGCGACGACGGAGATCCGCATCCTCGCGCCCATCCCGGGCAAGCAGGCGGTCGGTGTCGAGCTGCCGAACCTCTCGCCGAACCTCGTCACGCTCGGCGACATCTTCGACGACCTGCCGGCGACGGCGAGCCCGCTGTCCGTGTGGCTCGGCAAGGACATCTCCGGCACCGCGGTGTGGACCGATCTTGCGCGCATGCCGCACCTGCTCATCGCCGGGACGACCGGCTCGGGCAAGTCGGGCTGCATCAACGCGCTCCTCACGTCGATCCTGCTGCGCTCGACGCCGGACGAGGTGCGCATGATCCTCATCGATCCGAAGCGAATCGAGCTCAACCACTACGAGTCGATCCCGCACCTGCTGACGCCCGTCGTCTCGAGCCCGAAGGAGGCGGCGGCGGTGCTCGCCAACTGCCTCGCCGAGATGGAGCGACGCTACGAGCGGCTCTCGTCCGTGCGCGCCCGCAACCTGAACGAGGCGAACCGCGCATTCCGCCAGCGGGGCGAGCCGACGCTGCCCTACCTGCTCGTGGTCATCGACGAGCTCGCGGACATGATGATGGTCGCCCCGCAGGCGGTCGAGGACGCCGTCATCCGGCTGGCGCAGAAGTCGCGCGCCGTCGGCATCCACCTCGTGCTCGCGACACAGCGCCCGTCGGTCGACGTCATCACCGGGATGATCAAGGCCAACGTGCCGTCGCGGATCGCGTTCGCCGTTTCGTCACAAACGGACTCACGCGTCATCCTGGACACGAACGGCGCCGAGGCGCTGCTCGGCCAGGGCGACATGCTCTTCAAGCCGCTCGGGACGTCACGGCTCCAGCGCGTCCAGGGCGCGTACGTCTCCGAGGAGGAGATCGCGCTCGTCGTCGAGCAGACGCGGCAGCGGGAGCAGGAGCTGGACGAGGGCTACCTCGAGCTTCCCGAGGTGTTCGCCGAGCCCGCGGACGACGGGGCCCACGGCGAGTTCGATCCCGACGACGACCCGCTGCTCGACCGGGCGATCGAAATCGTCGTCCAGACGCAGACGGCGTCGGTCTCCCTCATCCAGCGGCGCCTCCGGGTCGGGTACACGCGAGCCGGCCGGCTGATCGACATGCTCGAGCGCCGGGGGATCATCTCCGGCTACGAGGGCTCGAAGCCGCGCCGTGTGCTCGTCGACGAGTCGGCGCTCGTCCAGCGCTCGTAGGCCTTCAGCGGGCGACGCGCACGGACTCGAAGCCCCGGATGACGAACGCCGGTACGCGCGCCGGCTGTTCGACGAGATGGAGCGTGGGGCAGAGCTCTGCGAGCGCCTCGAGGCTCGCGGCGAGCTCGATGCGCGCGAGCGGCGCGCCGATGCAGACATGGATGCCGCCGCCGAAGCCGATGTGCTCGGCCGCGTTCGTGCGTGCGATGTCCAGCCGATCGGGATCTGCGAAGACGCGCGGATCGCGGTTGGCCGAGCCAAAGAGGAGGGCGAGCTTCTCGCCTCGTGGCACAGGCAATCCTGCGACCTCGACGTCGTCCTCGAGCACCCAGCGCTCGAACAGCTGCAACGGCGGGTCCCAGCGGATCAGCTCCTCGATCGCCTGCGCGGCCGGCACCTCGCCCGAGACAAGTCGCCGCCACTCGTCCGGATGCGCGGAGAGCGCGCGGAAGCCGTTGCCGATGGTGTTCACCGTCGCCTCGTGGCCTGCGTTCAGGAGCACGACCACGGTCGACACGATCTCGTCGTCTGAGAGCCGCTCCCCGTCGACCCGCGCGTGGACGAGCCCGCTCACCATGTCGTCGCGCAGATCCGCGCGGCGCTCTTCGATCAGCCCCAGGACGTAGGTGCGAAACTCGCGCGCCGCATCGTTCGCCGCGACCGCCTGCGCTTCGGTGGTGTCGAACTCGTACATCTTCACAATTGCGTGCGACCAGTCGAGCAGGTCGCGATGGCGGTCGGTCGGCACGCCGAGCAGCTCGCAGATGAGCGTGATCGAATACGGCTGCGCGTAGTCATAGAGCAGGTCGAACTCCTCGCCGACGTTCTCGAGCAGCGTGCGCGCCAGGCGTGTCGCCGGGTCGCGCATGCTCTCGACCGCGCGCGGCGTGAACGCCGCGGCGACGAGCTTCCGGATACGCGTGTGCTCGGGCGGCTCGAGCCAGAGGAGGCTCCAGCGCTCGCTCGCCCAGAACTCGGCCCAGCGGGGGTCCAGAGGCTCGGCGTGGAACTCGGCGTCGCTGCCGACGTGGCGGAAGTTGCGACCGAGGCGCTTGTCCCGGAGGCAGGCACGGACGTCGGCGTGCCCGGTGACGAACCAGCGGCCCAGGCGCTCGGCGTAGACGAGCGGGGCAGCCTCGCGAAGCGCACTCAGGCCTGGATAGGGATCGGCGATGAACCGGTCGTCCGTGAGGTCGAAAGGGAGCTCTCGCGGCCCGGCGACGGTCACGGTTCCTACGCTATCGCGTAACGAAGGCCCCTCTCGACTCCCAAACTTCTCCGGGTTAGACTCGTCCTTGAATCGGAGGGATACCAACTATTCGGTCTTAGGAGGGTTTGTGAAGAAATCACTGCTCGTCGCGGCGGCCGTGGCGCTGCTCGCGGGGCTCGTTCTCGCCGGGAGCGGAACTGCGGCCCCTGCGAAGGCTCATGCCACGTTCACGGCGGCGCTCGTCAGCGACATCGGCAAGTTCAACGACAAGGGCTTCAACGAGAATCAGCTGGCCGGTCTGAAGCGCGCCGGCAAGCAGCTTGGCATCAAGACGCTCGAGATCCAGTCGAACTCGAGCTCGGACTACCTGCCGAACCTGACGACCATGGTCCGCGAGGGCGCAAACATCGTCTCCGCGGCGGGGTACCTGCTCGCGCCGACGCTCTCGACGGTGGCCGCGCAGTTCCCGAAGGTCGATTTCACGATCACCGACGACTCGGTCAAGGGCGCGGACTTCGCGAAGGCGAAGAGCACCAAGAACATCGAGGGTCTCGTCTACGCGTCGAACCAGTCCGGTTGTCTCGTCGGCTATCTCGCAGGTGAGATGGCGAAGGCGAAGGGCGGCAAGCAGGTCATCGGCGCCGTCGGCGGCATCGAGATCCCGGCGGTCGACGATTACATCGTCGGGTACAACTACTGCGCGAAGCTGGCCGATCCGGGCATCAAGGTGCTCGTCGGCTACTCGCAGGACTTCGTCGCGCAGGACAAGTGCAAGACCGTCGCGCAGAACCAGATCGGCCAGGGCTCGCAGGTCGAGTTCCAGGTCGCCGGCGGTTGCGGCATCGGCGCCCTCAACGCGGCAGCAGGGGCTGGCATCTGGGGCATCGGCGTCGACGTCGACCAGTACAGCCTGGCGAAGAACGTGCTCACGAGCGCCCTCAAGCGCGTCGACGTGGGCATCTTCACCGCGGACAAGCAGGCGAAGTCCGGTCAGTTCAAGGGCGGCAGCGACCTGCTGTTCGACATGAAGAACAACGGCGTGGGCGTGGGCAAGATCAGCCCGAAGGTGCCGAAGGGCTTCATCACGAAGATGAACGCGCTCAAGGCCAAGCTCATCTCCGGCGCGGTCAAGGTGCCGGTCGCCAAGGGCTCCGACCTGCTCGGCCTCCTGCCGGGCGCGAAGGTCGGGCCGACGCACTGACGTAGGAACTGTCGAGGGGACGGGCGTCATGCCCGTCCCCTTCTTTTCAGGCGCGTAGAATCATCGCGATGGCGGACGAGAGCGGCAGCGTCCTCGAGCTGCAGGGCATCACGAAGCGCTACCCGGGGATCGTCGCCGACGACCACGTCGACTTCGACCTGCGGCGCGGTGAGGTGCACGCGCTGCTCGGCGAGAACGGCGCCGGCAAGTCGACGCTCATGAACATCCTCTACGGGCTGACGAAGCCCGACGAGGGCGAAATCCTCGTCGGCGGCAAGCATGTCTCGTTCTCATCCGCGAAGGACGCGATCGAGTCCGGCATCGGCATGGTGCACCAGCACTTCATGCTCATTCCGGTCATGACGGTGGCGGAGAACATCGTCCTCGGCGTCGAGCCCGTGCGCGACGGTGTGTTGCTCGACGAGCGCGGCGCCGAGGAGCGCGTCCGGGAGCTCTCGCAGCAGTTCGGCCTCGCGGTCGACCCGACCGCGCTCGTCTCGAGCATCACCGTCGGGCAGCAGCAGCGGGTCGAGATCCTCAAGGCGCTCTATCGCGGCGCCGAGATCCTCATCCTCGACGAGCCGACGGCGGTGCTGACGCCGCAGGAGGCAGGCGAGCTCTTCGCGATCGTGCGAAGCCTCCAGGCAGACGGCAAGTCCATCATCTTCATCACGCACAAGCTGAACGAGGTGCTCGAGATCGCCGACCGCATCACCGTTCTACGGCGCGGCAAGAGGATCGACACGGTCTCCAGGCAAGGCGCGACCGAAGAGGGCCTCGCGCGGATGATGGTCGGTCGAGAAGTGCTCCTGCGCGTCGACAAGGCACCGGCGTCGCCGACAGACGTGGCGCTCGACGTGAAGGACCTCGAGGTGGTCGACGAGCGCGACCTCGAGAAGGTGCGCGGCGTCTCGTTCAGCGTGCGACGTGGCGAGATCGTCGCGATCGCCGGCGTCGACGGGAACGGGCAGACCGAGCTCGTCGAGGCGATCACCGGGCTCCGCCGGATCGCAAGCGGCACCGTGGCGGTCGGAGGCCGCGCGTTCGAAGGCCACGTCACGCCGCGGATGATGATCGACGCGGGCATCGGGCACATCCCGGAAGATCGTCACCGGCGCGGTCTCGTGCTCGAGTTCAACCTTGCCGAGAACATCGCCCTGCACGACTACGACAAGCCGCCGGACTCGAAGCGCGGCTGGCTCTACCCCGCGCGCCTCGTGCAGCGGGCCGCGCGTCTGATCAAGGAGTTCGACATCCGCGGCGGCGGCCCGCTCACGCTTGCGCGGGCGCTCTCGGGTGGCAACCAGCAGAAGGTCGTCGTCGCGCGCGAGGTGGCGCGCAACCCTGTGGTGCTGATCGCGGCGCAGCCGACACGCGGGCTCGACGTCGGCGCGATCGAATACGTGCACCGGCGGCTCGTCGCCGAGCGCGACGCGGGCCGCGCGATCCTGCTCGTGTCGCTCGAGCTCGACGAGGTGCTGTCGCTCGCTGACCGCATCCTCGTCATGTACGAGGGACGCATCGTCGGCGAGCACGCGGCCGGCGCCGGCGAGGAGGAGATCGGCCTGGAGATGCTCGGCGGCAGGAAGGAGGCCGCATGAGCGAGCAGGCGACGCCGAGCGCGAACGTGCCGCCCGAGCAGGAGCCTTCGACCGACTTCGTCGTGCGGCTCGGCGTCGCACAGCGCGCCGGTGGTTTGGTCGTGCCGGTGTTGACGGCGGTGCTCGCGTTTCTGGCGGGCGGCATCGTCGTCGCGGCGACCGGACACAACCCGTTGACGGCCTACCGGGGCATCTGGGACGGCGCCGGCTTCAACTGGATCTTCCACATTCCCTGGAACACGAACACGGTCAACCTCGACGCGTTCAACCTGAGCCAGACGCTCCTCACGACGACGACGCTGATCCTCGTGGGGCTCGCGGTCGCGTTCCCGTTCCGCTGCGGGCTCTTCAACATCGGCGGACAAGGCCAGTACCTCGTCGGGCTGATCGTCGCCAACTGGGTCGGCGTCTCCTTCGCGAGCTGGCCCACGCTGCCGCACGTGCTGCTCGGGATCGGCGCGGCGGCGTTTGCCGGAGCGGCGTGGGCCGGCATCGCCGGCTTCCTGAAGGCGGCGACCGGTGCGCACGAGGTGATCTCGACGATCATGCTCAACTGGATTGCAATCTGGGGCGGCCAGTATTTGTTCGGCCAGGGCGGCCCGCTACAGAACACGTACAACCCCGCAGCGCCGGAGTCGGGGACGGTCGTGCAGAGCGCGCACATCCCGGTCTTCTGGGGCAACCCGGTGCTGCAGGGCCTCGACTACGGGATCTTCGTCGCAATCGCGGCCCTCGTCGTCTTCTGGCTGATCCTGAACCGGACGACGCTCGGCTACGAGGTGCGCGCGGTCGGCTTCAACCCCGAAGCAGCGGCATACGGCGGCATCAACGTCAGACGCAAGTACATCCAGGCGATGGCGATCTCGGGTGCGTTCGCAGGCCTCGCGGGCGCACTCGACATGCTCGGCTACCTCTTCCAGTTCGGCGTGCTCGACGTCCAGGCCTCGCAGATCGGGTTCCTCGGAATCGCGGTCGCGCTGCTCGGCCGGAACACCGCGGTCGGCACGGGCATAGCGGCGTTCCTCTTCGGCGGCCTTCTGTACGGCACGACACGCGGGCTGAACCCGAGCGTCTTCGACCCGAGCCTCGCCGGCAACCTGACCTCGATGATCCAGGGGCTGATCGTGCTGTTCGTCGGCGCCGACGTCTTCGTCCTCTACATCTGGAACTCCCGCCGGAAGCTCCGACCGAGACGCCGAGCTGAGGCAGCTGCCGCGTGACGAACCACGCGCAGCCGCTCCAGGAGACGCACTGGGCGTTCCAACCGAAGGCGATCGCCGTTGCCGGGAGCATCCTCGGGCTCGTCGCGTTCTGGAGCGCGCTCCCGCCCTTCACGGTGCGCTCGCCGCTCGTGCCCATCCTCATCGGCGTCCTCGCGATCGCGGCCGGGCTGTGGGCCGTCACGCGCGGCACGCGCCGCCTCGGGTGGGGCGCGATCGCGTCGGGCGTCATCGGCCTCGGGCTCGGTCTGCTCGCCACGCGGTCGAGCTCCGGCAACCTCCACGTCGTCTTCGCCGCCGACCTGGTCGCGCAGGTGTTCGTGTTTGCGACGCCGCTCACCTTTGGGGCGCTCGGCGGGATGGTGTCCGAGCGGAGCGGCGTCGTGAACGTCGGGCTCGAGGGAATGATGCTCATGGGCGCGTTCTGGGGCGTCTACGGCGCCGACAAGGGTGGGACCTGGGTCGTCGGCATCCTCGCCGCCCTCGCAGGGGGCGGCCTGTTCGCGCTCCTGCACGCCTACTGGTCGATCCACCTGCGGGCGAACCAGATCGTGAGCGGGATGGCGATCAACTTTCTCGCGCTCGGCGTCACCGGGTACTTCTTCGAGCAGCTCTACGGCAATCAGAACATCCCGTCCGGCGTGTCGACCGTCCCGAACGTGGCCATTCCAGGCATCGACCACATGGCGTATCTGGGGCCCGCGATCGGCGACCTGAACCTGCTCATCTGGGTCGGGGTCGCCTTCGTACCGCTGTCGTACTTCGTCCTCTTCAAGACGCCGATCGGCCTGCGGGTGCGCGCGTGCGGCGAGCATCCGCGCGCGGCCGACACGGTCGGGATCAACGTCTACGCGGTGCGCTACGCGGCTGTGGTGGTCTCCGGGATGCTGGCCGCGCTCGGCGGCGCGTTCCTCTCGATTGGCTTCGGCGGCGGCAGCTTCACCGAGAACATGACGGAGGGTCGCGGCTTCATCGCGCTCGCCGCGATGATCTTCGGGAACTGGCGTCCGTTCGGCGCCTGGGGTGCGGCGCTGCTGTTCGGCTTCTCGACGGCATTGGCCTACCGGCTGCCCGTCTACTCCAGCTCGGCGGCGACGCTCTTCCAAGTGCTGCCGTACGTCCTGACGCTCATCGCCGTCGCCGGCGTGATCGGCCGTTCCGTCCCGCCGGCGGCCGACGGACAGCCGTATGTCAAGCAGTAGCCGCCGTTGCGCCTACCCTGTCGACGATGGCAAGCGGTACCGCAAGCAGTAGCCCTTCCAATCACCGCGCCTCGCTCGCGCTGATCGCCGCGCTGTGCGGCGTTCTCGTGGTGCCGGCCGCGGTGGCGCTCTCGCGCCAGACGGGGAAGATCCACCTCCTCGACGCCGTGTGGGCCATCCCCATCGGGATGGGGCTCAGTCTCGGCGCGCTCCTGCTCGCCCGCGGCGCCCGCGGCCAGATCCGCCGCACGCTCGAGCGCGCCGGGGGAGCGGGACGGCTGCGCGCCACCCGCTGGCTCGCGGTGGCGGGCATCTGTGTCGCCGTCTCGGCGGGGATCGCGGTCGGCTTCTACGAGCTGCTCGTGCGGCTCGAGCACTAGGAGGGTTTGGCGGAATGGTGCTCGTCGCAGGGATGCGCTGGTCGGATGCGATGCAAGGACGCAGGTCGCGTTCGTCGTTTCACTACGGACGAGACTGAGGACGCAGCAGCGCGCCGATCCAGCGCACCATCTGCGACACAGCCACTATTTCGCCAGACCCTCCTCTAGCTCCCGATCGCGACCATGCGCTCGATCGCAAGCCGCGCCCGGTCGGCAACCTCCGGCTCGACGGTGATGCGATGCTGCATCTCGACGAGCGAGTCGCGCACCTTCCCCAGCGTCGTCACCTTCATGAAGCGGCAGACGGCGTCCTCGCGGACCGGCTCGAACGTCTTCCCCGGCGCTTCCTTCTCGAGTCGATGCAGGATGCCCGTTTCGGTGGCGACGAGGAACCGCTGCTTCGGCGAGCGCCGCGCGTAGTCGACCATCTTCTCCGTCGAGAGGATCTGCGTTCGCTCGCTCCCGAACGCCATCGCCTGGCTTGCGCAGCCGCACTCCGGGTGCACGAGCAGCTCGGCGTCCGGCGCCTCGCGCTCCCAGCGCTCGATGTCCGCGGGCCGAATGCCGGCGTGCACGTGGCACTCGCCCAGCCAGATGGTCAGCTTTCGTCCCGTGACGCGCTCGAGCCAGAGCCCGAGATACATGTCCGGCAGGAAGAGGATCTCCTGGTCCTCCGGGATCGCCTCGATCACCTGCTGCGCGTTGCCCGACGTGCAGCAGTAGTCGGTCTCCGCCTTCACGTCCGCGGTCGTGTTCACGTAGGACACGACGACGGCGCCGGGATGCTTCGCCTTCCACTCGCGCAGCTGGTCGCCCGTGATCGACGCGGCGAGCGAGCAGCCGGCGCCGAGATCGGGGAGGAGCACCGTCTTCTCCGGGCTGAGGATCGCCGCCGTCTCCGCCATGAAGTGGACGCCGCAGAACACGATCACGTCGGCCTCTGTCGCGGCCGCCTGGCGCGAGAGGCCGAGTGAGTCGCCGACGTAGTCGGCCACGTCCTGCACCTCGGGACGCTGGTAGTTGTGGGCGAGGATGACTGCGTCGCGTGTGCGCGCGAGCTCGCGGATCTCCTCGTGCAAGGTGGTGACGGTCATTCGACCTCCAGTGAGACGTGGAGCGAGCGCGCGCCGTGGGTGAGCGCGCCCACGGAGATGAAGTCGACGCCTGTCTCGGCATAGCCGCGCACGGTGGCGAGCGAGATGCCGCCCGACGCTTCCAGCTCGGCGCGCCCGGCGGTAAGCATCACTGCCTGCGCGACGTGCTCGGGGCTCATGTTGTCAAGGAGGATCCGCCCGACGCCTGCGTCGATGGCCTCCTGCACCTGCGTGAGCGTCTCGGCCTCGACCTCGACGCCGGCGCTGCCGTTCAGCATGGCGACGGCGGCCGTGATTCCGCCGGCGATCCGCAGGTGGTTCTCCTTGACGAGGATCGCGTCGTATAGGCCGGCGCGGTGGTTCGCGCCGCCGCCGCAGCGCACCGCGTACTTCTCCAGCGCGCGCAGCCCTGGGGTCGTCTTGCGCGTATCGAGGATCGTCGCACCGGTCCCGTGCGCGAGCTCGACGTAGCGGCGCGTGAGCGAGGCAATACCGCACAGTCGGCCGAGGAGGTTGAGCGCGACGCGCTCGCCTGTGAGGACCGCGCGCGCCGGCCCCTCGATCTCGGCGAGGAGCGCCGGCATGTCGGTGACGGCTGTTCCGTCCTCGACGAGCAACTCGACGTGAACGGACGGGTCGACGGCGCGGAACACGGCGGCAGCGATCGCGACGCCGCACACGACACCGGGCTCCTCGAGCAGGAGCTGAGCATGGCAGCGCGCGTCCGCGGGGACGAGCGCGACGGTCGTGCGGTCTCCCGTGCCGACGTCTTCGGCCAGCGCCGCGGTGACGACGCGGTCGACCTCGGCGTCCGTCAGCTCCATCGCTCCAGCTCCGGGTCGGCGCCGGGATGAATGACAATGTGACCGGCAAGCGCGTCGTCCTCGGCGGGAAAGTCCTCACGGAAGTGCACGCCGCGGCTCTCCGTGCGTGCGAGCCCGCTTCGGGCGATGAGCCGGACGAGCTCCGACGGCGCGTCCAGGAGGCGCTCGAGCCCGGCGGCACTGCGGATGAGCCCTGCGTCGCGCCAGAGGGCGGCTCCGTCGTCTGGACTCGGTGTCTGACACCGGTTTTCGGTGTCTGACACCGTCTCGCCGTCCAGCGCGGCGAGCGCCGCGCGGCGGCCGAAGACGAGGCACTCGAGCAGCGAGTTGGACGCGAGCCGGTTGGCGCCGTGCACGCCGGTGCACGCACACTCGCCGGCCGCGTACAGGCCGGGCACGCTCGTTCGGCCGTCGAGATCGGTGACGATGCCGCCGATCGCGTAGTGCGCGGCGGGGGAGACGGGGATCGGCTCGCCGGCCGGGTCGTAGCCCGCACGCGCAAGCGTCGCCATAAGCGTCGGATACCGGTCGCGCTCGATGCTGCGAAGATCGAGCGACGCGCCGTCGCGCGCGGCGATTGCGCGCGCCACCACGTCCCGCGGCGCGAGCTCGTCGGTGAAGCGCTCGCCGTCCTCGTCCAGGAGGGTGGCACCGGCGCCGCGCAACGCTTCCGAGAGGAGGAAGCCGTCGTCGAGCAGCGCGGTGGGATGGAACTGAACGAGCTCGAGGTCGGCGAGCGCTGCGCCCGCGCCGTGCGCGAGGAGCAGCCCTTCGCCGGTCGCGCCGCGTGGGTTTGTCGTTCGCTCCCACAAGGCGGCGTAGCCGCCGGTGGCGAGGATGACCGTCTGCCCCGCGAGCGAGGAGATGGAGTCGACGCGCTCCCCTGCGACGATGCGGATGCGCGGGTGCTCCTGCACGCGCGCAGCGAGCACCTCGGCGATGCGGCGGCCGGTCTCGGCGCCGCCCGCGTGCACGACGCGGCTGCGGGAGTGGCCGCCCTCGCGGGCGAGGCCCTCGTCGAACTCCACCCCGAGGTCGACGAGCTCGGCGATCCGTTCCGGCGCGTCTCGGGTGAGGAGCTCGACCGCGCTCTCGCGGCAAAGCCCGCGGCCGGCGGCGAGCGTGTCCGCGGCGTGCAGCGAGGGGTCGTCGTCGGGGCCGACCGCCGCGGCCACGCCGCCCTGCGCGGCCCAGCTGTTGGAGGAGTCGACGGCGCCCTTCGCGAGGACGAGGACCGATGCGCCCGTGTCGGCGGCGGTCAGCGCAGCGGTGAGGCCGGCGACTCCGGAACCGACGACCGCGAGGTCGGGATGCAGTTTCTTCCTCAAAGGCGATAACCTATGGGCGAGTGTACACGGTTCCCGACTCCCGAGCGAAAACAGCCGCGCACGCGGTTCTCGCAGCCGTCCTCCAGGTGCGGGACTGCCGCTTGCAGGCGCTGCTGTGGCAGCGGGCCCGCGAGCCGTACGCCGGTTTCTGGGCGCTTCCCGGCGGCACCCTCGAGGCGGACGAGACGCTGGAGGAGTCGGTGCGTCGGCACCTCGCGGCCAAGGTGGACGTCCGGGAGGTGTCGCACCTGGAGCAGCTGGAGACGCGCAGCGACCCCGGTCGGAACCCGGCGCACCGCGAGCTCGCGACCGCGTTCCTCGGGCTCGTCCCCAGCGACGCCGACCCGGCGCTGCCGCCCGACACGCGCTGGCACCCGCTCGACGAGCTACCGCAACTCGCGTACGACCACGAGCCGATCCTGCTCGCCGCCCGCGAGCGCCTGCGCGGGAAGCTCTCGTACACGAACCTCGGCTTCGCGCTCGCGCCGCGTGTCTTCACGATGGCGGAGCTGCGCGACCTGTACACGGCCGCGCTCGGCCACCCGGTCTCGGCGACGAACCTCCAGCGCGTCCTCCTGCGCCGCCGGCTCCTGGAGGACACCGGCGAGCAGCGGCACTACGGGAGCGGCGGCGGTCGCCCGGCAGCCCTGTACCGCTTCGGCTCGACGACGCTCGAGATCACCGATCAATTCGCCGTCCTCCGTCCCCCTACAATCGCCAGGTAAGTGGCCCTTCAGGCAATGTCATCCAGGCTTCCGGAACGCGATCACCGGCGTGCTGCTGCGTCCTCGGTCGCGGCCGTAGCAGTGGCTACGACCGCTCCCTGCGTCCTTGCATCGCTTGGTGCTAGCGCCCCGGAAGCGTGGCAACATCACCTGAAGGGCCACTGATGTTCGAGCTCGGCAACAGCCTCCGCGAGGCGCGCACCCGGCAAGGCCTCGAGTTCTCGCAGGCCGAGCTGGCGACGAAGATCCGCGCCAAATACCTGCGCGCGCTCGAGGAGGAGCACTTCGACGTGTTGCCGGCCGAGACGTACGTCAAGGGCTTCCTGCACGCGTACGCCGATTTCCTCGGCCTCGACGGACAGCTGTACGTGGACGAGTACGAGTCGCGCTTCGTCGCCGAGGGCTTCGTCGACGCTCCGGCGCACCGCCGCTCGAGGCAGCGTCAGCGTCAGCACGGTCTGAGCTTCGAGCGGCGCGCGGTGGTGCTCGCGCTCGTCGGCATGACGGCGCTCGCCGCGCTCGTCATCGTCGCGTGGAAGTTCGGCGGAACATCGAGCCCGACGCAGTCCCTGCTTCCTCAGGTGTCCGCGCCGCAGGGGCTGCGCTTCTCCGGAGCGGGAACGTACATCGAGGTGCGTCGCGGCTCGTCGACGGGCTCGGTGCTGTACGAGGGGACGCTTCGCTCGGGCGAGTCGAACCTCGTCACCGGCAAGCGCTTCTGGGTGCGGATCCGCCACCAGAACGGCCTGCGGATGACGTTGGACGGCAAGACGGTCTCTCTCCCGGGACGGAAGACGCTGACCGTGCTCGTGACGCCGTCGAGCACCGCGCTCGCCGGTTGACGGGCCGGCCCCGCGCGATCGTCGTCGTCACGGGCAGCGAGCTCGTGCGCGGCGAGCGCACCGACCGCAACGGCCCGTTCCTCGCCGCCCAGGCGCTCCGGCTGGGCCTCGAACCGGCGCGGATCGTCATCGTCGGCGACGCGCCGGAGGAGCTGGCGGCGGCCGTCGCCGAAGGCGTCGCTGCGGAGGTCTGCCTCATCTCCGGCGGCCTCGGGCCGACACACGACGACCGCACGGTCGAGATGGTCGCCCGCGCGCTCGGACGCGACCTGCACGTCGATGCCGAGCTCGAACGTCAGATCGAAGCGGTCTCACGCGCGGCGGCAGAGCGGCTCAAGCGGCCGTATGCCGACTTCCAGAGCGGCGTGACGAAGCAGGCGACCATCCCCGACGGCGCGGTCTCGCTCGGGCTCGCCGGCACGGCGCCCGGCCTCCTCGCCGACCACGACGGCGGACGGGTGGTTGTTGCGCTTCCGGGGCCGCCCTCGGAGCTGCAACGGCTGTGGCCGAACGCGCTCGAGACCGACGCCTTCCGTGCGCTGCTCGCGCGAACGCAGCCCCCGGGCCGGCGCGTGCTCCGCTTCTTCGGCGTCAGCGAGTCGGCAGTCGCACGCGCGTTGGCGGAAGCGGGCGGCGACGGCGACGGGGTGGAGGCGACCATCTGCGCGCGCGACTTCGAGATCCATGTCGACCTCGTCGTCGAGCCCGGAGCGGAGGAGCGAGCCGATGCGCTCGAGTCGGCGCTCCTGCCGCCGATCGAACGCTGGCTGTACTCGCGCGACGAACGCCCGATCGAGGAGCACGTCCTGGCGCTCTTGCGTGCGCGAGGACTGACGCTTGCGACGGCGGAATCGGAGACCGGTGGCATCGTCGCTTCACGCCTCACGTCCATACCCGGGGCGAGCGACGTCTTCGTCGGCGGCGTCGTTGCGTATGCGAACGCGGTGAAGGAAGTGCAGCTCGGCGTTCCCGCAGGGCTGCTCGAGGCGAAAGGCGCCGTGTCCGCGGAGGCGGCGGGCGCGATGGCGCGCGGCGCGCGCGAGCGGCTCGGCGCAGACGTGGCGGTGGCGGTCACGGGGGTCGCGGGCCCAGGCGGCGGGACGCCGGAGAAGCCCGTCGGCCTCGTGTATCTCCACGCAGAGGGGCCGGACGGCGGCCTCGCCCGCGAGTTCAGCTTCCCCGGCGACCGCGGGTCAATCCGCGCGCGCAGCGCGGTCGGGGCGCTCCATCTCGTGCGCCGGCTCCTGACACGGAGTCGCGACGAAGCCGTATGACCGCGCCGCCTAGCGTGGGCGGCAGTGAACGGATCCGGCTCTTCCTCGGCCTTCGCCTACCGGGCGCCGCGCTCGACGTCGTCGAGGCGTGGCAGCACGTCCACCTCGAACGCATGCGCATCGCGCCGCGCGAGCAGCTGCACCTCACCTTGGCCTTTCTCGGGCATCGGCCGGCCGCCGATCTCCCGGTCGTCCTCGAGGCCCTGCGGGCGGCCGCGGGCGGCGCCGAGGTCGAGCTCCGGCTCATGCCCGTCCGCTACCGGGAGACGCGAAGCGTCGCCATGCTCGTCTGCGACGACGAGGGCGGCCGCGCGGCGGCGCTCGCGGCCGACCTCCAGGAGCGGCTGGAACGGGCCGGTGTCTACCGCCGGGAGGGGCGGCCGTGGCTCCCGCACCTCACGGTGGGCCGTTTTCGGGAGCCGCCAGGACTCGACCCGAACCTGGCGAATATGGGAACATATGTTCTCATTCCGTCCGACGCCTCTGCTTATCTGTCCCGGCTACGCCCAAGCGGTGCGGAGTACGAGGTTCTCGCGTCAGTTGCCCTAGGAGCGCAAGTGTGAATACGAACGTTGGAGTCCGGCAGAGCAGACGTACGCGCGGGGGACCCGCGCGTACTGAATGTCGGCATCGCAAGCGACGCCTTGGAGGTCGATGAAGGTGGACAAGAACGAAGCACTCGACGTCGCGCTCGGCCAGATCGAGCGCCAGTTCGGCAAAGGCTCGGTCATGAAGATGAACGATCGCGCGGCGGTGTCCGTCGGCGCGGTCTCGACCGGCTCGCTGTCGCTCGACCTCGCGCTCGGCATCGGCGGGCTGCCCCGCGGTCGCATCGTCGAGATCTTCGGTCCCGAGTCGTCGGGCAAGACGACGCTCGTGTACCACGTCATCGCCGAGGCGCAGCGCCGCGGCGGCATCTGCGCCTTCATCGACGCCGAGCACGCGATGGACCCGGCGTACGCGAAGCGGATCGGCGTCAACATCGACGACCTCCTCGTCTCGCAGCCGGACACCGGCGAGCAGGCGCTCGAGATCGCCGAGCTGCTCATCCGCTCGGGTGCGCTCGACGTCGTCGCGATCGACTCGGTCGCGGCACTCACGCCGAAGGCGGAGATCGAGGGCGAGATGGGCGACTCGCACGTCGGCCTGCAGGCACGCCTCATGTCGCAGGCGCTGCGCAAGCTTGCGGGCACGCTCAATCGCACCGACACGATCTGCCTCTTCACGAACCAGCTCCGCGAGAAGATCGGCGTCATGTTCGGCAGTCCCGAGGTGACGCCGGGCGGCCGCGCACTCAAGTTCTACGCGTCGATCCGCCTCGACATCCGCCGCATCG
>DATCBD010000009.1:0-11397 GCA_036512155.1 Gaiellaceae bacterium | reverse complement strand
GGTGACGACGCACCCGTATCACGCGTTGTTCGCGCGCACGATGTTCATCGACCCCACGTCGGACGAGTTGCGCGGCTTCGCACCGCAGGCGCTTGTGCTGCACGTACCGGCGCTCGAGGCCGTCCCCGAGGAGGACGGCACGCGCACCGGCACGTTCATCGTCCTGCATCCGTCGCGCACCGAAGTGCTGATCGGGGGGACCTTCTACGCCGGCGAGATCAAGAAGTCGATCTTCACGGTCATGAACGACCGGCTGCCGCTCGAAGGCGTGCTGCCGATGCACTGCTCCGCGAACGTCGGCGCAGACGGCCGCTCCGCCATCTTCTTCGGCCTCTCCGGCACGGGGAAGACGACGCTCTCCGCCGATCCCGAGCGGGGGCTCATCGGGGACGACGAGCACGGCTGGGGCACGAGCGGCGTCTTCAACTTCGAGGGCGGGTGCTACGCCAAGGTGATCAAGCTCTCCGAGAAGGCCGAGCCCGAGATCTATCGCACGACGCACACGTTCGGGACGATCCTCGAGAACGTCGTCATCGACGAGCGCGGGCGTCTCGACCTCGACGACGCCTCGAAGACCGAGAACACGCGCGCGGCCTACACGCTCGAGCAGATCGCGAACGCGCACCCGGACAAGCGCGCGGGGCATCCCTCGGCGGTCGTGATGCTCACCGCAGACGCGTTCGGGATCCTTCCGCCGCTCGCGCAGCTCGACCGGCGGCAGGCCCTCTACTACTTCCTCTCCGGCTTCACGTCGAAGCTCGCGGGGACGGAGATCGGAATCACTGAGCCGCAGCCGACCTTCTCGACCTGCTTCGGTGCGCCGTTCCTGCCGCAGCCGCCATCGGTCTACGCAGACATGCTGGGCCGGAAGCTCGACGAGCACGGCTCCGCCGTCTGGCTCGTGAACACCGGCTGGACGGGTGGGCCGTTCGGCGAAGGGCAGCGCATGCCGATCGCGGCCACTCGCGCGCTCCTGCACGCGGCGCTCGCCGGCGCGCTCGAGGACGTCGAGTACCGCATCGACCCCGTGTTCGGCTTCCGGGTCCCCGTGGAGGTGCCGGGCGTCGATGCGAGCCTGCTCGATCCGCGCAGCACGTGGAGCGACGCGGACACGTACGACCGGAAAGCCCGCGAGCTGGCGCAGATGTTCAGGGACAACTTCGAGAAGTTCCCTCCGGAGCTCGCAGCAGCCGGGCCGCTAGGCTGAATTCTCGGTGATCGGAGAGCACGACGTCCTCGTGGTCGGCGCAGGCTGCGCCGGCATGCGCGCCGCCATCGAGGCGTTCGATGCCGGCGCGGACGTCGCGATGATCTCGAAGCTCCACCCAACGCGCTCGCACTCCGGCGCGGCCGAGGGCGGCATCAACGCAGCGCTCGGCAACGCGGCCGAGGACAGCCCGGAGACGCATGCCTACGACACCGTCAAGGGGTCGGACTACCTCGGCGACCAGGACTCGATCGAGATCTTCACGCGCGAGGCGCCCGGTGACATCATCCAGCTTGAGAACTGGGGCGCGTTCTTCTCCCGCCAGCCCGACGGACGGCTTGCGCAGCGCCCGTTCGGCGCCGCCGGCTCGCCGCGCACGATCTACGCCGCCGACATCACCGGCCATGTGCTCATCCAGGTGCTGTACGAGCAGGTGTGCAAGCGCGAGATCAAGGTGTACGAGGAGTTCTTCGCGTGGCAGCTCGTCGTCAACGACGGCCGCTGCCAGGGCGTCATCTGCTGGGACCTCCTCAACGGCGGGCTGAAGACGCTCGGCGGCAAGACCGTCGTGCTCGCGACCGGCGGCGCCGGCCGCCAGTACCGCGTGACGACGAATGCGTATGCGTGCACGGGTGACGGCACCGCGATGGCGCTGCGCGCCGGCGTGCCGCTGAAGGACATGGAGTTCATGCAGTTCCACCCGACGACGCTGTACCCGACCGGCATCCTCCTGACCGAAGGCTGCCGCGGCGAGGGCGCCTACCTCCTGAACAAGGACGGCGAGCGCTTCATGAAGAGGTACGCGCCGAACGCGCTCGAGCTCGCCTCGCGCGACGTCGTCTCCCGGTCGGAGCAGACGGAGATCGACGCAGGCCGCGGGATCAATGGCTCGGTCATGCTCGACATGCGCCACCTCGGCGCCGAGCGGATCATCGAGCGCCTCCCGGGGTCACGCGAGCTGTCGATGGTGTTCGCCGGCGTCGACCCGATCTACGAGCCCGTGCCGGTGCGGCCGGGCGCGCACTACCACATGGGCGGGATCTCGACCGACACCGACGGCGCGACGGAGTTGACCGGGCTGTACGCCGCCGGAGAGTGCGCGTGCGTGTCGGTGCACGGCGCGAACCGCCTGGGCGGCAACTCGCTGATGGAGACGATCACGTTCGGGCGTCGCTCCGGCCGCGCGGCGGCCGAGTGGGCGCTCTCGAACACGACCATCGACGTTCCGGAATCGCTCGAGCGCGACGCCGAGCGCGAGTTGAAGGACCTCCTTGACCGCGGCTCGGGCGAACGGCCGTGGAAGATCCGCGACGAGCTCGGCGCCTCGATGCTCGAGAACTTCGCCGTCTTCCGGCGCGAGGAGCAGATGCAGCGGCAGCTCGAGATCATCCCGGAGCTGCGCGAGCGCTATCGCAACGTCTACGTCGAGGACAAGGGCAACGTCTTCAACAGCGACCTCACGCAGGCAATCGAGCTCGGGAACATGCTCGACACCGCCTGGTGCATGTTGCAGGCCGGCATCGCGCGCAAGGAGAGCCGCGGCGCGCACGCGCGCCCGTACGACTATCCGACGCGCGACGACGTGAACTTCCTCAAGCACTCGATCACGCGCTGGAAGGACGACGCGCCCGAGCTGTCGTGGGCAGAGGTTCGCATGACGAAGTGGCAGCCCGAGGAGCGCAAGTACTGATGCGGCGGCTTGCCCTGCTCCTGCTCGTCCTGCCGCTCGCCGCCTGCGGCGGCGGCTCGAAGCCGGCCTCGAGCGCGTCGCCGCTCGACGTCGTCAAGGCGGCGGCGCAGAAGACGTACGCAGCCGGGAGCGAGGCACTCGCGCTGACGGCCAACGTCCAGGTCTCCGGCCAGGCGGCGGCGCTCAGCGGGACCGGCTCGTTCGACACGAAGTCGGCGCTTGGCTCGATGCACCTGAACGTCAAGGCCGGGCCGATCGCGACGACGGTCGACGAGGTGCTCTCCGGGACGGCCGTCTATCTCAAGTCTCCGCTCCTGGTGTCGGGCCTTCCCGGCGGCAAGACCTGGGTGAAGCTCGACCTCGCGAAGGTGCATGTCTCAGGTCTCGATCTCCAGTCCCTGCTCGCTCAGAATCCCGGTGACCAGCTGAAGCAGCTCCAGGCACTGAAGAGCGCGACGAAGGTCGGCACCGACCAGATCGGCACGCACTACAAGGTGCAGGCGGCGACCGGAACGATCCGCGGGTACGACGTCTGGGTTGGGAACGACGGCTACATCCACCGCGTCGTGGTCGCCGAGTCGAGCCCGAAGGTGTCGGTCACGATCGACCTGTCGAACTTCGGCGAGAAGGTGACCGCCGCAGCACCGCCCGCCGCGCAGGTATACGAGTCCAAGAACGGGTCGATACCCGGCCTGGGAGGAGTAGGCGCGTGATGCAGGTGGCACTCAAGGTGTGGCGCTACGACGCGGCGACCGGCGACCGGGCGCTGCGCGAGTACGAGATCGACGCGCCCGAGGAGGCGACGCTTCTCGACTGCCTCGACATCGTCAAGGACAAGGTCGACGGCACCCTCGCCTACCGCAAGAGCTGCCGCATGATGATCTGCGGCTCGTGCGGGATGCGCATGGACGGCGCGGCCGTGCTCGCGTGCAAGGTGCGCATGTACGACGTCGCGCAGGCCGGTCAAGTCCCCGTGATCTCGGCGATGGGAAACCTGCCGATCGTCCGCGACCTCGTGGTCGACATGGATCCCTTCTGGGACAAGTTCAAGGCGATGAAGCCATATTTGCAGCCGGGCTACGAGCGGCCTGAGGACGGGCGCGAGTACCGCATCACGCAGCCGCGCATGGATGCGATCAAGAAGGAAGCGCTGTGCATCAACTGCGGCTGCTGCGTCTCCGAGTGCAACGCGATGGAGTCCGATCCCGAGTTCCTCGGCCCGCAGGCGCTCGCGAAGGGCATGCGTTTCGTCGGCGACCCGCGCGACGCCGCCACGGTGGAGCGGCTCGAGCAGTACAGCGGCGAGCACGGCATCTGGGAGTGCACGCGCTGCTTCTTCTGCAACGAGCGCTGCCCGAAGGGCGTCGACCCGCGCGACGCGATCGCGAAGCTCGGCGCCGAGGCGATCCGCCACGGCATCGACCGCGACATGGGCGCGAAGCACGCGAAGTGGTTCGTCCGCTCGAGCGAGACGACCGGCTGGCTGCGCGAGACCGAGCTGGTACCAAAGACGCAGGGCATCGTCTCGTCGGTGAAGCAGATGAAGTTCGCGATGAACCTGATCTCCCACAACAAGGCGGGACTCGCGTTTCCGCCGCACGTCGCCAAGGACGTCGGCGAGGCCCGCCAGCTGCACAAGATCGTCCGCGAGCAGGACCGCCAGGGCGCGTTCGGGCACATCCAGGGCGAGCGCGCGCTCGCGAAGCTCGCGCACGGCGTCCACGACGAAGGTCGCGATCCGTACGGCCCGGGCTCGTTCCCGAAGCCGTACCTACCGGAGGACACTGAATGAAGCGTGTCGCGTACTACAAGGGATGTCTGGCGTCGCTCTCCGCGAAGGAGCTCGATACCTCGACGCAGGCGCTCGCGCCGCGGGTCGGGCTCGAGCTCGTCGAGCTGGAGTCGGTCACGTGCTGCGGTGCCGGCGACATCCACGAGGCGGAGCCGGACTACTACCTCCACCTGAACGCGCGCATCCTCGCGTACGCGGAGGCGACCGGCTGCGACACGCTGCTCACGGTCTGCAACGTCTGCACGCTCAATCTCCGCCAGGCGAACTTCATGCTCAAGGGCGACGACACGCTGCGCGCGCGCGTGAACAAGAACCTCGCCGACGTCGGCGTGCCGGCGTACAGCGGCGAGGTCGACGTCCGCCACCTGTTGTGGGAGATCGCCGAGGGAGAAGGGTACGAGCTGCTCAAGGTCGCGGCGCACAAGGGCCTCAAGGGCCTGAAGGTGGCGCCGTTCTACGGCTGCCAGATCCTGCGCCCGTCGAAGATCATGGGCTTTGAGGATCCCGACCGCCCGTGGTCGCTCGAGCGGATCATCGAGGCGTGCGGCGGCGTGGCGATCGACTATCCCGCGAAGATCAAGTGCTGCGGGTTCCCGATCATTCAGGCACGCGAGGAGACCGCGCTGGGCGAGCTCATCCAGCCCGTCGAGCAGGCACTCGAGGCCGGCGCGGACGTGATGGTGACGCCGTGCCCGCTCTGCCACCTGTCGCTCGATGCGTGGCAGCAGAAGCTCGAGGCGGCGACAGGGCGCTCGTTCAAGCTTCCGATCCTCCATCTCGCCCAACTCGTCGGCGTCGCGGCCGGGATCGAGGAGTCGGAGCTGAAGTTCAAGCGGCACATCGTCGATCCGCGGCCGGCGCTCGAGAAGCTCGAGGTCTGAGCACGGCGCAGGGTTTGTTCGTGCGCCGCGCCGGGACATTTCTGGGAGCGGCGCTCGGCTGGGGCCTGATCGAGGCCGGGTGGCCGCGGCTGTGCGAGCTGGAACTGCCGGTTCCGGGGCTGCCGCAGGAGCTCGATGGGCTCCGCGTCATGCATCTGTCCGACTTCCACCTCGGCGTGCCGTCGCCCGGCGCCAGGGCGGTGGAGAAGGCGGTCGAGTGGACGGTCGAGCGCCGGCCGGATCTCGTCGTCGTCACGGGTGACCTGCTGACGCATCCGCGCGGCGAGCCGGCGCTGCGGGATCTCGTGGAACGGCTGCCGCAGCCGACGGTCGCGATTCTCGGCAACCACGACGTGGCCATCTCGCGCGATCCGCAGGCGGTGCGCTCCGACCTCACCGACCTCGCGCCTGCGACGCTCCTGCGTGACGAGGGGACGATGCTCGAGCTGCGCGGCCGCCAGGTCTGGATCGCTGGCGTGGATCCGCGGCTGATCGTGCGCCGGCGGTCGAAGCTCGACCCGAACACGCTTTCCCGCGAGGCCGGCCTGCGCATCCTGCTCTGCCACTATCCGCGCGTCTTCGACGCGCTCGAGCCCGGCCGATTCGAGCTCGTGCTCGCCGGCCACATGCACGACGGGCAGATTGCGCTGCCGTACCCGGGCGGGAAGCTCCGCTTCGCGCATCTCAGTGCCCGCTATCCGTGCGGCGTCTTCCGCCGGCCGGCCGGCGTGATGCACGTCTCGCCCGGGCTCGGGACGACGTTCGTGCCGTTCCGCTTCGCCGCGCGGCCCGAGGCGACCGAGCTGACATTACGCTGCACGTGATGGAGGGTCAGGCGTCGATCTCGACGGAGATCCTCGGCCGGTACGCGGCCGACGCGGCGCGCGAGATCGTCGGCGTGCGCGACCTGCCGGGGCGGGGCGCCGTCAAGGTGCGGGATGACGACGGGCAGGTGCGCGTCGAGCTCCATCTCGCCGTCGACTGGGGCGCGTCCATTCCGGCGATCGGGTTGAGCGTTCAGGAGCGCGTCCGCGAGTACCTGCTGGGGATGGCGGACGTCGCGCCCGTCGTGGTCGAGGTCGTCGTCGAAGAGATCGGGCCGCGGTCGTGAGCACGCGCATCGCGGGGCTGACGGGCGCGACGCTCGACACGACGCCGACCGTGTGCCACGAGTGCACGTGGTGGCAGTCCCGCAGCGGGCGCGAGGTCGACAAGAAGAAGTGGATCCGCGGCACGGAAGAGGAGTGGGGCTCGTGGGGCACCGTCTACTACGACGACGACGGGCGGCTGCTCGGCTCGATGCAGTACGGGCCGTCCGGGCTCTTTCCGCGTGCGAACGAGCTCCCCGCGGGGCCGCCGAGCGACGACGCCGTGCTGGTCACGTGCGCGTATCTCACCGACTCATCGAAACCGTGGGTGATGCAGTCGCTCTTCCTCACGGCCATCGGCGAGGCGCGCGACCGCGGCGGGCGTGCGTTGGAGGCGTTCGCGTACCGCTATCCCGACGCCGACCGCTCGGTCGACCGCTTTCGCATCCACAAGACGATCTTCCCGAGCGACTTTCTCGCCGATTTCGGGTTCATGACCGTGCGCACGCAAGGGCGCGTCGAGCTCGCGCGGTTGGAGCTCGGCGGCTTGTTGCCGGTCGCCGAGGGGACGCGCGAGCGCGTGCTCCGCGTCGTGCGCGAGGCGTTCCTGCCCGTGCCCGCACCGCAGCGGCCTTAGCGGATAGGTCGTAATCGGCGAATTGCGCCGCCGCGGTGTCGTCGGCACGCTGTCCTCGTGGCCGAACCCGTCATCGCGCGTTCCGAGGTCGTTGCTCTACTCTTCAATGTGAGCGATATCGCTCTGACGCTTGAGCAGATCTTGGCCGCGATCGGAGGTGACGATGGCGAAGAAGAAGCTGACGAAGGCTGAGCGCGAAGAACTGGAGGCATTTCGCGCTCAGGTGGTGGCGAACGCCATGCGGACGCGTGAACTCGCGGAGCGGGCGCAGGCGAAGCTCGACGAACAAGCCGCGCGCGGCTAGAGCGCTCTACTCCATGTGCGCCTGGACGTTCTCGACGACCGCGTCGTCGGTCTCGCCTTCGACGTTCGTGCCACGCGGGCAATGGACGACCTTCATCGCTCCTCCTCGCTCGCTGGTTGAGCGGACCCTATACGCCGTCCGGCTCTTCGAGCTCCTCGCATTCGAGGCAGACCCACTCGCCGGCCTTTTCGTTCTCGGCGCTGAGTGCCGCGGGCACCATCGTCACGCCGCAGGCGGGACAGATCGGCGGCCGTTCGTCGTCCGGCATCGTGCGCATCAGTCGGCGAAGAACGTTTCGTGGCGTACGAGTTTTCGCTCCAGCAGGAGCTGGCGCGCGAGCGTCGCGCGGTTCAGCCGGCGCAGCGTGAGGACGTCCTCGGGCATCGGCGTACGGTACCGAGCGTTGTCGTGACGACGGGTTGGCCCCGCAGGGCGAGATTGTCATAATCGACGCTGCATGTTCTGGAGACGGCTGAGAGAGAAGTGGGCTGCGCGCGACCAGCGGCTGGCGGTCAACGAGCTGCGCCGGGAGGCCGCCGAGGAGTCAGCGCCCGCCGTCCCGCACGCGGGCGGCGCGCTCTTCGACGAGCCGCTACAGCCGCAGCCGATCGAGGAAGTGCCCGGCGACGATCTGCCTGACGGGCCGCCCGAGTCCTAGCCGCAGCCCACGTGCCGACACCGGCAGCCGTGGCGCCCTTTTCGACGCAGGAGGTACGCGTTCCGTGATCGACGTGCAACGAGTCGACTACATCCGTGTCCCTGTGACGGATATGGAAGAGGCGAATCACTTCTATGGAGAGGTGCTGGGGCTCGAGAGGAACCCGAACTCGCCGAGCGAGGACTGGGTCGAGTACGAGACCGGCAACGTGACGCTCGCGGTGATGATGCCACACACGCACGACTACGAGTTCACGCCGCTGCCGCACGGAACGCTTGCGTTTCGCGTCCCCGACGTCGCCGAGGCGAAGGCGAAGCTGGAGGCGGCCGGCGTGCAGGTCAACGAGGTGTGGGACTCGGGTGTCTGCCAAGGCGCCGGACTACACGATCCGGCCGGCAACCCGATCCTCCTCCACCACCGCTACGCGCCGTACGGGCCGCGCTGACTGAAGCTCGGGCGTGCGAAAGATTCTCGTGACAGGTATGTCCGGCACCGGCAAGTCCACCTCTCTCGCAGCGTTGCGGAGACTTGGGTTCGACGCCATCGACACAGATGAGCCGGGATGGACTGAATGGTCAGATGAGGAAGTGGGGTATGTCTGGCACGAAGACCGCATTGCGGAGCTTCTTGCCCGTGAGCGTGACGTGCCGCTCTACGTGTCCGGGACTGTCTCGAACCAGGGACGGTTCTACCGGCATTTCGATGCCATCGTCCTCCTGAGCGCACCCGCCGACGTGCTGCCCGGGCGGATCGACAGTAGGACGACGAACCCCTACGGGAAGACCGCCGAGGAGCGCAACCTGATCCTCGCGCACCTCGCGGAGGTCGAACCGCTGTTGCGCGCGACCTGCACGCACGAGATCGATGCCATGCAACCGATCGATGACGTCGTCGCCGAGCTGGTCGCGATCGGTTCGCAATCCAGTTCCTAAGCGTCGGCGACAGCTGGCTCGGCTGGGCCAGTGTTCCGGAATGTCCCCTGAGCGGGACGGTTGCTCGGGGGTGCCTTCGTAGTATGCGGGTGTGAGGTTTGTGGTGGCGTTGGTCGTGCTGGCTGGGACGCCGGTGTGGGCGGTGAAGAGTCTTGGTGCCCCGCCTGGTCATGCCGGCGGGTATTTCGAAGTTCAGGGGATGTTCGTGAACGCGCAAGGCACGGCGGTGGCGAGCGCCAGCAGTTCTTTAGATCCCGGTGCGAACCTGGCGTTTGTTTGGCAGAACGGGAAGAAGACGGCGCTCACCTATCGAAGCGTTCGTGAGATCGAGCCGGTTGCGATCGACTCCGTCGGTGACGTAATCGGATCTGCCGGGAAGACAGCCGTGCTGTGGCGGAAGGGGGTTCCGTCGGCGTTGGGCTCGTTCCAGCCGAATGCGATGAGCGACAACGGCGCGTTCGTTGTCGGCGTGCGAAACACCGAGCGCGGTTCTGACGCGGTTTTGTGGCGGGAGGGCAGCTTGACCGAACTGCGCGGCCTTGGAGGACCACAGACCTCCGCGGCCGCGGTCAACCGCTACGGCGTCGTGGTCGGCTCATCGATGCTGCGCTCCGCGGTCTACCGTGCGGTCGTCTGGCATCGCGGCAAGCCGACCGACCTAGGCTCCGTACACGGGCTCGACAGCTATGCAACCCTCATCACCCCCTCTGGCACGATCTTCGGCTACGCGTCCTACGGGGCGGCAGGCCCCACCGTCGTGCTCGAGTGGAAGAGCGGGCAGCTGATCGACCTCGGCCGTTTCGGCGCGGCGGGTGCGCAGCCGGTAGCCGTGAACGCCCAGGGCAACGCGCTCGTGCAGACGGTGCAGAGCGACGGAACCCCGGTCGGCTTGCGACTCCTTCGTGGTAACGAGACGATCCAGATAACGGTGCCCGCACTCGGCCACCAATCCCTCTATGGCGTCGGTCTCGACGACGAGGACGACGTCGGCGGATACGGCGCGGCGACCCTGCGCGGTTTCCTATGGCGAGACAGCCACGCGACACTGCTACCCGCCGGCTACCAGCCCGAGTTCGCCGGCCCGAACGCAGTCGCCGGCGGCTGGATCATCGCCTCCAACCTCAGCGGCATCGGCGTCGCCGCCCTATTTCGCCTACACCACTAGCCGAAGCACCGCCAAAACAGAGCCTAGGCCAAGCACTTTCGGGGCTCCTGTGACAAGAAAAGTGGGCTGCGCGAGCGTGCGGCAATGTCCCCAGAGGACGGCAGCTTGCGCCTACTCGGTTGGACTCATGAGCGCGGCGTGTTGCAAGGCTGGTTGGTGTGTGCTCTCATAGCGCCGAGAGATCGACGACGTGGAGGCGCCGATGAACGCTCGCTTATTACTACGAGTCTCGGTGGTTACGCTCATCCTGGTGTGTGCCTCGTTGTCCGCGCGGTCCACCGCTGCGTCCGCGGCATCACGCCTCGGCGGTCTATGCCCGGCGAAGGTCAGCGGTCCGAAATGGAAGAATAGGTTGACTGGAAAGTCCGGGACCACCTACGAGGTGGCGACTCTCGGAAGCGCATTCACCTGCAAGACAGCGACCGTCTGGGTGAAGAAGTTCATCCAGGAGAAGGCCGCGAGCGACACCGCCGTCACGATCCTCAAGGGCGGCCCGAAGGGCTACACGTGCAAAGCCAACGCCGAAGGGGGAAAGACCGCGGCCAGGGGCAGCTGCCTGAAGCTGAGCGGTGGCGCGGGTAAGGGCTTCAGCTGGTCTCCTACCGGATAAGAGAAGCAACAGCTCCGTCGGCTGCGCCAGCGTGCGGAAATGTCCCCCGACGAGGTCAGCTTTCGGCGACCGCGAGGGCGGCGCGGAGGCGCTCAGACTCGCTAATAGCTGCCCCGGTCGGAGACACGGCGACGCGGAGCCGACACTTGTGTCCCCGATCCGCTGACTACACAGGCCTATCACTCGATGCGGTCATCTCTTCGGCCTCCGTTCAAAACCGAGGAGCTGAAGTCGAGAAACAGCCTCGCGAACTCGGCGAATGCGACGACCCCGTGAAACGCCGACAACGTTCTTAGTAGAGGCCGCCGCCGTGGGCGAAGGCGAACAGGATGATTGCTGCGGCGGTCATGAGGGCGGCGGTTCCCCAGCCGAGGATGCGGGCGAGCTTGCCGTTGGTGTAGTCGCCCATGATCTTCTTGTCGTTTGAGATCAG
>DATCBD010000008.1:0-27016 GCA_036512155.1 Gaiellaceae bacterium | reverse complement strand
CGGCCCTGCACGATAGAGCTCCAGCACGGCGGCCGTCCCGTCGAGGCGCACCGGCAGCACGAGAATCGAAGCTGCCCCGGTGCGCGCGGCGACGCGCTGGACGCCCCGTGACGCCTCGGCCAGCAGGTCGACGCGGAGGTCGGGCAGCTCGGAGGCGGGGATGCGGTCGCCCTCGAGCTCGGCGGCGAGCGCAGCCGAGCCGGCGACCGCGGCCGTCTCGAGCCGGTCGGCGGAGACGACGCGCACGAGGGCGACATCCGCGCCCGCGGCGACGCGGGCGGCATCGGCGACGTCCTGGAGCGCGAGGGCGAGGTTCGGGCGGGCCGCTGCGTCCCTCGCGGCGCGGGCAAGCGCCGCCAGGGCGTCGATCGAGATCCCCGGCGCCTGGGCGAGTAACTCCGATTCGGCCTGAACGGTCATCACCGGCCCCTGTGGAAGTATCGCCGCAGGCGCATCCGCCTTACAATTCCGGCTCGTGGCCAGACCTGCCCACCGGATGGACGAAGCCCCCGTCGAACCGACGACGGTCGAGCTCCGCTACCGGTATCACCGCGCCCAGCGGCAAGCCCGGGTTCGGCAGCGCCAGGAGAACCGGCTCGCCCGGTATCGCTTCTACATCGCGATGGCGGTGCTGCTCGCGATCGCCATCGCCTTCGTCATCGGCGCCTGGCACGAGATCCAGCACCTCTTCGGCCTCTAGGAGGCTCCGGCGAAACAGTGACTGTGTCGCAGATGGTGCGCTGGATCGGCGCGCTGCCGCGTCCTCGGTCGCGCCCGTAGCCACCGGCTACGAACGCGACCTGCGTCCTTGCATCGCATCCGCCCAGCGCATCCCTGCGACGAGCACCGTTCCGCCGGAGCCTCCTAGGCTCCATACTGCGCCAGTGCAAACGCCTGAGCCGATGCTGCCGCCGAGCGCGCCGGCCGGACCGGACCGGCGTCCCGCGCCGCGGCAGGTCGTGCCCGGCTACTGGGGCGAGCGCCTCGCCTGGATCGCCGGGCTCATTCTCGCCATCTCCGCCTTCACCGACTGGTATGCCGGCACGCAGGCGGACGGGCTGACCCTGTCGGTCACCGGCTGGCACATCGGCGCGCTCGGAAAGCTCGTCTTCTTCATCGGGCTCGCGACACTCATTCTCGAGGCGCTGCGCGAGGCCGGCATCGAGCTTCCCGCGACCGTGCCGGAGAGCCTCGTGCTCATCGCGCTCGGAGCGCTGGCGACGATCTTCGTCCTCATCCGGGTCATCTCGATCCCGGACACATTCTTTGGCACGGCCGGTCGTGGCATCGGCATCTTCATCAGCCTCGCCGCCGCCGTCCTCCTGATCGTCGCCGGGTTGCTGCGAGCAGCAGAAGAGATGTAGCGACACCGAGCGCTGCGCCGGCGAGGACGTCGAACGGCCAGTGCACGCCGACGTACAGCCGCGAGTACGCGATCGCGGCGGCGAGGACGAGGAACGCGGGCGCGGCCCGCGGCACGAGCACGGAAAGGACGGTCGCGCAGGCGAAGCTCGTCGCCGCGTGCCCGGACGGGAACGAGGAGCTATGCGGAGCCGCGACGAGCTGGTGCGGGAAGTGCGGCCGCCGCTCCCCCACCGCCGCCTTCAGCGCCTCCGCGAGCCCGTCCGCGGCTGCGTCGGCGAGCAGCACGAGCACGAACAGCCTTGGACTCCGGCGGAGCAGCGCGAGCGCGAACGCAAGCGCGAGCCACACGGCGCCCCAGCCTCCGATACGCGTCAGCCAGACGAAGACGTCGTTGAGCGGCGTGGAGCGGTGCTCGACGATCCAGCGCTCGAGACGGTGGTTCAGACCGGTACGAGCTGCTTCGTCTTGTCGACCAGCTGTTGCAGGTCGAAGGGCTTTCCGACGAACCCCTGCGCGCCGCGGCTCGTCGCCTGCTCCTCCGCCTGCTCGTCCACCTTGCCGCTGAACATCACGACCGGGATCGCGCCGACGCCGTAGCGCTCCTGCATGCGGGTCAGCATCTCCCAGCCGTCGACCTGCGGCATCATCACGTCGAGGAGTACAAGGTCTGGCTTCGCCTCGTCGATGGCTGCGAGCCCTTCGTTCGCGTCGGCAGCCTCGCGCACGGTGTAGCCCTCGAACTCGAGATTGATGCGGACGAGCTCGCGGACGTGCTCGTCGTCGTCGACGAGGAGGACGAGTGGGCCGCTCTTCGTCTGCCCGGCCGGGCCGGAGCGCTCGAGGAACGTCTCCAGGTCGGTGCGCCGGTACCGCCGGTGGCCGCCGGGGGTGTAGAAGGCCGGGACGCGGCCCTGATCCGACCACTTCCGGATCGTGCTCTGGGCCACGCCGAGGAACCGGGCCGCCTGCCCGAGGGTGAGCCATTCGCTGTCGTCACGCATCGCCATTGCTCCGGAACCTGTCCAATTCTCAACGTTCCTACTCCTAGGAAGGTTACGGATGGAGCGTGGTCTCGGATGTAAGGGTAATTCCGGGCTTCGGGTTGTCGTGGACGGCCTCACCGACCGCGACCCCGACGGCGAAGACCACCGTGGCGGCGAAGAAGACGAGCAGCCAGCGCCTCCAGCCGGTCATGAGAGGTAGTCGCTCGCGCCGCGCTGGTAGGCGTAGAAGGCCGCGGCGAGGACGAGCGCCAGGTCGCGCGGCCAGCCCGGCCCGGGCGCCCGGTCCGCGATCGTCTGACGCGCCCACGTGTCCGCGTCGCGATACGCGGCGGCGAGCTCGGCGAGCGAGTACGTGCCGCCGACGCGGCGGCGAAGCTCGTCGGTCAGGGCCTCCACCTGTTCGACGAGCCGCCGGTAGCGGCGCGGGTCGTCCCGTTGGGCTTCGAGCTGGCGGTGGCCGTCCGCCCACTCGTGCCGGACGAGCGCGAGCGCCTCCATCAGCTCTCCTCGGTGCAGCACCGCGATGGCCAGAGCGGTTCCACCTCCGCGAGGATACGTTGCCCCAGCTCGTAGCCCGGCTGCGCGAGCGCGAACGCGGCGTGGGCGTGCAGGCACTTGAGGGACCCCGTCCGGCCGGAGCCGCCGACGCCGAGGTCGAGTGACGCGCCTCCGTCCCGGCCGGTCTCGTCGCCGGCGAGCGCGCGGCGGATGCGGCGCTGGTCATCGTCCGCGCGGGCGCGGCTCGCCGCGAGCTCGGCGTCCTCTTCCACGCGCGCGGTCCAGCGCTCGACGCCGCCTCCGGCCTCGAGACGCGAGATGGCGGCGGCGAGGTAGCGACACGTGAGGTAGTACGTCGTCGGGAACGGCTCCCCGTCGGGCGCGTACGGATGTTGCTCGGTCACCGCCGGGCGGCCGAACGGACAGCGGACGGCGACGCGGCCGAACGCGCGCGGCTCGCGGCCGAGCTGGCGCGCGACGATCGCGCGGTCGGCGTCAGCGTCCATGCGGCTGCAGGCTAGCCCGCAGCCGCTTCCGCCAGGCGTCGATGTTCTTGACGATGAAGAGGTGCTCGCCCGGGCGGACGTAGCCGAGCGCGCGCGCCTCGCGGGCCACCGTGGCCACGGAGCTCGACGCGCCGAGCCGGTGCTCGAGCGTCTGCTTCTCGTGCTCCAGACGCCGCACGACCGCCTGCCGCTGACCGAGCTGCCCGCGCGCGTCGACGTACGCCTTCAGCGGGCGGTAGTAGAGGAGCGCAACGAGCACGAGCGCTCCGACGGCAAGCCAACGGCGGAGGGTCATCCGCGCGATGTTCTCCACCGCGCGACCGGACTCCTCTTACGCGATATCCACCTTGATCACATTGGTGCTGCCGGGGATGTTCACGGCGGTGCCGGCAGTGATGACGACGCGATCGCCCGACTGGACGAGACCGGCCTCGCGAGCGGCGTCGATCGACGTCTGCCAGAGATCCTCGACGTCGGGGGACTCGCGGATCAGGAGCGGCGTCACGCCCCACTCGAGCGCGAGCTGGCGCATCGCCCAGTCGATGTGCGTCAGCGCGACGATCGGGCGCCGCGGGCGCAGCCGGGCAACGGCGTTCGCCGTGCGGCCGGAGAAGGTCGGCACGAGGATCGCTCCCGCGCGCAGCGCCTCGGCGAGATCGCAGGCGGCATTCGACATCGCACCGCCGATGGTCGGATTCTCGTGCGCCTCCGGCAACTCGTGCCGGTAGTCCATGCTCGGCTCGATCGCGCGCGCAATGCGATCCATGTACGCGACCGCCTCGACCGGATACTCGCCGACCGCCGTCTCGCCGGAGAGCATCACAGCGGAGGTGCCGTCGAGGATCGCGTTCGCGACGTCGCTCGCCTCGGCGCGCGTCGGCTCGGCGGAATGGATCATCGACTCGAGCATCTGCGTCGCAGTGATCACCGGCTTGCCGCGCTCGAGCGCCTTGGCGATGATCCGCTTCTGCAGCAGCGGCACGAGCGCGGGGCCGATCTCGACGCCGAGGTCGCCGCGCGCGACCATGACGGCGTCCGTCACCTCGAGTACGTCGTCGAGGACGTCGACCGCCTCCGCCTTCTCGATCTTCGCGATCACATGCGCGTGCGAGCCCGCCTGCTCGATCAGGGCGAGCAGCTCTCGCACGTCGTCGGCCGAGCGCACGAAGGACAGTGCGATGAAGTCGACATCCGTCGCGAGCGCGAACTCGAGATCGGCGACGTCTTTCGGCGTCAGCGACGGAATGGGGAGCGGGATGCCGGGAAGATTCA
The DNA here is from genome assembly GCA_036512155.1 of Gaiellaceae bacterium. GTDB lineage: Bacteria > Actinomycetota > Thermoleophilia > Gaiellales > Gaiellaceae > Palsa-739. Next base: position 22,371 of record DATCBD010000008.1, on the reverse strand, counting down.
CGCCTTTGTGTGAGCTCACCGGGCCACCGACGAGGACGGCGCAACGCGCCCGCCCACCCGACACCTCTTCGACACGCAGGCGGACGAGCCCGTCGTCGATGAGGACGTCGTGGCCCGGCTGCAGCACCTGGCCGATGACCGCCGGGGCGACCGGCAGGTCGCCGTTCGTCGCGGAATCCTCCGCGCAGATGACGATGGACTCGCCGCGTACGAGGATCCTCGGCTCCGGGAGATCGCCGACGCGAAGCTTCGGCCCCTGCAGGTCGGCGATGACCGCGACGGGGCGGCCGATCTTGGCTGCGATCTCGCGCACGAGCCAGGCGCGCTCCGCGTGGTCCTCGTGCGTCCCGTGGGAGAGGTTCAGGCGCACCGCGTCGACACCGGCGCGGATCAGCTCACTCAGCCTGTCGGTCGTCGCCGAGGCCGGTCCAAGCGTCGCGACGATCTTCGTTCTGCGCTGCTCGACCATGCGACTCAGAGTACGTGACGCGCGCGCGGAAACGCCGCCCAACCCGGATAACCCGCGCGTGCGCCGAGCTCCTCCTCGATGCGCAGCAGCTGGTTGTACTTGGCCACACGATCGGTGCGCGCGGGAGCGCCGGTCTTGATCTGGCCGGTCCCGAGCGCGACCGCAAGATCGGCGATGGTCGCGTCCTCGGTCTCCCCCGAGCGGTGGGAAATGACCGTGCTGTAACCGTTCGCTTGCGCGAGCTTCACCGTCTCGATCGTTTCCGTCAGCGTGCCGATCTGGTTCACCTTGATGAGGATCGAGTTCGCGACGCCGCGGTCGATGCCGATCTGCAACCGCTCCGGGTTGGTGACGAAGTTGTCGTCGCCGACGAGCTGGATGCGGTCGCCGAGCTTCTCCGTCGTCGCCTTCCACCCGTCCCAGTCGTCCTCGGCGTTGCCGTCCTCGATCGAAACGATCGGGAAGCGGTCGACGAGGCCGGCGAGGAAGTCGGCCATCTCCTCCGGCTGTACCTCGCGCCCCTCGAAGCGGTACACGCCGTCGGAGAAGAGCTCGCTCGCCGCCGGGTCGAGCGCGATCGCGACCCGGTCGTGATGGCCTGCTCGCTCCGCCGCGCTGAGGATGGCCTCGATCGCCGCCTCGCTCGAAGGAAGGTCGGGAGCGAAGCCGCCCTCGTCGCCGACGGCGGTCGCGAGCCCCTCCTCCTTCAGCACCTTCTGCAGCGCGTGGTAGGTCTCCGCGCCGATCCGCAGAGCCTCGGCGAACGAGGCCGCGCCGACCGGCACGACCATGAACTCCTGCAGATCGATCGAGTTGGCCGCGTGCACGCCGCCGTTGATGACGTTCATCATCGGGACGGGCAGCATCGTCGCCTGCTCCCCGCCGAGATGGCGGAAGAGCGACACACCTGCGTCCGCCGCGGCCGCCTTGGCGGTCGCGAGCGACACGGCGAGGATGGCGTTCGCGCCCAGCCGGCCCTTGTTCGGCGTTCCGTCGAGGTCGATCATGCGCCGGTCGACCTGCTCCTGGTCGGCCGCGTCGAGCCCGCGCACGGCGTCGGCGAGCTCTCCCGACGCGTGCGCGACCGCCTTCGTCACGCCCTTCCCGCCGTAGGCGTCGCCGCCGTCGCGCAGCTCGACCGCCTCATGCACGCCGGTGGACGCGCCTGAGGGAACGGCTGCGCGGCCGAAGGCGCCCGAGTCGAGCTTGACCTCGGCCTCCACGGTCGGGTTCCCGCGCGAGTCGAGGATCTGGCGTGCACTGATCTGGGCGATCTTGCTCATCGGGTCGTCTCCTTGGCGAGGTCGAAATAGCGGTCCTGCTGCTCGAGCGGAAGCTCGCTCCAATTCTCGCCGCGCTCGGCGGCCAACAGCTCGGCTGTTGTCACGCGATCGCGGAAGCGCCGGGCCGCGAGGCGGAGCTCGAGCTCCGGGTCGACGTCGAGCTTGCGCGCGACGTTGACCGCGGCGAAGAGGACGTCGCCGAGCTCGGAGGGATCGAGATCCTCCTTCAGCTCGCGCACCTCGTCGTCGAGGTCGGCGAGCGCCCCCTGGACGTCGGGGTACTCGAACCCGACGGCGCGCGCCCGCTGCTGGAGCTTGCGCGCGTAGAGCAAGGCAGGCAGCGCCTCGGCGACGTCGTGGAAGACGCCTTCGCGGCCCTCTTGCTCACGCTTGATCTTCTCCCAGTTCTCCTTCACGCGCGCGGGTGTTGCAGCGTCGGCGTCCCCGAACACGTGCGGATGCCGGCGCACGAGCTTCGCGTGCACGTTCCGGGTCACGGCCTCGAGATCGCCGAGGTCTCGCTCCTGCAGCAGCAGCGAGAGGAAGAACACCTGGAAGAGCAGGTCGCCGAGCTCGTCGAGCAGCTTCGCGTCGTCGTCGGCGAGCGCGGCGTCCGCGACCTCGTACGCCTCCTCGACGGTGTGCGGCACGATCGTGCGCGCGGTCTGCTCGCGGTCCCACGGGCACTCGCGGCGCAGCCGCTCGGTCAGCTGCTGCAGCTCGAGGAGGGCCTCCGACAGGCCCTGCAACTCAGCCGGTGGTAGAGGTCGCGGCGGTCGTCGTCACCGAAGGCGTGTACCCGGCGGCGTAGACGACGTTCTTGTCGTAGTCCTTCTTCACCCCGTTGACCCAGGTGTTCATGGCGGCGCTCTTCTTCGACTGGAGAAGCGTGCTCTCGATGCTCTGGCGGACGCTCGCGAGCGGCGTCACCTTCGCGGGCTTCACCGCAGAGAGCGCCTGGATGATGTGCCAGCCGTACTGCGAGTGCACGGGCGGCGACGTCGCTCCGGTCTTGAGCGAGAAGGCGACCTTGTCGAACTGCGGAACCGTCTCGCCCTTCGTGATCGTGAGCTTCCCGCCCAGCTTGGCCGAGCTCGTATCCTTCGAGTACTTCTTGGCGAGCGTCCCGAAGTCGGCGCCCCCCTTGAGCTGCGTCTCGAGCTGGTCGGCGAGCGCCTTGCTGTTCACGAGGATGTGCCGCACGTCGCGCGACGCGGCAGTCGTGTACGACGACTTGTGCGTGTTGTAGTACAGCTGCACCGCCGCCGGCGTCACCTTGATGTTCTTCGTCACCTTGGTGTAGATCGCCTGGCTCAGCAGCTGCGAGCGCCATTCCAGCCGGTAGATCTCGGCGGTCAGGCCTTGTGCTGCGAGGCCCTTCTCGAACTTCGCCTCGTTGCCGGCGAAGTACTGCTTCTTCACCTTGGTGATCTGCGCCTCGACCTGCGCGTCGGTGACGTTGACGCCGAGGTCCTTCCCCTTCTGCGTGAACTCGTCGAGCTGCACGAGGAACGCCATGACCCGGTCCTGCGTCGCCTTGTAGGCCGCCGTCCCGGCCTTGGGGGGCGTCTGCTTGTTCACGACCGCGACCTTCGCGGTGGCGTCCATCAGACCGTTGAACTGGACCTTCGTGATCGAGTCGCCGTTCACGAGCGCGACGGAGTCGTTGGGGACGGTCTTCGTCCCGCCGCCCCCGCACGCCGCGAGGACGCCGGTCAGCAAAGCGAGGCAGACAACGATGAAAAGGCGCTTGGTCATAGAAACGCCGGGCTCAAGCTGCCCGACGGGCATCCAAGATAGCATCGACCAGGCGGAGGGCCTGAGGGAATCCGTCCTCGCTGCGCAGGCTCACTTCCCGGTTCCCTACGGTGTAGACGGCGGTGTGGATTCGCTCACGGAGGTCCTGCAGCTCCTTCGAGCCGAGGACGAGCCGGCCGACGGTGGCCTTTCCGCCGCGGAACACGAGGTAGTCGGCCCCCAGCTCCGCCAGCTTGATCTTCGCCTCCTGGATCGAGAAGAGGTGCTCCACCGGCTCCGGCAGCGGCCCGAAGCGGTCCTCGAGCGAGGCCGCGAGCTCGCGCAGCTCGTCGTCGGTCTCGGCGAGCGCGAGGCGGCGGTGGATGTCGATGCGGAGCGCCTCCGAGCCGACGTACTGCTGCGGGACGTAGGCGTCGATCCGGGCGTCGACCCGGACCGGTCGGGCCGCGACCCGGCGCTGGCCCTGCAGCTCGGCAACCGCCTCGTTCAGGAGCTCGACGTACAGCTCGAAGCCGACGGCGGCGACGTGACCGGACTGCTCGGCGCCGAGAAGCTCGCCGGCGCCGCGAATCTCGAGATCGCGCATCGCGATGGCGAACCCGGCCCCGAGCTCGGTGTGGTCGGCGAGCGTGGCGAGCCGCGCGCGGGCCTCCGCGGTGAGCTCCTGCGCGTCCGGATAGAAGAGATACGCGTGCGCAGTCGCGTCGGAGCGTCCAACGCGGCCGCGGATCTGGTACAGCTGCGCGAGGCCGAGCATGTCCGCGCGCTCGACGATGAGCGTGTTCGCCTGCGGGATGTCGATGCCCGACTCGATGATCGTCGTCGAGACGAGCACGTCCGCGTCGCCGCGCAGGAACGTGTGCATCTTCTCCTCGAGCTCCTTCTCGCGCATCTGCCCGTGCGCGACGAGGAAGCGAAGGTTGGGACAGAGCTGGCGCAGCTTCTCGGCCGCCTCCTCGATCGTCTCGACGCGGTTGTGCAGATAGAACGCCTGCCCCTCGCGCTCGTGCTCGCGCTCGAGCGCGAGCTTGACGAGCTCCTCGTCGTACTCGCCGACGGTGGTTCGGATCGGGCGGCGGCCTTCCGGCGGGGTCTCGATGATGGAGATGTCGCGCATGCCTGCGAGCGAGAGATGCAGCGTGCGCGGGATCGGCGTCGCACTCAACGTGAGCACGTCGACCTCGAGTCGCAACGACTTCAACAGTTCCTTCTGCGCCACGCCGAAGCGCTGCTCCTCGTCGAGGATGACGAGGCCGAGCTCCTTCGGGATGACGTCGCGGCTGAGGACGCGATGCGTGCCGATGAGGACGTCGACCTTGCCCTCGGCGAAGTCGGCGAGCACCTGCTTGACCTCGCGCGGCGCGCGGAAGCGCGAGACCATCTCGACGCGGACGGGAAAGTCGCGAAAGCGATCGCGGAACGTGTTCCAGTGCTGCTCGGCGAGGATCGTCGTCGGCGCGAGCATGAGCACCTGCTTGCCGTTGACGGCGACTGCGAACGCGGCGCGCACCGCGACCTCCGTCTTGCCGAAGCCGACGTCGCCGCACACGAGACGGTCCATCGGCTTCGGCGTCTCCAGGTCTTCCTTCACCGCTTCGATCGCCGCCTCCTGGTCGGGCGTCTCGCGGTACGGGAAGGACGCCTCGAGGCGCGCGATCCACTCGTGCTCGAGGTTGTAGCCGATGCCGGTGCGCGTCTGCCGCTGCGCGTACAGCGCGATCAGGTCGCCCGCGAGCTCCTGTACCGACTCGCGCGCACGCGACTTGAGCAGCTGCCACGCCTTGCCGCCGAGCTTCGAGAGCGCGGGCGCCTTCGCGTCGGCGCCGACGTAGCGCGAGACCTTCCCGAGCTGCTCGTGCGGCACGTACAGACGGTCGTCGCCGCGGAACGCGAGCAGGAGGTAGTCGCGGGTGACGCCCGCGACCTCCTTCGTCTCGAAGCCGAGGAGCTTGCCGACGCCATGATCCTCGTGCACGACGTAGTCGCCGGTGCGCAGGTCGGCGAACGATTGGAGCGCGCGCCCGCCGAGGCGGCGCTCCTTCGGCACACGTCGGCGGAAGACCTGGTGGTCGGGCAGGAGGACGAGTCCGAGGTCGCGCCAGACGAAGCCGCGGCGCGCAGGCGCGATCGCGAACAGCACTTCCGCCTCGTCGGGCAGCGGTTCGCCCGGCTCGAGCAGGCGCGCGGAGACGCGCCGGAGCAGGTTCTGCGTCCGCAGCGCCTCGCCGCGGTGCGGGAACGCGACGACGACGCGCTGCCCGGCGCGCACGAATGCCATCAGCTCCGTCTCCGCCTCGGCGAGGCCGCGCGCCGCGATCGCCGGCCGCTGCGCCTCGAAGGCGAATGGCTGCGTCTGCGGGAACGGGTCGAGCTCCGTCGCTCCGTCGAGCGAGGGTGGCGCGAACACGCCGTCCTCCTCCCACACTCGCCGCACCGCGTCCGGTTGGAAGACGAGGTCGGGGACACGGTCAAGCGCCGGGACGAGATCGGCCGGGACGCCCTCCGCCTCCTGGTCGACGAGATCGATGCGCCGCTCGGCGGCCGGATAGACGACGGCCTCGACGACGGGATGGAGCGCGCGCTGGGTGAAGGCGGAGAAGGCGCGGATGGACTCGACCTCGTCGCCGAAGAACTCGACGCGGAACGGCTCGCCGCCCGTCGCCGGGAAGATGTCGACGATCCCGCCGCGAACGGCGACCTGGCCGCGGTCGTCCACGCGCTCGACACGCGCGTAGCCGGCGAGGGCGAGCGACTCGGCGAGGGCTTCCACGCCCGACTCGGCGCCGACCCGCAGCTCGATCGGCTCCGGCCGCGCCTTCGGCGGCGGCATCGGCTCCGCGAGCGCGCGGGCGGACGCGCAGACGAGGCCGCCGCGCGCGAGCACGTCGAGCGCGCGGGCTCGCTCGCCGACGAGGTGCGGCGGCGGCTCGAGGCCGGAGTCCCAGCCGACGCCGCGGCTCGGCAAGTAGCCGACGCTCTCGTCGCCGAGGAACCAGGCCGCGGCCTCAGCGGCGTCGCGCGCGTCCGCGTCCTCCGGAAGGAGGCAGATCAGGCCGCGATCGAGCTTCTCGTGCAGCGTCGCAAGGAGGAGCGGAAGCGCGGGCTCGGAGACGCGGGCCCTTGTCGGCATCCCGTCGGCGAGCGCGCCGAGGCTCTCGTTCTCGACGAGCTCGCGGACGAAAGCGTGGAGTACCGGACGGTCCATGACGAGTGGCGGAACTCGCGTTCCGCGGGGGTCATGGTAGTCGCACTCAGGTGTGCTGCCAGTACAGGAGCGCGCGGCCGTTCCGGTCGAGGAAGAACATGTGGCTCACCTGATCGGAGTAGACGCCACGTCCGACGACGATGGCGACCGAGCGGTGGACGAGCGCGGCGCCGCAGCGGCGAACGAGCGCGGCTGAGTACGGGTCGGCCGACGCCGGCCGGACGGTGTAGACGTGGTGACGGCCGATCCCATAGCGGCCGTCGATCTGGTCGGTGTAGAAGCCTGACCACCACGACGGGTCGCTGAGGGTCAGGCCGCGGTCGAACGGGGTGATGTCGATCACGTCGGCAGCGCGGACGGCCGCCTTCCTCGCGGTCGCGTCAAAGCTCTGCAGGCCGGTGGGCGACGGGCAGCCCGTCGTCATCCCGGGCGGGAGCGTCGCAGCGAGCGGCGTCGTCGTGCGCAGGAGCCGGGCCTTCCCGTCCGGAGTCACGGCGGCGAGCGCCGTCTGGTTCGTGTAGCCGTTGCCGACGAAGGTGTCCGTGTAAATCGTCCCGTCGGGAGCGACGGCGACGCCGTCTTCCTGGAACGGGAAACCGAACGGGGGCGCGCTGCCGAGGTCGGCGACGGTCGACAACTTCCCGTCGCGGATGCGGAAGAGCTGGCCGCCCTGGGTGCCAACGACGATGCTGCCGTCGGGGGCAGTCGCAAGTCCGTGCGCGTACGCCATCCAGAAGCGCAGCGCCTTTCCACGTGGCGTGACCTCGAAGATCTGTTTCGTCGAAGATGTGTACACGTAGAGGTCGCCGTTGCCGCCGACCGCGATCCCGTCGGGGCTGAACCCGCCATACCGCCTGCCGCCGACGACGACCTGGTCGTAGGTCCCGACTCCGCGGAAGACGGTGTGCACTGCGCCGTTCGGCGCAACCGCGACGACCGACTGAGTCGCACCGACGTACAGCGTCCCGTCCGGCGCGAACGCGAGCGAGCTCACGTGGTGGAAGCGCTGCGGCAGCGTTCGCTCGGATCCGTGCACGAGGACGTGCACGCGCTTGCCGTCGCCGATGTAAATCGCGCCGTTCGGCGCAACGGCGATCGTCGCCCGCCACCCGGCGATCGGGACGACCGCATGCAGCGACCCGTCCGGCGAGCGGCGGAACAGCTCGTCGCGATTCGCGTCCGCGATGAGGAGCGAACCGTCCGACTCGACCGCAAGCGCCTCCGGGCGGATGAGCCCGGGCACGGTCGGGTGCGCGAAGCGCGCCGGCAGGACCCACTGCGGAATCCCCTCCTCCGCGGTGCCAGCCGGCGGAGGCCCGCAGAGTTTCCCGTAGAACTCGCGGACGAAGCACGCCGTCAGCCACGACACGCGGTTGCCGTCCGCGTAGCCGACGAAACGGTCTGCGCCGCCGTACCGATAGACGACCTCGAAGTCGACGCGATTCCCGGCGACGCGCTCGGCCCGCACGCGCACCGTCTCGCCGACCTCCTTCGACACGATCGGCGCGAGCCGCTCGAACGCGCCGCGCGGCGAAGCGCCGGCGAGCACCACTCCTGCGAGCAGCAGCCGAACGAGCATCGCCCCTAGGATGCCGTGCATGTGCCGAAACATCCACACGCTCTACAACTTCGAGCCGCCGGCGACCGACCCTGAGGTGCGCGCGGCGGCCGAGCAGTACGTGCGTAAGGTGAGCGGCTTCACGAAGCCGTCGAAGGCGAACGAGGAAGCCTTCGCGCGCGCGGTCGAGGAGATCGCCCACACGACGCACCATCTGCTCGAGGCGCTCGTGACGAACGCCGCTCCGCGCGACCGAGACGTCGAGGCCGAGCGGGCGCGCGAACGCGCGAAGAAGCGCTTCGCTACTGCGTGACGTACGCCTCGACGGCGTCGGTCGCGCGTTCGATCAGCGCGTCCGCGTCGTCGTGCTCGTCGAAGTCGGCGAGCACGTAGTCCGCGAGTGAGCGCGGATCGCCGCGCTCGGGACGACCGACGCCGATCCGGAGCCTGGTGAAGTCCTGCGTGCCGAGCGCCTGCGCGATCGAGCGCAGGCCGTTGTGACCGGCGAGGCCACCGCCGTGCTTGATCTCCAGCCGTCCGAGATCGAAGTCGCCCTCGTCGTGCACGACGAGCACGTCGGCCGGCTCGACCTTGAAGAACGCCGCCGCCGCGCCGACGGAGCGCCCCGAATCGTTCATGTACGTCTCCGGCTTGAGCAGGACGAGCCTCGCGTCGCCGTACCGGACCTCGGCGAGCCGGCCGGAGAACTTCGATTTCCACGACCCGCCGTGCCGGCGCGCGAGCTCGTCGACGACGAGATAGCCGGCGTTGTGCCGGTTCCGCGCGTATTCGCGGCCCGGGTTGCCCAAGCCCGCGACGAGGAGCAGGAGTTACTCCTCTGCGGAAGCTTCGGACTCGGCGGGCGCTTCTGCGCTACGCGCCTCAGAGTCGTCCGCACCTTCGCCCTCGGCACCCTCTTCGCCCTCGACGCCCTCTTCGCCCTCGACGGGCTCGGGCTCGATCTCGCGGGTCGGAGCCGTCACCGTCGCGACGACGATCTCGGGGTCGTCGAGCAGCGTGACGCGCTCGGGGACGATGAGGTCGCCCATGCGGAGCGTGTCGCCGATGCCCATGTGCGAGACGTCAAGGTCGATGTGCTCGGGAACTTCCAGCGGCAGCGCCTCGACGTTGATCTCGCGCAGCGGCTGCGAGAGCACGCCGCCCTCGCGGACGCCGGGAGCGTCGTCGGCACCGATGAGGTGCACGCTCACCGATGCGTGGATCGGCTTGTCGAGCGGGACCTCCTGCAAGTCGATGTGCGTGATGTGCCCGCGGATCTTGTCGACCTGGTACTCCTTGAGAATCGACGAGTGCGTCTTGCCGGCGCCGTCGATCTCGACGTCGAGAATCGAGTGCAGGCCGGCGCCGCCGGTGAGGGCGCGCCGGAGCTCCCGCTCGGCGACGGAGATGGCGACGGGCTGGCCGCCGCCGTACAGGACGCCCGGAATGAGCCCCTGCCGGCGTAGCCTGCGCGTCTCGCGCGAGCCCAGCTGGTCGCGGGCGACGACGAGGAGCTTTGTGCGTTCTCCGGCCATATCGGCGCCGGAGTGTACCCGAAGGCAGGCAAGATTCGACCGTGTTCGAGGACCTGCTGCACGCCTGGGACGGCGAAGAGGCGGTCATCCGCTTCGACGCCGACAGCGGCGCGTGGATGTTCGTCTGCATCCATTCGACTGCGCTCGGCCCCGGCGGCGGCGGCACACGGCTGCGCGTGTACCCCACGGCAGCCGACGGTCTCGCGGACGCGATGCGCCTGTCCGGCGCGATGACGCGGAAGTTCGCGGCCGCGGACATCCCGCGCGGCGGCGCGAAGGCGGTGTTGGCAGTCCCTGAGCTCCCGGCCGGCGACGCGCGCCGGCGGTTGCTCCTTCGCTACGGCGACCTCGTCGCCTCGCTCGGCGGGACGTATCGCACAGCCGGGGACATGAACATCACTCCCGCAGACCTCGACGTCGTCGCCGAGCGCTGCCCATGGGTGTACGGGACCACCGGCAAGGGCGGGAACAGCGCGCGCGGCACCGCAGTCGGAACGCTGTACGCGATCCGCGCGACGGTCGAGCACCTCTTCGGCTCGCCGGAGCTCGCCGGCTTGCGCGTGCTCGTGCAGGGTGCCGGCTCGGTCGGCGCCGATCTCGTGCGCCTGCTGCAGGCCGACGGTGCGCAGGTGCTCGTCTCCGACGTCGACGAGGCGCGTGCGGCAACGACCGGCGCAACCGTCGTCGCAGCAGACGAAGTGATCGGCACCGAATGCGACCTGTACTCGCCGTGCGCCGTCGGTGGAACGCTCAACGCCGACACGATTCCGCGGCTGCGCTGCCGCGCGGTCGCAGGCTGCGCGAACAATCAGCTCTCCGAGCCGGAAGACGGCGACCGGCTGCACGCTGCGGGAATCCTGTACGCGCCGGACTACGTCGTGAACGCGGGCGGTGTCATCCAGCTCGTCGGCCTCGAAGATCTCGGGTGGACGGAGGCCGAGCTGGAGCAGGGCCTTGCGCGAATCGGCGACACCCTGCGCACGCTGTTCCGCACTGCGTCGGAGGACGGCATCACGCCCGCCGCGGCGGCAGAACGGCTCGCCACCGAGCGCGTGACCGCAGCTCAGGGCCAGACCGGCAGATAGAGCGACAGCTTCGAGCCACCACCCGGTGTCGAGGCGATGCGAACGTCTGCACCGTTCGAGGCAGCGAGCTCGTGCACCGTGGCGAGCCCGGGACTTGCGGCGCCGGCCCGGTGTCGGCGACCGTCAGCTCGATGCTTCCCTCATGCGCGGAGGCGCGCACGGCGATCCGCCCGCCCTCCGGCATCGCCTCCGCGGAGGCACGAACCGCGTCGATGACGATGTTGCGAAGAACGCTTCCGTTGAAGCGCGCCGGCGGGAGGCCCGGCTCGCACTCGACCACGAGATCGACGTGCGGCCCGGCGATACGACCGAGCAGCCTGCGCATGTCGGCGAGCGTGGCGACGACATCGAGTGGCTGCACGAACCTCATCGTCGTCAAGATCGGCAACGTGGGCTTGGACCCGTTTGGGTCAGTTCGATCAGTGGCCGGCCACGCAACTCTTGTCGCCGATGGTCTTGAGGATCGAGACCTGCTGCTGCTCGTACGTGACGTCGGCGGGATTGCTCGGGTCGTACGGGTGCAGGCCGCCGATCTCGGTGGCCACGTTGGGCTCGACGCCCGGCCCGACCGCGATCAGCCGGTAGCGCGTGCCGAGGCCGGGCCCGCGGGCGGCGGTCTCTCCGGCCGGGTGGCGGTAGCCGCCCTTCGTCGGATCGAACTTGTAGAAGCCGTAACAGAAAGCCCCGGTCGGATTGTGGGGGACGAACGAGTTCTCCCGCCGCCACCCGCTGCCGTACGGCGAGTCGAACGTGTCGAGGAAGATCAGTCGCCCGTACCCGTCGGTCGGCACGCCGTAGCGGCTCGTGCCGAAGCCGTGCACCGGCTTGCCCGCGTACGTGTACACGCCGAACGCTTCCTGGAAGCGGCCGCTCCACACCCAGTCGGTGTACGCGCTGAGCGTCGGGATCGGCCCCTGCCAGTGGGAGATCTCCAGCCACTTCGCGCTCAGCGTTGCGTTCCACGGCACGAAGCCGAGATCGGGAAGCGGCTGCGCCCACTGCTGCGCGGCCCAGTACGAGCCGTCCGGCAGCTTGCACGCGGCCACGACGTCGGGCAGCGCCGGGCCGTCATACGGGCGGCACATGTTCGTGAAGCCCTGCCAGTTCGGGCCGCCCGAGTAGTCGAGCTTGAACTTCACCTGCGGCTCGGAGGTGCTCGGGAAGAGTGCGTTCATCGCGCCCCACACGAGCACGTGCCGGGAGGCGCCGTGCGCGTGGTAGACGAGCAGCGCTTTGCCGTTCGTGTTCGCCTCCAGCTTCACACCGGTGGCGTTGCGGTCGACGAGTTGCGACGCGAGCGCGTTTCCGCTCAGCGCGAGCGCAACAAGGACGGCCGCTGTCGTGACCCCGAGACAGCGCATACCAGGCGTGTGCCCGGTCGCGCGGAATCCATGCGTTGATCTAGAACAACTGGTTTTCACCGCCGAAAATGGCGGAAACCGAGTCGTCCGCGAAGACGTTCATGATCGTCTCGGCGAGGAGCTGCGCCACCGGGAGAATCGTCATGTTCGGGGGCACCTCGAGCGGGTTCACCGGCACCGTGTCGGTGACGACGATCCCGTCGATCGGCGCATGCTGGAAGCGCTCGAGCGCGCCGCCGCAGAACACGCCGTGCGTGGCGAACACCCACACGCCCTTCACGCCCTGCGCACGCAGCGCGTTGACGTTTGCGATCAGCGTGCCGCCGGTCATGATCACATCGTCGCCGACGATCGCGATCTTGTCGCGCACCTTGCCGGTGATCTCCGTCACCTCGGCCAGGTCGCGCTCCGGCCGCGTCTTGTGCATGATCGCGAAGTCGGCCTCGATCATCTCCGCGAAGCGGACTGCCATCTTCGCGCGGCCCTCGTCGGGTGCGACCGAGACGATCTCCGGCCCGGTGAGGCCGAGATCGCGGAAGTGCCGCGCGAACAACGGCAGCGCCGTCATGTGGTCGACCGGGATGGTGAAGAAGCCCTGAATCTGGCCGGCGTGTAGATCCATCGTCAGGACGCGGTCGGCGCCGGCGAGCTGGACCATGTCGGCGACGAGGCGCGCTGAGATCGGCTCGCGCGGCCGCGCCTTGCGGTCCTGGCGCGCATACGGGAAGAGCGGCATGACCGCTGTGATGCGCTTCGCCGACGCGAGCTTCGCCGCCTGGATCATGAACATGAGCTCCATCAGGTTGCGGTCGACCGGCTGGCACCCGGTCTGCACGATGAAGATGTCGGCGCCGCGGATCGACTCGAGGTAGCGGGTGTACGTCTCGCCGTTCGCGAACGTGTCGACCTCGACGTCGCCGAGCTCGACGCCGAGCCTCTCGGCGATCTGCGCGGCGAGGTCGTGGTGCGAGCGGCCCGAGAACACCATCAGCCGCTTCTGCGGTCCGCGCTCGATCCAGTGACCTGTCGCCGGTTCGGTCATGACGGCCTTCTCCAGCCCGGGCAGCGCAATGTCAGTCGCTGTCACGCTTTCCATGCCTGTCGTAGACCCACCCTTCCTTCGTCTCCTGCCGCGGGGCGAACCCGGCGAGCGATCCCGGAGGGACATCATCGGTGATGACCGCGCCCGGTGCAATCCAAGCATCGTCGCCAACGTCGACAGGAGCATCGAACGTATTGTCGACGCCGGTCCTGACGTTACTGCCGATCCGGGTCTTGGCCTTAGGCTCGCCCGGCTCGTGCTTGAAATTGGCCGTGATGTTCCCGGCGGCGATGTTCGTGTCCTCCCCGATCTCGGCATCCCCGATGTATGAGAGGTGCGGCACTTTCGTCCGGGCCCCGATGGTAGACGCCTTCACCTCGACGAACGTCCCGATCTTCGCGCCCTCGCCGACCACCGTCCCGGGCCGGACGTAGGCGAAGGGGCCGATCTCGACGCCGCCCGCGATGCGGATCGGGCCGCGCAGGACGCTGAACGGATGGATCGTGACGTCGGGCTCGATCTCGATGCCGGCGTCGATCCAGGTCGAGGCCGGGTCGACGATGGTGACCCCGGCGAGCATGTGCGCCTCGTTGATCCGGTCGCGGAGCGCCTCGGCGGCGAGCGCCAGCTCGGCGCGCGTGTTGATCCCCTCCACCTCGAAGGGATCCGCCGCCGCGTGGACGGCGACCACTTCGCCGTCGCCGACGAGCAGGCCGAGCGTGTCAGTGATGTACAGCTCGCCCTGGGCGTTGTGCGGCTCGAGCCGGTCGAGGACGGGCCAGAGCGCTGCGTCTCTGAAGACGTAGATGCCGGAGTTGACCTCGCCGAGTGCGAGCTCCGCCTCGCTCGCGTCGGCGGCCTCGACGATCCGTGCGAGCCGGCCGTCCCCGTCGCGCACGATCCGCCCGTATGCGCGGGCGTCGGCGGGCTCGAACGAGAGCACCGTGGCGGCGGCGCCGGCACGGCGGTGCGTGTCGACGAGCGCGAGCACCGTCCCGGCCGTGAGCGCGGGCACGTCGCCGTTCAGCACGAGCACGTCTCCGTCCGCGCCCTCGAGCGCGGCGCGCGCGGCGCGCACGGCATCGCCGGTGCCGAGCGCCGCTTCCTGGACCGCCACCTCGAGGTCGTCATACGAGTCCGCGCTGTCCGGCGACGCGACGACGACGATGCGCGCGACGCCCGCATCGCGAGCGGCAGCGATCACCCAGTCGACCATGCGGCGGCCCAGGAGCGGGTGCAGGTGCTTCGGCGTCGCGCTCTTCATGCGCGTGCCGAGGCCGCCGGCCATTACGACTGCTGCGAGGTCGTCTGCCATGTCAGTGAAGAGTGGCTGGGGCGCCAGGATTCGAACCTGGGATCACGGGACCAAAACCCGTTGCCTTACCACTTGGCCACGCCCCATTAGGGGTCGGAATCTTAGCGCCGGTCCGTGAAGACGAAGAACAGGGCGACGAGCGCGAACAGGCACACGAACACGATCGCGGTCCAGAACACGACGAAGGCGAGAATGGCCGCAACCACGGCCAGGAGCTGCGATACGGCGAAGACCCACGAGGCCTGGTGGAAGGTGTCCGAGCGGGTTCGCCGGCCGCCGTACCAGTAGAGGATGACCGCCGCGATCGCGAGGGCGATGACCGTGAAACGGGAGACGTCGTGGAAGACCGCGACGATGATCGCCTCCGCGGCGGCGATCCAGAGGGCGATGCGCGTACGCCGCGACCGGAGCCAGCGGCCCGACCTGCTCATCCCGTGCTCGATCGCGTGCGACGAGTCCATGAGCCGTGTCAACCGTACCACGCAGGTGCGGTCAGCCAGCTCTCGCCGGCGGCCTTCAGCGCGCGCTGCGCCTCCTGCGCGCGGTCCTTGTGATGGAAGAGCGCGTAGACGGCCGGGCCCGCGCCGGTGACGTCGGCGCGGAACGCGCCGAGCGCGCGCAGCTCGTCGGCGAGCGGCGACGAGGCGAGGTCGTTCGGCGGCAAGGCGGCGAGGTCGCGCGGCCGGCGGACTTCGTCCAGCGCAGCGAGGAGCGCCGCGCGGCGCTCGTCGAAGCCGGCGGCGCCGTCGCGCAGGTCGAAGGCGGCGTACACGGAGGCCGTCGACGGCTTCTGGACGAGGCGCGGAACGAGGAGCACGACCCAGAAGTCCTGCGGCAGGTCGAGTGGCTTGAGGACGCGGCCGTCGCCCGTCCCGAGCTGGGGGCCGTCGACGAGGAAGAACGGCACGTCGGCGCCGAGGCCCGCCGCTATCTCACGCAGGTCGGCGTCCGGCAGCGGCTCGGCGAGCGTCGCGTTCGCGAGCCGGAGCGCGGTGGCGGCATCGGAGCTGCCGCCGCCGATGCCGGCGGCAATCGGCAGACGCTTCTCGATGCGCACGTGCCAGCGAGGCTCGACCCCGGCGCGTGCTCCAAGGGCCTCGAGTGCGCCCCGGACGAGCGTGTCTGCGTCGAAGCCTTCGACGAGCAGCTCCGGGGCGGACTCGAGCTCGAGGCGGTCGGCGATCGCGAGCCGCTGATACACGGTGGCGACCTCGTGCTTGCCGTCGTCTCGCGTCGGACCGACGACGAGTGCGAGGTTGATCTTGGCCGCTGCCGACGCTCTCATCGCAGTGCCTCCGCGAGCGCGACGAACTCGGGCGGCGCGAGCGCCTCTGCGCGCGTGGACACATTGCGGCCTATCGCCTCGAGCGCGGCCGTCGCCGCTGCGCGCGACGCGACGCCCGCGAGCTCGAGCGAGTTGGGGAGCGTCTTGCGGCGGTGTGCGAATGCGGCGCCCACGACGTCCTTCACGCGCGCGAAGTCTTCCGGCATCGACGCGCGGCGGAACGCGACGAGCGCCGAGTCGACGTTCGGCCGCGGACGAAAGACCGTGCGCGAGACGGGATGGAAGCCCGTCCGCTCGCACACGAGCTGCACGAGCACGGAGACGGCGCCGTACGCCTTCGTGTTGGGCGAAGCGAAGAGCCGGTCGGCGACCTCGCGCTGCACCATCACGCACCATAGGGAGATGTTGGGGAGACCGTCGAGGCTCTCCGCGATGATCGGCGTCGCGACGTTGTACGGCAGGTTGGACACGAGCTTCGTCGCGTCCTGCGGCAGCTCGACCCTGAGCGCGTCGCCAAAGGCCACGTCGACGTTGTCGCCGAGCTCGTGCAGCATCGGCTCGAGCTCTTGGTCGATCTCGACCGCATGTACGTGCCGAACGCGCTGGGCGAGGTAGCGCGTCAACACTCCGTGTCCCGGCCCGACCTCGAGGACGACGTCCTCCGGAGCGAGCGCGGCGAGGCGGCCGATAACGCCGAGGATGTTCTCGTCGACGAGGAAGTGCTGCCCGTATTCCTTCTTCACAGTCCGAAGCATGCGGTGGCGTTGGCGTCGATACGACGTTCGAGCTCGGCTGCGTCCTCCCCGCGCGCCTGCGCGAGGGCGGCGAGCGTGTACATGACGTACGCGGGCTCGTTGCGGCGGCCGCGCACCGGCTGGGGCGCGAGATACGGCGAGTCGGTCTCCGCGAGAATCCGGTCGGCGGGCACCTGGGTCGCCGCGACGCGAAGCTCGCTCGCGTTCGGGAACGTCGCGTTTCCGGCGAACGACACGTACCAGCCGCGCTCGAGCGCCGTCGGCAGCAGGTGAGACGAGGAAAAGCAGTGCAGGACGACCGTTCCGTCGAACGCGGAGAGAGCAGCGAGGGTGTCGTCGTCGGCCGCGCGCGTGTGGATGACGACGGGTTTCCCCAGCTCGGCGGCGAGACCGAGCTGGGACTCGAACATATACCGCTGCGCCTCGGGTGTGGCGTAGTCGCGGTACCAGTCGAGGCCGATCTCGCCCACCGCGACCACCTTCGGGTGCTGCTGCAGGCGGCGGATCTCCTCCAAGTCGCCCGTTCCCGCCTCGTGCGGGTGGACGCCGACGACGGCGTAGACGTCCTCGAATCGCTCCGCGAGCTCGACCGCCTGCGCGGCGCCGATGGTGAGGATGCGCGTCACGCCCGCGTCGCGAGCTCGCGCGACGACGTCGGCGGGATCGTCGTCGAGCGCGTCGAGATGCGCGTGCGTGTCGATCACTGCGCCAGCGGCGTCGCTTGCGATGCCGCATAGAGGAGGCGCCGATTCACTCGGCGCCTCCGTCTGCAATGCCGAGGCGCGCGAGCTCCTCCGCCGCCGTCTCGGGCGGGAGCTTGCGGAAGAGCGGCATCGGCTGGCGCAGCCTCCGGCCGGCCTCGAGCTCGCCCGGCGCCCATGTGCCGACCCAGCTCGCGTAGTCGCCGGTCAGGATGTTGTGGTCCTCGAGGCTGCGAATCTCGGGCACACCGGCGAGCACGCCGTCGTGGCCGAGCAGCTCGTGCACGACCTGCGAGGTGAACGGGAGGAACGGCGCGAGCAGCGTCTTCAGCGAGTCGACGCACTGCAGCGCGACGTAGAGCACGGTGGCGGCGCGCTCGCGGTCGGTCTTCACGAGCGTCCAGGGCTCCTGGTCGGCGACGTATTGGTTCGCGAGCGAGCTGATCCGCATCGCCTCGGCGAGCGCGGCCTTGAAGCGCACCTGCTCGATCAGGCCGCCGACCGCGTCGAAGCCGGCGGTGACTGCGTCGAGCACGCGGCGGTCGGCCTCGGTGAGCTCGCCCGGCGTCGGAACGACACCGAAGGTCCTGTGCGCGTTCACGAGCGTGCGGTTGACGAGGTTGCCCCAGTTGGCGAGCAGCTCGTCGTTGTTGCGGCGCACGAACTCGTCCCACGTGAAGTCGGAGTCCTGCGTCTCGGGCCCGGCCGCGGTGAGGTAGTAGCGCAGCGGATCGGGGTCGTAGCGCGTGAGGAAGTCTCCGACCCAGACGGCGATGTTGCGGCTCGTCGACGCCTTCCGTCCCTCCATGGTGAGGAACTCGCTCGAGACGACGTTGTACGGCAGCTGTAGGTCGTCGCCGTACCCCATGAGCATCGCCGGCCAGATGATTGCGTGGAAGACGATGTTGTCCTTACCCATGAAGTAGAAGTGGCGCGCGTCGGCGTTCTGCCACCACTCGCGCCAGGCCTCGGGCGTTCCGCGGTTGTGCGCCCACTCGATGCTGGCGGACAGGTAGCCGATGACAGCGTCGAACCAGACGTAGATGCGCTTCGTGTCCTCGGGATAGCCGGGCACCGGCACCGGGACGCCCCAGTCGATGTCGCGCGTCATCGCGCGCGGTTTCAGGTCGCCCACGAGCCCGAGCGCGAAGTTGCGCACGTTCGGGCGCCAGTGCGTCTGCGCTGTCAGCCACTCCTCGAGCTGCGTCGCGAACGCAGGGAGGTCGAGGAAGAGATGCGTCGTCTCCCGGAACTCGGGCGTCGAGCCGTCGATGATCGAGCGCGGCTCGATCAGGTCGACGGGGTCGAGCTGGTTGCCGCAGTTGTCGCACTGGTCGCCGCGCGCGTGCGGATACTCACAGATCGGGCACGTGCCCTCGATGTAGCGGTCGGGCAGCGTCCGCCCCGTGGCGGGGGAGAACGCGCCGAGCGTCGTTCGTTCGATGAGGTAGCCCTTGTCGTACAGCGTCCGGAAGACGTCCTGCGTGACCTCGTAGTGGTTCGGCGTCGTCGTCCGCGTGAACGTGTCGAACGTGAAGCCGAGCCGAACGTAGTCGTCGAGGATGAGCGCGTTGTTGCGGTCGGCGAGCTCACGAGGAGACACGCCTTCGCGATCCGCCGACACCATCACCGGCGTGCCGTGCTCGTCCGTCCCGCTCACCATGAGGACGTCGTTGCCCTTGAGGCGGTGATAGCGGGCGAAGATGTCGGACGGCACGCCGGGGCCGGCGACATGGCCCAGGTGCCGCGGTCCGCTCGCGTACGGCCATGCGACCGCGACGAGGATCTTCTGCGACTGCGACAGGGTGCGCTCCTTCGGACGTCGTCGAGGAGCTAGAGATCATACGAACCGCTTTCAGCGCGGCCGCGCAGGCGAGCGCGAGCAGGAGGACGAGCGGCCAGAGCGCGCGCCCGTGCCTCGCGGGGACGGTGACGCGTGCGGACGGACGCGCCGTCGGCGCGACACCGCGGCGGCCGGGCCCGTGCGTGCGCGCGAACACGGGGTGATGCGTCGCCGGCGCATAAGCGCGCGGCGGGGCCGGCGCGGGCCGCAGGACGACCGGCGCGACCGCGCGAATGATCCACACCCGGCGCGGGCGAACAGCTGCGACCGCAGCGGCGGGAGCGGCGAAGGTCGCGGTCGGGAACAGCGCGTGCACGGCGAAGGCGTCGTCTGCCGCGACCGGTGCAGGGTCTGCGACCGGTGCCGGAGTCTCGTCCGGGGCGGCGACGCCGACCTGGCCGCCCGAGTCAAGCTCGCTCGCGGCGGTCGGATCGAGCCCCGGGTCCGGGTTGATCACGGTGGCGTGCGGCGTCGGCGCGGGCACCGGAGGCGTCACGTGCGGCTGCGAGGGCGGATCCTTCGGCACGCCGGGCGGAGGCCCGGCGACGGTGTTCCCGCTGTCGGAGGAGCTCCCGCTCGCGGCCGGCGTCGACGTGCTTCCGCCGTCGTCCGGAACCGTCGTGTCGGGCGGCTCGCTCGCCGGTGTACTCGTCGCCTCCTGCGGCGGAGGAGCGGGCGCATCTTCCGTCGTGTCCGGCGCCGGCGTGTCGGCCGGGCCGCTCGCGTCCGGCGCGGAGACGTCGCCGGCGCCGCTCGCCTCCGGCGGAGGAGCGGGCGCATCCGACGTGGTGTCTGACACCGGCGGTTCGGTCGTGCCGGCCGCGTCCGTCGTCGTGTCGGACGTCGTCGTGTCGGACGAGGTCGTGTCGCTTGCCGTCGTCGTCGTCGCCGCCGGCGGCGGATCGGTCGCCGCGGGGGTCGTGGTCGTGTCCGGCGTCGTCTCCGTCGGCGTCGTGGTCGTCGCCTGCGGCGGATCGGCGACCGGCGCCGGCGGCGGCGGCGCAGGCGTCGAAACGGCCACGGGCGGTGGGAGCGCCGGCAAGAACGAGAGCGGATCGAGATAGCCCTGCGCGTTCGCCGTCACGCGCACGCCCATGTACACGTACGGCACGTCGAGCTCGGGCGTCCCGCTCGGCCCGACGGTGCCCACAGTCGAGCCCTCCCCCACGCTCGCGCCCTTCGAGACGCCGATCGAGCCGAGATGGGTGAGCGTGACCGAATAGCCGTCGGCAGTCTCGATCGTCACCGACTTGCCGCTCGTCGGCACCGTCCCCGCGAAGCTGATCGTGCCGAAGGCAGGCGCCGCCACCGGCGTCCCGGTCGGCGCCCCGACGTCGATGCCGCGATGCTGCCCGCCCGCATACGGATGGCTGGGATCGAACGTGAACCCGAGCAGCACAGGGCCTTGCACCGGCCAGCTCCAGGCGTACGCGCCCGGAGCCCAGAGCAGGAAGAGCAGGACGACGAGCGCGAGCCGGCGCATGGAGCCTCCTCTGTTGTCAGGAATGAAAACGGAGTGAGCGCGCCAAGCTAGCAGCGGCACAGGACGTTGTCAAAAATGATTACAGCGACCCGCGGTACAAGCGGTTGCGCGAGATCCCGCTGACGCGGGAGACGAGCTCGGCCGCGCGCCGCCGCGGGATACCGGCCGCGACCAGCTCGGCCACGGCCGCAAGCGCGACGTCCTCCCCGGCGGTTCGCGGCTCGCGCGCCGGCCCGATGACGAGCGCGATCTCGCCCTTCGGAGGCTCGGCGAAGCGCTCGGCGAGCTCCTGCGCCGTTCCGCGGACGACTTCCTCGAACTTCTTCGTCAGCTCGCGGCACACCGCGGCCTCGCGCGCAGGATCGGCCGCCGCGAGCGACCGGAGCGTCGCCGGCAAACGTTGAGCCGACTCGAACGCGACCGCGGGCCAGCGCCAGCCCGCGAGCTCCTCCCAGACGGCCGCGAGCGCCTTGTCGCCCCGAGGCAGGAAGCCGAGGAACTGGTAGCGCTCGCCGACGAGGCCGGATGCGACGAGCGCCGTCTCGACCGCCGACGGCCCCGGCAGCACGGTCACCGCAACGCCCGCGTCCAGCGCTGCGCGCACGATGCGCGCACCGGGATCGGAGACGCCCGGCATCCCCGCATCGGTGACGAGCGCGATCCGCTCCCCGGCCTCGAGCCGCGGCAGCAGCTCTGCCGTCCGCGCCGCTTCGTTGTGCTCGTGGTAGGAGAGGACGCGCGCGTGGATGCCGTGACGTTCGAGCAACGTCCGCGTGTGGCGCGTGTCCTCGCACAGCACGACATCCGCCTCGCGCAGCTCGGCGAGGACACGCAGCGTCACGTCATCGAGATTCCCGATCGGCGTCGCGCAAACGGCCAGCGGCACGGCTAGCTCTCGTCGAGCGCCTCGAACGCGACGAACGCCGCGCCGATGAGCCCTGCCGCCGTGCCGAGCTCCGCGCGCACGACGCGCACCTCGTCGCGCATCGGGCGAAGCGCCTCGCGATGCATGATCTCCTCCGCCGCCGGCATGACCCACTCCCACGCGGCGATGCCGAAGCCGCCGCCGATGACGAGACGTCGCGGCTCGAAGATGTTCACGAACGAGCCCATGCCGGAGCCGAGATGCCGGCCGATGTCGGCGAGGATCGCCCGCGCCGTCTCGTCGCCCTCGTTCGCGAGCCGCACGAGCCGGTGCGCATCCGCCGCGGGGCCGAACGCCTCTTGTGCCGCCCCCGTCGCGGCAACGCCGGTCACGTACGCCTCCAGGTGGCCGCGGCCGGTGCATCGGCCCTGACACGGGCGCCCGTCGTGGACGATGACGACGTGGCCGAGCTCGACGCCGGCGCCGGTCGCGCCGCGGAACGGCTTGCCACCGGTGATGACGCCCCCGCCCAGCCCGGTTCCGAGGGTAAGCATGAGCACGTCGTCCACTCCGCGCGCCGCACCCACCTTCCATTCGGCGATGCAGGCAGCGTTCGCGTCGTTGTCGATCCCGACGGGAATCCGAAAGCGATCGTGCATCCGCCCGCGGAAGTGCGGGTCGTCGATGGGCGTGTTCACGGCCTCGTACACGCCGCCCGTGAGCTGGTCGATCGGCCCTGGAATGCCGAATCCGAGCGCGCCGACCTCGTCCGTCATCAGCTCGTCGACCGCCGCGTCGAGCTCGACGTACAGCTCGTCCTGCGTCTTC
>DATCBD010000007.1:0-2914 GCA_036512155.1 Gaiellaceae bacterium | reverse complement strand
TCGGGCGAGCTCGGGGCGAGCGTCGCGGAGATAGCGCGCGAGCCAATGTGCCGCCTCCTCGCCGAGCGGGACGACACGGTCCTTCGCGCCCTTGCCGAGCCGCACGTGCACGAGCTCCTGCTCGAAGTCGACGTCGCCGAGATCGAGGCTGACCGCCTCGGCGCTCCGCAGTCCGGCGGAGTAGACGAGCTCGACGAGCGCGCGGTTGCGCAGCGGGACGGGGCCTTCGCCCTCGAGCGCCTTCAGAACGGCATCCACCTCGGCCGCGCGGGGCGCGTCCGGCAGCCGGCGCGTGCGGCGCGGCGCGAGCACGGCGTCGGGGACGCGCGCAGGCCCGAGCGCATGGCGGAGGAACGCGCGGACGGCGGCCAGCTTGCGCGCGATCGTCGCCGGTGCCAGCTTCGTGGGCCGCCGGCCGGGCCGGGCGGCGCCGAGCTGCGAGGCGTAGTCGACGAGCACGCGGACGTCGACGTCGTCGAGCTTCGTGCCGCGGCGGTCGAGCCAGTGCCAGAACTCGTTCACGTCGTAGCCGTAAGCACGGCGTGTCCCGTCCGAGAGCGTGGGCGAGTCGAGGAAGCGTGCGGCGGCCGCGTGGGTGTCCACGTCCATGGGTTCGACGCCAGGGCCGCGCAGCCTCCGCCAGAACCGGCAGTGTTGGCCTTGTGCCGCACAAGACCAAGGTCTGGATCGCGCTCGGGACCGTCTACCTCATCTGGGGGTCGACGTACCTCGGGATCGAGCTCGCCGGTGAGACGATCCCGCCGCTTTTCGCGGTCGGCACGCGCTTCGTCGCTGCTGGGCTGCTGATGACGGCCTTCACCGTCTGGCGCCGCGGGCCGCGCGTCCTCCGCGTCCGCCCGGCCGAGCTCGCGTCGGCTGCGCTCGTCGGCACGCTCCTGCCGGGGGCGAACGCGGTCCTGTTCATCGCCGAGCGGCACGTGCAGACGGGCGTGGCTTCCCTTGTCATCGGCGCGGTGCCGTTGTGGGTCGTGCTGCTCCGGACGTTTGCCTCCGACCGACCGCCGGTGGCGACGCTGGCGGGCGTGGGCGTCGGCTTCGCCGGCCTTGCGCTGCTCGTTCGCCCGACCGGCGGCGCGCCGCTGTGGGCGATGCTCATCGTCGTCGTCTCGTCAGTGATGTGGGCGACCGGCTCATTCCTGTCCAGCCGCTTGCCGATGCCAGCGGACTCCTTCGCCGCGACGTCGATCGAGATGCTCGTCGGCGGTGCGATCCTGCTCCCGATCGGGCTCGCGACGACGCATCCGCACTTCGGCGACTTCTCAGCGCGCTCGATCTTCGGCTGGTTCTACCTCGTCACCTTCGGCTCGCTCGTCGGCTACACCGCGTACGTGTGGCTGCTCGACAACGCGCCGCTCGGAACGGTGGCGACCTATGCGTACGTGAACCCGATCGTCGCCATCGCGCTCGGCGCGATCGTGTTGCACGAATCGCTGACGTGGACGATCGGAGTCGGCGCGCTGCTCGTCCTCGCGTGCGTCGCGCTCGTCGTGCGCACCGAGACGATTCCGCCCGAGGCGGAAGCGATCGGCGCGGGCGCAGCCGAAGTCAGCCCTTGAGCTCGCCCGGCAGCACGGAGTACATCACCCAGCTCTGGCGCCGGCCGAGGCGCGCGTTCCAGTGCACCTCGCGCAGCACGCCTTCCGCGGTGAAGCCGGCCTTCTCGGCCACGCGGCGCGACGGGACGTTCTCGACGTCCGCGCGGAGCTGCACGCGGGCGGCACCCTGGCCGAACGCGAGACCGCCGGCGAGACGAAGCGCGCGGGTCGTGACGCCACGGCCGCGCGCCTCCTTACGCGCCCAATAGCCGATCTCGGCGACGTCCTTCGCCTGGTTCCATGTGATCCCGATCCCGCCCAGCACGCCGCCGCCGGCGGCATCGACGACGGCGAACGTCGTCTCGCCCGTCTGGCTGAAGAAGCCGAGCGCGTCCGCGACCGTGTACGGCTGCGGGATCCGGTCGAGCCAGCGCGCGATCTCCTCGTCGCCGTCGAGGCACGCGGCCATCTCGTCCGCATCGGCTTCGCTCCACGGCCTGAGCGCGATGACGCCGTCAGTGGGCAGCCGTTCCCCCATCGCGCGTACGATACGAGGGTGACGACCATGGACGTTCGCGGAGGCGTGGACCTCCGTATCCACGGGATCACGCCCACCGGGCACGTCGTGGCGAACCCGAGCACGCCGATGCTCTACGAGCACGCGATCTCGCGGGGCGAGGCGCGGATCGGCGAGGACGGGCCGATGGTCGTCGACACCGGACGGCACACGGGCCGCTCGCCGAAGGACAAGTTCGTCGTCCGCGAGCCGGGCTCGGAGGCGCGCATCTGGTGGGGCGGCAACCAGGAGATCGGCGAAGGCTCGTTCGAGCACCTGCGCGAGAAGGTCGCGGGCTTCCTCTCGCACGAGCCGACGCTCTACGTCGTCGACGCGTTCGCGGGCGCTGATCCCGAGCACCGCATCGCGGTGCGCGTGGTGACGACGCACCCGTATCACGCGTTGTTCGCGCGCACGATGTTCATCGACCCCACGCCGGACGAGTTGCGCGGCTTCGCGCCGCAGGCGCTCGTCCTGCACGCTCCCGCGCTTGAGGCCGTCCCCGAAGAGGACGGCACGCGCACCGGCACGTTCATCGTCCTGCACCCGTCGCGCACCGAAGTGCTGATCGGCGGGACCTTCTACGCCGGCGAGATCAAGAAGTCGATCTTCACCGTGATGAACGACCGGTTGCCGCTCGAGGGCGTTTTCCCGATGCACTGCTCGGCAAATGTCGACGAGGCGGGTCACGTTGCGGTCTTCTTCGGGCTGTCGGGCACAGGCAAGACGACGCTTTCCGCCGACGCCGAGCGGTCGCTCATCGGCGACGACGAGCACGGTTGGGGGGACAACGGCGTTTTCA
>DATCBD010000006.1:0-10541 GCA_036512155.1 Gaiellaceae bacterium | reverse complement strand
GAGCGCGCCGCCGCCGACGCGGGCGACCGTCTCTTCGACGGTGCCGCCGGTCAGCTCGGCGAGCCGCTCGGCGCGCGCACGGACGACGCTCGCGTCCTCTCCGAGCATGCGCAGGACCGGGATGCGCGCCGGAGCTTCGAGGTGCAGCTGCAGCGTGCCCTCGAGCGCCGCGAGGCTCAGCTTGTCCACGCGCACCGCCCGCTGCAGCGGGTGACGCCGCAGCCGCTCGACGAGATCGGCCCGGCCCGCGACGACGCCCGCTTGCGGGCCGCCCAGCAGTTTGTCGCCGGAGAAGCAGACGAGATCGGCGCCCGCCGCCAGCGATTCGCGGGCGGACGGCTCCCCGGGCACGTCGCCGAGCGCTCCCGAGCCGAGGTCGTCCACGAGCGGAAGCTCATGCCGGTGCGCGACTGTGGCCACCTCGGCGAGGCGCGGCAGCTCGGTGAAGCCGACGACACGGAAGTTCGACTGGTGCACGCGCAGGACGAGCGCGGTGTCCGGGCCGATCGCACGCTCGTAGTCGGCGGCGCGCGTCCGGTTCGTCGTCCCGACCTCGACCAGCCGGGCGCCGGAGCGCGCGAGCACCTCGGGGATGCGGAAGCCATCGCCGATCTCGAGCAGCTCGCCGCGCGAGACGACGACCTCGCGGCCCTCCGCCAGCGCCGCGAGCGCGAGCAGCACCGCGGCGGCGTTGTTGTTGACGACGAGCGCCGACTCCGCGCCGGTGAGGCGGCGAAGCAACGCGCCGACATGGTCCTGGCGCGATCCGCGCTCGCCTTCCTCCAGGTCGAGCTCGAGATTCGAGTAGCCGCGTCCTGCATCCTGGACGCGCGCGAGCGCCTCGGGCGCGAGCGGGGCGCGGCCGAGGTTCGTGTGGACGATGACGCCGGTCGCGTTCAGGACGCGGCGCAGACTCGGTGCGCGGGCGGCCTCGAGCTCGCGCGTCAACCTCGTGGCGAGATCCCCCGGATCGACGCCGGCCCTTATCTCTTCACGCGCGCGCGAGAGCACCAGGCGGGCGGCGTCGACCGCGAGCGGGTCGTCGACATCCCGCACGAGCTCGTCCACCGACGGCAGGTCGCGCAGCTCCATGCGTCAAACGTTACTGGCGCTGCGCTGCTCGTACCGCTCGAGCACCATGCGGACGGCGTCGGCGGGCTCGTCGGTCAGCGTGAGCAGCTCGAGGTCCCCGGGCGAGACGGTCCCCTCGGGCAGTGCGCGGTCGCGAATCCACATGAGCAGCGGCGACCAGTACTCCGACCCGAACAGGATGACCGGGAAGTCGAGCACCTTGCCGGTCTGGATGAGCGTCAGCGACTCGAACAGCTCGTCGGCGGTCCCGAACCCGCCGGGGAAGACGACGAAGCCCTCGGCTGCCTTCACGAACATCGTTTTGCGCGCATAGAAGTGGCGGAACGTCAGGCCGACGTCGATGTAGGGATTCGATCCTTGCTCGTGCGGCAGCTCGATGTTGAAGCCGATCGACAGGCCGCCACCTTCGCGGCAGCCGCGATTCGCCGCCTCCATCACGCCGGGGCCGCCGCCGGTCACGACCGCCCAGCCGGCTTCGCCGAAGAGCTTCGCGGTCGCCCGCGCCTCGTCGTACGCGAACGACCCTTCGTGGACGCGCGCCGAGCCGAAGATCGAGACGGCCGGGCGGTCGATCTTGTCGACGACGCCGAAGCCCGCGAGGAACTCTGCCCCGATCTTCTCTGCGTGGTCGAGCTCTTCTTCCGGCGACCAGTGCGTCTGGAGCATCCGGCGGTCGTCGGTACTCACAGGAATGCTCCGTTCGGTCGCGTGGCGAGCAGGCACAGCACGGTCGCCGCCGCGAGCCCGGCGTAGAGCGCGAAGAGCTGCACGGCGCGGGCGCGATCCGGAGCGAATGCCTGCATCGGCACGCCGCCCTCGAAGCGGATGACAGGCATGCGCCACGCCTCGCGGATGGACCCGGCGATGTGGCCTCCGTCGAGGAACCCGATCGGCAGGAGGTTGAACGCGTTGAGGAGGAAGCCGATGTTCGCGAGCACCTGGAGCTGCGACGAGCCGTGCACCGAGCTCGCGACCCACACGGCTGCCGCGCCGATCGAGCCGACGAACGGGCCGGCGAGCGAGATGAGCCCGCTGCGCAGCGGCGTGAGCCCGGCGCGCTGGATGGTCACGTACGCCCCGAAGAACGGGATGAACATCGGCCACGACACGTGCAGGCCCTGCCGTCTCGCTTCGATCACGTGGCCGAGCTCGTGCACGAGGATCAACACGGCGAGGCCGACGCCGAAGGTCCAGCTGTGGAACCAGAACGAGTACGCCGCGGCAGAGATGAAGAAGCCGAAGAACTTCGCGAAGATGAAGCCCCACTTCAGCGCGGAGCCGCCGATGACGACCGCCCCGCCCAGGAGCCGTTCCAGGGAACGTTTCACGATCCCCTCCCGATCCATTCCTCGCCGTCGGCGTAGAACTCCTTCTTCCACAGCGGGATCGTCTCCTTCAACGTGTCGATCGCCTCGCGGCACGCCTCGAGTGCGGCGGCGCGGTGCGGGGCGGAGACGGCGATGACGACACTCGCCTCGCCGATGTCTACGGCGCCGACGCGGTGGTGGATCGCAACTTCGCACAACCCGTGCTTCTCCTTCAGCTCGTCCGCGAGCCCTCGGAGCATCGGCTCCGCCATCTCCTCGAAGGCCTCGTACTCGAGCCGCACGACCTCGCGGCCGCGCGACTGGCGTCGCACGGTGCCGACGAAGGTCGCCACCGCGCCGGCGTCGTCGCTCGCAGCCTCGGCGACCACGCGGCCGAGATCGAGCGGCTCGGAGCTGAGCAGGAACGCGCCGCCGGAGACGGGCGGGATCACGGCCACCTCGTCGCCGTCGGCGAGCGCGGCGTCGCGCGCGACGTACGCGCGGTTCACGGCGTAGAGCAGGCCGCCGGGCTCGTCGCCCAGGCCGAGGCGCGACCAGACATCGTCGACGCGCTCGACGCCCTCGAGCTCGAGGCGTCCGGTCCCGGCGCGCTCGCGCAGGCCGGCGAAGAGTCTGACGGTGACGCGCACGTCCTCGATCATGCATCACGACGTACCCTGAGTCGCGATGGGGATGTTCTTCCACTCGAGCGACGCGCCGGCCGAGCGGCCGGCCGATCCGGAGGTCCGGCGCGCCAACCTGCGGCGGATCCGGCCGCTGTTCGCGCCGTACAAGGCGCGGCTCTCGGGGCTGCTGGCGCTCATCGTCGTAAGCGCCGCCCTGGGCGTCGTTCCCGCCTTCCTGCTCCGCCGCGTCCTCGTCGCCATCGGCGCGCACGACAAGGCGGCGATCTCGTGGAACGCCGGCGGGATGATCGCGATCGCGGTCGTGACCGGGATCCTCGGCGTGATCCAGACCCTGCTCTCGAACCAGGTCGGCCAGCGCGTCATGCACGACCTGCGCGCGTCCGTCTTCCGCCACCTGCAGCGGCTGTCCCTCGCGTTTTTCACGCGTACGCGGACGGGCGAGGTGCAGTCGCGCATCTCGAACGACATCGGCGGCGTCCAGAACGTCGTCACGAACACCGCGACGAGCATCGCGTCGAGCGCCACTACCGTCATCGCGACGATGGTCGGCATGCTCCTGCTCAGCTGGGAGCTGGCGCTCTTCGCGTTCGCGCTCATCCCGATCTTCGTCCTGCTCACGCGCCGCGTCGGGAACGAGCGGCGGAGGATCGCGAAGACGACGCAGGAGTCGCTCGCCGACATCTCCAGCCTCGTGCAGGAGTCGCTGTCGGTGAGCGGGATCATGCTCGGCAAGACGATGGGCCGCACGCGCGAGCTCGCCGACCGCTTCGAGTCGGAGTCGCTCAACCTCGCCGACCTCGAAGTCCGGCAGCGGATGGCGGGGCGGTGGGTGATGGCGTCGATCCAGACGAGCTTCTCGATCATGCCGGCCGCCGTGTACTGGTTCGGCGGGCTGACGCACGTCGTCTCGATCCCGACGATCATCGCGTTCACGACCCTGCAGACGCGGCTGTTCTTCCCGGTCGGGTCGCTGCTCGGCGTCGGCCTCGACGTGCAGACGTCCCTCGCGCTGTTCGACCGCATCTTCGAGTACCTCGACCAGCCGGTCGACATCGACGAGAAGCCGGACGCGGTCGCCGTCGCTCGGGCCGGGGACGTTTTCTACGACGGGGTCGGGTTCAGCTACGGCGCCGGCTGGGCGCTCGAGGACGTGTCGTTCGTCGTGCCCGCGGGGACGACGACGGCGATCGTCGGCGAGACGGGCTCGGGCAAGACGACGCTCGGGTATCTCGCGGCGCGGCTGTACGACGTCACCTCGGGGCGCGTGACCATCGGCGGCGTCGACGTGCGCGACCTCAGCTTCCAGGCGCTGTCCGACCTCGTCGGCGTCGTATCGCAGGAGACGTATCTCTTCCACGCGAGCGTGCGCGAGAACCTCCGCTTCGCGAAGCCGGACGCGACCGACGAGGAGATCGAGGTGGCGGCGGAGGCGGCGCGCATCCATCACGTCATCGCCGCGCTCCCCGAGGGGTACGACACGATGGTGGGCGAGCGCGGCTACCGGTTCTCCGGCGGCGAGAAGCAGCGCATCGCGATCGCGCGCACGGTGCTGCGCAACCCGCCCGTGCTCGTCCTCGACGAGGCGACGAGCTCGCTCGACACCGAGACCGAGCGGCTCGTGCAGGAGGCGCTCGACAAGCTGTCGGAGGGGCGGACGACGATCGCGATCGCGCACCGCCTGTCGACGATTCGCGACGCGGACCAGATCGTCGTCCTCGACAAGGGCCATGTCGTGGAGATCGGCCGCCACGAGGAGCTCGTCGCCGCCGGCGGCCGCTACGCGACGCTCGTCAACCGCGACGCGCAGCTCGAGCTCAGCGCGTGAGCGTGTACGGCCAGGCGGTGTGGCCGTAGTAGCCCGTCGTCGCCGGCGGGAGCTGCAAGAGCCGACCGACGTGGAGGGCATACAGCCAGCCGCCGCGGACGAAGTAGACGACCGAGCCGGCGACCTGCGGCGACTCGTCGGAGATGCGGGACGGCGGCGTCGTCAAGCGGGTGCGAGAGCCGTCGGCGGCCACGCGCCAGATCGACCAGTGCGCGTGGACGTTGTCGTTCACGCCGCTTGCGGGCGCAGACTGGACGACGACGCCGTTGGCGTCGCAGGCGAGCGACCCGAACGCGACGTGTGGATCTTTCACGATGACGCGCGCACGCCAGTCCGGCGGCCCGGTCGCGATGAGCCACTTGTTGTGCGTCGAGATGCGATCGCCGCCGGCGGTCATCACGAGTCGTCCGCCGCACCACGCGCGGTAGTCGTCGTAGAGCAGGCCGGCCGCGACGACGCGTGAGCGTCCGGTCGCGACGGAGACCGCGCGGAGCGTCAGGCCGTCCGCGGCAAGCGACTCGGATCCCTGCGGGTCGATCGCGTACAGGATCCACTTCCGGTCCGGCGACACGCCTTCGAGCATGATGGGGCCTGGCGAGCCGGCGGGGAATCCCTTGTGGTTCTCGTGGATCTTCAACACGACCCTGCCCTTGAACACGATCGACTGTGAGTCCTTCGTCACCTGGACGCTCGGCTCGGACGAGGCAAGTACCGGCGGGGCGGCGCTCGTCTTGCACGTTGCGAGGTCGATCTGGACCTGCCTCACGACGACCGTCCCCAGCCCTGGATGCGGCGTGCAGTGGAACAACTCGTACGATTCTGCCGATGGCGGCGACCGACGACCGGGAAACCGAATCGGGGATTCCGGTGAAACCGGTCTACACGGCCGCGGACGCGCCCGCCGAAATCGAGCTTCCCGGCGAGTATCCGTTCACGCGCGGGCCCTATCCCGACATGTATCGCGGCCGGCCGTGGACGATCCGACAGTACGCGGGCTTCGCGTCGGCGGAGGAGTCGAACGCGCGCTACCGCTATCTCCTCGCGCGCGGACAGACGGGCCTTTCGATCGCGTTCGACCTTCCGACGCAGCTCGGCTACGACTCCGACGACGCGCGCGCGGCAGGCGAGGTCGGCCGAACGGGCGTCGCGATCGATTCGATCGCCGATATGGAGATCCTCCTCGGCGGCATCCCACTTGGCGAGGTGTCGACGTCGATGACGATCAACGCGCCGGCGTCGCTCCTCCTGCTCTTGTACGAGCTCGTCGCCGAGGATCAGGGCGTCACCGCCGACCAGCTGCGCGGGACGGTGCAAAACGACATCCTCAAGGAGTACGTCGCGCGCGGGAACTACATCTTCCCGCCGAAGCCCTCGATGCGGCTGACGACGGATCTGTTCTCGTATTGCGCGGATCGAATCCCGCGCTGGAACACGATTTCGATCTCCGGGTACCACATCCGCGAAGCCGGCGCGACTGCGGTGCAGGAACTCGCGTTCACGCTCGCGAACGGAATCGCGTATTGCCGCGCCGCGGTCGACGCCGGTCTCTCACCGGACGAGTTCGGTGAGCGGCTCTCGTTCTTCTTCAACGCGCACAACGACTTCTTCCAGGAGGTGGCAAAGTTCCGCGCCGCGCGCCGCCTCTGGGCGCGGATCATGAAAGAGCGCTTCGGCGCGACGAATCCGAAGGCGCAGGCGCTGCGCTTCCATGCGCAGACCGGCGGCTCGACGCTAACGGCGCAGCAGCCGGAGAACAACATCGTCCGCGTCGCCATCCAGGCGCTGTCGGCCGTCGCGGGCGGCGCGCAGTCGCTGCACACGAACGCGTTCGACGAGGCGCTCGCGCTGCCGACCGAGCACTCGGCGCGGATTGCGCTGCGCACGCAGCAGATCCTCGCCTCGGAGGGAGGCACGCTCGACACGGCCGATCCGCTCGGCGGCTCGTACTACATCGAGGCGCTCACCTCCGAGCTGGAGGCGCGCGCCTGGGAGCTGATCGAGCGCGTGGACGAGCTCGGCGGCGCGGTGGACGCGATCGAGCAGGGCTTCGTCCAGTCGAAGATCGAGCAGGCCGCGTTCGACTGGCAGCAACAGGTCGAGCGCGGCGAGCGCGTGATCGTCGGCGTCAACCGCTACCAAGAGGACGAGCCGGAGCGCGTCGAGCTGCACCGCCTCGATCCGGAGTCGGAGCGGCGTCAGATCGAGCGCACGGCCCGCGTCCGTGCGGAGCGCAACGCCGACGAGGCCGCGCGCACGCTCGAGGCCGTGCGCGAGGCGGCGCGCAGCGATGCGAACTTGCTCCCGGTCATGCGCGAGGCGCTGCGTGCACGCTGCACGATCGGCGAGATCTGCGAGGCGCTGCGCGGCGAGTGGGGAATGTACGACGCGCTACGCGCTCGCGCCTGATTCGTGCGCATCCTGCTCGTCTCGCAGATGTATCCCGGCCCGGGCGCGCCCGACCTCGGGCCGTTCGTTGCTCAGCTCGAGCGTGAGCTCGTCGCGCGCGGGAACGAGGTCGACCGCGCGGTGCTGGACACGCGTGCGGGCGGCAAGCTCCGATACCTGACGCTCGCGCAGCGGACGCTGCGTGCGCGGCGTCCCGACGTCGTGTACGCGCACTTCCTCGTTCCGAGCGGGCTGGTCGCCGCGCTTGCCGGCCGCGCGCCGCTCGTCGTCACCGCGCACGGCCGCGACGTGCGCAACGTCGGCGCCATTCCAGGCATCTCGGCGGCGACGCGCTTCGTCGTGCGCCGCGCGGCCACGGTCGTGTGCGTGTCGGAGTACCTGCGCCGCGAGCTGGAGGCCAAGGTCCCCGAGGCGCACGGCAAGACGGAGGTGGTCTCGAGCGGCGTCGACCTCGACCGGTTCGCCGTCGCGCCGGAGCCCGACGGCCCGCCGCGCTTCTTCTGCGCCGGCGCGCTGACGGAACGAAAGAACGTCGTGCGTCTCGCCGACGCATTCGCGCGGCTCGGCGAGGGGACGCTCACGTTCGCAGGCGACGGCCCGCTGCGCACGCAGCTCGAGGGTCGCGAGTGCGTGCAGCTTCTTGGCCGCGTCGGGCACGACGAGATCCCGCAGCTCATCGCGGACAGCCACGTGCTCTGCCAGCCGAGCCTGCTCGAGCCGCTCGGCCAGGCACTGCTCGAGGCGATGGCGTGCGGACGCTCGGTCGTCGGCACGCGGCTCGGCGGCCCGCCGGAGTTCGTGCCGCCGGAGGCGGGCATCCTCGTCGACCCGCTCGACGTCGAGGCGATCGCCGCGGCGATGCGCCGGGCGGCGGGCTTTCCCCGCCCGAACGTGTCCGCGCGCGAATCCGCGGCCGCGCACGACGTGCGCCGTCAGGCGGAGCGCGTGGAGGCGATCCTCATACGAGCCGCTTCCGGCGCGAAGACTTGAGTCGCCCGGCCGCGCTGGACGACGCGATGCGTGCGTCCTCAGTCGCGGCCATAGCTGCAGCTATGGCCGCTCCCTGCGTCCTTCGCCTCGCGCCGCCATCGCGACCGGACGACGAAGCTCCGCACCGGAAGCGGCTCAGCGCGGCGGCAGGTCGGCGAGCCTGATCTCGACGAGGGGACGAATCGTCTCCTCGAGGCCGGCCTCGCGGGCGACTGCGAGCGCCTGCTCCCAGCTCTCGCGCGCCTTTTCCGGGTCGACCCCCTGCTTGAGCCGGTTGTCGCCGGTCAGGATCAGCTTCTGGATGCGGGCGTGGGCGTCCTCGCTCTTCACAAAGGGACCGTAACAACGCAGAGTGTGGGCAATGGTGGTCCGCGTGCTCATCGCCGACGATCATCGGCTGTTCGCCGAGGCGCTCGAAGCGATCCTGTCCGGGGACGACCGCATCGAGCTCGTCGGCCTCGCCGGCGACGGCGAGGAGGCGGTGCGGCTCGCCGGGGAGCGGCGCCCCGACGTGATCCTCATGGACATCAGCATGCCGCTCATGGACGGGATCGAGGCGGCGAAGGCGATCAAGGCCGCCGACGGCGACGTGAGCATCCTCATGCTCACCGGCTCGAACGCGCGCACCGACGTCGACCGCGCGCGCCAGGCGGGCGCGGCCGGTTATGTGACGAAGGATCGGATCGCCGCAGAGCTCGTGGAAGCGATTCTCGAGGTCGCAGACCGCTAGCTACCCTGTCCGGGTGACCAGCTTTCTCGCCGTCACCCAGGTGCTGCTCGTCTTCGTGCTCATCTCGCTCGTGCTCATGCACAGCGGGCGCGACGCGGGGATGGGCGGGCTCGGCTTCACGCCGGCCTCGCAGGGCGGCACGCACATCGTCGAGCGGAACCTCACCCGCCTGACGGCGGTGGTGGCGGTGCTGTTCTTCGCGAACAGCGTCGCGCTCTTCCACTTCCTCAAGTAGGCCGGGCTACACTACGGCCGCCCTTGCGCTGGTGGCGGAATTGGTAGACGCGCTAGGTTGAGGGCCTAGTGGCCGAATAGGCCGTGGAGGTTCAAGTCCTCTCCAGCGCATACCTCAGGGGCCGTCCTTCGGGACGGCCCTTTGTCATTGCGGGAATCCCCTCATGCCACGGCCGCCGCCGGCTTCTAGGCTCGACTGGAGATGGCGTACGCAATCGTGGGACAGCCGGCCGAGGGGTCGCTTGGTGCATTTGTCGCCGCGCTTCGCCTCGCGCTCGAGCGGCACGGCTTCGAGCCGGCCCCTCCCGAGGAGTCGGCGCTCGTCCTGAACGTCGTCGACCGCGCGCGCCCGCGCCCGTTCCGCCGCCGCTCGCGGGGAACGTTCGTCGCAGCGCTGCATGCGCTCGAGGAATCCGCTCCCGACCCGCTGCGGGAGGGGTATCCCGTCCTCGTCCGCGCGCTCGCGAATGTCTCGCTCGCCTACGTGCCCGGCACGGGCGTCTGGTTCACGACGCTCGAGCGCGGCAGCTACCTCGTCGCTTGCGACGACGGCCTGCATTCGCTCGCCCGCAAAGTGGTGGATCGGCTGGAGCCGCTCGCGCGCTCGCGTCTCGTCATCGACAACGAGTTCCGCCCCGATCTCGAACCGGAGCTGTGGGGAGGCGACGCGATCACGGAGTCGATCGCGGACGCCGGCCGGCGGCTCGACACGCTCGGCCTGCTGCCGGCGCCGTTCCCCGTCGAGGATCTCGTCGACGAGAACGACCTGCGGCACATCAAACGGCTGTACGGGATCGGCGGCCTCTCGTACGGGAACCTGTCCGCGCGCAAGGACGAGACGCGCTTCTGGATGAGCGCGAGCGGCGTCGACAAGGCGAAGCTCGAGATCCCCGGCCGCGACATCCTGCTCGTCTCCGGCTACGACGCGGATGCGGCGCGCATCGTGCTCAGCGTCCCGCCGGGGATCGAGCCCCGGCGCGTCTCCGTCGACGCGATCGAGCATTGGCGCATCTACCAGGAGCATCCCGATGTCGACGCGATCCTCCACGTGCACGCGTGGATCGAGGGCGTCCCGGCCACCGAGGTGAACTACCCGTGCGGGACGGAGGAGCTGGCCGCGAACGTCGCCGAGCTGCTCGCCGCCGAGCCCGATCCCGCCCATGCGGTCATCGGCTTGCGCAACCACGGCCTCACGGCCACCGGCGCGAGCCTCGAGGAGATCCTCGACCGCGTGGCTCCGCGCCTCCTGGCGCAAGTGCCGATGAGTTGACGCCGTCCGGAGGAGTCCCTACCCTTCTGTCGAACACACG
>DATCBD010000005.1:0-30323 GCA_036512155.1 Gaiellaceae bacterium | reverse complement strand
TTGTCTGCGGGGCCAAGGGCGTGAGGCCCCGCTTGCGTCGCCCTTGGGCGCCGAGGACGACGAGACTCTACCAGCGGTCGAAGCGCTGCCTTTGCAGAGCCCTCTGACGGACTCGAACCGTCGACCCCCTCCTTACCATGCGCTCCGGAACGGTTGCCGTGGATTGCCACAGGTTGACGATCGGCCTATTTGAGCTGTCTTCGAGCAAGACCCATCTTGCGACTGCTTGCCACCGGTTGCCACTGCTTGGCTCCATAAATGCTCCATGCCGCCGGCTCGCGGTCATCGGTTGCTCCTGGAGTTCGGTGCTTGTTGATCGCAACGGGTGAGCAGGGTCGGCAGGACGCGAGGCGAGCGCGCCCTGGCGACCGGTGCGTGGTCGACCTGTGAGGTCAGGCGACGGCTGTCGTTTCGCGGAGGGCGGTCCGCGCCGCCTGCGTGACCGTGCGCTGCGCCGACGGGGGATCAAAACGCTAGGCAAGGAGGTCTAGAGATGGAGTCCGTGTTCAAGCGGGCCGAGACGCAGCGCTGCTGTCGGGCGGGTTGCGCACGTCTTTGCGCGTCTTTGCGACGCAGTCGCGTCGTCCGCTGATGTGCCTCTACGCCGCGCGCGAAGCCTTCGAGGCGACTCGGGGGGTGTGGTGGGACACGGCTTGGGCGAGCTCGCCGCGAACCCGCGCGAGCTCCTGCTCACGCTCGGAGAGTGCGGGGCCACGCACACCGCGTGCGCGGAGGCGCTCCATTTCGCCGACACGGCGGCGGATCTGCAGAAGAAGGCGCTCGATGTGGGGCTGGGTGTGTGTCGTCGTCATGCCAGAAGCCTCGCTGCCAGACGTGAAAGCGGGGTGAGTCCAGGCTGTGAGTTCGTCAAGAAGTCCGGTGAGCGACATGAAGGCACGCTAGGGAGAGGTGCCCGCCCGTCGATCGCCGCTCCTACATAGGTGCGAGATCCAGGTGCGAGATCCGCGGTCGGCGAACGGCACTCCTCGATCAGGTCTAGGGGATTCGCCGCACCGCAAGCTCGAACCTTCCTGTGGCGCGCACCCCGCAAGAGCTCGCGCTTGCTCTTGAGGCGGCCGATGACCCGTTGTCGCTACCTTCAATTGTCACTGCGCATGAACGCCGCCGCAATCCCAGCGTGTCCGCCGGCCTTCGTGGGTCACGTCACCCAGGCACGTGTGGTGCTGTCCGAGTGGACGAAGTTCCGCTCGCTTCGCTCGACGGTTTACACCTTCCTCGTCGGTATCGCAGCGACCATCGTCTTCGCGATCATCCCTGCGGTGATCAACGCGGTTCGCTGGTCGACGATGAGCCTCCAGGACAAGCTGGCCTTCAACCCCTTGGAGCCGACCCTGATCGGCGTCGGCGTGGCGCAGTTGGCGATCGGGGTGCTCGGCGTTCTCATGATCACCGGCGAGTACTCGACCGGGATGATCCGCGCGACGTTCACGGCTGTTCCGAAACGGCTGCCTGTCCTGTGGGCCAAGGCTGGCGTCTACGGGACGATCACCCTGATCGTCAGCGTTCCCGCGACGCTGATCGCGTTCTTCTCCGCACAGTCGATCCTTGCGGGCCACACCTTGTTCGGTCGCGACATTTCGCTGTCGTTCTCGGACCCCGGCGTCGCACGCGTGGTCGTCGGCGGCGCCCTATACCTCACTCTTGCGGGACTCTTCGGGTTCGGGGTCGGCGCGATCGTTCGAAATACCGCCGGCGGTATCGCGGCGTTCGCGGCGATCCTGTTCGTGATCCCGCCGGTGCTGACGTTGCTCCCGTCGAGTTGGGACGACGCGATCTCGCCGTATCTCCCCAGCAATGCCGGGCAGGCGATCATGCAGTTCGGCGCTCCAGACCACACGCTCGGGCCGTGGACTGGCCTGGCGCTCTTCACCGGGTACACCGCCGCGACGATCGCCGCGGCCGCGGTACTGCTCTGGAGACGCGACGTCTAGAAACGCGCTGCTCATGCTCGCCGGATTTGCCGCCGCCGCCACGGTCCTTAGCGGGTGCGGCGGGGCGACACGCAACACGACGACGAATACCAAGCCCTCCGGCCTGCCGCTTGACCGATACGGGACCACCTGGCTGTGCCGGCCCGGCATGGCGGACGACCCCTGTACTGCGGGCCTGGCATCCACCGCGATCGCGCGCAACGGCTCGACCCAGGCGGAACCTGCCGCCGTCACGCGCGATCCGAAGGTCGACTGTTTCTATGTGTACCCGACGGTCAGTGACGAGTCGACAATCAACTCCGACCTGACGCTTGGGGTCCGGCAGGCGGAGGTTGCGATCGCGCAGGCCTCGCGGTTCTCCCAGGTCTGCCATGTCTACGCACCGGTCTACCGCCAGATCACCCTGAGCGCGCTGAATCATCCTGGCCGCATAACGCTGGCGGATGCATTGATCGCATACGACAGCGTGCTCTCGGCGTTCCGTACCTACCTCGCCCATTACAACCACGGCCGGGGGATAGTGTTCATCGGCCACTCGCAGGGAGCGTCGATCCTGATCAAGCTGCTCAGGGATCAGGTCGACAACAACCCCGCGCTTCGCCGCCACGTCGTCTCCGCGCTCTTGCTCGGCGGCAATGTCACCATCGCGAAGGGTCGCACCGTCGGTGGCGACTTCAAGCACCTTCCGCTTTGCAGCTCGAGCACGCAGACACGATGCGTCATCGCCTATTCGACGTTCGCGAGCAAACCACCGAAGAACAGCCAATTCGGTCGTACGACGTCGGACGCCGGCGTCGGCCTGCTTGCGCCGCATAACCAGACGCCGGACATCGCGATCGCCTGCGTAAACCCAGCCGCCCCCGCCGGCGGACAGGCCCACCTCGACCCGTACGTTCCGTCGGTTTTCTTGCAGTTCCTCGGCGCAGGCGCCGCCCCGCAGGTGAGCACGCCGTGGGTGTCGTTCCCGGGCGAATACACAGCCGTCTGCAGAACCTCCGGCACCGCGACGTGGCTGCAGGTCAGGCACACGCCGGGAAGCCCCGACCAGCGGCCGCTACTTGCAGAGCTGAGCGACCCGTCACTCGGCCTGCACATCCTCGACGTCAACATCGCGCTCGGCAACCTCGTGCAACTCGTGCGCGACGAGGCCGCTGCATACGGCGGATAGCGCTCGCGAGCCAGCTTCGTAAGCAGGCGTACTGCCGCCACTGACTACCGGCGCGTCGCATGCATCAC
The DNA here is from genome assembly GCA_036512155.1 of Gaiellaceae bacterium. GTDB lineage: Bacteria > Actinomycetota > Thermoleophilia > Gaiellales > Gaiellaceae > Palsa-739. The sequence continues at coordinate 27,135 of DATCBD010000005.1, read as the reverse complement.
TCGGCCTCACGCAGCGGGGGCTTCGTACTCGCTGCGCAGGCCTCGCTCCTGTGATCGGATCATCGACGTTGCAATACTACGTTTCACGTAGTATTGTTTAGCGCGATGAACGATCCCGGCCTGCTCATCCTCACAAGCCTCTCCTCCGGGCCGAAGCACGGCCACGCGCTGCTCCTCGACATTGACCAGTTCGCCGGTGTCCGCCTCGGCCCCGGCACCCTCTACGGGGCGATCACGCGGCTCGAACGGCGCGGCCTGATCGAGCCGCTCGACGCCGACGAGCGCCGACGGCCCTACCGCCTGACCGCGGCTGGAACGGCCGAGCTCGCTGACTCGCTCTCCGGCCTTCGCCGGGTCGTCAAGGTCGGCACGACGCGGCTTGCAGCGTCGACATGAAGATCCTGCTGCGTGCATACCCGCGGCGGTGGCGCGCGCGATACGGCGAGGAGTTCCTCGCGCTGCTCGAGGAGGAGCCGCTCACCTGGCGCGTGCGCGCGAACGTCCTGCGTGCCGGTTTCGGCGAACGACTCCGCGGCTCCGGGCCGCCACCGCTGCGCGTGCTCTGGGCCTGGTCGCTGTTCGTCATCGGCGGGATGGCGTTTCAGAAGACCTCCGAGCATTGGCAGGTCGTCGTACCCGGCGGTGACCGCGGCATCCCCACAGCCGCGTTTGACGCCGTCCAGGTCGCGGCTGCGGTCGGCAGCGCCGCCGTTCTCGCTGGCGTGGCGCTTGCACTGCCCGCCTTCCCACGTGATGTACGCAGCGGCGGTCGGGTAGCCGTCCGCCGGCCGGTCCTCGTTGCGGCGACAGCAACCATTGTCGCCGCCGCCGCACTCGCTGCAGTCGCGCTCGGCCACAACTTCATTGCCGTCTCGGTGTTCATCGCCTTCGCTCTCTTCTCACTCTTCGCGTGGACGCACGCTGCCGTCGTCGCCGCGCGGCGCCTTCCGCCGATGCGCGCGCACTCCTGCCTCGCGCTCGTCGTCTGCGCAACGATGCTCGTGATGACGGTGGCTGCCGCAGTGTGGTTCGGCTCGGTGACCGCGCACGCCCCCTCGTTCGTCGGCGCCGCCCAACTCGCAGTCGCCGCCACCTTCATGCTCGCCGGCACCGCCCTCGCCGCCACCGGTCTCAGGTCCGCGCCCATGTAGCAGTCCGGGGCGGTCTTCCATGAGCTGGTACGCGCGCGCGAAACTCGGAGAGGCGCTGCATGGGAGAGGCGCTGCGGAGTCGTAGGCGATCAGCAGACCGCTCGTCGCGCCGCCGCTCGGCGGCGGGCCGCCCTTCGCTCCACCGCATCCCTGCTTCCGCAACACCCATCGTCGAGATCAGCGCTTCGCGCAGAGCGAGGTTCAGGAGGCGTCCCAGAGCGCATGGCGGCGGCATCTCGCACGCTACCGGGGCTACGGTGCCGCCGTGTTACTGCTCGGTCTGGCGAGTGCACTCGTCGCCTCGGCATTGTTCAACGTCGGGCTGGCCCTGCAGGCGCTGGAGGCGCGGGCGACGCCGAAGTCGCTGAGCCTCCGCTTCTCCCTTCTCGTCCGCCTCCTTCGCCGGCCGCGTTGGTTGATCGGCTGGATCCTCGGGATCGTCGGCATCGGTCCGCAGGTCCTCGCGCTCGCAACGGCGCCGTTCATCGTCGTTCAGCCTGCGCTTGCGGTCGGGCTGCTCCTCTTGCTCTGGATCGGATCGCGGAAGCTCGGCGAGCGGGTTGGCATCCACGAATGGATCGGCGTCGTCTCGATCGTCGCCGGCGTCGCGCTCGTTGCGGCCGGCGCGCCCGCGCATACCGAGACCCACCGCGGCATCCTGGCCGTCGCGGTCGTGGTGGCGGCCCTCTCGATCCCGGGGCTCGTGCCATTCGCCGTCAGGGGCACCCGTTTCGACTCGGCTCTCCTCGTCATGGTGGCGTCGGGCACCGGATTCGCGGCGACGAACGTCGCGACGAAGCTGATGAGCGATGACATCGGCTCGCGCTACTTCGTCGGCGCGGTCATCTGGGCGGCTGTCGGAGTGGGCATGGGCATCGCCGCGACCCTGACGGGCATGACCGCCTTCCAACGGCGGCCGGCGACGGTCGTCGTGCCGTTGACGACCGCGGTGCAGACGTTCCTCCCGATTCTGATGGAGCCGCTCTTCCTACGCGAGCCTTGGACCTCGGCTCCGCTCGCCGGCGCCCCGATCGTCGCCGGGCTTCTCGTTGCCGCGGTCGGAACGACGCTCCTCGCACGGACCCGGGCCGTCAGCGAGCTCGCCTCGGGCGGTGTTGGGCGATGACCTGGGACGATGGTCGCGTGCACCGAGTGACAGGGAGTCTCGCGACCGCCGCCACGTGGTTCGCTCCCGCTCCGGCACCTGTATTCGCTCCGCTCGCCGACGCTTTACGTCTTCAGCGGAAACTGCCGGAGCACACGCAGGGCGTCGCGCTCACGTTCGACGACGGGCCGCACCGGGAGGGGACTCCGGCGGTCCTCGAGCTGCTCCGCGCTGCTGGTGCGCATGCCACGTTCTTCCTCGTCGGAGAACAGGTCGACCGCTACCCGGAGCTGGCTGCCGAGATTGCTGCCGCAGGACACGAGGTCGGCTTGCACGGGTATAGGCACCGTCTGTTGCTCCGCCGGACCGTGGGCAGCCTTGGGCGCGACCTGGATCGGGGGCTGGACGTGATCGTGGGTGCGACGGGGCAGACGCCGCGCTGCTATCGGCCGCCCTACGGCGTGTTCAGCGCCGGCGCGCTGAAGCTTGTGCGGCGGCGCGGGTGGCAGCCGGTTCTCTGGTCGAAGTGGGGGAGGGACTGGACGCGTCGTGCGACGCCGGCGACGATCGCGCGAAACGCTGTCCGCGGGCTCGCTGCCGGCGACATCGTTCTGTTGCACGACGCCGACCACTACAGCGCGCCGGGCTCATGGCGAAAGACAGTGGCGGCTTTGCCGCGCGTACTCGAAGCCGCGGACGGGATCGGCCTTCGGTGGGTACCGCTCAGCGGTCCGAGATAGGCCCTTCCGCAGCAGCCAGGACCATGGACGCGGCGGACGGCAATGACTGGAATCCGTCGACGGACGTGCGACCGCGGTTGAGTGCGCGGCGGATGGCCGGCATCAGCTCATCTTTCGTGGGAACGACGTCGGCGAGTCCGAACCGGCGGTACGCCGCGTTGTTGACGCGCAGGTGGCCGCGGCCCCAGCCGTACGAGATGGCGGGAAGGCCGCGCATGAGGGCCTCGAGGACCGTCAAGCCTCCCGTGGAGTGGACGAGAACGTCGGCGGCCGCCATCCACTCCGGCATTCGATCGGTGAAGCCCTCGATCCTGACGCGTCGGGTCGTTCCGAAACGCTTCTCGAGCGTCGCTCGAAGTGAATCGTTCCGACCGCAGAGGCAGACGACTTGCGAGACCTCCTCCAGCCGTAGCGCCTCGTCGACCGCGCCGCCTATATCGCCGACACCCCAGCCGCCGCCCGACACGAGGACGACCTTTCCCTCGGCGGGCAGATCGAGCCGGGCGCGCGCCACCGCCGCGTCGAGCGGCACGCGAAAGTCCGGCGCGGTGAAGCCGTGGACGCAGCTGACGCGGGCATTCGGCCCCGCAACCCGACGCACTTCGTCGATCGACTCCGGGTGCGTGATGAGATGGACGTCGACTCCGGGACCAGCCCAGTAATCGAGCGCGGCGAGGTCCGTGATGGCCGAGCAGACCGGTATGTCAAGTCGGCCGAGGCGCCGCAGCCGGCCGAGCACCTCGGTCGTGTTCGGGTACGTGCTCGCGATCACGTCCGGCCGGACGTCGTCGATCAGCTTGACGAGCCCGTTGCCGCCGATTCGAGTCAGGAGGGTCTGGCTGAGCCAGCGCGTCGGACGGGCTTGCGCGAAGAACCAGAAGCCGAGATCCCACACCCACTGGAAGCGGAAGAACACAATCCGTCCCGCGTCGGCGCTGATCGCCTTCACCAGCTTTCCCATCGGCTCCAGGCCGTCCTCGACCACCACCTCGACGGTCGGGCTCTCGGCCAGTAATTGCGCAGCGAGCGTGCGGGCCGGGAGATCGTGCCCCTCGCCGACGCTCGCGGTCAGAATCAGAACGCGCACGGTCCTGTCACGGCTGCGACTCTAGCGGCGACTGCGTACTCCGACGGCGCGGTCTGCCAAGCTCGTCGCATGCTCGCGCTCGTCGCTCTCGCCGTCTCCGTCGGCATCGCTGACTCGCTCAATCCGTCGACCATCGCGCCGGCGCTCTATCTCGCCACCGGCGTTGATGCATCGCGGCGTCTGCTGCACTTCACCCTCGGGGTCTTCACCGTCTACCTCTCCGGTGGCGTCGTGCTCGTGCTCGGTCCCGGGCACGCAATCCTCTCGGCGGTTGCGCGTCCGGGGCGTCGTGAGACCCACCTGATCGAACTCGTTCTCGGCGGGGTCGCTCTGGCCGTTGCCGTCGTGCTCTGGCTTCGCCGCGACCGCGTTGCCCGCCGCGTGCTCGCCCATGAACGTCGCACCGCGGGATCGAGCTTTGCCCTCGGCGCAGCGATCACATCCGTCGAGCTCCCGACGGCCTTCCCGTACTTCGCCGTCGTCGCCGCGGTCGTCGGCTCCGATCAGAGCCTCCCGCGGCAGCTTGTCTTGATCGTCATCTTCAATGTCGCGTTCATCGCGCCGCTCGCGGCGATCGCTGCGTTGCGCCGTCTCGCCGGCCCGAGAGCGGAACGGCCGCTCGCTTCGATGCGGGCTCGACTCGATCGGCACACCGGCGCGCTCGTCGCCGCCGTGACCGCCGTGCTGGCCGTCGCGCTACTGCTCGTCGGAGCCGTCGGCGTCGTTACTGGGTAACGGAGGCTTTGCCACGCGCCTGTCGGCGGGTGCGCGGTGAGGCCGTGCCGAACACGATGTCCCACCAGGGCGCGCTGACGGCGAATCCGCGGCGATCGTCCTCGAAATGGTGACGCATGTGCAGCTCGCGCAACCTCCGGGTGATCGGGCCGCGCGCCCGCGCGTGGTGCAGCGCGTAATGGAGCATGTCGTACGCGAGGTATCCGGCAAAGAAACCCGCCGCGATCGACCAGGCCAGCGGCAGCGAAAAAGCGAGGACGAACAGTCCGAAAAAGGCCGAGGCCAGGGGTAGCGAGACGACCGGCGGCATCACGAGCCGCCGCGGGTCGTTCGGATGATCGTGATGTGCTCCGTGGATCATCCAGTGGAATCGCGCCGCGGCGCCCTGCTCGGGCTCGAAGTGGAACACGATGCGGTGGATCCAGTACTCGCTGAACGTCCAGAGCGCGTAGCCGGCGACGAGACCCGGGCCGGCTTCGAGCGGATTGTCCTGAAGAAAAGCGAGGGTCGCGCAGACGGCGATCGCGGGCAGGAACAGCAGCGGAGGTACGGCGGGATGCACGCGTGTGAAGCGGTCGAGAAGCCGCGACTCGAACATCGGCGGAGAGGCGCGCAGCAGCTCGGCTCGGGACAGCGCCTCCGCGCGAGGCGTCTCGGACTCCATGGGTCGAGGGTAGCGCGCCTCGCGGATCGACACCACCCTTCCGGTCATCCGGTGAATCTGATGAGATGCTCATGGGTGACCGTCGCCGCCAGGCGTGGAACTCGAGGGCAGGCCTCGGGCCTTTGAATATCGACAGATTCGCCATCGGATTCGACCATCGCGACCGCGAGCGCCTTTTTGCGCTCTGGGAGCAGGCTCTGGACGCCGAAGTCTGGTCGGACGGGCCTCTCACGCAGGCCTTCGAGCAGGCGTGGTCTTCGCTGAATGGGCTCGCCGCGGTCGCGACCTCGAGCTGGACGGGGGCCGCACTCGCCGCGTTCGAGTTCTTCGAGCTTCGCGGGCGCACTGTCCTGTGCCCGTCGAACACGTTCATGGCGACCCCCCTCGCGCTCCTCGCGGCGGGGGCGAACGTCGAGTTCGTCGACTGCAACCGTCACGACCTGTGCATGTCGTTCGACGACTTCGAGGCCAAGGCCGACCGGCACGCACCTGCAGCGGTCGTGCTGGTACACATCGGGGGTCATCTCGCGTTCGACTCCGACCGGATCGCCGAATATTGCCGCGACCGCGACATCCTGCTCATCGAGGACTGCGCCCACGCGCACGGAGCGTCGTGGAACGGTCGTCGCGCCGGAACCTGGGGTGATGCCGGCATCTGGTCGTTCGCGCCGACGAAGACGATCTCCACCGGTGAGGGTGGCATGCTCGTGTCGAAGCACACCGAGTTGATCGAGTACGCGCGCGCGTTCCGCAATTACGCGAAGCCCGACTATGCGCAACCGGGCTTGAACTACCGCATGAGCGAGTTCACCGCTGCGCTCGGGATCGTCGGCGTCGAGCGTCTGGAGGAGATCGTCGCCTGGAAGAACGACGTCGCACGGCGCGAGCTCGACCCGAAGCATGCGGCTCGCGTCGAGTTTCCGGCAGGCATGGTGTCGGGTTTCTACAAGTACGTCGTGTTCGATCCGATCGAGCGTTCGACCGGGAAGGTCTATGACGAGCCTTGCCATCGCATCCTCGGTCACCAGGTCGATCTACCTAACAGCGACTGGATTGCTGAACACCACTGGTGCGCGCCGCTGTACTACAACCCGGCGGTGCGGCCGGCACTCGAAGCGGTTTCGAAATGAGAGTCCTCGTCACGGGCGGGAGCGGATTCATCGGGTCCCACGTCGTCGATCAGCTCCTCGCGCGCGCGCACGAACCGGTGATCCTCGACACGACGCCGTCACCACACCATCCCTGGGTCACCGCCGTCGTCGGTGATCTGACTCACCCGGAGACCGTGCTGGGCGCGGCGCGAGACGTGGACGCAATCATCCACCTCGCCGCAGTCGCTGACGTCAATGACGTCTTCGCCGACCCTGTGCGTGCGGGCGGCGTCAACGTGCACGGGACGCAGATGGTTCTCGAAGCGGCACGGCACGAGAACATCGGCCGCGTCGTCTATGCCAGCACGGTTTGGGTTTACGGCAACGCGCCCGTTGAGGGCGAGATCGACGAGGGCGCGCCCCTGGCTCATCCCTCACACGTTTATACGGCCACGAAGCTTGCAGGCGAGATGTATTGCAACGCGTACCAGGAGCTCTACGGTGTCGAGTCCACGATCCTGCGCTTCGGGATCCCATATGGGCCGCGCGCACGGCCTGCCGCGGTCATCCCCTCGTTCGTTGCGAGAGCGCAGCAGGGAGACGCGCTCACGATCGCCGGCGACGGAGACCAAACCCGGCAGTTCGTTTACGTCGAAGATCTCGCGGAAGGGGTCGTCGTCGCCTTGGAGCAAGCGTCCGCTCGGCGCGTCTACAACCTCGTTGGCGACGAAGAGACGAGCGTCCGGCAGATCGCCGCCACCGTACGGACCATCGTTGGCGACGTTCCGGTCGTGCATGGGCCCGAGCGGCCCGCCGATGTCCGGCTCGGACGCATCTCGGGCGCTCGCGCCGCGGCCGACCTCGGGTGGACGGCGAGCACCACATTCGCGGACGGCGTTCGTCGTTACGTCGACTGGCTCTCGATCGCTGATCGGCTGCCGGTTCCTGTCGCACGCAGCTGATGATCAGGCTGGCCGCCGGCTTCGCGGCGCTTGCGACGGTGGGCACGGGCGGTCACTCGGGCGCGCGCCGTGCGGCACGATCGCGCGGCCGCCTGCCAGGTGGACGCACGTCGTGTGGATCTGGATGGAGAACGAATCCTACGGCCGGATCGTCGGCAATCCTTCGGCGCAATACTTGAATCAGCTGGCCAAGGGTCTCGCGACCAACTATTCCGCGATCACGCACCCGTCGCTTCCCAACTATCTCGCCGCGACTTCCGGCAGCGATTGGGGATCGCAGACGACAATCCGCCTGCTGCGCATCCGCTTGCGCACGCGAGCATCTTTAGCCAGGTCGCCGCGGCGGGCATGACGTGGCGCAGCTTCGACGAGAGCATGCCGACCCCGCGCGCCCTAGCGAGTTCGGGCGAGTACGCCGTGAAGCACAACCCGGCTGCGTATGAACGTCTTCGCCGACGAGGTCGCACGACACACCGCCGGATCTTGCACCGGCAGCGACCGACCGATCCTTCCCATCGCGCGCAAGCGGAGGCGCGCCCGGTGAGCGTTCGGCTTCGCGTGAACCCGATCGTCTGCGACGGGCACGGGCTCTGCGCAGAGCTCTTTCCTGAGCGGATCACTCTCGACGACTGGGGTTTCCCGATCATCGACCACACACCCGTCGGCTCCAACGAAGAACGACACGCGCGCCGCGCCGTCGATGCGTGCCCCACGTTGGCCCTTGCTCTGATTCCCGCTGGCGCGCCCAGGTCGTCCGCCCGGATGAAGGCGGCGAGTAGTTCCATCAAAAGACTGCTGACGCGTGGGAGATGCGCCCGGTTCTGTGCCCTCGGTGCCGGTGTCGTTACGGTGGCTGCCGCGCAGGCGCACGGGCCGGCTGCGCAGGTTCGTGTCTTCGAGTTCGTCGACCGGTCGCGCACGATCGTGCTGCCGGATGGGAAGCGCGTGCCGCGTGTGCTCCGGACCGTCGTCCGGTATCCGTCGGCGGCGGGCCTTCACCCGCTGATCGTGTTCGCGCACGGCTTTGCGCTCACGCCGGCGTCCTACACGGGGCTGTTGAACGCGTGGGCCGCAGCCGGTTACGTCGTCGCGGCGCCGGTGTTCCCACTCACAAACGCACGCGCGCCTGGCGGCCCGAGGGAAGCCGACATCATCAATCAGCCCAGGGACGTCAGTCTCGTCATCACGAGGCTGCTCGCGATGAGCAGGCGCTCGGCGGGCGTCCTGGCCGGGAAGATCAATCCAGCGCGCGTCGCGGTCGGCGGCCAGTCCGACGGTGGAGTGACGGCTCTCGCCGTTGCGTACGACAGTCGCTTTCGCGACAGGCGTGTGGATGCGGCGGTCGTCCTCTCGGGAGCGAGGCTCGGAGGGATGGGTTCGTTCCCGCGCCGCGGCCCGCCGCTCCTGGCTGTGCAGGGGACGGCCGACACGCTCAACGCGCCGGCGACGACGTCGACGTTCTTCGGGCTCGCCCCGCGGCCGAAGTTTCTGCTTTGGCTCGTCGGCGCGACTCACCTTCCGCCGTACACAGACGAGCAGCCGCAGCTCGGAATCGTCGAGCGGACGACGATCGCATTCCTGGACCACTACGAGAAAGGCCGCTCGCTCGCCGTCTTCGAGCGAGCGGCGCGCGTCGCCGGTCTGACACGGCTCGTCGCAGATCCGTAGCCTCGTAACGCTCAGCACTTTCCCAGCCGTGTGGCTTACGTTCGGGCGGTGAGCGTGCCGCCCGATGTGGCCGAGTCGACTCCTGTCTCCGGAGCATCGGGCCCCGTCGACACGCGCCACGTTCGACGCGAGGCTGCAGCGTCCAGACGTCGTCGGCGACGTACGCGGCTCGGAATCACTGTCGGCGTGCTCGTGCTCCTCTCACCGGCTCTCTACTCCTATACGTCGACGATGCTCCTGCCGTCGAGCCTTCCCCTCGGAGTGCGCAGTGTCGAGTGGCTCCGGACCCATCACGGCAACTGGCTCGTCGACGAGGCCGAGCGCATCTACTACACCTGGAACAAGCCGAAGAAGGGCGGACCGCAGCTGACGGCGCTACCCCGGGTCGGAACAGCGTCCGCCAGCGCTGTCCCGCGACCTCGAGCGCACGCAGCGATGTGGCCGCGGAGGATCAAGCCCGTCTTCGCTCGCCCGTTGCCCGGCGAAGGCGTCTGGCAAGGCATCGGCGCCTTCGTCCGCGGCCGGCCGCCCGTGCTCGTCACGACCTTTCGCACGGAGCTCGACTACCCGCAAATCGTCGCCTACGTCGCCTGGTTCGACCACACGCGCACCGCACTTGCCTTCTACCCCGGGCGCTACGAGCCGCCGAGCGCGCCCATCCGCGGGCCCATGTCGGTGCCGTACGGCCAGCGCTGGCGACTCTTTGCGACGTTCAACGGCGGCTTCACCTACATCGACGGACGGAACGGCTCAGCAATCAACGGACGCACATACGAACCGCTCAAGGACGGCCTCGCAACGCTCATCGGGTACCGCGACGGCCGGCTCCAGATAAAGACCTGGACCGGCGGTCCCAACGTGGGTGCCGACGTCGCGTTCGCGCGGCAGAGCCTGCCGCCGATCATCGTGAACGGAAAGCTCAGCCCCGCCTTGAACGACAGCTCCCAGTGGGGCGCGACGCTGGGCAACGCGGTGCGCGTGTGGCGCACCGGCGTCGGCATCGACCGGCGTGGCAACGTCATCTACGCAGCCGCAAACGATCAGACAGTGGTCACGCTCGCCCAGATCCTCCAGCGCGCCGGCGCAGTACAGGCGATGCAGTTCGACATCAACCCCGAGTGGCCGAGTCTCATCACCTACAGACACGACAGCGGTCTCGTCCCGACCAAGGTCGTCCCCAACGTCATGCAACCTGCTACGCGCTATCTCGTCCCCGACGACCGCGACTTCTTCGCCGTTTACCGCCGTCTGCCAGGGTCGGTCACCGTGCCCTTCAAATAGGAGTCGCCACGGGCAATCGCAGCCCACTTTTGGTCGGACGCTTCGTCCGGGGAGAGGAGAGGCAAATTGCGCATGCACTTGCGGCGGGGGTGGCCGCGGAGCGGTGGGCGGGCGTCTAGGCTTGTTGGGTGGCCGATTCGATAGAGGTCCGGAATGGTGGCGAGTTCGAGTTGCTCGCCGCGTCGCTTCGGTCGTCGGGCAGCGATCTGAACGTCTTTGTCGAGGTGCTTGCGGAGAAGTTCGAGCGGGCGCTGCCGGGTCGGGTGGTCGTTGAGCGTCGCGCGCTGCGGCGGTTTTCGAAGGAGAAGCGTGTCGCCCGCGTCGAGGTCGCGCTGGGGGACAACCGGTACAGCGTTGTCGCGAGAAATGGTGTGTTGGAAACGCGCTGCGCAAAGGCGGTGCGCGGTGTGGTGTTGAAGACAGAGGAGTTGCCGCTCAACAGTTGGCTTGAGGCTCTCGGCCGCGAGCTTGCGGTTGAAGCCGAAGCAAGCGAGCAGTCGCGTGTAGCACTCGACCAGCTATTGCGGGGATAGCGCCTGTGCCGCTCTTCCGCCGCGGCGGCACGGACGACCGTGAGGCGCGGGAGCAGGCGGCAGTCGATCAGTCGGCATCTCTGGAGGCGCTCGAGCGGGGCGAGCTGCCGTTGCGGGCGCAGCAGCGGCTGGGCGAGATCGGCAAGACGGGTGGCGGTCTATTCACGTCCGATCTGTCTGTTGGCGAGTTCGCGCTTGTGCACGCGATCGGGTTGCGGCCGCTCGCGCAGGTGATGGGAAGCTCGATCTATCACGTCGGCTGGCAGCAGCGTCCGGGTGGGTTCGGCATGCAGGCAGGCGGGATTTCGCAGGAGCTGACCGTTGTTTCGGAGGCTTGGAACACCGCGCGGATGCGCGCGTTCGCGCGGCTCGAGCAGGAAGCGACGCTCGTCGGGGCAGACGCCGTCGTCGGCGTGCGGCTCACGGTCGGCAGCCATGACTGGGCCGCCGGAGCGATCGAGTACGTCGCTGTCGGCACCGCTGTTCGGCTCGATGCGGCCGAGCGGGCTGAGCGCCTCGCGCTGACCGACCTGTCCGGACAGGATTACTGGAAGCTATGGCAAGCCGGCTACCGCCCCGTCGGTGTCGTCGGCGCCTCAACGGTCCATTACATCGTTGCGGGCTGGGCGACCCAGCAGGCGCAGTCGGGCATGTATGCGAGCTGGGCGAACCAAGAGCTGCAGGACTTCACGCGCGGCGTCTACGACGCGCGCGAGACCGCGCTCGGTCGCATGAGTGCCGAGGCGCGCCAGCAAGGCGCCGCCGGCGTCGTTGGTGTTTCGATCGCCCATCACATCGAGCAGCGCGAGGCCGGCGCAGGGTCGGGCCGCAAAGACCTTGTCATCACCTTTCACGTCCTCGGGACGGCGATCGCCGAGCGCACAATCGACGGCCGCGAGCTCGAGGTCTCCCCGCGGCTCGACCTGAGCAGGGACACTCCTCGACCCCACCTCCTAGGAGGCAACCAATGAGCTACGACCCGACCTCAACCGAAGGCGTGCCAGAGCACGGGCGGGAGCGTCTCGCCCAGCTGAAAGGCGGCTTCTTCACCTCCGACCTGTCTGTGAACGAGTTCCTGCTCGTCAAGCAGGCCGGCTTCGACCCGCTCGGGCTTGTCATCGGCAGCTCGATCTACCACATCGGCTACCAGCAGTCGAACTGGAAGCAGTCAATGGAGATGGCAGTCCTCTCGCAGGCGATGTACGAGGCACGCGAGCTCGCGATGACGCGCATGGAAGAAGAAGCCGATCAACTTGGCGCGGACGGGATCGTCGGTGTACGCCTCGACATCGGCCGTTACGAATGGGGTGAGCACCTCGCAGAGTTCATCGCGATCGGTACAGCGGTGAAACACCACGAGGGCGAGCTGCACCGTGCACCCAACGGCCGACCGTTCACAAGCGACCTCTCCGGACAGGACTTCTGGACGCTACTCGCTTCTGGCCACCGGCCGGTCGGGCTCGTCATGGGCTCATGCGTCTACCACGTCGCCCATCAAGGGATGATGGCGGCGATGCGGCAGGTGGGCCAAAACGTCGAAATGCCGAACTTCACCCAGGCCTTGTACGACGCCCGCGAGCTCGCGATGGAACGCATGCAGAAAGAGGCAGAAGAACTCCAGGCCGAAGGAATCGTCGGCGTGCAGCTCCAAGAACGCTCGCACGGCTGGGGATCACACGTGATCGAGTTCTTCGCCGTCGGAACAGCGGTCGTCCCGCTGAAGACAGAAAGCCGGCTCCCGGACCCGATCCCGACAATCAGCCTCAACGACTAGCCGTTTGGACGCCAGCAAGATCGACCCCTTGGGGCCTGGCCGGAAGGGCTGCCCGCGCGATCCGGGCAGCCGCGAACCTTTCTCCTGAACGAGCAGTCAGACACCGGACTGGGAGGACTTTGGTTTGGCGCGTCCCCCGGAAGGGCGGTAAGTTCTCTGTAGCTGCCCCGGGAACGGAGGAACGATGCTCTTTCGGTACCGCTTCTTTCTCGAGGACGGCTCTGAGACTGGCGAGGTTCAGTACGCGGTAATGATCCAGCCCGGCGAGACAATCTCGGCAAGCGATGGGCGCAAGTTTCGGGTTCTAGACGTCGTGCCGACCGAGGAGAACCCAAGCGAGTACATGGGATTTCTCAAGGTCGAAGCGATCTAACTACGACGACGGCCTAGCTGTCCTTCTTCTGATCTTTCGCGACCCTCATCCGGCGTCGCCGCTCGCGCGCCGCTGTCGGGCGGGACGCTTACGTTGACGCGATGCGGAAACGGAATTTCGTGCCAGTTAGTGCCCCCGGGCCGGATCGAACGGGCGCACACGGTTTAGGAAACCGTTGTCTGTCCGTCGGCTCACGCTTTGTTACGGGAGGGGTGACCAAAGGGCTACGGAGCGGAGAGCGGACAAGGGCCGGCCCGACCGCACGCAGCTGGATCGGAGACGACGAGTACGGCCTGTTCACGCCGAGCTGACCTGGTCTTGTGCGAGCATGATCGACCGGTGCCCACCCCGGTGCGCACCCGATGTACTTCAAATGGCCGTTTTGCAGCCACGTTCTAGGCCAGTACCGCCCATTACCTTCCTAGTTACGCTCACTGCGTGGCCCGCGTTCTCGTCATCGGCCCCGGCGACATGGGTGCCCGGATCATGGCGGGGATCGCATGCACGCCGGACGTCCACGAGCTCGTGCTCGCCGGAGTGCCGGCCGCCGCCGGTGAGGATGCCGTCGGCATGGTGCGGTCGACCACGGACGTCGCGGCGCGTTTCATCGTCGCCGACTGCACAGACCAGTCAGCGGTCGAAGCGCTCCTCGCCAACGGCAATCCGGACGTGATCGTCCAGTGCGCCTCGCTGATGTCGCCGTGGGCGCTCGTCGATCGTACGGACGACATTGCCCGCGCGTTCGCGGCGGCGGGGCTGGCCGTCACGCTGCCGATGCAGCTGCCGGTCGTCCACGCGGTGATGGGCGCCGTCCGCGCGACGGGTTTCGCGGGGCCTGTCGCGAACCTCTCGTATCCGGACGTAACCAACGGGATCCTCGACCGTCTCGGTCTCGCGCCGACGATCGGTCTGGGCAACGTGACGATGCAGCTGCTGCGTGTCCGCGGCGCACTTCGCGCCGAGCTCGGCTCGGATGCCAAGCTTCCGCTCGTTCGCGTCATCGGCCATCACAACCAGGTGTATCCCGTGATGCGGGCGGAGCCTCCCGCCGACCCCGACGACCGCGTGCGCGTGTTTCTCGGTGAGGAAGGCGAGCGGGCGGATCACCTCGCTTACCTCGGTCATCCCTATGCGTCAGGCGTCGTCTACAACCAGGTCACTGCGGCCGCCTGCGTTCGCGTGGTCGAAGCGCTTCTGCCCGGTGCAAGCACGATGCGGCTCTCCGCACCGGCGCCGCTTGGCTTACCAGGTGGCTACCCCGTCGTCATCGACGAGGGAACGATCGCGCTCGACCTTCCGCCCGGTCAGGATCTCGACGAGGTCTCTGCATGGCAGTCCTCGATCGGCCGCAACGACGGCGTCGACTCGATCGCGGCCGACGGCACGGTGACATTCACCGAGCGTGCGCGCGACGCTGTCGCGGAAGTAGCACCGTGGCTCACCGATCCGCTGCACCCGGATGAGGCACTCGAGCGCGCCGATCGTATCCGCGCGCTGCTCGCTCTCTAGAGCGGGTTGGCGTAGATGCCGTGTTCCATCGCGGCAGGATCGGGCGCAGGGGACGCTTCGGCCTCGGCGAGCGCAGCACTGATCTCTTCCACGACCGCATGCCTGACCACCGCGGCTCCCGGACCGATCTGCGCCTCGAGGAGCTCGATCGGGTCGCGGCCGGCGAACGACGCTCGAAGCTCCGCGGGCACGTACGAGGCGTCGTCGTGCGCAGCGTGTCCATGGCCGCGAAGCGTGACGCACTCCACCGCCTGCGGACCTTCACCGGCCCGCGCTCGCTCGACTGCAGCCTTGATCGCATCGAATGCGATCATCGCATCCGTTCCGTCGACGCGCACGGCGGGGATCGACCAGCCTCCCTGAATCCGTTCAGCGAGATTCGTGTTCACCATCTGCGCGGAGCTCGGCGTCGAGTACGAGTAACCGTTCGACTGCAGGATGAAGACCGCCGGCACGTGCCAGACGGCGGCGAGGTTGAGGCCCTCGTGGGTATCGCCGACCGAGAACGCTCCCTCGCCGAGAAACGTCAGCGCCACGCGCGGCTCTCCGCGCCGCTTGAACGCGAGCGCGGCGCCGACGACGACGGGGCAGAGGTTGCCGAGCATCGACACGAGCGGGAAGACGCCGCGCGCAGGCGCACCGAAGTGCATGTTCCCGTCGCGGCCGAACGTCGGGCCGTCGCCACGGCCGAGGAAGTTGCGGAAGGCGTCGGCGACCGTGACGCCGCGCGCGAAGTGCGTGGCGAGCTCGCGGTTGAGCGGTGCGACGACGTCGCCGTCCTCCAGCGCGAGCCCGGCGGCGGCTGCGACCGCCTCCTGTCCGAGGCCGTCGTACATCGACCCGCTGATCCGCCCCTGCCGATAGAGCGCCCAGGTTCGTTCCTCGAACGTCCGTTGCAGGAGCATCAGCCGGAAGAGCTCGAGACGCGTGTCAGTAGGCAAGAAGGTCCTCGATCGCGGCGTTGAGCGTGTGCGCGGACGGGAGGTACGCATCCTCGAGCTCGGGCGCGAACGGAACGGGAGTGTCCGGCGGCGCGAGCACGGCCGGCGGCGCGTCGAGGAGCTCGAAGCCCTCCGTGGCGAGGAGCGCGAGGATGTGACCGGCGACACCGGACGAGCGAGCGGCCTCCTGCAGCACGAGCGCGCGGGATGTCCGGCCGACCGATTCCAGTACCGCTTCACGGTCGAACGGCCACAGCGTGCGCAGATCGAGGACTTCGACGTCGTGCTCGAGGCCGAGCGCGAGCTCGACGCCGGACCCATAGGTGATGACCGTCGCGGCGGAGCCGCCGCGCACGATCCGCGCACGCCCGATCGGGGTCCGTGTCTCCTCCGGTGGTCTCGAGCCTTTCAGCCGCCGGTAGAGCCCCTTGTGCTCGAAGAACAGCACCGGGTCGTCGTCCTCGATTGCGCTCCGTAGAAGCCCGTACGCGTCCTCGATCGTCCCGGGGCAGACGACCTTCAACCCCGGCACGCCGACGAACCATCCCTCGGGTGAAGACGCGTGGAACGGCCCGCCGCGCACGCCGCCTCCGTTCGGCGCGCGGATGACGATCGGCACCGCGATTCCCGAGCGCCAGTGCGTCTTCGCGGCGACAGTCACGATCATGTCGAAGGGGCAGCTGGCGAAATCGGCGAACTGCAGCTCGACGACTGGACGCTCACCCTGCCAGGCTGCGCCGATCGCGGCGCCGACGAATCCCTCCTCCGCGATCGGCGTGTCCAGCACGCGATCCGCGCCGAACTTCTCGAACAACCCGGCGGTGACACCGAACGCGCCGCCGTAGTGGCCGATGTCCTCGCCGAGCAGGAATACGCGCTCGTCGCTGCGCATCGCGTCGGCGAGGCCGTCGTGAATCGCGTCGAGATAGGTGTAGGTACTCAGCCGAGCAGCTTGACGGCGGTGAGCGCGGCGATCCTGGCCTCCGCCAGCCGGTCCGCCGCCTGGTAGCACGGGATCCCGTCGCGCTCGGCGATCGCGAAGACCTCATGCGTCCGGGCGTAGATCTCGCGCACCTTCGCCATCGCCCGCTCCGGCTGGAAGCCGCCCTTCCGTAGCCGATCGGTGTCGTAGATCGTTCCGCCCGAGTTGGCGACGTAGTCGACGGCGTAGACGATGCCGCGGCGTTCGAGCTCGTCGCCGTGTCGTTCCTCCGCCAGCATGTTGTTCGCGGCGCCGGCGACCACCTTGACCTTGAACTGCGCGAGCGTGTCGTCGTTGACGATCCCGCCGAGCGCGTACGGGGCGAAGATGTCGACGTCGCACGCGTAGATCGCGTCCGGCGCGACGGCTTCCACGCCGTACGTGTCCTTGGCCCACTGCACCTTCGCGGGGTCGATGTCGGTCACGACGACCTTCGCGCCCGCCTCCGCGAGCAGCCCGAGCGCCTTCGAGCCGACCACGCCGAGCCCCTGCAGCGCAACGCTGCGGCCGCGCAGGTCCGGCGAGCCCCAGACCCGCTCGGCGCAGGCGCGCATCGCCTCGATGGTGCCGAGCGCGGTTGCCGGCGAGATGTCGCCCGCGCCGCCGCAGTGCACAGGCAGCGTGACGACGTGATCCGTCTCGCTGAAGATCACTTCCATGTCGTCGAGCGTCGTGCCGACGTCCTCGCCGGTGATGTACTCACCGCCGAGCTGGTCAATGAAGCGGCCCATTGCGCGCAGGAGGGCCTCGCTCTTGTCCTTCGCCGGGTCGCCGATGATGACCGCCTTGCCGCCGCCGAGGTCGAGGCCGGCCGCGGCGTACTTGTACGTCATGCCCCGGGCGAGGCGCAAGGCGTCGAGGATCGCCGCCTGCTCGTTCTCGTACGTCCACATGCGCAGGCCGCCCGTCGCCGGGCCGAGCGCGGTCGAGTGGATTGCGATCACGCCGCGGAGTCCCGTCGCCGAATCGTTGACGAGCTGGACCTTCTTGAAGTTGTACCTCCGCAGGTAGTCGAGAACGGGTGCGTCCATCACATCGCCGTGTAGCCGCCGTCGACGAAGAGCACGGCGCCCGTCACGTACGACGAGGCATCGGAGGCGAGAAAGATCACCGGCCCGACCAGTTCGTCCACGCGACCGCGTCGAGCCATGGGCGTGAACTCGATCACCTGGCGCTGCTTTTCGGGGTCGGCGTGCGTCGTGGTGGCGTCGCGCATGACGTTGTCGAAGTAGCCGGGCGCAAATGCGTTGACACGAATGCGGCGCGTCGCCCACTCGACGGCCATCACGCGGGTCAGCTGGTTGACGCCGCCTTTCGCTGCGCTGTACGCGACCAGCCCCCGGATGCCGACCGCGGATGCGATGGACGAGTTGTTGACGATCGACCCGCCGCTGCCCTGCGCGAGCATCTGCTGCGCAGCGAACTGGGAGCAGTGGAAGTAGCCGCTCAGATTGATGCCGATGATCGTGTCCCAGTCCTCCTCGCTCACGTCTTCGGCCGGCTCGATGATGTCGATGCCGGCGTTGTTCACGAGGATGTCGACCTTCCCGAAGGCTTTGACGGCCGCCTCGACGAGTTGGCGACAGCTCTCGCGGTCGCTCGTGTCGACGTGCGTGGGATGCGCCGAGCCTCCGGCTGCCTTGATCGCGGCGGCCGTCTCTTCGACCTCGTCGGTGTGCCGGGCGCAAACGACCACCGAGGCGCCTGCGTCGGCGAGCCCCAGAGCAATCGCTTTCCCGAGGCCTCTACCGGACCCGGTGACGATCGCGACGCGGTCATGAAGATCGAAGAGTTCGAGGCTCAAGTGCCGCACATACTCCCACAGCGCGAGAGAATCGCGTCAAGCGACCCAAGGAGAGAGGCATGGTGTCCGAGCGGACGCTCACGCTGCGCGAGCTGAATCGCGCGACGCTCGCGCGCCAGCTCCTGTTGGAGCGGAAGCGGCTCTCGCCGGCGGTGGTGATCGAGCGACTGGTCGGGATGCAGGCGCAGTGGCCGCCGGCGCCGTACGTCGGCATCTGGACGCGCACGACGAGCTTCCGTCCCGCCACGCTCGAGCGCGAGCTCGCAAGCGGCGCCGTCGTCAAGGCGACCGTGATGCGGCAGACGCTGCACCTCGTCACGCGGCGCGACTACGCGCTTCTCCGCGCGGCGCTCAGCGAGACGAACTTCCCGTGGGAGACCGCCGTCGCGAAGCGCCTCGCCCCGACCGTGCGAGCGCTCGCTTCGGCAGGCCCCGTGACCACCAGGGAAGCGCTTGCACATCTCGAACGCGAGCACGGCCTCACCGGCCTCGACGCGCGCCGCGCCTGGCGCGCCTCGCGCGTGCGCGCCCATCTCCTGCACCACCACGAGACCGCGCTCTGGAACGGTCGACCCGAAGGACGCTACGTCGCGGTCGACGAGCCGGAGCTGCACATCCCGGTCGAGGCGCGCGCCGAGATCCTGCGCCGCTACCTCGCGGCGTTCGGTCCGGCAACGCTTCGCGACATGGGCGCCTGGAGCATGATGCACGTACCCGAGCTCAAGGCGGCGCTCGAGCAGCTCGAGCTGCGCCGCTTCCGCGACGAACGCGGTCGCGAGCTCCTCGACGTCCCGCGCGCGCCCCTGCCGGAGCCAGATGTTCCCGCGCCCGTGCGCTTCCTGCCGAAGTGGGACAACGTCCTGCTCGGGTTCGCGGACCGGACACGCGTGCTCCCGGAGCAATACCGGAAGACGATCATCGGCGCGAACGGCGACGTCGCACCGACGTTTCTCGTCGACGGGTTCGTCGCCGGCATCTGGCGCTTCGAGGGCGGTCGCGTCGTGCCGGAACCGTTCGCGCCGCTGTCACGCGCGTCGCGGCGCGAGCTCGAGGACGAGGCCGGGCGTCTCGAAGCGTTTCACGCTTAGCCGACGAGTGACTCGATCTCCTTGGCGAGCTTGTTCTCGATCTCGAGGTTCCATGCGGTCTCGGCCACATCGACGACGAGGAACAGGTCCGAGAGCAGCAGCGTCTCGAACGCGGCGACGCCGAGGTGCTCGAGCCATTTGCCGATACCGATCTTGACGGTGAAGTCGTTGGAATCGCCGGAGATAGAGATCGAAAGCGCGCGATCGGCGGCGATGACCTTGTCGAGGAAGCCGCCCTTCTTTGCCTGGATCACATTGCCCTGCGGACTGGACGCCGACGTCTGCACCGTGAAGCCTTCCGACTGCAAGTGGCTGACGATCTTCGCCTGAAGGTCGTTGAGGTCTGTGCCCTTGCCTTGGAAGTGCTGGACCTTCTCACCGATCATGTCTGTCTCCTCGGGCCTGCCCGGGGTTGACGTGAGGATGGACGCTACCGGTTGCGCGCGTGCCGCCTCGGCTCAGGCGCGCGCCGGCTCTAAGGCCGAGAGCGCTTCCGCGGCCGTCTTCACGAGTCGTGCGACCTCGTCGGGATGCGAGACCACTTCGCAGCGCGCGTATAGGGGGCGTGACCTTCACGTCAGGAGGCACCGCTACGGTGACTCGGTGGACCCGCTCGCAGACCTGAACCCCGAGCAGCGGCGCGCGGCCGAGGCGGTCCGCGGCCCGGTCTGCATCCTTGCGGGCGCCGGAACGGGCAAGACCACGACGATCACGCGCCGCATCGCTTACCAGGTCGCCGCCGGCGCGTTCGACCCGACACAGATCATGGCGGTCACGTTCACGGACAAGGCCGGGGGCGAGCTCCGCACACGGCTTGCCGCGCTTGGCGTGACGCGCGTCCGCGCGGGAACCTTCCACTCGGCCGCGCTCCGGCAGTTGCGGCACTTCGCGCCCGGCGAGCTCGGGCGCATCCTGCCGTCCAAGGCCCTGCTGCTGCGCCAGATCGGCAACCGTCTGCGCGCGCCGTACAAGTTCCGGCCGGCCGGCGACCTCGCAGCCGAGATCGAATGGGCGAAGAACCGCCGTATCGGGCCTGAGCGCTACCTCGACGCCGCCGAGGACCGGGAGCCGCCGATCCCGGCCGACCTGATGGCGCGCGTTTACGTCGACTACGAGCGGCGCAAGGAAGCCGACGGTCTCCTCGACTTCGAGGACCTGCTCGAGCGCGCCGTGCGCGTGTTCGAGAACGACGATCGTGCTGCGGCGACGTTCCGTGCGCAGTACCGCGCGTTCACCGTCGACGAGTACCAGGACGTCAACCTGCTGCAGCAAGCGCTCCTCGATCTGTGGCTCGGCGACCGCGACGATCTCTGCGTCGTCGGCGACGACTACCAATCGATCTACGCCTTCACCGGCGCAGGGCCGGAGCACCTGCTCGGCGTTCCCGCGCGCTTCCCGCACGCGACCGTCGTGCGGCTCGAGGAGAACTACCGCTCGACGCCGCAGGTGCTCGCGCTCGCGAACAGGCTTGTTCCCCGGCTCGGCGGCGCGGAGAAGGTGCTGCGTCCGACGCTCGTCGACGGCCTCGAGCCTGTCGTCGCCGCCTTCGCCTCGCCTGCGGACGAGAGTGCGGCCCTCGTCGAGGTGATCCGCGCGGCACCGCCGCCGCTGGAGGAGATCGCGATCCTCTGCCGCACCAACGCGCGCCTGACCGACTTCGAAGAGGTGCTGCACGAGGCCGGCATCCCCTTCCAAGGGTCGTCGCTGCTCGATCGCGACGCGGCGCGCAGGCTCATGCGGCGGCTCGAGCGCGATGACCGCGAGGCCACCGACGCCGTGCGCTCCGCTGCCGTCGAATCCGGCTGGCTCGAGCAGCTGCCGGACAAGCTCGGCGAGCGCGAGCTCGTGCGACAGAACGACCTCGCGCGACTCGTCGCGCTCGCTGCTGCGTTCGAAGGCGACGCGGCGGCGTTCGTCGCAGACCTTCGTCGTCGCTTCGATCCCGGGGGCGACGGCGCGCGCGGCGTCAATCTGCTTACGCTGCACCGGGCCAAGGGGCTCGAGTTCGACGCGGTCTTCCTTCCCCGGCTCGAGGAGAAGGAGCTCCCGTCGCGGCAGGCGCGCACGCCGGCGGAGATCGACGAGGAGCGCCGGCTGCTCTATGTCGGCATGACGCGCGCGAAGCGCACGCTGTGGCTTTCCTGGTCGGGGAAGCGCTCGCGGTTCGTCGCCGAGCTCGGTCATGCGCCTGCAGAAGGCGCCGTGCGAAGCAAGCAGGAGTGGACGCCGACCGCCGAGCGGCTTCGCGCGTGGCGCCTCGAGCGCGCGCGCGAGGACGGCGTGCCGCCGTATGTCGTCTTCCACGACACCGTCTTGCATGCCATTGCCGACGCACAGCCGACGTCGATCGGCGAGCTGTCGCAGATCGCCGGCGTCGGGCCGGCGAAGCTCGAGCGCTACGGCGACGCGGTGCTGGCCCTGCTGTAGGCCGGCGCGCCTTCGTGATGGTCGTGTCCGTGTCCGCCGTGGTGGAGGACCGTCTGTTGGGGGCTGTAGGTCGCGAGCGCGAGGACGACGCCGGCGAGGATCGAGCCGACGAGCACCGCGCGCCGCGTACCGACGCCGGCGACGACCTCCGAGGCGTTGCCCCGCCAGTCCGCGACGCCGTCGTGGAACACCCGCTTGAGATACGCGAGCACGTGTATGGCGATGAGCACGCCCCACGCGACGAAGCTGAACGTGTGCAGCGTGCGCAACTGTCCACCTCGGTGTCCGACGACGATCATGGCGACGCCGGTTCCGAACAACGCCAGCGTCGACGCGACGAGCAGCGGTGCGAGCATCCGCAGCAGCATCCTCGGCGGTCCGGCCGCCACGTACGTCTCGTTGCCCGTGTAGTAGCGCACGAACCTCCAGCCGGTCGTTCCGAGCTTGAGCGCGACCGGCGGAAGCAGCAGCATCCCGAGAAAGACGTGCTCGGGCAGAAACGAACGGAGCGCGATCGTCGTCAGGGTCTCCACGCCCAGGAGAACGAGCAGGACGAGCCCGGTCGAGCTCGTCAGCCGCTCGTTGCCCCGCATGTGGACATGGTGCCTGGAAGCTCGGTCAGGCGTCGAGATGTCGTGGGGCCGCCGTGTCCGCCGCCGTGTCGAGGACGGCGATCACGTCACCCTGCGTGCGGCCCGGTTCGTCGTTCCAGTCCGCGAGCGAGTCGAAGTCGACGAAGAGGGCGAGTGCGTCCAGCGCATCGGTCAGCTGGACGAGCGGGAGCTCCTTCCCGCCGTCCGTCTGCGCTTCGAGTGCAGCGACGACTGCGCCGAGCAGCGACCAGGACGTCGCTGTCGGATGCCACGGCTCGACCGCGGCTCCGTGAGCGTCGCGGCCTTCCGCGTGCTGCGTCCAGCCGCGCCGGACGAGGTCGCGCGCGCTGCACAGAAGCTGGACCGCTGCCATGTCCACCCGCCGGGACGGGTTCCCCGCTCGGCGAGAAAGAGTCCTCAACGCGTCTGGTGACCCGAGTCGCAAGTGGTAAGGTCGGGTCCCGGCTCCTGACCGAGTCCTCGGGTCGGCTGATCGAGCGACGAACCGAAGGAGCCCCGCCGTGGACGAGGAGCATGTCATGACCGTCGCGGCCTCCGCGCCGCAGCTCGTGTTCTTCTACTCGCCGCGCTCCGGCCAGTCGCGACGCGCCGACGGCTATCTCGCGCAGGTGTTGCAGCGCCGCCACAACCACGAGACCTTCACGCTCGTCCGCGTCGACGTCGACCAGCGTGCGGACCTCGCCGAGCGCTTCGGGATCACGACGACGCCGGCGCTGCTCGTGATCGCGGACGGAACTGTCCAGGCCCGCCTCAGCGACCTACGCGGGTGCCGGGCGATCACCGAGATGCTTCGGCCCTGGCTCAAGTAGCGCCGCGCTTGGTCACGACGTACCCACAGTGAACATATACCGTGGTTGTGCAATTCAACGAGGGGGAGTAGCCGATGAGAAAAGCCATTGCGCTGTTTGTGGCCGCGTGCGTCCTCGGCGGGATCGTGTCCGTCGAGAGTGCCGGAGCCGCGACGCAGCAGCAGAGCGCGACGACGGCCATCACTGTCAAGGCGGGGGAGTTCTTCTTCAAGCTCTCGAAGGCATCGATCGCCAAGCCCGCCACCGTCGTCTTCACCGTCAAGAACGTCGGGCATCTCGCTCACGACTTCAAGGTGGACGGAAAGCAGACGGCGCTGATCCAGCCGGGGAAGACGGCCAAGCTCAAGGTCGTGTTCAAGAAGGCCGGCCATTTCAGGTATCTCTGCACGGTTCCCGGCCATGCGGCCCAGGGCATGCAGGGCAAATTCACCGTGCACTGAGGAGTCAGGACTCGTTAGCTCAAGTGGAGCTCCGAGCGGCGCGAAGAAGCCGCTGAACGAGATCGTCGCGTACTCACTGAACGGTCAATGAGGCTGGAGGTCGTCTCCCGGCCACGTGTCCGAGAGCAGATAGCCCTCGGGGAACGGATCGGCCGGGTCGACGAAGACCTGGGACGTGCCGGTGATCCACGCGCTTCCGCGGATCGCCGGCACGATCGCGGGGCGGCCGCCGACGGTCGTCTCGGACACGATGCGCCCGTCGAAGCTCGAGCCGATCACGGACGCGTGCGTCATCGCGTCGCCCGGCCTCATCTCGCCCCGCGCGTGCAGCGCGGCCATGCGCGCCGACAGTCCCGTGCCGGTCGCGGACCGGTCGAGCCGGCCGGGGGAGACGACGACGGCGTTCTTCGAGGTCGCGCCGACGCCGTGCCACGGCTCCGCGATCTGGACGATGCTCACACCGGCGATGTCCGGGTTCTCCGGATGAACGCACGGCAGCTGCTCGCGCGCCGCGACGCGGATCAGCTCGCCGACACGCGAGAGCTCGCGCGCCTCGGACGGCTCGAGCGCGAAACCGAGAGCCTCCGCGTCGGCGATCGCGTACCACATGCCGCCGAACGCGACGTCGACCTGGATCGTGCCGAGGCCGTCGACCTCGAGCGGCGCGTCGAGCCGGTCGGCGTAGCACGGCACGTTCGTCAGCTCGACGCTCTCGCAGCGCCCGTCGCGGCACCGCGCAGTCACCTCGACGACGCCCGCGGGAGCCTCGAGGCGGAGCGTCGTCTCGGGCTCGCGCAGCTCGACCATGCCGGTCTCGAGGAGCACGGTCGCGACGCAAATCGTGTTCGATCCCGACATCGCCGGATACTCGGTCGGCTCCATGATGATGAAGCCGGCGTCGCAGTCGTCGCGCAACGACGGGACGATGAGGTTCGCGTGCACGGCCACGCTTCCGCGTGGCTCGCGCAGGAGCAGTCGGCGCAGCGAGTCGTCCGCGCGCAATGCCTGCATGCGCTCGTAGACCGAGCCGCCCGGCGGCGCGATCACGCCGCCGACGACGACGTTGCCAACCTCGCCTCCGGCGTGGCAGCCGATCACGGTGATCGCGCGGAGCGACCTCACTGCATCTCGCGCTCGAGTGCTGCGACCACTCCGTCGAGCGTTCCTTCGACCTCTTCCCAGTGCCAGTGCTCGAGATACGCGTCGCTGCCGACGAGGCCTTGCTCCATCGCGCGGCGGTCGATCTCCTGCTGGAACCACTCGGGGAGCTGACGCTTCGCGTCACCGTCCTTCACGAGCGACGGCACGTCCTGCCAGTAGAGAACCTGGACGGTCACTTGTTCTGGACGTAGCGGTAGCCGAAGCGGCCCTTGATGCAGAGGTTCCCGAGCGTGACGTCGTGGTCGTCCGGCGAGGTCACCTTCACGATCTGGCCCTCCTGCACGTGCATCGTCAGGTTGCAGCCGACACCGCAGTACGGACACACGGTGTCGACCTCCTCCTGTTCTTCTTCCTTCCAGGTGCCGGCCTCGCGGAGCTCGAACTCGCTCGTCGCCATCAGCGCGCCCGTCGGGCACACGGCGATGCAGTTGCCGCAGTACACGCAGGCCGACTCGGGCAGCGGCACGTCGAGCTCGGTCGAGATGTGCGCGCCGAAGCCGCGCCCCGCGACGGCGATCGCGAACGTGTTCTGGTGGTCTACGCCGCACGCCTCGACGCACTTGTAACAGAGGATGCACTTCGAGTAGTCGCGCACGTACAGGTCGTTGTCGACCTTCACCGCCTGCGCGACCGTGAGCGAGTCGGCGCCGAAGCGGTCAGGCTCCGCGTCGTACTGCTCGATGTACGCGAGCGCCTCCGGCGCGGTGGAGAGGTTCACCGACGAGCCGAGCAGCTCGAGCACGAGCCGCCTGCTCGTGCGCACGCGCTCCGAGTCGGTGTGCACGACCATGCCGTCCTCGGCCTTGCGTGAGCAGGACGGCACGAGCGTGCGCGCGCCCTCGAGCTCGACGACGCAGACGCGGCAGACGTTCACCGGCGTCAGTGTGTCGCCGTAACAGAGCGTGGGCGTGTCGATCTCCACGCGCCGGCAGGCGTCGAGGATCGTCGAGCCCTCCTCGACCTGCACGGCTTTCCCGTCGACGGTCAGCTCGATCACGCCAGCACTCCGAGATTCTTCACGGCCGAGATGACGGCGCTCGCGGCCGTCTGGCCGAGGCCGCAGATGGACGCGTCGCGCATCACCTGCTCCAGGTCGGCGAGCACGGCGAGCTCGTTCCCGTTCGTCCTGCCCGACGCCAGCCGGTGCAACGCCTCCTCCTGGCGCACCGTGCCGACGCGGCAGGGGACGCACTGCCCGCACGACTCGTCACGGAAGAACTCCGCGATGCGCAGGACGGCGGAGACGAGATCCGCGCTCTCACCGAAGACGATGACGACGCCGGAGCCGAGCGTCACGCCGGCCGCGCGCGCTGCATCGAATGAGAGCTCTAGGTCGAGCTGGTCGGGGCGCAGGAACGAGCCCGCGGCGCCGCCGAGCAGGACGGCTTTCGCCGGCTCCGCCTCGGCGAGCTCGAGCAGCTCGCGCAAGGACGTCCCGAGCTCGACCTCGTACAGGCCCGGCCGCCCGACGTTGCCGGAGAGGCAGAAGAGTCTCGTGTCGCGCGCGTCCTCGCCGAGGAGGATGTGCGGCACGTTCACGAGCGTCTCGACGTTGTTCACGACCGTCGGCTTCCCGAACAGGCCGACCTCGACCGGGAACGGCGGCTTGTTGCGCGGCTCGCCGCGGAAGCCCTCGATGGACTGGAAGAGCGCCGTCTCCTCGCCGCACACGTACGCGCCCGCGCCGATGCGCAGCTCGATGTCGAAGCCGCTCGCGTCGATCGCATGCTGAATCCGCTTCTGCGCGAGCGGATACTCGGCCCGGATGTAGATGAAGCCTTTCTCGCAGCCCGTCGCGTACATGCCAATCGCCATCGACTCGATCAGCGCGAACGGATCCTGCTCCATGATCACGCGGTCCTTGAACGTCCCCGGCTCCGACTCGTCCGCGTTGCACACGAGATAGTGCGGGCGCGCCGGCTGGCCCGCGACCGCCTCCCACTTGCGCCCGGTCGGGAACGCGGCGCCGCCACGCCCGAGGAGCGGCGACGCCTTCACCGCGGCGATGACGGCGTCCGGCCCCAGCTCGCGCGCGCGCGCGAGTGCAACGAACTCGGGCTTCGACTCGGGGTCGACGCCCTCGGCGATGCGGCGCAGCAGCTTCAGCCCCGACGTCTGCGGCAGCGGCGGTCCGGTTGCCGGGATCTGCTCCTCGCGAGGCTCCGGCCCGGCAACCGTGCGTAGCGACGCCGGCGC
>DATCBD010000004.1:0-10988 GCA_036512155.1 Gaiellaceae bacterium | reverse complement strand
CGTCGGCGCCCGCCTCGGCCGCGTGCGCGGCGAGCTCGACCGTCTCGGCGGTCGTCTGCGCCCCCGCATTGACGGCGACCTGGAGATTCCCGCGCGCCGCCTCGACGAACAGCTCGGCGACGCGGCGACGCTCCGCAACGGAGAAGAGCAAGCCCTCCCCCGTCGTCCCGAGCGCGAGCACGCCGTCCAGCCCGCCGGCGGCGAGGAACTCGGCGTACGGTGCGAACGCCTCCTCGTCGAGCGTGTTGTCGCCGCGCAGCGGCGTGAGGGCGGCGGCGAAGGCTCCGTGCAACATGGGGCCACTCTAAGCTCTGGGATCGTGGCGAACCTCCGCATCGAACGCGACGGACCGGTGCTGCGCATCACGCTGGCGCGTCCCGACCGGCGCAACGCGTTCGACGCCGCGGTCATCGCCGAGCTGGCGGAGGCCTTCGTCGACCCCGGTCGCGCCCGTGCAGTCGTGCTCGCCGGCGACGGGCCGAGCTTCTCCGCCGGCGCCGACGTTGACTGGATGCGCTCCTCCGCCGACCTGTCGCTGGAGGAGAACGTCGCCGACGCCAACGCGCTCCGGAAGATGCTGGAGTCGATCGACGGCTGCCTGGCGCCCGTGGTTGCGCGCGTGCAGGGGTACGCGCTCGGCGGCGGCGCGGGCCTCGTCGCTGCGGCCGACATCGCGATTGCGTCGCGCGACGCGTCGTTCGCGTTCTCGGAGGTGAAGCTCGGGATCATCCCGGCGGTCATCTCGCCGTTCGTGCTCACGAAGATCGGGCCGGGCGCAGCGCGACGCTATTTCGTCACCGGCGAGCGCTTCGACGCCGAGACGGCGCTCCGCATCGGCCTCGTGCACGAGGTCGCGGACGATCTCGACGCGGCCGTCGACCGCGTCGTCGGCGAGCTCCTCTCAGCGGGACCGCAGGCGGCCCGCTGGGCGAAGCGGCTCGTGCGCGAGCGGCCGGACGGCCCCGAGACGGCACAGTGGATCGCGGCGCGGCGAACGAGCGACGAGGGCCAGGAAGGCCTGCGTGCGTTCCTCGACAAGCGCAAGCCCAGCTGGCGCGGATGACCGAGCATCGCGTTTCGCCGATCGAGCTGTTCTTCGACCTCGTATTCGTCTTCGCGCTCACGCAGGTGACGACGCTCTGGTTCGAGCAGCCGACGTGGGCCGGCCTCGGTCGAGGCCTGCTCGTGCTGGCGGCTCTGTGGTGGGTGTGGGCGAGCTACGCGTGGCTGACGAATGCGGCCGACGTCGAGGCGGGCTTCGTCACCGGCGTTCTGCTGTGCGCGACCGCCGCTCTGTTCGTCGCCGCACTCGCGGTCCCTGAGGCCTTCGGGGCGCAGCGTTTCGTGTTCGGTGGCGCCTTCTTCGTCGTGATGGTCGCCTTCGTGGGGCTGTACGCGATCGTGAGCAAGCACGAGCCCGACCTGCTTGCCGCCGTGTTGCGGACATCGTGGACGGTCGTGCCCGGCGCGGCGCTCGTGCTCGTGGCGGCGTTCGTTCCCTCGGGTGCGCGGCCCGCGCTCTGGGGCGTCGCGTTCCTCGCCGGCTTCTTCGGCCCGATCATCGCCGGCGTCGAGGGCTGGCGCATCCAGCCCGCGCACTTCGCGGAGCGTCACAGCCTCATCGTCATCATCGCCATCGGCGAGTCTCTCGGCGCCATCGGCTTCGGCGCTCGAGGCACGCATCTCGGGGGCGACGTGATCGCCGCGGCGTTGCTCGGCTTCCTCGTCTCGTCGTCGTTCTGGCTCTCGTACTTCGATTACGCGTCGATCGCCGTCCAAGACCGTCTCGCCGCCAACAGCGGCGCGCAACAGGTCGCCCTCGCGCGCGATGCGTATACGTACGGGCATCTGCCGATGGTTGCGGGAATCAGTCTCTTCGCATTCGGGATGCGAGAGACGCTGAAACACGTCGGAGCGCACCTCCATTGGGTCCCCGCGGTCGCGCTCTGTTGCGGCTGCGCGCTGTACATGTTCTCGTTCGTCGCGGTCCGCTTGCGAATCACGCACGGCATCGGTCGCGGCCGACCCGTCGCGATGGTTGCGTTCGCGCTCCTCACGCTGGCGGCGACGCACGTGGCGGCGATCACCGCGCTGGCGCTCGTGTGCGTCGTCTGCATCGGGCTCCACGCGTACGAGCTGACACGGTGGCGTGAAAACCGCTCGCGTATCCGCGCGGGCAGCCTGGCTGAAGTCTGATGCGCTAGGAGGGTCTGGCGGAATGGTGCTCGTCGCAGGGATGCGCTGGGCGGATGCGATGCAAGGACGCAGGGCGCGTTCGTAGTTTCACTACGGACGCGACCGAGGACGCAGCAGCGCGCCGATCCAGCGCACCATCTGCGACACAGCCACTATTCCGCCAGACCCTCCTACGCGACGGCGCGCATGTTCTCTTCGAGATGCGCGACGCTCGAGGTGCCGGGAATGCAGAGGATCACCGGCGAGCGATCGAGGAGCCACCGAAGCTCGTAGGCCGACCCGCGCGTCAGCCCCTCGCCGAGCGGCGCCCACGGCATGAACGCGATGCCCTCCTCCGTGCACACGTCGACGACGTCGTCGGAGGTGAGCAGCCCGCGGTTGTACTGGTTCTGCACCGAGACGATGCGCGTTACCGACTGCGCGCGCCGCAGCTGCTCCACCGAGAAGTTCGAGACGCCGATCATCCGGATCTTGCCCTCGACGCGGAGCTGCTCGAGCGCGCCGATCGACTCCTCGAGCGGCACCTCCGGATCGTGGCGATGCAGCTGATACAGGTCGATGCGCTCGAGCCTCAGCCGGCGCAGGCTCGCGTCACACGCCTCGCGCAGATGCTCGGGCCGGCCGTCGCGGATGCGGTCCTGCAGTCCCCAGCCAAGGCCGCCCTTCGTCGTGATGACGAGGCCTTCCGGATACGGGTGCAGCGCCTCCGCGACGATCTCCTCGCTGCGGCCGGCGCCGTAGATGTCGGCGGTGTCGATGAAGTTCACGCCGAGCTCGACGGCTCGCCGGAGGACGCGCACGCCTTCCTCGCGGTCGTCGACGATGCGCATGGAGCCGAAGCCGAGACGGCGCACCTCGAGCTCGCCTCCGAGCATGAACGTCGGGTTCACGACTCGACCTTAACCGGCTCGCCGGTCTCGGCGGAGCGGTAGAGCGCGTCGATCGTCCGCGCCTGCCCGAGCGCGTCCTCGCGCCCGAGCAGCGGCGGCTCCAGCCCGCGGATCGCGCGGCTGAAGTTGTCCGACTGCAATCGGTAGCGGTCGGCGGAGGCGATCGCGACCCGCTCGACGTCGTCCCCGCGCTGAAGCACGATCCCCGGCTCGTCCGCGCCCCACGGGGTCGGCACGCGCAGCGTCCCCTCGGAGCCGACGACCTCCAGCCCCTGCCGCGAGGGGAGGTCGTAGGCGCAGTCGAGCTGCGCGAGCACGTCACCCGGGAAGACGAGCGTGCCGGCGACGCGGAGGTCGACGCCGGTCTCTCCGAGCACCTGCGTAGCCATCGCAGTCTCCGGCTCGCCGGCAAGCAGCCGCGAGCCGCTGACGCAGTAGCAGCCGACGTCCATGAGCGAGCCGCCGGCAAGCGCGGGATCGAGGCGGGCCTCGTCGTCCACCAGGGTGAACGTGAACGTCCCCCGGATGAATCGCAGCTCGCCGATCGCGCCGCCGCGCACGAGCTCGAGCAACCGCGCCGTCTGCGGATGGTGACGCCACATGAACGCCTCCATCAACAGGCGGTCAGCCCGGTCGGCGGCGTCGAACGCTCGCTCGACCTCGGCTGGATGGCGCGCCATCGGCTTCTCGCACAGGACGTGCTTGCCCACCTCGAGCGCGCGCACCGACCACTCCACGTGCAACCCGTTCGGGAGCGAGATGTACACGGCCTCGACATCCGGATCCTCGAGCAGCGCCTCGTAGGAGCCGTGCGCGCGGGGGATCCCCCACTCGTGCGCGTACTCGGCGGCGCACTCCTCCGTGCGGCTCGCGACTGCGACGAGCTCGCTCTCCTCCGACTCCTTCAGTCCGGGGATGACGGCCGCATTGATGCGCGCCGTCGACAGCAGGCCCCAGCGGACCGGTTCTACCCCCAAGAGTCTTCGGTCATCGGCCGGAACGACGTCGTGAGGATGCGCATGCCGCGCGGGCGCGTGAGCGCGAAGACGACGACGTCGGCCACCTCCTCCGGCGTCAGCATTCCGGTGAGCACGTCCTCCGAGCGGCCGCGGTCGTCGTCGAGCGCGAAGTCCGTGGCCACGCCGCCGGGGCAGATGCACGTGCAGCGGATCCCCTGCTCACGCAGCTCGTGGTCGAGCGAGCGGATGAAGCCGACCTGGCCGAACTTCGATGCGTTGTAGACCGACTCGTGCGGGAACGCGCGCAGGCCGGCCACCGACGCGATCGCAAGGATGTCGCCCTCGCCCCGCTCGAGCAGCTGCGGCAGCGCCGCGCGCACCGAGTGGATCGTCCCCATGAGGTTGACGTCGATCATCTCCTGGACGTGCGCCTCGGTGAGCTCGAGGAACGGGCCGTAGGCGCCGACGCCGGCGTTCGCGACGAGGATGTCGAGCCGGCCGAACGTGTCGATGGTGTCGGCGACGAGGCGGTCGAGGTCCTCCCGCTTCCGAACGTCGCACCGGCGCGCGACCGCGTTCAGGCCGAGGTCGTCGCCGCTGCGGGAGCCGAGCCCGAGGTGGACGCCTTCTACCGCCAGCGCGCGCGCGACGGCGGCGCCGATGCCGCGGCTCGCCCCGGTGATCACCGCCACCTTGCCTTCCAGCACACCCATGCTTGCGACACTAACGGCATGCACCGGGTCCTGGTGGCGAACCGCGGCGAGATCGCGCTGCGCGTCTTCCGCGCGTGCGCGGAGGAGGGGCTGGAGACGGTCGCGGTCGCCGCCCCCGACGACCTCAGCTCGCTGCACGCCCGCTCGGCGGATGCGACGATCGAGATCGCGTCGTATCTCGTCCCCGGCGAGCACGTCCGCGCCGCGCTCGAGGCGGGCGCGGATGCGGTGCATCCCGGCTACGGCTTCCTCGCCGAGAGCGCCGAGCTGGCCGAGGCGGTGCTCGAGGCCGGCCTGACGTGGATCGGTCCTCCGCCCGTGGCGTTGCGTGCCGGCGGCGACAAGCTGGCGGCGAAGGAGACGGCGCGTGCGAACGGCGTACCGGTACTGCCGACGGGAACCGCGCAGGAGATCGGGTTCCCGCTGGTCGTGAAGGCGGCCGCGGGTGGCGGCGGGCGCGGCATGCGCGTCGTGCGTACTGCGCCGGAGCTGGACGAGGCGGTCGAGGTGGCGCAGCGCGAGGCGAAGGCGGCCTTCGGCGACGACACCGTGTTCTTCGAGCGCTACCTCGAGCGGCCGCGCCACGTCGAGATCCAGCTGCTCGCCGACCGCCACGGCGCCGTCGTCGCGCTCGGCGAGCGTGACTGCTCGGTGCAGCGCCGCCACCAGAAGGTGCTGGAGGAGTCCCCCTCGCCGGCGGTAGGCCCGGAGTTGCGCGCAGCGATGAGCGACGCCGCGGTCGCGGTCGCTCGCGCGATCGGGTACGAGAGTGCCGGCACCGCAGAGTTCGTCCTCGATGGCGGCGCGTTCTTCTTCCTCGAGCTGAACGCGCGCATCCAGGTCGAGCATCCGGTTACCGAGCTCGTCACCGGCGTCGACCTCGTGCGTGCGCAGCTCGCGATCGCGCGCGGCGAGCCGCTCGACGTCCATCCCGAGCTGAACGGCCACGCGGTGGAGGTGCGGCTGTACGCGGAAGACCCGCGCACGTTTCTGCCCCAGGCCGGCCGCATCGACCGGCTCGTTCTCCCAAGCTCCGTCCGCGTCGACTCCGGCGTCGCGGAGGGCGACGAGATCGGCACCTCGTACGACCCGATGATCGCGAAGCTGATCGCGCACGCGCCCACGCGCGGCGAGGCGCTCGACCGTCTTGCCGACGCGCTCGCCGAGACGGAGGTCGGCGGCGTCACCACCAACCTGCCCTTCCTGCGCTGGCTCGTCGCGCATCCGGTCGTGCGCGCGGGCCGCGCCACCACCGCCTTCCTCACCGAGCATCCGGCGCTCACGCAGGCGTCGCGTGCTCCGGCGCCGGCCTGGGCCGAGCCGTGGCGGCTCAACCTCCCCGCGCCGCCGCCCGCCCCGCCGCCCGACGACACCGCGGCCGACCACGGCCCCACCGGAGAGACGTCCGCGCTCACCGCCCCCATGCCCGGCACGGTGATCAAGGTGCTCGTCGCAGCGGGCGACCGCGTCACCGCGCGCCAGCCGCTCGTCGTCCTCGAGGCGATGAAGATGGAGACGCCGGTCGTCTCCCCGTACGACGCCACCGTGCTGGCCGTGCACGTCGCGGAGGGCAACCGCGTGGCCGGCGGAACCCTCCTCGTGGAATTGGAGGAGTAGATAGGGTCAGTCCATGGCTGAGACCGTGCAGGACTTCTTCGCGAACCTCCCGTCGCGCGCCGATGCGTCGAAGACGGCGGGCATGACCAACTCGTACGTCTTCGACATCGAGGGCGCAGGCACGTGGAAGGTCGACGTCGACAACGGATCGGTGACCGTCGCCGAGGGCGGCGGCGACGCCGACGTGACCATCGCCACGTCGCAGGAGACCTTCGAGAAGATCATCGCCGGCGAGCAGAACCCGACGAGCGCGTACATGACCGGCAAGTTGAAGGTCAAGGGCGACATGGGTGCTGCGATGAAGCTCCAGAAGCTCTTCTAACCCGCGGTCATGGGGGTCACGATCGAGATCGGCCCGCCGCGGCAGACAAAGGCGGACGCCCTCGCCGTCCTGGTCGCGCAACCACTCGACGGCATCGACGAGCGCTTTGCCGGGGTCGCCGCCACCGGCGAGCTGCGCGGGGACCGCGGCGAAGCGCTCGTGCTGCACAGCGACGGCATGCGTGTCGTCGCAGTCGGCGTCGGCAAGCTCGAAGACGTCGACCGGGACGCGTTGCGCACCGCCGGTGCGGCGGCGGCGCACGAGCTCTCGCGCGTGGGCGGAACGCTCGCGTGGCAGCTCGACGAGCGGCTGCCCCTCTCGCTCGAGGAGCAGGCGGCCGCGCTCGTCGAGGGCACCATCATCGGCGGCTACACACCGGGCCTCTGGAAGACGAAGGAGGACGGCAAGCCGAAGCCGATCGAGCGGATCGTCCTCGAGAGCGCCGACGTCCGCGACGCGGCAGAGCGGGCCGCGCTTCTCGCGGAGCGGACGAACCGCGCGCGCGATCTCGCCAACATGCCGCCGAACGAGCTCTATCCTGAGACGCTCGCGCAGCGCGCGGCCGCGCTCGCGGACGAGCATGAGCACCTGACCGCGATCGCCCTCGGCCCGAAGGAGATGGACGAGCTCGGCATGGGGGCGCTCACAGCCGTCGGCCGCGCGTCGCACAACGAGCCGAGGCTCGTCGTCCTCCGCTACGAGCCGCCGCAGGCGACGAATCCCGACCTCGTCCTCGGCCTCGTCGGCAAGTCGATCACGTTCGACACGGGCGGCATCTCCATCAAGCCGGCGGGCGGCATGGACGCCATGAAGGGCGACATGGCGGGCGGCGCCGGAACGCTGCACGGCATCGGCGCCATCGCGGCGCTCGGTCTTCCGGTGCGCGCCGTCGCGGTGCTCGCCGCGGCCGAGAACATGCCCGGCGGCGACGCGTTCCGGCCGGGCGACATCCTCACCGCGGCAAACGGCAAGACGATCGAGATCATCAACACAGACGCCGAGGGCCGCCTCGTGCTCGCAGACGCGCTCTGGTACGCACGGCGCGAAGGCGCGACGCACGTCATCGACCTCGCAACGCTGACCGGCGCGATGTCGATCGCCCTCGGCGACCTGTACGCCGGCTTCTTCGCCAACGACGACGATTGGCGCGACCGCATCGTCGCGGCCGGCGAGCGCAGCGGCGACCTCACCTGGCCGTTCCCGCTCCATCCGCGCTACCGGCGCTACGTCGACTCCGCGTACGCGGACATGAAGAATGGCTCGACCTTGCGCGAAGCGAGTCCCGCGCTCGCGGCCGAGTTCCTGCAGGAGTTCGCCGGCGAAGGCCCGTGGGCACACGTCGACATGGCGGGACCCGGCTTCCTCGACCGTTCGCGCGGCGACTACCTGCGCGTGCCCGGCGGCACCGGCTACGGCGTGCGACTCATCGCCGAGCTGGCCACGAGCCTCGCGTGAACTTCGAGCTCTCGGAGGAGCAGGAACTTCTCCGTCGCACCGTCCGCGACTTCGCCTTGACGCGGGTCGCGCCGGTCGCCGCCGAGCTCGACCGCGAGTCCCGCTTCCCATACGAGCTCGTCGCGGAGATGGCGGAGCTCGGGCTGATGGGCGTCCCCATCCCCGAGGAGTACGGCGGCGCGGGCGCAGACACGGTGTCGTACGCGATCGCGGTCGAGGAGCTGACGCGGATCGACTCGTCGGTGGCGATCACCGTCGCCGCGCACACGTCGCTGGGCACGATGCCGATCTACCTGTACGGCACCGAGGCGCAGAAGCAGGAGTGGCTGCCGCGGCTGGCGTCGGGCGAGGCGCTCGCAGCGTTCGGGCTGACCGAAGCGAATGCGGGATCGGACGCGGGCGCGACGCGCACGCGTGCCGAGCTGCGCGACGGCGCCTGGATCGTGAACGGCTCGAAGATGTTCATCACCAACGCCGGGACCGACATCACCGCGTGCGTGACCATCACGGCGCTCACGGGCGAGAATGAGGTGTCGAACATCATCGTCCCGAACGGGATCCCCGGCTACGACATCTCGGCGCCGATGCACAAGCTCGGCTGGCACGCGTCGGACACGCGCGAGCTCTCCTTCCGCGACTGCGAAGTGCCCG
Organism: Gaiellaceae bacterium; assembly: GCA_036512155.1. Lineage (GTDB taxonomy): Bacteria > Actinomycetota > Thermoleophilia > Gaiellales > Gaiellaceae > Palsa-739. Next base: position 2,185 of record DATCBD010000004.1, on the reverse strand, counting down.
AAGGAAACCTGCTCGGCGCGCGCGGCCAGGGCTTCCGCCAGTTCCTCGAGATCCTCGACGGCGGCCGCATTTCGGTGGCCGCGATGGGCGTCGGCCTCGCGCAGGGCGCGTACGACCTCGCGCTCGCCTATGCGAAGGAGCGCCACCAGTTCGGCAAGCCGATCGCCGAGTTCCAGGCGGTGCAGTTCGCGCTCGCCGACATGGCGACGGAGATCGACGCCGGCCGCGTGCTCGTGCACCGCGCGGCGTGGCTGAAGGACCAGGGGAAGGACTTCGCGCTCGCGGCGGCGCAGGCGAAGCTCTACACCGGCCTGCTCAGTAACCGCGTCGTGAACGCGGCCTTGCAGATCCACGGCGGCTACGGCTTCATGGACGAGTACGCCATCTCGCGCCTGTACCGTGACCAGAAGATCCTCGAGATCGGGGAAGGCACGAACGAGGTGCAGCGCATGGTGATCGCGAAGCTCCTGGGGTTGTAGTGCTGCCGGTAGCGCTTGCCGTCGTGGCCGCGCTGCTCTTCGCGCAGGGAATGGTGCGGCTGCGCCAGCGCGGCCGCGCGGACATCGCAGGCTGGGATCGCGCCGCCCTCTTCGGGCTCGGGCTCGCGGTGACCGTCGCGGCGCTCGTCGGGCCGCTCGACCGGCTCGCCGAGACGAAGTACCTGTCGGTGCACATGCTCCAGCACGTGCTGATCGGCGACCTCGCCCCCGCGCTGATGATCGTCGCCGTGCGCGGGCCATTGCTCGTATTCCTCCTGCCGGCGCAGGTGCTCGCGCCGCTCGCGCGCAGCATGCGCCTCCGTGCGGTGTTGTCGACGGTGCTGCAGCCGCGGGTCGCGTTCGGCATCTGGGCGGCGAACCTCGCCATCTGGCACGTTCCGTATCTGTACGACCTCGCGCTCCGCCACGATGCACTGCACTACTTCGAGCACGTGTGCTGGGTCGTAGCCGGGCTGATCGTGTGGACCCTGCTCATCGACCCGGGCTCGCACCGGCGGCTCACCGTCGGCGGCCGGATCGCGCTCGCGGCGGCGATGTTCGCCGCCGGGCAGGTGCTCACCGACGTGCTCGTCTTCAGCCTCCATCCGCTCTATCCGGCGTACCCGGGCCGGATCGATCAGCAGCTGGCCGGCATCGCAATGATGGCCGAGCAGCTCGTCACGCTCGGCACGCTGGCGTTCGTGCTCCTCCGCCCCAGAATGCGCGCGGCGCGGCTCGTGCACGCGTGAGCCCCACTGACTTCTCCTTCGAGCCCGCGTACATCGTCGTCGCCGTCGCGGCTGCGGCCGCGTATGCGTGGGCGGCGCGGAGCGACCGGCCGAGCCGGCTGCGAGTCGCGTCGTTCGCGATTGGTGCCTTCCTCGTCGCCGCCGCGCTCAACTCGCCGCTGGAGACGATCGCCGCGAAGCGGCTGCTCCTCGTGCACCTCCTGCAGAACGCGCTCGTGGCCGACATCGCGCCTGCCCTCGTCCTGCTCGGGCTGACGCCGGCTATGAAAGCGTGGCTCACGCGGCACGGCGCGAGCCGCATCCGGGCGCGCTGGGCCATCCTCGCCTGGCTCGCTGCGTGGTACGGAACGCACCTCGCCGGCTTCTACAACTGGGCGCTCGACACCGGCTGGGGGCTCAACATCGAGCACGGGCTCCTGATCGCCGGCGGCCTGCTCTTCTGGTGGCCGCTCGTCGCCGGGCGGCTCCCTGCGCCGGCCGCGCTCGCGTACCTCGGTGCCGCGTTCGTTGCGTCGTCGTTCCTCGGGCTCGCGTTCATCTTCTCGGAGCACCCGTTCTACTCGTTCTACGAGCACGCACCTCGGCTGTGGGGCTTCTCCGCCATCCGCGACCAGAACCTCGGCGGCATCGCGATGAACGGCGAGCAGACGCTCGTCTTCCTCGTCGCGATCGGGTGGTACGTGTCGCGGCTGCTGGCGGAGGAGTCGGCTCAGGAACGCTGACGCTCAGGCACAGCAGAGAGGCGCGGTCTCCCGCGCCTCTCTGACCATCCGCCGTCAGGCAGAAAGCTGCTTACGACAGGGCGTTACAGACGGACGCGCCACCTGTGGCGGACGTGCCGTTGACCTTGGTGACGGTCGCGACTACCGCGGCCGGGGAGCTCTGGGTGATCTTGGTGCTGTCGCCGCCGACGTAGTAGGCGCCGTGACCGACGGCCTCGTCGTCGGAGAGGCAGTA
>DATCBD010000003.1:0-59969 GCA_036512155.1 Gaiellaceae bacterium | reverse complement strand
GAACAAGCTCTTCGCAGCGGCGTCCGGCGCAGCGTTCATCAACGGTCTCTCCCGCTTCGCGCTGATGTTCCTGTTCGTCTTCTACTTCCAGGGCCCGCAGGGGAAGTCGCCGATCGTCGCCGGCCTCGAGCTTGCGCCGCTGGCGGTCGGCATGCTCGTTTCCTCGCCGCTCGCCGGCATCGCCGCCGACCGGCACGGGTCGCGCGGCCTCGCGGCGCTCGGCATGCTCGTCTCCGCGGCGGGCCTCGCCGGAATGACGACGCTGCAGGCGCACACGGCCTACATCTGGAGCGCGCTCTGGCTCCTGCTCGTCGGCATCGGCTCGGGCATGTTCAACAGCCCGAACACGGCGGCGATGATGGGCGTCGTCCCGGTGAACAGGCGCGGCATCGCCGCGGGTGCGCGCGTGATGCTGCAGAACACCGGCGCCGTCATCTCGATCGCGTTCGTCATGGCGGTCATCACATCGGCGGTCCCGACGACCGTGCTGTTCAAGATCTTCTCCGGCATCGCGTCCGGTCTCTCCACGAAGCAGCTCGACCCGTTCATCGCCAACATGCACATGGCCCTGTGGGTGCTCGCCGGCGTCTCGCTGCTCGGCGCCGCCGTGTCGCTCATGCGCCCGGCGCACGTCATTGGCGACGTCACGCTCGACGAGATCTTCGAAGCGGAGGCCGCATGATTCGCATCGGCGAAGTTGCCGAGCGGACGGGGTTGACGCCGCGCACGATCCGCTACTACGAGGAGATCGGCCTGCTCCCCGGCCCGCCGGAACGGCGCAAGGGCGAGCACCGTTCCTATGACGACGAAGACGTCGAGCGGCTGAGCGAGCTCACGCGCCTGCGCGACCTGCTCAACCTGTCGCTCGAGGAGCTGAAGCAACTCGTCGAGGCCGAGGAGGCGCGCGCCGCGATCCGCAAGCAGTTCCGCGAGAGCGACTCCGACGCCGAGCGGCTGCAGCTGCTCGACCTCGCGCTCCCGCATGTCGAGACGCAGATCGGGCTCGTGCGCCGGCGGATGGAGGAGCTGAAGCGACTCGAGGCAGAGCTCGTCGAGAAGCGGAAGTCGATCCTCGCGCGCAAGCGCGAGCTTGCTAGCTGACGGAGACTCCGGTTCCTTCCTCGACCGCGCCGACGCGGCGCAGGAAGAGGTCGCGCGCGCGGAACTCGCTCTCGAGCGACAGGGCTTTGTCGGCGGGAAGCGAGATCAGGAGGCCGCCCGCGGTCTGCGCGTCGTAGCCGAGGGCGAGCACTTCTTCGTCGACGCCGTCCGCCTCGACCGGCGCATATTCGCGGTTGCGCGGGTCTCCGCCGGTGCGAATCCCGTTCCGCGCGGCATCGAGCGCACCGTCGAGCGCCGGCAGCGCGGCCGCGTCGAGCCGGATGCGCACGCCGCTCCGCGTCGCCATCTCGTGCGCGTGCCCGAAGAGGCCGAAGCCGGTGACGTCCGTGACCGCGTTCGGGGAGAACGGCCGCAGCGCATCGGCGGCGTCAGCGTTCAGCGTCGTCATCCAGCGCACGGCCTCGCTCGCGTCCACCTTCGCCGCGAGCACGAGACCCGTGCCGAGCGGCTTCGTGAGGAAGAGCACGTCGCCGGGTCGCGCGCCTGCCTTCGTCCAGATGCCGTCGGGATGCACGGTGCCGACGACGGCGAGCCCGTACTTCGGCTCGGCGTCGCGGATGGTGTGACCGCCGGCGAGCACCGCGCCCGCGGCGCGCACCGTCTCGTCCGCGGCAGCGAAGACCGCAGCGGGAACCTCGTTCGGAAGCTCCTCGGGAAAGGCGGCGATGGAGAGCGCCAACAGCGGCGTCCCGCCCATGGCGAAGACGTCGTTGAGCGCGTTCGTCGCAGCGATGCGCCCGAAGGTGGCCGGGTCGTCGACGAGCGGAGGGAAGAAGTCGACGGTGAAGACGAGCGCGCGCTCGTCGTCGAGCTTGTAGACGGCCGCGTCGTCGGCGGGGTCGAGGCCGACGAGGAGGTTCTCCGCCTCCGCCGGGACGAATCCGCGCAGGAGCTCTTCGAGCCGCGACGCCGAGTATTTCGCGGCGCAGCCACCGCCCACGGTGAGACCGGTGAGCGCGGGTGCTTCCACGCGGATTACTGTACGCGCGGTGGAGAGGGCAGCGCTCGTCACGGGTGGGTCGTCCGGTATCGGGCTCGCGATCGCGCGCATGCTGCGCGACGAGGGCTATGACCTGACCGTCGCGTCGCGGCGCAAGGAGAAGGTCGAGGCCGCGGCCGCGGAGCTCGGCGCGGTCGCCGTCGCGGCCGACGTCGGTAATGCGGACGACTGCGCGCGGCTCGTCGCGGAGCACCGCGAGCGCTTCGGGCGATTGGACGTGCTCGTCAACTCGGCCGGGATCGGCATCGGCGGGCGCGTCGAGGACTTGCCCGTCAAGCATCTCGACCTGCAGCTCGGCGTGAACCTGCGCGGGCTCTTCCTCGTCACGCAGGCCGCGATCCCGCTGCTGCGCGAGTCACGCGGCTGGATCGTCAACCTCGCGTCGATCGCGGGCACCATGCCGACGCCGGGTCTTTCCGTCTACGGTGCGACGAAAGCGGCGGTGATCTCGCTCACGCGCTCGCTCAACGCGGAGCTCGACGCCGACGGCGTGCGCGCGATCGCGCTTTGCCCCGGGTTCGTCGACACGCCGATGGCGCAGTGGTCGGGGATCGAGCCGGGCGAGATGATTCGGCCCGAGGACTGCGCAGAGGTCGTGCGCATGGCGCTGCGGCTCTCGCCGTCCGCGCGCATCCCGCAGGTCGTCGTCGAGCGCATGGGCTCGACGAACGGCGACGTTCCCGGCTAGTGCTCGCGGACTTCCCGCGCGTCGAGCTCCTCTTCGGACCGTCTCCGGTGCATCCGCTCGAGCGGCTGAGCGAGCATCTCGGCGGCCGCGTCGACATCTGGGCGAAGCGCGAGGACTGCAACTCCGGCCTCGCGTATGGCGGCAACAAGGTGCGGAAGCTCGAGTACCTCGCGGCGGACGCACTTGCGCAGGGCTGCGACACGCTCGTGTCGATCGGCGGCGTGCAGTCGAACCACACGCGCCAGGTCGCCGCGGTCGCGGCGCGGCTCGGACTGAAGTGCGTGCTCGTGCAGGAGCACTGGGTCGACTGGCCCGACGTCGTCTACGACAAGGTCGGGAACATCCTGCTCTCGCGGATCATGGGCGCCGACGTCCGGATCGTCGACGCGGGCTTCGACATCGCGTTCCGCCCGAGCTGGCAGGAGGCGCTCGACTCGGTCGAAGCCGCCGGCAGGAAGCCGTATCCGATCCCGGCCGGCGCGTCCGACCATCCGCTCGGCGGCCTCGGGTTCGCGCGTTGGGCGCAGGAGGTCGCGGAGCAGGAGGGCGAGCTTGACGTCTTCTTCGACACCATCGTCGTCTGCTCGGTCACGGGATCGACACAGGCGGGCATGGTCGCCGGCTTCGCGCTCCAGGACCGCGAGCGCAGCATCGTCGGGATCGACGGCTCCGCGAGAGTCGAGCAGACGCTCGACCAGGTAACGCGCATCGCGCACGCCACAGCCGAGGCGATCGGCGCCACGGGCGAGCTCGACGTCGTCCTCCTCGACGAGTGGCACGCAGGCACGTACGGGATCCCGGACGCGAAGACGATCGAGGCGATCCGGTTGTGCGCCCGGCTCGAGGGCGTCCTGACCGATCCGGTCTACGAAGGCAAGTCGATGGCCGCCCTCATAGACCTCGTCAGCGACGGCCGCATCGAGCCGGGCTCACGCGTCCTCTACGCGCACCTCGGCGGCCAACCGGCATTGAACGCCTACGCGGGAGTCTTCACTCCCGGCTGAGGCACGATGCGGATGTACGGCTTCGGCTCCTCCCACTCGCCGAAGATCTCCTTCGCGTCCTCGTTCGAGACCGACCCGGCGATGATCACGTCGTCGCCCTGCTGCCACTGCGCCGGCGTCGCCACCTTGTGCTTCGCGGTCAGCTGGAGCGAGTCGATCACGCGCAGCACCTCGTCGAAGTTGCGCCCGGTCGTCATCGGGTAGACGAGGATCAGCTTCACCTTCTTGTCCGGGCCGATAACGAAGACGTTTCGCACCGTCTGATTGTCGGCGGGGGTGCGCTCGAGCGGATCGCCCGACGTGCTCGCCGGCAGCATCCCGTACAGCTTCGAGACGTTGAAGTCGGCGTCGCTGATGATCGGGTAGTTGGGCGCGTATCCCTGCGTCTCCTCGATGTCCTTGGCCCAGTCCCCGTGGCGGTCGACCGGGTCGACGGACAGCCCGATGACCTTCACGCCCCGGCGGTCGAACTCCGGCTTGATCTTCGCCATGTACCCGAGCTCGGTCGTGCAGACCGGGGTGAAGTCCTTCGGGTGCGAGAAGAGCACGGCCCACGAGTCGCCGATCCAGTCGTGGAAGCCGATCCGGCCCTCGGTCGTCTCGGCCTCGAAGTCCGGCGCGGTGTCACCGATGTGCAGTCCCATGTGCGGCTCCTTCCCTCACTATCTCTTTTGAAGTAATGCGGACGTAGCTTACAGCGCGGCACCGGTCCAAGCGAAGGCGGCGCCGAGCAGGGCGCCTGCCTCCGCTAGTCCGGTAACGCGCACACCTGTCTGCACCGCGTTGGCCGGCGAGGAATATTCGGTTCGGCTGCCGTCAGGCCGAGTGAGAGGGTGAGCTGAGAAGCCGCAGAGCTCCCGGGATCCGCGCCCATCGAACGGCGCGGTCCCGAATCTACGACCTACCAGTAACCCCCGTCGCTCATGCCCGTGCCGTGCTTCGCCCCCGCGAGGAGTGCAGCCAGCATCACAGCAGCGATGAGAAGCGTGAAGAGCCGTGCTTTGGTCACCTTGTCACCTCCTTTACCGTTAGAACCGAACGTCCTGCAGCGCCTCTGCCGCGGTGCGGTAGAGGTGGGCTGCGAGCCTGTCGTCGCCGCGCCGCGCCGCGAGGTCGCCCCGGGCGACCCAGGCAGCTGCGCGGTGGCTGGCGGAGCCGAGCCGGCCGAGGCTTTCCTCGGCGGCAGCGAACGCCGTTTCCGCCTCGTCGAGGCGGTCCTGCGAGAGCAGCGCGCGTCCGAGGACGAGCTGGGCGCTGCCGATCTCGTCGAGATAGTCCTCCCGGCCCTCGAGCAGCTTCAGCGCGTGACGCGCCTGTTCCTCGGCCTGCTCGATGTCGCCGCTGCGCAGATGAACCTGCGCGAGGGACGAAATGGCGCGGCCGGCATCGCCTTCGTTGCCGATGTCGAGCGCGATCCCGAAGGCCTCCTTCAGCAGCGAGACCGCTTCGTCGGTCTTGCCGAGCAGGAAGTTGAGGCCGCCGAGGTTGTTCGTGAGCTGGCCGACATGTACCCGGTCGGCGAGCGCTTCGTACGCACCGCGCGCCCGCTCGGCGTACGTGCGAGCGAGGATCCAGTGCCCCTCACGGTCGGCGACGAGCGATGCCTGGAAGAACGCGTCGCCAATCGTGCGCGGGTCGCCCGCATCCTCGGCGAGCTGGAGCGCGCGCTCGATGTCCTCACGCGCGGCCTCGTAGTCGCGCATCCGGCGCCAGCAGCGGGAGCGCCAGGAGAGGATGTTCGAGCGAAGCGAGTCGGACGGCATGCCCGAGCGCTCGGCGAGACCGAGTGCCTCGTTCAGCAGCCCGAGCGACGTCTGCACGCTGTTCAGCTGGTAGCGGCAGATGCCGAGCGCGTAGAAGACCTCCGCGCGCTCGAGATCGGAGAAGTTCCCGGACTCGACGATGCCCCGAGCGGCGTTCAGCAGCTCGAGCGCAGGGCGGAGCGCGCCGAGGCGCATCTGTGTGCGGCCGGCCCCGATGAGCGCCCGCACCTCGAGCTCGGGGACGCCGGTCGCGCGCGCAGCGGGGACGAGCGTCTCGAACTCGGAGGCGGCGTCCTCGTTGCGGTGCGCCTCGATCATCGTCTCGGCGCGCGCGAGAGCCGCTTCGAGCCGGCCGCGCTCGTCGGTCGTGACGCCGTTCGCGAGGAACCCTGCGTCGCAGCCGAGGCGGACGGCGAGCCACCCGATCGTCTCCGTCGTCGGGCGCGTCTTGCCGCGCTCGATCTGGGAGACGTACTCCTTCGAGAAGCGCTCGCCCGCAAGCTCGCTCTGCGTCAGCCCCGAGGCGACGCGAAGCTGACGAAGCCGCTCTCCGAGGCGGAGCGCGGACGTCGTGGCTTGGCTGCGGAGTGCGGTCTCTCTTGCCATGCGGCTAGCGGTAGTGAACCCTACGCTTCACAAAAACGCAAGATGGCCGACTCGGCCATCCCCCTAAAAGGGCATAAGCAAGCGGAAAAGACGGTGAACAAGCGGGTTTTCAAAATCACTTGACCAGGGTACTTGACTCGCCCCGGGACCGGACGTATAGTGCGGCTCACCTTGCAACCGAGCCGGACGCCAGGCGGGTTTGCAGGGGGCGCGTCGCCGCAGCCCAGCGACACCGGAAATCCCGCCTGAGCCGCAGAGCCGGGGCTCCGATACGCAGGGAGTACGCGCCTCTAACAAGAAAAGGCCCCGGAGCCGCAGCCGGGGCCTTCTTCTTTCTCCGGCCGAAAGTGCTCCGCATTTTCGGCCCGATGAAGGTTCCCGCTTCGCGGGAGCGCTCGCGGGCGGAGCCCGCGAGCTCTTAGGTCTCTGGGCGGACGGCTGTTCTGCACGGCCCGTGGTGGGCTGCGCCCATCCCGGAGGCCGCTCGTCCGCCTCCGCGTAAGGCTTCGCCTTACGCTCCGGCTTGGGTCGTCGTCTGGGCGGGCGGCTTAGAGCAACTGCCCTACGCGCGCATCCAGTCCAGGCGGGCCTTGCGGATCCGGTCGACCTCGTCGTCGCCTAGCAGGCCGACGCGGCGGCCGACCATGCCGAAGACGCCGCCGGCGAGGAAGACCCACGCTTCGGCCTCCGCATCGCGGTCGGCATGGAGCGAGCCCTCGGCCTGGCCGCGGCGGATCGCATCCGCGACGAAGTCGTGCACCTCGCGCATGTGCTTGCGCAGGTGCTTCCGGAGCTCTGCGTCCTCCGCCGCCTCGCCGAGCGCCTGGACCCATAGCTCGGCGAGCTGGAACTTGCAGTCGCGGACGGAGAAGTGCCCGCGGCCCATCTCGGCAAGGCCCGACGCCACGTCGGGCGCGCCGTCGAGCACCTCGGTCCATTTCGCCCGCGCTTTGCTCCACACGTGGTCGAGCGCCGCGAGGTACAGCTCGCGCTTCGAGGCGAAGTGGCGGTACAGGATCGGCTCCGAGATGCCCGCCGCCCGCGCGATCTCCGCCGTCGTCGTGCCGCGGTAGCTCCCGTCCGAGAAGACCCGGATGGCCGTCTCGATCAGGAGCCGGCGGCGCTCCGCCGCCGGCAGCCGCACGGGGGCGACGCTCACGCTGCCTCGGTGAACGAGGGCTTGGACTCCGCTGCGGGCTCGCGGTGCCGCGCGTGCTGCAGCGTGGTCGCGGCGATGACAGCGCCCGCGAGGGCGATGAACGCGGCAACCGTCGTCGCGTGCTGGAAGCCGGAGACGAACGCGTCGGCCCTCGAATGGCCGGACGCGAGCGAGCTCGAGATCCCGGACGCCACGATCGCGCCCATGATCGCGATGCCGAGCGACCCGCCGACCTGGCGCATGCTGTTCAGCACCGCAGAGCCGACGCCGGCCTTGTCCGGCCGCACGGACGCCATCGCCGCAGCGGTGGTCGGCGCCATCGCAGCGGCCATGCCGGCGCCGCCGAGGATCATCGCCGGGAGCAGGCCCCACCACGTCGTGTGCGCGTTCATGCGCGAGAACAGGAAGAGCGACACCGCGACGATCGCCATCCCGCCCGAGACGAACGGCCGCGGCCCGAAGCGGTCCGACAGCCGCCCGGCCTGCGGCGCGAGCAGGATGATCAGGAGCGTCCAGGGCAGGAACGACGCGCCCGCCTGGACCGGCGAATAGCCCAGGACCTGCTGGAGGTAGAGCGAGACGTAGAAGAACACGCCGAACATCGCCAGCCCGACGAGCAGCATGACGCCGTTCGCGCCGGAGAAGCCGCGGTTGCGGAACAGGCTCAGGTCGAGCATCGGCAGCCGCTGGCGATGCTCGAGCACGATGAACGAGGCGAGCGACACGACAGCGACGGCGAATGAGCCGAGGATGCGGCCCGACGTCCACCCGTAGGTGTTCGCCTCGATCAGCGCGTAGCTGAGCGCGAACAGACCGAGCGCCGAGCTGAAGAGCCCCGGCACGTCCGGCCGCTGCACAAGCGAGGTGTCGCGCGACTCCTCGATGAAGGCGAATGCCGCGACGATCGCGATCGCGCCGATCGGGACGTTGATGAAGAAGATCCAGTTCCAGTTGATGTGCTCCGTGATCACGCCGCCCGCGAGCGGCCCGATCGCGAGCGCGAGGGCGGAGACGCCCGCCCAGATCCCGATGGCAGTCCCGCGCTGGCGCGGCGGGAACGTGACCGTGATGATCGAGAGCGTCGACGGGTTCATCAACGCTGCTCCGACACCCTGCACGACGCGCGCGCCGATGAGGACGGTCGCGCTACCGGCCAGACCGCAGCCGAGCGACGACAGCGTGAAGATGATGAGCCCCACGACGAAGATCAGGCGCCGGCCGTACAGATCGGCGAGCTTGCCGCCCGTGAGCATGAGCGCCCCGAATGTGAGGGCGTAGCCCGTGACCACCCACTCGAGCTCGGAAACCTTGAGGTGCAGAGACTTCTGTAGCGTCGGGAGCGCCACGTTCACGATCGTGTTGTCGAGCATGATCATGAAGAGGCCGAACGAAACGGCCGCCAGCGTCCACCACTTCTTGTTCTCCTCCGCGAATATGCGAGCCTTCAAGCCCTCACCTTCCCCTGTTAGCGACTACTAAGTTAGTGCAGACTAGCATGAGCGACTTTGTCTGGGAGCCGACTCCCGAGTACGTCGAGCGCGCCAACCTGACGCGCCTCGCAGGACGCCTCGGCGCAGACGGCTATCCGGAGCTGCACCGCATCTCCATCGAGGAGCCCGACCGCTTCTGGCCGGCGCTCATCGACGATCTCGGCATCGAGTTCTCGCGGCCGTGGGACGCAGTCCTCGACGATTCGCGCGGCCCGGAGTGGACGCGGTGGTTCGTCGGGGGCCGACTAAACGTCGCGCGCGTCTGCGTCCACCGGCGGGCGGCCTCCGACGCGGAGGCGCTCGTCGGACTGTACGAGGACGGCGAGCGGGACTCGCTCACGTGGGCGGAGGCATCGCGCCAGGTGACGCAGCTCGCGGAGGCGCTCGTCGAGCTCGGCGTCGAGCAGGGCGACCGCGTCGCCATCTTCATGCCGATGTGTCCCGCGGTCGCTATCGCGTCGCATGCGTGCGCGCACGTCGGCGCGGTGCAGGTGCCGATCTTCTCCGGCTTCGCCGGGCCTGCGATCGCGACGCGCCTCGAGGACTCCCAGGCGAAGGTCGTCATCTGCGCAGACTGGTCGCTGCGCCGCGGGAAGCGGATGGACATGCGCGCGACGCTCGACGACGCCGGACGCTTCGCCGTCGAGCACGTGATCGCGTGGAACCGCGAATCGCGCGCGTGGCCGGAGCTCGTGACGAAGCAGTCGGGGACGCTGCCGTCGCTCGAGGTCGAGAGCGAGACGCCGTACCTGCTCGCCTACACGTCCGGCACGACCGGCAAGCCAAAGGGCGCGCTGCACGTGCAGGGCGGCTTTCTCGTCTCCATCGCGCGCGAGACCGCGTACCAGACCAACGTGAGCGAAGGCGACCGCATCCACTTCGCCACCGACATGGGCTGGATCATGGGGCCGTGGACCGTCGTCGGCGGCGGCGCGGCCGGCGCGACCATCGTGTTCGCGGAGGGCGCGCCCGACTGGCCGGACGACCGGCTGTGGCGCCTCGTCGAGTCGGAGCGCATCTCGATGCTCGGCGTGTCGCCCACGCTCGTGCGAGCGCTCATCCCGAAGGGCGAGCCGCAGACGGATCTCTCCTCGCTGCGCGCGATCTGCACGACCGGAGAGCCGTGGAACCCCGACCCGTACCGCTGGCTCTCTGACAAGGTCGGCGGCTCACGCGTCCCGATCGTCAACTGCTCGGGCGGCACCGAGGTGGGCGCGTGCTTTCTCACGACGATCGTCACCGAGCCGATCAAGGCGGTTTCAGTCGGCTTCCCCGCGGTCGGCGAGGACATGGACGTCGTCGACGCGGAGGGCAACTCCGTCCGCGGCGAGGTGGGCGAGCTCGTCTGCCGCCGCCCGTGGCCGGGGATGACGCGCGGCATCTGGGGGGACGACGAGCGCTACCTCGACACGTACTGGCGCCGCTTCCCGGGCATCTGGACGCACGGCGATTGGGCGTCGGTGGACGAGGACGGCTACTGGTTCCTGCACGGGCGCAGCGACGACACGCTCAACATCGCCGGCAAGCGCATCGGCCCCGCCGAGCTCGAGTCGGCCGCGATCGCGAGCGGCATCGTCGCCGAGGCGGCCGCGGTCGGTGTCCCGCACGAGGTGAAGGGCGAGGTGGCATGGATCTTCTGCGTCCCGAGCGGCGACGCGCGTGACGACGCGCTGGTGGCCGGCGCAGTGACGGACGCGCTCGGCAAGGCGTTCAAGCCCGACCGGATCGTGTGGGTGAGCGCGCTGCCGAAGACGCGCTCCGCGAAGATCGTGCGTCGCGCCGTTCGTGCGCGCGCCCTCGGCGAGGATCCGGGCGACCTGTCGACCCTGGAGAACCCCGAGTCGCTGGAGGAGATTGCAGATGCTGTCAGCTGAGCTGCGTGGAACGGCACTCGTGACCGGCGGCGGGCGCGGGATCGGCGCGAACATCGCGCGCGAGCTCGCGCATGCCGGGATGGACGTCGTCGTCACGGGCCGCACCGCCGAGGAGGTGCGCGCGGTGGCGGAGGAGATCGGCGGGCGCCCGCTCGTCGGCGACGTCTCGAAGCGCGAAGACGTTGCACGGTGGTGCGGCGACGTCGGCGCGGTCGACCTGCTCGTGAACAACGCCGGCATCTCCGGGCCGGAGGATCCGCTCGGCGATGTCGACGCGTGGTGGCACACGTTCGAGGTGAACGTCCTCGGCACGTACATGTGCTGCCGCGCGTTCTCGCCGCTGATGATCGAGCGCGGCGGCGGGCGCATCGTCAACGTCGCGTCCGGCTCCGCGTACCTGCCGCCGCGAGACGGCCCGAGCAGCACCGCGTACCCGGCGAGCAAGGCGGCCGTCCATCGCTTTTCCGAGGTGCTCGCTGCCTCGCTGACGCCGCAGAGCGTGTTCGTGTTCTCGATCTCGCCCGGGCTCGTACGGACGTCGATGACGTCCTGGCTCGGCGACGACGCGCCGTGGACGCCTCCGGAATGCGCACCACGGCTCGTGCACGCACTCGCGACGGGTGAGTTCGACCGGCTCGCCGGCAGGTACCTCCACGCCGAGCACGATCCGCCGGAGCAGCTGCGCGAGCGGATCGGCCCGATCGTCGAAGACGACCTGAACGCGATCCGTCTCCGCCGCTAGCGGTTTTCGCCTGGTAGTCTCAAACCGGTGAGACTCGCCCTCGCCCAGATCGACCCCACCGTCGGAGACCTGGCCGGGAACCGCGCGCTCATCCTCGACCGGCTCGAACGGGCGAAGGCCGCAGGCGCCGATCTCGCGGTGTTTCCCGAGCTCGCGGTCACCGGCTATCCGCCCGAGGACCTGCTCCTCCGACCGGGCTTCGTCCGCGCCGCCGAGGAGTCGCTCGAGCAGATCGCGGGCGCCGTCCACGGCATCGTCGCGATCGTCGGGGCGCCGCACGCCGACGGCGGACACCTCTACAACGTCGCCGCCGTCTGCGCCGACGGCGAGGTGAAAGAGCGCGTGCGCAAGCAGCTCCTCCCGAACTACGGCGTGTTCGACGAGGTGCGGTACTTCACGCCGGGCACCGACGCCGCTCCGATCGAGGTCGGAGAGACGAAGATCGGCGTCACCATCTGCGAAGACATGTGGCAGTCCGGACCGCCGGCGTCGGAGCTCGCGCGGTTGGGCGCGCGGCTGCTCATCAACATCTCGGCGTCGCCGTTCCACATCGGCAAGGACCGTACGCGCGAAGAGATGTTCCAAGTGCGCGCGCGCGACAACAAGGCGATCGTCGTGTTCTGCAACACCGTCGGCGGCCAGGACGAGTTGCTCTTCGACGGACACTCCTGCGTGATCGACGAACGCGGGGAGGTGATAGCGCGCGCACCCGGATTCGAGGACGCGCTGCTCATCGTCGATCTCGACGCCCCGGGGCCGATCGCTCCCTTCGCAGACGAGCTCGAGCAGATGCGCCAGGCGCTCGTGCTCGGCCTGCAGGATTACGTGCGTAAGAACGGCTTCACACAGGTGCTCGTCGGCGTCAGCGGCGGCATCGACTCGGCGGTCGTCGCAGCGCTCGCGGTCGAGGCACTCGGCCCGCAGTCGGTGCACTGTGTGTCGATGCCGTCGCGCTACTCGTCGGAGGCGACGCGCGCCGACGCGCGCCGGCTGGCGACGGATCTCGGCGCAGGGTTCCAGGAGATCGAGATCGAGTCCGTGTTCGAGACCTATCTCGCGGTGCTCGGGCCGGTCTTCGCCGGCCGTGAGCCCGATCTGACGGAGGAGAACCTCCAGGCGCGCATCCGCGGCACGCTGCTCATGGCGCTCTCGAACAAGTTCGGCTGGCTCCTCGTCGCCACCGGCAACAAGTCGGAGCTTTCGGTCGGCTACGCGACGCTGTACGGCGACATGGCCGGCGGCTTCGCGCTCCTGAAGGACGTCTACAAGACCGACGTCTTCCGGCTCGCGAGGCATCTCGGGACGATTCCGCAATCGATCATCGACCGTGCGCCGAGCGCCGAGCTGCGCGCCGACCAGCTAGATGAGGACTCGCTGCCGCCCTACCCCGCGCTCGACCAGGTGCTCGAGGCGTACGTCGAGGAGGACCGGTCGCTCGAAGAGCTGTCGGCGGACGGCTTCGATCCCGACGTTGTCGAGCGCGCCGTGGCGATGATCGACCGCGCCGAGTACAAGCGCCGCCAGGCGCCCCCGGGCGTACGGCTCCGGCCGAAGGCGTTCGGACGCGATCGACGGACGCCGATCACGAATCACTGGCGCAGCTGAGCCTCAAGCGCGGATCGCCCCGCGCCGATAGCGAAGTTCCATGCACAAGGCGGGCATCCTCGCGTGGGCACTCATTAGCGCCGGCCTGATGGCGATCGGCGCCTTCGGCCCCTGGATGACCGCGCTCACCGTGATCTCGGTGTCCGGCTGGGACATCCAGCACGGAAAGGCGGAAGTCCTGCTCGCGATCGCCCTCCTCGGCGCGCTCGCCGTCTTCCTGCGCCGCGGCACGTCGTCGGGCGGTACGTGGGCGCTGATCGCGGGCCTCGCAGGCGCCGCGCTCACCGGCTACGAGCACCATCACATCACCTCGGCCATCGGCAGCGTTGCGCCGCAGTACGAGACGCTCGCGCATGCGCTCATCCACGTCGGCTGGGGCCTCGACCTCGCTCTCGTAGGGTCGCTCAGCCTCGCTGTCTCCGGCCTGGCGTCGCTCTTCGTCGCGCCGGACGCAGGTGCGGTCGCCACCGAAGCTCCGGCGCGGTACGAGCCGAACGTCCCGACCGTTCCCGCCGGCTGGTATCGCGACCCGAACGACGAGGCAATGCTCCGGTACTGGAACGGCTTCGGCTGGACGACTCAGACGGCCAAGCCGGCGAGCTGACGAAACCAGCGGAGGCGCTCGTCCCACGGCACTGCCGCGTTCGCGGGCGACGTGGACGGCAACACGAACAGCTGGGTGTGACCGAGCGTGCGCGCCTGCACGCCGAGCTCCGGCCGCTCGCCGAACGCGCCGCGATAGGCCTCCTTTCCGACGAACGCGATCCAGCGCGCCTCGATGCGCGCGAGGCGCTCGGCCGCTCCCGCGAAGTCGGCGCGCCGCAGGTCGCCCGAGCCGGGCGTCGTGCGTGGCGCCGCGTTCGTGATCCCGATCCCCTCCTTCAGCAGCTCGAACTGCTCGGCCGGCTCATACAGCCGCGAGGTGAATCCGGCCGCATGAAGCAACCGCCAGAAGTCGTTGCGCGGATTGGCGAAGTGCGCATGTGCCGCCGCCGACACGCGCCCCGGATTGATCCCGCAGAAGACGACCCGCAGATCCGGGCCGAGGACGTCCGGGACGGCGCTACGCAGCGTCGAGCTCTTCGTCCACCACCCGCGCGTCGATCCGCTCCTCGAAGATCTGGCGGAGCATCTCCCCGGAGACGGGCATCGGGTAGCGCGGGCGGCGGGGCTCGAGCTTGACGAGGGTCACCGTCGGCTCCCAGCCGCGATAGCAGCGGGCGTAGCACTCGTCCTCCGACAGCGACCGCAGGCGTCGCACGAACCTAGCCTAGGTCCATCTCCGGACGGCATCAGTCCTCGAGCGGCGCCATCGTGAGCCCGTGGCCGGCGAGCTGTTCCCAGTACAGCTCCGCCTGCTCGCGCTCGCCCGACCACACGATCGCCTGCCCCGAGCGATCGATACGGGTGGCGAGGCGCATGCCCGCGTCGAAGTCGACGCCGGGCAGGACGGACGAGAGCGCGAACGCGACGCCGTCGAACGTGTTGTGGTCGTCGTTGAGCACGATCACGCGCCAGGCGCGGCCGAGGCCGCTGCGGTCGCCGCGGTCGAGACGCTCCTTCGGAGGTGCGAGGGTGCTCACGGGCGACAGGGTAGTGTCCGGCCGTGGCGGTCACCGAACTGGATATCGAGGCCGTTCGCGCCCGCTTCTCGGCGTTGCGATCGCCCGTTGCCTTCTTCGACGGGCCCGGCGGAACGCAATGCCCGGATTCCGTGATCGACGCGATCGCCGCCTACCTGCGCGAGTCGAACGCGAACCTCGGCGGCCACTTCGCCAACAGCCGCCGCAGCGACGCCCTCGTCGCGCAGGCGCGGCTCGCTGCCGCGCAGTTCCTCTGGTGTGAGCCGGACGAGACGATCTTCGGCGCGAACATGACGACGCTCAACTTCGCGCTCTCGCGCACCGTCGGGCGGACGCTCAGCGCCGGAGACGAGATCGTCGTCACACGCCTCGACCACGACGGCAACGTCTCCCCGTGGCTCGAGCTCGCGCACGACCTCGACCTCACCGTCCGCTTCGCGGACATCCACGACGACACAACGCTCGACATCTCCGACCTCGAGCGACAGCTGACCGATCGCACGCGCGTGGTCGCGTTCCCGCTCGCGTCCAACGCCGTCGGGACGACCGTCGACGCCCGCCGCGTCTCCGAGCTCGCCCACGAAGCGGGCGCGCTCGCGTGGGCCGACGCCGTGCACTACGCGCCGCACGGGCCCATCGACGTGACCGCGCTCGACGTCGACGTGCTCCTCTGCTCGCCGTACAAGTACTTCGGCCCGCACATGGGGCTCGCCTTCGTCCGTGCCGAGCTCGCGGAGTCATGGCGAACGTACAAGGTGCGGCCCGCCCACCACCGCTTCGAGACGGGAACGCTCGCGCACGAGCTGCTCGCAGGCTTCGTCGCGGCCGTCGAGTACATGGACTCGATCGGCTGGGAGGCGATGCAGGCGCACGAGCGGGCGCTCGGCAGCCGCTTCCTCGCCTGCCTCCCCGACAACTGCACGCTGTACGGATTGCGGACGATGGACGGCCGCGTGCCGACGTTCGCGTTCACCGTCGACGGCGTCCCGCCGCGCGCGGTCGCCGAGCGGCTCGGTCAGCTCGACATCGCGGTCTGGGACGGGAATTACTACGCCGTCGAGGTCATGGACTGGCTCGGCCTCGGCGAGGACGGTGCGGTGCGCGTGGGCTTCGTCCACTACAACACGATCGCCGAGGTCGACCGGCTCGTCTGGGCGCTGCAGGCGATGGCATGACGGACGTCGTCGAGCTGCTGCGCGACCTCATCCGCTTCGACACGACCAATCCGCCGGGGAACGAGACCGCGTGCATCGCGCACGTGCAGCGACTCGTGGAGGAGGCGGGCGTGGAGACGCGCATCGTCGCGAAGGACGAGGCGCGGCCGAATCTCATCGCGCGCGTGCCCGGCGCGGGCGAGGCGCCGCCGTTTCTGCTGTACGGCCACGTCGACGTCGTCACCACGGTGAACCAGCACTGGGCGCAGCCGCCGTTCGGCGGCGAGCTCGTCGACGGCTGGGTCTGGGGCCGCGGCGCACTCGACATGAAGGGCGGCGTGGCGATGCTCGTGGACGCATTCCTGCGCGCGGCGCGTGGCGAGCTGAAGCCGCGCGGCGACCTCATCCTCGCGGTGCTGAGCGACGAGGAGAACGGCGGTGAGTTCGGCGCGAAGTACCTCGCGGACGAGCACGCGGAGCTGTTCGAGGGCGTGCGCCACTCGCTCGGAGAGTTCGGCGGCGCGAAGCAGACGATCTCGGGCAAGCGCTTCTATCCCATCCAGGTAGCGGAGAAGCAGATCTGCTGGCTGCGCGGACGCGTGCGCGGGCCCGGCGGCCACGCCGCCATGGGCGTGAAGGGCGCGGCGATGGGCAAGACGGGGCGCATCCTCGCGCGGCTCGACTCCGGACGCCTGCCGGTGCACGTGACGCCGGTCGCGCGCGCGTGGATCGAGGCGATGGCGGACGCGCTGCCCCGGCCGCAGTCGCTCGTGCTCCGCTCGCTGCTCGACCCACGGCTCGCCGAGCTGACGCTGCGCGCTCCCGTCCCGGAGCTGCGCATCCTCGACCGCGCGTTGCGCAACACGGTGACGGCGACGATCGTGCACGGCGGCCTGAAGATCAACGTCGTGCCTTCGGAGATCGAGCTCGAGCTCGACGCGCGCTCGCTCCCCGGCTACGGCCCCGACGACGTCATCCGCGAGATCCAGACACTTGTCGGCACCGACCTCGAGCTCGAGGTGCTGCGGCACGATCCGTATCCCACGGAGCCCGACATGTCGCAGCTGCCCCTCCTCTCGTCGGTTCTGCAGGAGCTGGACCCCGGCTGCGTGCCGACGCCGATGCTGCAGGTCGGCGTCACCGACGGCAGGTTCTTCGCGAAGATCGGCATCCAGACGTACGGCTTCCTGCCGCTCGACCTGCCCGACGGCTTCGAGTTCACGAAGCTCATCCACGCGGCGGACGAGCGCGTGCCGGCTGACTCGATCCGCTTCGGCGCCGAGGCGGTCGGCCGCGTGCTCGAGCGCTACGCCGGGTGAAGATCCTCGTCTTCGGCGGGACGAAGTTCCTCGGCCGCGGCGCCGTTGACGCCGCGCTCGCGGACGGCCACGAGGTCACGCTCGTCAACCGCGGCACGACGAACCCCGATCTCTATCCCGATATCGAGACGATCACGGCCGATCTCACCGGCGACCTCGACGCGCTCGACGGCCGGCGGTGGAACGCGGCGATCGACCTCGACCCGACGCAGCTGCCGCGCCACACGCGCCGCCGCGCCGAGAAGGTCGCGGGCGCCGTCGACCACTACGTCTTCGTCTCCACCATTTCCGTCTACTCCGACACGTCGCAGCCGATCACCGAGGAATCCCCGGTGTACGAGCCGCCGGAGACGGAGCCGGAGGAGTTCGACCCCGAGCTGTACGGCAACCTCAAGGTCGGCTCGGAGCGCGTGCTGCGCGACGTGTTCGGCGGCAGGGCCGCGATCGCACGGGCCGGCCTCATCGTCGGCCCGCACGATCCCACCGACCGCTTCACGTACTGGCCGAGGCGGCTCGCCGAGGGTGGCGACGTGCTCGCGCCCGGATCGCCCTCGCAGCCGGTCCAGTTCGTCGACGCGCGCGACCTCGGCGCGTTTCTCGTGCGACTCGCAGCCGATCGCACGGGCGGTGTCTACAACGCCACCGGGCCGGCCGAGCCGCTCACGCTCGGCGAGGCGCTTAAACGCATGGCCGGCGGCGCGCACCTCGTGTGGATGGACGACCAGCCGATCCTCGACGCCGGCGTGCAGCCGTGGATGGAGCTGCCACTCTGGCTGCCCGGCACCGAGTACGCGGGGCTGTGCCTGGCCGACATCTCGCGCGCGCTCGCGGCGGGGATCGCGTTCCGGCCGCTCGAGGAGACGGCGCGCGACACGCTCGCGTGGAGTCTCGAGGCCGGGGAGCAGCGCCCGACGCTCTCGCGCGAAAAGGAGCGCGAGATCCTCGCCGGTGCCTGAGCTGTCGCAGAGGCTCGGCGCGAAGCCCGGCGCCGAGGTGCTCGTCTTCTTCACGACGCGGCGCGCAGAGCTCGAGCAGCGGTTCCCGGCACTGAAGGCGACGCTCGCGCCGGCGGACGGCCTGTGGATCGCCTGGCCGAAGAAGGCATCGAAGCTCGACACGGATCTCGACTTCGACGCCGTCCAGCGGATCGGTCTCGACAACGGCCTCGTCGACAACAAGAGCGCGTCGATCGACGAGCGCTGGCAAGCGCTCCGGTTCGTCTACCGGCTGCGCGACCGCTGAGCCGCGTCCGCCCAGCGCGGGTCGTCGCGGCGGATGCGATCCGGATTGCGCCCGCGGGCCTCGGCGATGCTGACGGTGAGACGCTGGAACATGACGATGTCGACCACCGGATGCCGGGACGGGACGAGCGTGACGTCACAGCCGAGCGCCTCGAGCCCAGCGACCGCGTCGGCGGCACGCGCGCCCTCGATAACGAAAGCGCGCACGGACTCGTCGATGGCAGCGAAGTAGCCATGCAGCAGCTGCTCGGTCTCGTACGCCTCCGCCGCGACCCAGGCGCCCTCGCGCAGCTTCAACACCGCCTCGTGCGCCGTCGGCAGACCCGGTCCGGCCCCGGCGACGAGGAAGCGCTCCTGCGCGCCGACCGCGGGAAGCTCTGCGACAAGCGCGTCCCCGACCGCGGCCGGCAGCCAGGCGATGTCCTCGCCGCGCAAGGCCGCGATCGCCGCGACCGCACAGGTGTAGCTCGCCGTATGGCACCAGCTCTCCTCGATCGCGGGCGTGCACACGATCACCTCGTCGCACAGCTCGGCGATCGGCCCGTCCGGCTTGCCGGTGACGAGCCACTTCGGGCCGGCCCACATGCGCGCCGCCTCGAGCGTCTGCTCCGTCTCGCCCTCGTGCGAGACGAGCACGAGCAGGTCGGCGTCGCGGTCGGGCGCGAGCACGAGCTCGAGCGCCTGCACCGCGGCCCCGCCCGTCATCGCGGCATGGAAGGAGGTGCCACAGCCCGTGAAGAGGACGCGGGCGCCGTCGGGGAAGCGCCGATCGGCCGGCACCTGCGCCAACCATTCCGGCTGGGACGCAATCGCCGCCTTCGTCTGCTCTCCGGCCACAGTGCGTCTATACCATCGAACGGGTGGAGGGGTATCCGTTCGTGCACCGCGAGACGGTGCGTTTTCGCGATCTCGACGGCATGGGCCACGTGAACAACGCGGTCTTCTCGACGTACCTCGAGCAGGCCCGCCTGGCGTGGTTCGGCGAGGACGAGGAGATGCCGCTGCGCGACGTCATCCTCGCCCGGACGGAGATCGACTTCCGCGCCCAGGTCGGCGTCGGCGAGGTGGTCGACATCGGCGTGCGCCCCGTGCGGGCCGGGACGAAGAGCTTCGTGCTGGAGTACGAATTGCAGTCCGAGGGACGCGTCGTCGCGGAAGCGAAGAGCGTCCTCGTCGGCTACGACTACGCGCGGGGCGAGAGCATTCCCGTGCCCGACCGCTGGAAGAGGAGACTGAGCGCATGAGCACGTTCGAGCGGCACGTCCTGGACAACGGCCTGCGGATCCTGACCGCCAACCTCCCGTACGCGCAGTCAGTGACGTGCATGGTCATGATCGCCGCCGGCTCCCGCTACGAGACGCCGGAAACGAACGGCATCGCGCACTTCTCCGAGCACATGTTCTTCAAGGGGACGGAGCGGCGGCCGGACGCGCGCGCGATCGCCGGCGAGATCGACTCGATCGGCGGCGAGTTCAACGCGTTCACGAGCAAGGAGTCGACCGCGTACTTCGTCAGGTGCGCCGCGGATCATCGCGACGTTGCGCTCGACGTGCTCGTCGACATGTTGCGCAACTCGCGCTTCGACAGCGGGGAGATCGACCGCGAGAAGGGCGTCATCGTCGAGGAGATGAACATGTACTTCGACACGCCGCGCGACTACATCGGCGGCGTGTACGACGAGCTGCTGTACGGCGACCAGCCGCTCGGCTGGGACATCATCGGCAAGAAGGAGACGGTGCGCGCGGCGACCCGCGAGACGTTCATGGGATATCTCGAGCGCTGGTACCACCCGGAGCGCATGGTCGTCGGCATCGCCGGCCGCATCGGCGACGACGCGGTCGAGCAGGTCAGCGCGCTGCTCGGCGACCTGCCCGCGTCCACGACGGGCGCGCCGTCGCCCGTGCAGGGCTACATGAACGGACGCGTGAAGGTCTTCACGAAGGCGTCCGACCAGGCGCACGTCGTCGTCGGCGTTCCGAGCTATCCGCTCGAACATCCCGACCGGTATGCGCTGCAGATGCTGGCCACCGTCCTCGGCGGCGGGATGTCTTCACGGCTCTTCACCGAGGTGCGCGAGCGCCGCGGGCTCGCCTATTACGTGTACGGCGTCAACCACAGCTACACCGACGCGGGATCGCTGTACTCGCAGGCGGGCGTCGACATCACCCGCATCGACGAGGCGCTGAGGACGATCGCGACCGAGCTGAAGGGAATGACCACTGCCGTCCCCGCCGAGGAGCTGGAGAAGGCGCGCAGCTTCTCGAAGGGCCGCTTCGTCCTCCAGCTCGAGAACCCACAGGGCCTGATCAGCTTCGGACTGCGCAAGGAAGTGCTCGAGGGACGCGCGCCCGATCCGGAGGAGGTGCTGGCCGGAATCTCCGCGGTGACGGCCGAGGACGTGCAGCGCGTCGCCCAGGATCTGCTGGCCGAAGACAAGCTGCGGGTGGCAGTGATCGGCCCGTTCGACGACGCGGAGAGGTTCGAGAAGCTGCTCTAAGCTCCGCGGGTGCGCCGCCCGCGGGGACCGCTGTGGCACAACCGCGACTTCCTTCTCCTGTGGGGAGCGCAGAGCGTCAGCCAGGTCGGATCGCAGGTCACCGGCCTTGCTCTGCCGCTCGCCGCGATCTTCGTTCTCCATGCGACGACCTTCGAAGTCGCTGCGCTGAACGTCGTCGATCTGCTCCCGTTCGTCCTCTTCAGCCTGCCCGCCGGCGTCTGGGTGGACCGCTTGCGCCGGCGGCCGCTCATGATTGCCTCCGACTGGGGCCGGGGCGCCGCGCTGGCATCGATCCCGATCGCGTACGCGTTCCACGGACTGACGCTGCCGCAGCTCTACGCCGTCGGCTTCACAACAGGGACGCTGACGGTGTTCTTCGACGTCTCCTACCAGTCGTATCTGCCGTCGATCGTCGAGCGCGCGGAGCTCGGCGACGCGAACTCGAAGCTCGAGACGACCCGCTCCGGCGCGCAGATCGCCGGGCCCGGTCTCGCCGGCCTCCTCGTCGGCGCGATCACCGCCCCGTACGCGATCGCGGTCGACGCAGCGAGTTTCGTCGGGTCCGCACTGCTGATGAGCGCCATTCGACGGGTCGAGGTGCTGCCCGAGGCGCTCGCGACCGCGCGCCGGCGCATGCGCGAAGAGATCGCCGAGGGCCTCCGCTTCGTCGTCGGCCACCCGATCATGCGCCCGTTTCTCGTGTTCGTGGCGGTGAGCAACTTCTTCTCGATCGTGCTGTTCTCGATCTTCCTCGTGTTCGCCGTGCGCGATCTGCACCTCAGCGCGGCGACGATCGGCCTCGTCCTCTCCCTCGCGAACGTCGGCACGCTCGCCGGCGCACTGACGGCGACGCGCATGGCGCGCGTTTTCGGCATCGGTCCGACGGTCATCGCGCTGGCCGCACTCAGCGGCGTCGCGCTCCTGCTCATCCCGCTCGCCCGTGGCGGCTACGCGATCCCGTTCATCGTCACCGCCCAGCTCGTGTACGGCTTCTGCGCCCTCGGCATGAACGTCAACGGCATCAGCCTTATCCAGGCGATCACGCCCGACCGCATGCTCGGACGGACGAACGCTTCGCGGCGATTCGTCGTGTGGGGCGTCATGCCGTTCGGCGGGCTCATCGGCGGCGCGCTCGGATCGGCGCTCGGACTGCGCACCGCCCTGTGGATCGGCGCGATCGGAGCCTCGCTGGCGTTCATCGCGCTGCTGCCGTCGCCGCTCAGGCGCATCCGCGTGCTCGAGGATGCGGAGAGAGAATCGGCCTCGGTCGGCGGTCCAGTCAGCACCTAGGCCCGGAGCCGCCCGTCAGAGTGCTTTCAACCCGGCCGGGAAACGTGTGGAGCTTTCTTCTACAACAGTTCTCGGACGGGAAACGATTCCCTACAGGGTGATATTTGCGAGATCGGCCTCGAGGAGGACGCGATCGTCCTCGTCGGCGATCTTCTCGCCCGCCGCGCGGGCGCGGTCGAGCCATTCGCGTGCCGCAGCCGCATCGCCGGCGACCGTGTACGCGCGCGCCATCGCCTCGCACGCGAACGGGAGGTCGAACTCCTCGATCTCGTCCGGCGCCGACTCGCACAGCTCGAGGCAGCGGCGTGCATGATGGAGCGCCGGCTCGGCGCGACCGAGCACCGCGTAGACGCGCGCGCACTGCCACTCGCTGCGTGCGCGGTTCGCAGCCGTCCCGACCTGCATCCAGTGATAGGCGGAGGCGTGCGCGCAGTGCACGAGCTCGTCGGGATCAGGACCTGGACTCTCGAGGAGAGCCCAGGTCCTGTTGAAGAGCTCGACGCCGAGCTCCCTATCCGTCGTCGCCACTCGCCTCCGCTTCGGCCCGGCTCTTGATCTCCTCGACCACCGTCGGGTCGGCGAGCGTCGTCGTGTCTCCCAACTGCCTCTTGTTGGCGACGTCCCGCAGCAGGCGGCGCATGATCTTTCCGCTGCGGGTCTTCGGCAGTTCCGGTGTGAACACGATGTTCGCCGGCTTCGCGATCGCCCCGATCTTCTGCGCAACGTGGTTGCGCAGCTCCTCGAGCTTCTCGACCGACGTCTCGATGCCGGACTTGAGCGTGACGTACGCGACAATCGCCTCTCCGGTGACGGAGTCCGCGCGGGACGTCACGGCCGCCTCGGCCACGTCGTGATGATCGACGAGCGCCGACTCCACCTCGATCGTCGAGATGCGATGGCCCGACACGTTCATCACGTCGTCGACGCGGCCCAGGAGCCAGAAGTCCTCGTCCGCGTCGATCCGCGCTCCGTCGCCGGCGAAGTACACCTTGTCGTACTTCGACCAGTACGTCTCCCGGTAGCGCTGGTCGTCGCCGAAGATGCCCCGCAGCATCGCCGGCCACGGCCGCTTGAGGACGAGATAGCCGCCACCGCCCGGGCCGACCTCCTTGCCCTGCTCGTCGTAGACCGCCGCGTCGACGCCCGGAAAGGGCCTCGTGGCCGAGCCGGGCTTCAGCGTCGTCACGCCGGGCAGCGGGGTGATGAGGATCATTCCGGTCTCGGTCTGCCACCACGTGTCCACGATCGGCGTCCGGTCGGCGCCGATGTTCTCGCGGTACCAGATCCACGCCTCCGGGTTGATCGGCTCCCCCACCGACCCGAGCAGACGGAGCGAGGACAGGTCGTGCTGCTTGGCGTACTGCGGTCCCCACTTCATGTGCGAGCGGATCGCCGTCGGCGCGGTGTACAGAATCGTCGCCTTGTACCGCTCGACGATCGACCACCACCGCTCCTTGTCCGGGAAGTCCGGCGTTCCCTCGTACATGATCGAGGTCGCCTGATTGCAGAGCGGTCCGTACACGATGTAACTGTGGCCGGTGATCCAGCCGATGTCCGCGGCGCACCAGTACACGTCCTCGTCCCGCTTCAGGTCGAAGATGTAGTGGTGCGTCGCCGCCACGCCGACGAGGTAGCCGGCCGTCGTGTGGATGATCCCCTTCGGCTTCGCGGTCGTCCCGCTCGTGTACATGAGGAAGAGCAGGTCCTCACTGTCCATCGGCTCGCACGGGCACGACGACGGATCGTCCGACACATCTTCCTCGAGGTCGTGCAACCAGTGGTCGCGCCCATCCTGCATCGCCACGTCGCCGCCGGTGCGACGCAGGACGACGCTGTGCTTCACCCCAGGCGCCGCCGCCATCGCCTCGTCGGCCGTCTTCTTCAACGGCACGGTCGTCCCGCGACGCCACGCCTCGTCCTGCGTGATGAGGACCTCGCACTTCATGTCGTTCATGCGACCGGAGAGCGAGTCGGCCGAGAAGCCGCCGAAGACGACCGTGTGCGGGGCCCCGAGCCGGGTGCATGCGAGCATCGCGACGGCGAGCTCCGGAACCATGCCCATATAGATGGCTACGGGCGTCCCCTTCGTCACGCCGACCTTCTTCAGGGCGTTGGCGAACCGGACGACGTCCTTCTGGAGATCGGCGTACGTGATCTCCCGTCGATCGCCCTCCGGCTCGCCCTCCCAGTAATAGGCGACTTTCGAGCCCTTCCCCGCGTCGACGTGCCGGTCGACGCAGTTGAAGCAGACGTTCAGCTTCCCACCGAGGAAGAACTTCGCGTACGGAGGCTCCCACTCGTACAGCTTGGAGAACGGCTCGAACCACGACACCCGCTCGCGGCCCTCACGCTCCCAGAACGTCTCGAAGTCCTGGTCGTAGATGTCCGCCTGCGCGTTCGCCTGCTTCGCGAACTCCGGAGGGGGCGGATAACGCCGCTCCTCCAGGAGCATCGTGTCGATTGCGTGACTCGTTTCGGTCGCCAAGATCGCCTCCTCTTCGTGGGCGTCTGCTTCGTGATCCTAGGTCAGGCCGCCAGCAGCCGCCCGCCCACCGGGAGGACGGTCCGGCCCGCCTGGTTGTTGAGGACGATCGCTGCGGACGTGTACCAGGCGGCGGCGGCGGTGGCGATCCCCATCCAGCCACCGGCGTGTAGCCACCACAGGTGCGCCCCGGCCGTGTGCGCGGATTCGAAGTGCCCGATCACAAGGAGGATCTCGGTGATCTCCAGCGTGAGGAACACGGTGAAGACGGCCATGTTCACACGCATGCTGCCGATGAGCATGTACGTGTTGAACATCAAGAACGCGAACACGAACCACGCGGCGGCGTTGTCGAGGTCTCCGCCCTTGTAGCTGCTGAGGAAGTTCGTCGTCAGCGCGAGGATGACGAAGAGGCCGAAGCTCATCCAGAAGGCGCCATACGTCGAGAACGCGGTGGCACCGAAGATGTTCCGGTTCCTGAACTCCCACATGCCGGCGAGCAGCTGAGCCAGCCCGCCGTAGAAGATCGCGGGGCCCACCCAGATGAGATCCGGGATCCACGAGGCGGTGTGCCCGCTCAGCAGGAACGTCGTTAGCGCGAACCCTGCCAGTCCCAGCGCGGCCGGGTCGGCGACGGGAGTGCTCTCCACCACCGTCACAGCAGGCCGCTCAGGGGTCATCGTGCTCATGCAACCCTCCCCGTTGTTCGGCGCGGCGTACGACCCCTCGGGCCGCAGCTCGACGCCGATGTGACATTGGTGACTTTCACCCATCCGCCCCAACCGCGTCAAGCGGAATGCGATCAGGCCCGCTTACGGCTCGAGGTCGTACGGGTACTGCGTGATCGTCTCGGCCCCGTCCTCGGTGACGAGGAGGATGTCCTCGAGACGCACGCCGCCGTAGCCGGCGCGGTACAGGCCGGGCTCGAGCGTGATCACGTCGCCGGGAACGAGGTCGTCGCCGACGACCGACAGCCGCGGGCGTTCGTGCACCTCGAGGCCGACGCCGTGACCGAGCCCGTGGAAGAACCCGCTGTCGAGCACCTCGCCCGGCTTCTTCGTCAACTGCGTCGGGTAGCCGTGCTCGGCGAAGAGGTCGCACGCGATCTGCATGAGGGCGCGGCCGTTCACGCCCGGCTTCGCCGCCGCGGTCGTGCGGTCGAGCGCCTCCTTGCACAGGCGGTGGTATTCGCGGATCTCGTCCGGGACGTCGCCGACGACGTACGTGCGCGTCATGTCGGTGTACACCGCGGTCTCCGTGTCGCGCGGCCAGAGATCGAAGACGACCGCCTCGCCGGCCGAGATCGGGCCGGAGCCCATGTCGTGGCCGACCGCTCCCTGCGCGCCGTGCGCGACGATGAACTCGTCGGCGACTGTGCCGCACTCGACGAAGACCTGCTGCATCTCCGCCTTGATCCGCTCGCACGTGAGCGGTTCGCCCCCGTGCTGGAGCACGCCGCCGGCACCAGGCTGGGAATCGCGCAACATCTGGCGCGCGACGTCGAGCGCCTCCTCACATGCGCGCTGCGCGCGGCGGAGCCCGGCGACCTCGGTCGCGTTCTTCCGGCGCCGCCTGTCTTCGAACATCTCCCGTTCGACGCGGAGGGTGACGCCATTGGCGCGCAGGTGGTCGGCGAGCTCGACGGGGAATTGCGGCGGCACGGCGGCCTCCGTGACGCCGATCTCGCGCAGCGCCCGCGTGTAGACCTCGAGCGTTGCCTCGACCGGCGGGGTGCCGCCGCGGAGGAGCTCGTCGATCCCGAACTGCTCGGGCGGCAGGAGGTCGATGTCCGGAGCGACGGCCGCGACGCGCTCGCGCTCGAACGCCGTGATCACGGCCGACCGGCGCCCGTCGTGCTCGACGTACAGGAACGGGTCCGGGATGCTGAGCGGCACCTCGTGCCGCATCGCCGGAGACCGGGAGGTGTCGGCGTGGATCAGAACGTCTGCCACGGACGCGCATCCTACGCGGGTAGAGTCAGGTCGTGGAGCCGCTGGATCGCGCACGCGAGCTCTTCGCCGCGTTCGAGACGCAGTTGCGCTCGGAGATGGCCGCCGGGGCGGACGTCTTCGACGCGCACACCCATTTGGGCAACGACATCGACGGCATGGTCGGCCGCTACGAGGAGCTCGAGGCGATGCTCGACCGGTACGGGATCTCGCGCTGTTTCGTGTTCTGCCTGGACGAGCCCGACCGGCACCCGGGCTTCCGCGCCGGGAACGACCGCACACTCGCCTTCGCCGAGCGGTCGCAGGGCCGCATGATCCCGTTCGTCCGGCTCGACCTGAGCGAGGACCCGATCGCGGAGGCGGAGCGGTGCCTCGACCTCGGCGCCCGTGGGATCAAGCTGCACCCGCGCGCACAGAAGTTCCTCCTCGACGACGAGCGTCTCGCGCCCGTGTTCGCAATCGCGGCGGAGCGGCGCGTACCGATCCTCATCCACGGCGGCCGCGGCCTGCCGCCGATCGCGGACAACCTGCTCCGGCTCGTGGACGCCTATCCCGAGGCGCAGCTGATCATCGCGCACGCCGGCATCGCCGACCTCTCCGGCCTCGCAGGGCACTTCGCCGGCAAGGCGGGCGTCTTCTTCGACACGTCGGTGTGGAGCGCGATCGACCTGCTCGGCTTCTTCCACCTCGTGCCGCCGGAGCAAGTCGTCTATGCGTCCGACTACCCGTACGGCTCGCAGCCGAACTCGCTGCTCATCTCGCTCCGCACCGCGCGCGCCTCGGGACTGACCGAGCCACAGATCGCGGACATGCTATCGGGGAACGCGACGCGCATCGCCGACGGCGCGCCGCCGCTCGAGCCGTCGACTCCGCAAGGGTCCGCGACCTTGTCACAGCCGATGCCGCTCGCGCGCATCCACCAGTACCTGTCGATGGCGCTCCCGCTGCTCTTCATCCGCCAGCAGGACTCGTTCGGCGCGCTCGGCCTCGCATTGAACGCGACGTACGAGGGCAACGGACAGGCCGAAGACCTGGTCCAGATCCGCGAGCTGCTCCTCGCCGCGCGCGAGCTCTGGCGCACGCTGCCCGAGGCAGAGGACGAGGCGGACGCGCAGTACGTGGCGCGCACGACCTCGCGTCTCATCCATCTCGCGGACATCCTCGCCCTGACCTCGAATGCCTGAACTGCGTCTCACCGTCAACGGGGACGAGCACCGGCTCGACGCTCCGATCGGCACGAGCCTCGCCCACGTCCTGCGCGAGGAGCTCGGACTGATCGGGACGAAGATCGCATGCAACGAGGGCCATTGCGGCGCATGCACGGTGCAGGTCGACGGCGTGCCGGTGCTCTCGTGCATCACGCTCGCGCACACGGTCGACGGCGACGTCACGACGATCGAGGGCCTGCGCGACCATCCGCTCGTCGAGGCGTTCGTCCGCGCCGACGCGGTGCAGTGTGGCTTTTGCACCCCCGGCCAGGTCGTGTCCGCCGCCGCGCTCGTCGCGGCGACGCCGGAGCCGACGACGGAAGAGATACGCCACGCGATGGCGGGGAACATCTGTCGGTGCGGCACGTATCCGAAGATCGAGGAGGCGATCCTGCATTGGCGCGACTGATCCGCACCGAGAAGGAGGTCGAAGGCAACTTCGAGGAGGTGTGGCTCGTCGTCGAGGAGGATCCGCTGCAGCAGTGGCCGGCGGGACCGCTCGACGTCGTCGGCCGGCCGGCCGTGCGAAAGGACGCGCGCGAGCGCGTGCGCGGCGAGGCGCGCTTCACGGCGGACATCCGGCTTCCGGGGATGTTGCATGCGGCGGTCCTGCGGTCGCCGTACGCGCACGCGCGCGTGAAGTCGATCGATCTCGCACCTGCGCTCGGGCTTCCGGGCGTGCACGGCGCGGTCGGGCCCGGCGAGGCGCCCGGGCTCGAGCACGAGGCGGGCTACTCCGGGGCACCCGTCGCCGCGGTGGCGGCCGAGACTTTCGGCCAGGCGCGGGCCGCGCTGGACGCGATCGCGATCGAGTGGGAGCTGCTGGAGGCCGTCCTCGACCCGGAGGAGGCGGTCGAGCGTGGCGCCGTGCACGGTGAGGCGGAGCGGTACGAGCGGGGCGACTTCGAGCGCGGTGTGGCGGAGGCCGACGTCGTCGTCGAGGGGACGTACCGCACACAGGTCGTCCTGCACAACTCGATGGAGACGCACCAGTCCGTGTGCGAGTGGGTCGGCGACCGGCTCGACATCTACACGTCGACGCAGTACGTCTGGGGTGTGCGCAACGAGGTGGCACGGGAGCTCGGGCTCGCGCCGGACCGGGTGCGCGTCGTCTGCGAGTACATGGGCGGCGGCTTCGGCTCCAAGAACTCCGCTGGCGAGTACACGTTCGTCGCAGCCGAGCTCGCGCGCCGAACCGGGCGGCCCGTCCGCTGCGCGCTCACGCGGCGCGAGGAGAACGTCGCCGCCGGAAATCGCAACGCGACGATCCAGCGGCTCACCGCTGCCGCACGGAGTGACGGGACCATCGTGGCACTCGGCGGCGACTATGTGAACGCGCTCGGCTGGGGCGGCTGGTCGGCGGGAACGGAGGGGCCGATGAAGATGCTGTACGCGTGCGACAACGTGCGCACCGTGCGGCACACGGCGAAGATCAACACGCCGCCGATGAAGGCTTTCCGCGCGCCCGGGTTCGTCGAAGGGACGTTCGGGCTCGAATGTCTGATCGACCAGGTGGCCCGCGCGCTCGACGTCGACCCGCTCGAGCTGCGGCGGAAGAACTACGCGTCGTCGAACGACGGCACGCCCTTCTCCTCGAAGAACCTGCGCGAGTGCTACGAGCGCGCACAGAAGCACTGGGACCGGCGCGACGAGGTGCACGCGCGTTCAGATGCGACATGGAAACGCGGCGTCGGCATGGCGAGCCAGATCTGGTACGGCGGCGGCGGCCCACCGTCGTATGCGTGGACGCGTGTCGGCTCCGACGGGAGCATCGCCGTCGTGACGGCGATGCAGGACATCGGGACGGGCACGCGGACGGCGATGGCGCAGATCGCCGCGGAGGAATTCGGCGTCCCGCTCGAGCGCGTCGAGGTGATGGTCGGCGACACGTCCCGCGGCCCGTACGCGACGCTGTCGGCAGGCTCGTCCACGACGCCGTCGATGGGACCGGCCGTTCGCGCAGCCGCTGCGGACGCGAAGCGGCAAGTGCTCGAGATCGCGGCGCAGCGGTACGACCTCGAGCAGCGCATTCTCGACATCCGCGACGGCCGCATCGTTTCCGCGGACGGCAACCTGTCGGTCGCGCTGGACGAGTTCCTCGAGATGCTCGGGAACGCGCAGATCCTCGGCAAGGGCGCACGTGGCCCGAATCCGACCGGAATGAGCGTGCTCACGTTCGGCGTGCACGTCGTCGAGGCGGCGGTGGACGTCGAGACGGGCGAGGTGCGGGTCGAACGCGTCGCCGCGATCCACGACGTCGGGCGCATCATCAACCCGCTCGGCGCGGAGAGCCAGGTGGAGGGCGGAGTCATCCAGGGCATCGGCCACACGCTCTCCGAGGCACGGCTGATGGATCAGGAAACGGGACGCATCTTGACGACGACGCTCGACGCATACCGGATGCCGACGATCGCCGACGTGCCCGAGATCGTGTGCGAGTTCATCGATGAGCCCGACGAGCATTTGACGAACCTCGGATCGAAGGGGCTCGGCGAGCCGCCGATCGTGCCGATCGCCGCCGCGATTGCAAACGCGATCCGCGACGCGACCGGCGCGGACGTGCATGAGCTGCCCATCTCGCGCGAGGAGTTGCTGCGAGCTCTGCGTGAAGCGAAAGAGCGCCGTGGAGCTCCTGCGGCCGTCTAGCCTGGCCGAGCTCGACGGTGGGCTCTTCGTCCACGGCGGCACCGAGGTGGTACCGCTGCTGCGGGACGGGATCCTGCACGCGGAGACGCTCGTCGACATCCGGGAGCTCGTACCGCGAGGAATCAGCGCTACGCGCCCTAGTAACGCCCTTGGCACTGCCGCGGAACTCGTTATTGGTGCCGGGACGACGCTCGCCGAGCTGGAGGCGAGCCCACACATCCCCGGAGCGCTCCGCGAGGCGTGCCGGCTGGCCGCCTCGCCGCAGCTCCGAAACATGGGATCGCTGGGCGGGAACCTCCTTCAGTCCACGCGCTGCTGGTACTGGCGGCTGAAGTACCCGTGCCGGCTGCACGGCGGCGACCGTTGCCACGCAGCGGAGGGCGAGCATCGCGAGCACGCGATCTTCGCGAACGACTTCTGCGCCTCAGCGCATCCCTCCGACGTCGGCGCCGCGCTGCTTGCGCTCGACGCGCGGCTGCGGACGAACCGCCGGGAGCTCGGGCTCGCGGAGCTGTACCGCCTGCCCGACGAGGGAGACCGGCGGACGACGACGCTCGAACCGGGCGAGGTGATCCTCGAGGTCGACCTCCCTCCGTCTGACGCAAGCGTCTACCTCAAGGCGATGGACCGGAAGCGCTGGTCCTTCCCGCAGGTCGGCGTCGCCGCGGCTCGCACCGGCGGCGGGACGCGCATCGCGCTCGCCGGCGTCGCGCCCATTCCCTGGCTCCTGGCCGGGCCGGAGGACGTGGACGGGGCGACGCCCCTTCCGCGAACGGCATGGAAGGTCGACGTCGCCCGGGCGCTCGTCCGGCGGGCGCTCGACCAGGTCGCCTGACCTCCGATAAAGTCCGCGGCCCACGATGCCGACGAGACTGTTGATCCTGCTCGGCGTGGCTACGGCGGCTTGCTCGGTGGCGGTGGCTGCGGGCGCGCGCGGCGACCGGAGCGCGACGTTGATCGTCCCGCATCTGCCGGCACTCCCGGCGACCGGACGGCTCGCCTCGAACCGCTGCCCGATCCCGTCGCGGTTCCGGCCCGCGTTCACGAGCGCAGCGAATGACACCGGCTTCCAGCTCTCCATGCTCGTCGCGGTGGCGCAGGTCGAGTCGCGCTTCGTCTCGACCGCTGTGTCGATGCAGGATGCGCGCGGACTGCTCCAGGTGATGCCCGCCACCGGCGCGTCGCTCAAGCTCAACGTAAACGATCCGACCACAAACGTCCTCGCCGGTGCGCGCTACCTGCGGCTGCTGCTCGACCGCTACAACCGGACGGATCTCGCGCTCGCCGCCTACAACGCCGGGCCGACGAGGATCGATGCGAATCACGACGTCCTCGGACCCATCAGCATGCGCTACGTCGCCAACGTTGAGGCCCGCTGGGCCGCGTTGGCGGGTTGCAGCTAGTAGCCCGAAAGTGCTGCGCACTTTCGGGCTCTGAGGGTTCCCGCTTCGCGGGAGCGGACGCGGGCAAAGCCCGCGTCCTCTTATGAGTGTTGGCGACGGTCTCGTTCTGCGCGAGCGGTGGGGCTTCGCCTCCCCGTTCGCTAGTCCGGCCTCCGCTAACGCTACGCGTTAGCTCCGGCCTTTGGCGGTAGCTTGCTCAGCGACGTGACGATCCATGCCGTCGTTCTGGCCGCAGGGGCGTCGTCCCGTTATGGGGCATCGCCGTCGAAGCAGCAAGTGCTGTTGCCGCGCGTGCTAGCAGCCCTCCATGCGAGCGCTGCCATCGACAACGTCATCGTCGTGACCGGCGCGCACGAGCTCGGGACGGATGCGCGCATCGTTCGCTGTCCCGATTGGGAGCTGGGGCAGGGAGCGTCGCTGCGCTGCGGGCTTACCGCGCTTCCCGCAGGCGTCGAGGCCGCCGTCGTCGTCCTCGCAGATGGGCCCGAGCTCGATCCGCGCGCCGTCGATCGCGTGGTCGAGTCATGGCGAACAGAAGGCGGGGACATCGTCGCCGCGTCGTACGGCGGCGTGCGGCTCCACCCCGTCGTGCTCGCGCGCACTACCTGGCCGCTCGTGCCCGACGAGGGTGCACGGTCGCTTCCCGCACGGCTCGTCGCCTGCGACGACCTGACGCCGCCCGGCGACGTGGATGAGCAGCTTTAGGCCGAAAGCGCGAACCGTGAGCCCGGACGGGCGCGAGTGGGAGATCTACGCGTACCGGAAGCACGCCGCTGCGCCGCCAGGCCGATTTCGTCGGATCCGCCGGCTGTTCGCCCGGCGCTCGGGCGACTGGACGATCGAGGCCTCGAGCTGGGCGCCGTACCCGATCACGCATCGCTGGTCAACCACGCCGGAGCTGCGCGGACAGGTGCTCGCCTCCGTCGAAGGCCAGCTCGCGCGCGGGGAATCGCCGCATCCGCGCAACGCGAGACAGATTCTTTAGTTCAGCGGAATGCGGAGCGCCGCGAGCTTCTGCTTGAGCTCCGCCGGCATCGGCTCGCTCACGGCCGTGCGCACGTAGACGCGGAGGCTCTGCTCGAAGCGGTAGCGCTTGCGACACCATTCGCACTCGTCGAGGTGATGTTCCGCCTCGTGCATCTCCTCGTCGCTGAGGGTGTGATCGAGGTACGGCTGCATCATCTCTTCGCAGTGCGCACACGGGTCGTCGTTGTGGCCCATCATGAAGCCTCCTCCTGCACATATTCGGCTAGCTCACGCTTCAGAATGCGGCGTCCTCTGTGCAGCCGCGACATCACCGTCCCGATCGGGATGTCGAGGATCTGCGCCGCGTCCTGGTAGCTGAAGTCGCCGATGTCGACCAGCACGATCACGTCGCGGAAGTCATGCGGCACCGACGCGAGCGCTTCGACGATGTCGTCCTGCGAGAGCCGTTCGACCACGCGCTCTTCGTCGCTCGGCCCGCCGTCGGACTCGGTCAGCCGGTCGTAGAGGTAGTAGTCGTTCGCCTCGAGGCCTTGCGTCGGCGGCGTGCGCTGCGCGCGACGGCCCCGATCGATGTTCAAGTTCGTGAGGATCCGCAGCAGCCAGGCGCGCAAGTTCGTTCCGGGCTGGTACGAGCGCCAGCTCCGAAACGCGCGCACGTACGTCTCCTGG
Source organism: Gaiellaceae bacterium (assembly GCA_036512155.1). Lineage (GTDB taxonomy): Bacteria > Actinomycetota > Thermoleophilia > Gaiellales > Gaiellaceae > Palsa-739. The sequence continues at coordinate 26,488 of DATCBD010000003.1, read as the reverse complement.
ACGAGATCATCGGCCTCCTCGCGCGAGTTGGCGACGTGCCGGGCAACCCGGTACACCTGATCCGAAAGCGCGAGCGCCTCTTCTTCGAAGCGAATCCGATCGCGCGCCTCCGCGGCGAGCCGCGTCGCGTCGGGAGGTGCCTCAGCCATCGCGGCCACCCTACCAGTGCTCATTTAGTGACTAACGAGCGGCGGCGGCGGCCGATTCCCGGAAACCGGCGTTGCCGAGCGCCGAGAGGAGGTCCTCGCGGCTCGTCTGCTCGTCGTCCCACGAGAGCGTGACCTGGCCCATGAGATTCGCGTTCGCCGCTTCGAGCCCGGTGTGTCCGGTGAGTGCGGCGGCGAGTCGTGCGACGCAGCGCTCGCAGCGAATGCCCGTCACCTGGAGTGTCTCGGTCTGCGTTGCCATGCGATCAGCCTATCGACCGGCCGACGAGGTCCGCGGCGACCGACTCGATGCCTGCCGCGGCGGCGACCTCGAGCTGCTGCAGCGCCTCCGGCTCGGGGGGCTCGCCGACGACGAGCTCCAGCGCGAGCAACCGTGCGGGGACGAGACGATCGCCGTCCGGGTGGATGAGCTCGGCCTCGAGGCCGAGCCTCGCTGCCGCCCAGCGGTTCTGCAGGTAGTCGCCCCGGTCCGCGGCGCCTGAACCGCGGCTCGGTGCGCGCGCGACGAGCGCGAGCATGACCTCCGCGAGGAGCGCTGTCCGGTCGAGCGCGGTCGGCTGGTCGGCGATGCGGATCTCGAGCGTCCCGAAGCGTGGATGCGGGCGAACGTCCCACCAGATCTGGGTGTACTCGGAGAACACGCCTAGCCGCATGAGGCGCTGCGCCCACGCCTCCCACGCGGCGTACGACCCGAACGCCGGTGGAGCTCCGGAGCGTGGAAGCTCGGCGAGCACGGAGGCCCGGTTCGAGAGCATGCCCGTATCGACGCCTTCCGCGAACGGCGAGTTCGCCGAGAGGGCGAGCACGACGGGCAGCCACGGCAGCACGGCCTCGAGCCGCTCATAGCATCCGTTCGCGCTCTCGACGCCGACGTGCACGTGCAAGCCGTTCACACCCTGGCGTCGCGCGGCGTAACCGACGTCTCGCATCATCGCGAGATAACGCTCCTCCTGGACGACCGGCAGCGAGTCGTACGTCGCCGTCGGGTGCGCACCGGCGCCCGCGATTGCGAGCCCGTTCGCGGCCGCGATCCGCGCCGCCGCGGCGCGCAACGCACGCAGGCTCTCGACCGCGGTCGCCACGTCCGGGCAGACGCCGGTGTTGAGCTCGACCACCGACGCGTGTAGCTCCGTCTTCAAGCGGCCCGGGAGCCCGAGATCGCTCGACTCGCGGACGAGCACGTCCACCGCGCCAGTGGGGAGAAGCGTCTCGGCATCGAGGATCATGAGCTCCTCCTCGATGCCGACGCTCTGCGGCGCCGACTCGCCGAAGTGCGACTCGATCACGACCGTCTACTTGCGGATGCCGTGCACCGGGCGACCTGCGGCTTCCCACGCGTAGTACGACGCACTCGGCCCGAACGCGGACTCGTAGTCGACGACGCGCGGGTTGCGCCCGACCTCCTTCGCGCGCCCCGCATGCCGCAGCAGATTCGGGTCGTCGCGCTGCTGCCACACGAGCACGAGGTGGGCGGCGGTCATGAACTCCGCGACGTACGAACAACCGGGCGCAGGACACGGGAACGGATTCGTGCGCACGCAGTACCAACCCGCATGGTCGCCGTCCTCCTCGCCGGTCCAGAGCTCCTCGTCCTGAAGCGGCTCGATCTCGTCGGCAATGTGAATGCGGCCATGCCGCATCTCCTCCCGCTCCACAGCGTCGAAGGGTAGCGCCGGTCTGCAAGCGCCCGTCAAGTGCGACCGCGCAGAACCAAACCATCGCTCAGACCACTAAGAGGACGCGGGCTCGGCCCGCGTCCGCTCCCGCGAAGCGGGAACCTCAATCAGTCGCGGAACGCAAGTTCCGCGACTGAAAGGTTGAGTCGGGGGCCCCGGGCAGGCGGTCGGGGCCCCCGACTCATGCTCCCGTCGGTCGCGCTGGCCTGCGACCGTTGCGGGAGCCGGCCCCCAGGGGTGCGGGGCCGGACTGAAGGGCGGTCAGCATCGCGGGGTGAGCGGCTGCCGCCCGAGCTTCACGTTCAAGGTCATGTGCTTGTCGCCGCGGACGACCTCGAGCTGCACCGACTCGCCGGGCTTCTTCTGCGAGACGATCTGCCGCAGCATGTCGACGGATCCGATCGCGGAGCCGTCGGCCTTGACGATGATGTCGCCGCCCAAGGGCCACGTGTCGCCGGCGACGGTCACCTGCTGCGTCGCGCCGTGCAGGCCGGCTTTCGACGCGCCGGTGTCCTTGCACACGCTGCTGACGAGCAGACCGTGGCTGACCGGCAGGCGGAAGAGCTGTGCGACAGCCGGCGTGATCGCACGCGCCTGCACGCCGACGAACGGGTGCACGACGTGGCCGCTCGCGATCAGCTGCGCCACGACGGACTGGACGGTGTTCACCGGAATGGCGAAGCCGATGCCGATGTTGCCGTCGCTCGCGCCGGAGGTCTGGATCTGCGAGGTGACGCCGATCACCTGGCCGTTCGCGTCTAGCAGCGGCCCGCCGGAGTTGCCGTGATTGAGCGCGGCGTCGGTCTGGATGGCGTGGTCGATCGGAGCGCCGTTGGGCGCGTAGATGCGCCGCTCGAGCGCGCTGACGATGCCCGATGTGATCGACCGGTCCTCACCGAGCGGATTGCCGATGGCGACGACCGAGTCGCCCACACGGACGAGGTCGGAGTCGCCGAGTGCCAGCGGCGTCAGCGCGCGCGAGCTCACGTGCACCTGCAAGACGGCGATATCGGTGGAGGGGTCGCGGCCGATCACGCGCGCCGGCAGCCGCTCCTGGTTGGAGAAGCTGACCTCGACGCGACTCGCTCCCTGCACGACGTGGTAGTTGGTGACGATGTGGCCGGCCTTGTCGAGAACGAAGCCGGAGCCGAGGGCCTGTTGCGTCTGGGTCGTCGCGCCACCGAACCCGAATGGATCGAGGAACGGATCCGGCTGCGTGGTGACGCGGCTCGTCGCCGTCACCTGCACGACGCCCGGTGCGTCGCGGACGTAGATGTCGTGGATCGTCAGCGGCGACGTCGTGTGCGCGAACGACGCGGCCTCCGGCTCAGATGCGACCGTCGGTGCGGCGATCTCACGGACGGTCGTCGTCGAACGGCCGAGTGCTCCCGACGCGGCCGCGGCGCCGAGCGTGACTGCAGCCCCGACGGCGCCTGCCGCGGCCAGCATCCCGAGCGTGCGCACGCGATTCCGCACGCATCCTGTCTACCAAGGCGCGCGTTGCGTGCCGGTTGTGGCGCGTTAAGCCTGCGTTAAGCGGGGAGGCCGCCCGGCGTGGCGGTGCTGCGCAGCGCCTTCGCGCTCGCCTCCGCTGCGTGCAGGACGAATTTCTCCTGCGCCGCACCGGAGACGCTGCTGTCCGCGGCGTAGCTGTAGACGCCTGAGAGCACGTGCCCGGCCCGCTGGTAGATGGCGAACCGAACGACGTGAACGGGCTTCCCTTTGACCTTTCCGGATACGTCTATCCGGAGAGCGAGGTAGCCACTGAGCAGCTTCGCGTCGGCGATCCGTGTGATCTTGTAACGGAGCGGCGGCTGGCCCTCGAACGCAATCGGCTTGGCGGGGCAATTCGTTGCATGTTGCGCGACCTCGCGCATCGCCTGCGCGGCGCCGGAGCCCTTGTAGACGACCACCTCGTTGGAGAGCGCGAGCTTCGCGTTCGGCTTCCCGTAGTCGACCTGGATCCTGGCGGTGCGCAGTGCTTCGCTCGGATAGTTCGTCGTGCCGCAGAGGTCGAGCGTGCGCTCTTTCGCCCCTAGTCCACCCGGAGCAATCGCTATCGCGTAGCCGGGCCCGACCGCACCCGGCTTGAGGATGAGCTTGGCCGGATTCGGCTGCGAAGCGAGGGCGGCGGCGGCGAGTGCGAGCACGACGACCGGCATGCCTACAGGGTACGCGCTCCGGGGCCGTTTTCGGAAGGCCAGCCCTCGGGTACGGGTCATCCATGAGACATCTACGCAACATCCGGATCAGGCCCGGGACGGTGCTCGCTGCGGCCGCACTGTTCCTCGCCCTCGGCGGCGTGAGCTACGCCGCGACGACCCTCCCGCGCAACAGCGTCACCACCGTTCAGGTGAAGGACCACTCGCTCCTCGCGAAGGACTTCGCACGCGGGCAGATCCCGCGCGGCCCCGCAGGCCCGGCAGGGGCAGCAGGCCCAGCGGGTCCCGCCGGTCCGGCCGGTCCCGGCGGTTCGGCGGCGGCCTCCCAGTGGATCCTCGTCAACCCGAACGGGTCGATCGCCGCGCAGTCGGGCGGCCTCTCCATCACGACGCACACGACCGGCACGTACATCGTCAGCTTCGGAGCCGCCGTGGACTCGAAGCTCATCCTGGCGAGCCCCGGGGTCGCCAACGACAACGCACCCCGTGGTGAAGTCATCGCCGGGCCGTGCGGCGGAACTGCCACCGGCGAAACGTGCACGACCGGCAACGATACGAGCCACGTGATCGTGCAGACGTACAACGGGGCCAATACGGCCTTGGCCGATCATTCGTTTTATCTTGCCGTCTTCGGCTAGCAGTGCTCGGAGGGCGGCCGCCGGACGGCGGCCGCCCTCTGCTTGAATCGGGGTATGCCAACACTCACCGTCGGCGATAGCAGCTACGAGATCCACCGCCTCGACGCGGACGCCGCCCGCCTTCCCTACACGCTCCGGATCCTGCTCGAGAACGTGCTGCGGAACGGCAGCGATCCCGCGCCGATCCTGAACTGGGTCGCCGACGCCGAGCCCGCGCACGAGATCTCGTTCATGCCCGCGCGAGTGCTCCTGCAGGACTTCACCGGCGTCCCTGCGATCGTCGACCTCGCGGCGATGCGCGACGCGATGCGTGCGCAGGGCGGCGACCCGGCAAAGATCAATCCGCTCATCCCGGCCGAGCTCGTCATCGACCACTCAGTGCAGGTGGACGCGTTCGCGTCGCGACTGGCGATGGGACGCAACGTCGAGCTCGAGTTCGAGCGCAACCGCGAGCGGTACGCATTCCTGCGCTGGGGCCAGCAGGCGTTCGACACGCTGAAGGTCGTCCCGCCGAACACGGGTATCTGCCACCAGGTCAACCTCGAGTACCTCGCCCGCGTCGTGGAGACGCGTGACGGCGTTGCGTTTCCCGACACGCTCGTCGGGACGGACTCGCACACAACGATGGTCAACGGGCTCGGCGTGCTCGGCTGGGGCGTCGGCGGGATCGAAGCGGAGGCGGCGATGCTCGGCGAAGCGCTGTCGATGCTCGTCCCGCAGGTCGTCGGCTTCCGGCTCGACGGGGCGCTCCGCGACGGCGCAACGGCGACGGACCTCGTCCTGACCGTGACGCAGATGCTGCGCAGCACCGGCGTCGTCGGGAAGCTCGTCGAGTACTTCGGCCCAGGAGTGCCCTCGCTCGCGCTCGCCGACCGCGCGACGCTCGGGAACATGAGCCCCGAGTACGGCGCGACATGCGGCTTCTTCCCCGTCGACGACGTGACGCTCGAGTACATGCGCCTCACCGGCCGCCCGGAATGGCGAGTCGCGCTCGTCGAGGCGTACTGCAAGGAGAACATGCTCTGGCACGAGCCGCACGAGCATCCCGAGTACTCGCAGGTGGTCGAGCTCGACCTCGACGACGTCGAGCCATCGCTCGCAGGCCCGCGCCGGCCGCAGGACCGCGTGCCGCTCGCGAACGCGAAGGACGCCTTCATCGAGTCGCTCGGCACCTTCGGGGTCGACTACTCCAACGGCTCGTACGACAAGGAGATGGCGGACTCGTTCCCGGCAAGCGACCCGCCGACCTACGACGGAGCAGACGCGACGGATCCCGTCCCGGTGGCGACGGCGACGCTGGAGAAGAAGCGTGTGCCGGTCGCCGGCGAGGACTACGCGCTCGAGCACGGATCGGTCGTGATCGCCGCCATCACCTCATGCACGAACACGTCGAACCCCTCCGTCATGCTCGCCGCCGGCCTGCTCGCGAAGAAGGCGGTCGAGCGCGGCCTGACGCGTAAGCCGTGGGTGAAGTCGTCGCTCGCACCGGGATCGAAGGTGGTCACCGAGTACTACGAGCGCGCCGGCCTCGACAAGTACCTGGACGAGCTCGGCTTCAACACCGTCGGCTACGGCTGCACGACGTGCATCGGCAACTCGGGCCCGCTGCCGGAAGAGATCTCCGCAGCGGTGAGTGAGGGCGACCTCGTCGTCTGCGCGGTGCTGTCCGGGAACCGCAACTTCGAAGCGCGGATCCACGGCGAGGTGAAGGCGAACTACCTCGCGTCGCCGCCGCTCGTCGTCGCGTACGCGCTCGCGGGGCGCATGGACATCGACCTCGTCAACGAGCCGATCGAGGGCGACGTCTATCTGCGCGACCTCTGGCCGAGCCGGGCGGAGATCGACGCCGCCATCGCCGGCTCGGTCGACGGCGAGATGTTCACGCGCACATATGCGGACGTGTACACGGGCGACGACCGGTGGCGCGCGCTCGAGATTCCCGACGGAGATCTCTACGACTGGGCCCCCGACTCGACGTACGTTCGCCTGCCGCCGTATTTCGACGGGATGCCCGCCGGGCCGGCGCCCGTCGAGGACGTCCACGGAGCGCGGTGCCTCGTCATGCTCGGCGACTCGGTCACGACCGACCACATCTCCCCCGCCGGCGCGATCCGCCCCGACTCGCCTGCCGGGCAGTACCTGACGGAGCACGGCGTCGAGCGGCGTGACTTCAACTCCTACGGCTCACGGCGGGGAAACCACGAGGTGATGGTGCGCGGGACGTTCGCGAACGTCAGACTCCGCAACCAGCTCGTCGGGGGCAGCGAAGGAACGTGGACGGCGCACCTGCCCGACGGCGAGGAGATGACGATCTACGACGCGGCGATGCGGTACCGCGACGAAGGCGTCCCCACGATCGTGCTCGCGGGCAAGGAGTACGGATCTGGCTCGTCGCGCGACTGGGCCGCGAAGGGGCCGAACCTGCTCGGCGTGCGCGCCGCGATCGCGGAGTCGTATGAGCGCATCCACCGCTCGAACCTCCTGATGATGGGCGTCCTCCCACTGCAGTTCGTGGACGGCGAAAACCGCGAGTCGCTCGGCCTCACCGGACGGGAGGCGTTCTCCATCGTCGGCATCGACAATGCCGAAGCCCACGAAGTGACGGTGCGCGCCGACGACAAGGAGTTCCGCGCCCGCGTCCGGCTGGACACGCCGCGCGAGCGTGAATACTTGAGGCATGGCGGCATCCTCCAGTTCGTCCTCCGCCGGCTCCTCGCGGGCTGACGAGCTGTGGCGCCGCGTCGGCGAGGCCGTCGGGCCTGCCGGCGAGCCGACGCCGCTGCTCGAGAAGGTGCGCGAGCACGCGTGGCGGATCACCGACGCGGACATCGTCGGGCTCGACGCTGACGCGCTCTACGAAGCGGTGCTCCCCGTCGCGTTCGCGGTGGCGGACGAGAAGCGGCGACGCGCATGCGAGGCCATCGATGAGGGTTGAGCTACAGCACTCGCCGGAGATGGCAGCGCGCATCGAAGAGCTGCGCGCGCGCGACGGCTACGTCTCCGACATCTCGCTCGCGCTGCGGTTCCGGCCCGAGCTGTTCGGCGAGCCGATCGCCGCGTACTTCCAGGAGGTGATGAAAGGCCCGTCGGACTGGAGCGAAGCGGAGCGCGAGCTGTTCGCCGCGTTCGTCTCCAAGGTGAACCAGTGTCCCTTCTGACTCGAGGCCCACGGCGCGGTCGCGTCGTACGCCTTCGGTGACTTGGCCCTCGTCGACGCGATTCTCGACGACTACGAGACCGCTCCGATCGACGAGCGGCTGCGCGCGGCGCTCCACTTCCTCGCGACGCTCGATCCCGCGCGCGCTCTCGCGGCCGGCGTCTCACGCCAAGCACTCCGCGATGCCGCCGACGTGCAGGCGGGGTTCGAGCTGATCACCCGCTTCGCCGACGCGATCGGCGCGACGCCGCATTCGGAGGCCGGCCTGACGCGCGAGCAGGCGATCGCGCACGAGGGCCGGTTCTTCGAAGAGGGCTACGCGTAGCCTTCCGCCGATGCGCGACACGACACCGAGCTGGGGCGTCGACCCGGTGCCGGAGCGGCTGCACGTGCTCAGCGGTCTCGACTCGACGCTCCTGTGGGGCAACCTCTCGGTCTCGCTGCTCGTCATCGTCATCGGCGCGCTGCTCGTCCCGGCGCTCTCGCTGCGCGACGCGCTCCTTGCCATCCTCGTCGGAGCTGTCGTGGGCAACACGCTCCTCGGCGTCGCCGCGCTCATCGGCGCCGACGCGCGCGTGCCGGGGATGGTGCTGCTGCGCGCGCCGCTCGGCCGGCGCGGCTCGTACCTGCCGACGGGCCTCAACGTCGCGCAGAACCTCGGCTGGTCGACGTTCGAGCTGATCATCATCGCCACCGCGGCGGGGGCGCTCTCGCAGCACGTCGTCCACTGGCAGGGGCGCTGGTTCTGGACGCTCGTGTTCGGCGCGCTGAGCTGGGGCCTCGGGATGCTCGGCCCGATCGGCTTCGTCCGCCGCTACCTGCGCAAGTTCGCCTCGTGGGCGCTGCTCTTCTCGATGGCGTACCTCACGTACTGGGCGATCTCGAAGTCGCACCTGCACGCGTTCTGGGCGGCGCCTGGCAAGGGCGGCTTCCCCTCTTTCGGGCAGGCGGTCGACCTCGTCATCGGCAGCGTCGTGTCGTGGACGCCGCTCGCGGCCGACTACACGCGATTCGCACGCACGCAGCGGGGCGCGGCGTTCGGCGCCGGCTTCGGCTATCTCGTCCCCACGATCTGGTGCATCGGCCTCGGGATCCTGATCGTGCTCGCACGCGGCGTCTCCGACGCGCAGGCGCTACCGGCGGCGGTGGCGGCGTCCGGCGGGATCGCGTTCGTCGCGCTCGCCGCGATCACCATCGACGAGAGCGAGAAGGCGTTCGCCGACATCTACTCCACGGCCGTCTCGCTCCAGAACTTCCTGCCTCGCATGTCGCAACGGCTTCTGATCACGCTCGTGTCCGCGCTCGCGACGGGGCTCGCGCTCGCGCTGAACCTCGGCAACTACCAGAACTTCCTCTACCTCCTCGGCTCCTTCTTCGTGCCGCTGTTCGGCGTGCTCGTCGCCGACTGGCTCACCGAGCGTGCGCACTACACGCCGGAGCACGTGTTCAACGACACCGAGTGGCGGCCCGCTGCGCTCGCGGCGTGGCTCGTCGGCTTCGGGCTCTACCAATGGCTCTCGCCCGTCGGCCCGGCGTGGTGGACGCGCCTCGTCGCGCATACGCATCCGCAGAGCGTCAGCTTCACCGCGTCGCTGCCGAGTTTCGCCGCGGCGTTCGCCCTGACGCTCCTCCTCAAATCGGTCTCCGGTGTCGCTCGCCGTCGTCGGACAGCTCTCGCGTGACGTGATCGCCGGGGCGCCGCCGCGCATCGGCGGTCCGCCCTGGCACGCGGCTCGCGCCTTGCGCGCGCTCGGCGTCGACGCGCGCATCGTCGCCAAGTGCGGCGAGCGGGAGGCGATCGACTACACGCGCCGGCTGGAAACGCTCGGCCTGCCGTTCGACCTCGTCGTGGGCAAAGAGACAACCGCGTTCTCGTTCTCGTACGACGAGAACGGCGTGCGCACGATGGCGCTCGACGTGGTCGGGGATCCGTGGCACGAGGACGAGCTCCGCCTGGAGGGGATCGACTGGGTGTACGTCGCTCCGCTCCTCCGCGGCGAGATCAACGTGGCCTGGGTAGCGGAGGGCAGACACGTGCTGCTGGATGGGCACGGCCTCGTGCGCGTGCCGGAGCCGGGCCTGCTGCAGCTCGACGGTGACTTCGACCACGCGCAGCTGCGACACGTCGAGATGCTGAAGCTCGCCGACGAGGAAGCTGTGGCTGCCGGCGCCGTCGACGTGCCCGAGGTCATCGTCACGCACGGCGCGCGCGGCGCGACCGTGAACGGCGTGCTCGTCGAAGCCGAGCTGGTCGACCGCGACCCGACGGGAGCGGGCGACATGTTCGGAGCCGCGTATCTCGTCGCGCGCTCCGACGGCGCGGAGCCGGTGGACGCGGCGCGGCGCGCGGCTGCGCTCGTCTCGGAGCTGTTGCGGTGATCGCGGCCGTCGAGACCGTCGACGGCGTGCTGCTTGTCGACGTCGACGAGGAGGCCGTGCTCGGTCCGGGGACGGAGCTCCCCGCGGTCGAGGCGCCCCGCGTCGACCTCCCGCGCGTCGTCGCCACCGCCGCCGCCGGCGCGACGGTCGTGGCCGTCGTCGACCGCCGCCCGCCGCTCGCCATCTCGAACGACGCCGGCGCGACGTGGCGGGAGGCGGGTGGCGGGCTGCCCTCGGGCTTCGCGGTCGCTGTCGCCGACGAAGACCCCGACCGGATGCTCTTCGCTGGACGGAACCGCCTCTACGTCTCGACGAACGGCGGCGTGTTCTGGCGATCGCTCGCGTTCGAGCTGCCCGACGTCGTCGGCGTCGCCTGGATCGACTAGATCAGACCTGGAACTCGCCGCGCGCGACGATGACGGCGGAGCCGCCGACCTCGATGCGCTCGGGCGAGTGCGCAACGGCGTAGAGCGTCGACGGGCGCCGGATCTCTGCGCCCTGCGAGATCTCGATCTCCTCGCCGAAGGCGATGCGGCCATGGCGTGAGAGATGGAGCGCCAGCGGCCCCGCCGCCGAGCCGGTCGCGGGATCCTCGTCGACGCCGGCGCCGGGGACGAACACGCGCGACTTCCACCGTTTTCCGTCTCGCGCGAAGCAGTCCGTCCCTTCGCTCAGCAGCTCTGCGAGCACGCCCATGTTCGGACGCAGCTCAGCCACGTCCTCCGGCGAGTTGAGCTCGACCATGACGTGCCCCGGCCCCTGCCGGTAGAGCTCGATCGGGAGATCCGTCGCCTCGGCGCCGAGGACGGCGAGCAATGCGTTCCGTTCCGGGAACGGCTCGAACGACGGCGTCGGCTGAGTCATCCAACCGAAGACGATGCGCGCGCCCTCGCGGTCGAGTCGCACGGGCACGACGCCCGCGCCGGTCTCGAGACGGATCTCGACGAGCTGCAGTGGGCCGGCGAGCACGAACGCCGTCCCGAGAATCGGGTGGCCGGCAAACGGAAGCTCGGCGGCCGGCGTGAAGATGCGCAACCTCACGTGTCCATCGGCTTCCGGCGGGTACACGAAGACGGTCTCGGAGAAATTCATCTCCTTTGCCAGCTTCTGCAGCTGCGCCTCGGGGATCTCGCGTGCGTCCGTGAAGACGGCGAGCTGGTTCCCGGCCAGCGGGACGTCCGTGAAGACGTCGCACACGACGTACCGGTAGCGGCCCACGAAGCCAGACTATCGTTGGCCCTCGATGCGACTCCTCATCGTCCGTCACGCGGAAGCCGCGCCCGGAGAGCCGGACGAGCTGCGACCGCTGACCGCCGAGGGACGCGCGCACGCGCGCGAGCTCGGGGAGCGACTCTGCGGGGAGGGATTCGCTGCCGACGCCGTCGTCACGAGCCCGCTCTTGCGTGCGCGCGAGACCGCGGCCGCGCTCGGCCTGGGTGAGCCGGAGGTCGACGAGCGGCTCGCGCCCGGCGCGTCCCCCGACGACGTGCGCGACGCCGCGTCCGGCCGCGGCGACACCGTGGTCGTCGTCGGCCACCAGCCCGACTGCGGTCAGGCGGTACTCGAGCTGGCGGGCGTCGAGGTCCGGTTCCCGCCCGCCGGCTCGTACGAGCTCGAGCTGTGACAGCCATCTCCGTGCGCGGGCTCCGCAAGGCGTACGGCCCGCTCGAGGCCGTGCGCGGGGTCGACTTCGATATCGAAGAGGGCGAGGTTTTTGGGCTGCTGGGGCCGAACGGCGCGGGCAAGACGACGACGGTGGAGATCCTCGAGGGCTACCGCAGCCGCGACGCGGGCGAGGTGTCGGTGCTCGGGCACGATCCACAGCGGCCGGGCCGCTCCTTCCGCGAACGCATCGGCGTCGTGCTGCAACAGGCGCAGCTGTGGCCGACTCTGACCGTCCGGGAGACCCATTCCGCGTTCGCGGGCTACTACGCGCGGCCGCGTGACGTGGACGAGGTGATCGAGCTCGTCGGCCTCACGGAGAAGCGCGACGCGCGCGTGAAGACGCTGTCCGGCGGCCAGAAGCGGCGCCTCGACCTCGGGGTCGCGCTCGTCGGCGATCCGGATCTCGTCTTTCTCGACGAGCCCACCACCGGCTTCGATCCGGCCGCGCGCCGTGCGGCGTGGGAGATGATCCGCTCGTTGCGCTCGCTCGGGAAGACGGTGCTGCTGACGACGCACTACCTCGACGAGGCGGAGCAACTGGCGGATCGGGTCGCCGTCATGCGCGAGGGCCGCATCGTGCGCATCGGGACGCCCCGCGAGCTGACGACCGGAGGGTCGGAGGTCGAGATTCGTTACCACCTCGACGGCGAAGAGGTGCTCCTCCGGACGAGCGAACCGACGCGCGACTTGCACCGGCTGACGTCCGAGGCGCTCGCGCGCGGCGAGGAGCTCGACCGGCTCGAGGTACGGAGGCCGACGCTCGAAGAGGTCTACCTCGCGCTCATGGATGAGCAGTCCGAATGAAGCTGTATCTCCATCAGCTACGCGTCGAGCAGCTCGTGTACTGGCGCTCGCGCGAGGCAGCAGTCTTCACGTTCATTTTCCCGCTGCTGCTCTTCGTGCTCCTCGGGTCGGTGTACTCCGGTCACATCTACGGCGTGCCGGCGTCACAGGCGTTGCTCGCTGCGCTGCTCGCCTACGGCTGCGCGATGGTCGCGTTCGCCGGGCTCGCGATCACGCTCACGCTCCGCCGCGAGCAGGCGATCCTCAAGCGGCTGCGCGCGACGCCGCTGTCGCCCGCCGTCTACATCAGCTCCGTCCTCACGTCGACGCTGATCGTCTTCGCGGCGGAGACGGTGGCGCTGTTCCTGCTCGGCCGCGTCGTGTTCGGCACGCCGTTCCCAACGCGGGTCGGCTCGGTCATCCTGCTCGTCGTGCTCGGCGCCGTGTGTTTCGCGGCGATGGGCGTCGGGCTTAGCGGCCTCATCCGGTCCGGCGAAGGATCCTCCGCGGTCGTGAACCTGATCGTGCTGCCCATGGCGTTCCTGACGGGGGCCTTCGGTCCGACCCATCACTATCCGCGCTTCCTCCGTGCGGTCGGCGACGTGCTTCCGCTCAAGTACCTTGTCGATCTGTCGAACGCCGTCTATCTGCACAACCACTCATTCTGGTCGCAGGGGACGTCGATCGGCGTGCTCGCTGCCTGGGGCGTAGCCGGAGTTGCCGTTGCGGCGTTCAAGTTTCGATGGGAGCCAAGGGAAACCTGATGGAGCCGGCGGTCGCCTTCCGGGTGCGCGAGGACGACCGGGCCCCCGTGCTCGAGGTGCGCGTGAACTTCGGGATGCTCACCAGCCGGGAGGCGACGCGGGCCGAGATCGACGATCTCGCGCACGCCCTGCGTGGGTTTGCCCCGTCGTTCGAGATCGTGTCGGAGCAGCGACACGAGTTCGGGAACGACGTCGAGGCGTCGCTGCACCAGGTCGTGATCGAGATGGCCCCCGTCGACGACAGCGTGGCGATGGACGTCGTCGGCACAGCGGATCGGTGGGCGCGCGCCTGCTTCGCGGCGCGCCACCTCGACCTTTAGCGAATACCAGCCGCGGTCAGCGCGAACTTCGTCAGCGAGCTCGGCATGCGCCGGGCGCGTTTCACCGTCTCCTGCAGGGCGTCGGCGAACTCGTCGACGTCGTCGTCGGTGAGCACGAACGGCGGCAGGATGCGCACGACGGCCATGTCGTGGCCTGCGACCTGCGTCAGGATGCGATGGTCGGTGAAGAGCGGCACGACGACGAGTTGCGCGAACAGACCGCGTTGTGCGCGCTCGAGCATCCGATAGGCGAAGCCGTCGCCCTCGAACTCGATCGCCCACATGAGGCCGATGCCGCGAACGTCGCGCACGACGTCGAACTCGTCCACGAGCGGGCGCGTGCGCTCGAGCAAACGCTCGCCGAGCTGAGCGGAGCGCTCGACGAGGCTGTGCTCCTCGAGCTCGTGCAACATGGCGAGGCCCGCAACCATCGCGAGCTCGTTGGGCGCGAACGTCGACCCGTGCGACATCGCATGTGGCATCGAGTCGAAGACGGACTCGTGCACCGCGCGAGACATCAGAAGCGCGCCGACCGGCACGTAGCCGCCGGAGAGAGACTTTGCGACGGTGACGAGATCGGGCTCGAGGCTCCAGTGCTCGAACGCGAACATCGTCCCGGTGCGGCCGAAGCCGGTCATGACCTCGTCGACGCAGAAGAGCGTGCCGTAGCGGCGGCAGAGCTCCTGCGCGCCTTCGAGGTAGCCGGGAGGCGGAAGGTTGATCCCCTTCCCCTGGACTGCCTCGACGATGAAGACGGCAACGTCCTCCTGCTTCAGCTGCGTCTCGAGTGCGTCGAGGTCGCCGAAGGGCACGCGGTCGAAGCCCGGCAGCAGCGGCTGGAAGCGCGCAGTGAACTCGGGATTCCCGTTCGCGCTGAGCGCGCCGAGCGTCAATCCATGGAAGCCGTGGTCGGTCGAGATGACGCGCGGCCGCTTCGTCGCGGCGCGTCCGAGCTTGAACGCAGCCTCGTTCGCCTCCGTGCCGGAGTTCGTGAAGAGGCAGCGCTCGATACGCGGCGGCGTGCGCTGGAGCAGCGCGTCGGCGAGCAGTCCCGGAAGCGCGGTGACGCCCATCGCGAGCATGCCGGGCGTGTCCAGCTCGAGCGCTTCGATCAGCGCCGCGCGCACGCCGCGGTTGTTGCGGCCGACGTTGTACATCCCGAAGCCGCCGAGCAGGTCGAGGTGCCGCGCGCCATCCGTGTCGTACAGGTACGCGCCCTCAGCGCGCGCCCAATGGCGGTCGAAGCCGATCGTGCGCAACACGCGCACGAACTGCGGATTGATCGTGCGCGCCCAGAGGTCGAGGTCGCTCTCGCCGGCACCGTCGAGCAAGGCCCGCACGTCCATGCGGTGAATGTATCGAGCGTCAGGCGATGGCTGCGCGGATCGCCTGCTCGGGCCCCTCGAGGCGGACCTCGAGGATGCAGGCCGAGCGACGGATCAGCGCGAGTGCAGCAGGGTTGTCGCCAGACGCGAGCGCGCTGATCTCCGTGATGCCCGCCGCACGCGCATCGTCGAGCAGCATGCTCGTGAGCGCGGAGCCGATGCCGCGGTGCTGATGCTCGTCTGCGACGGCGAATGCGATCTCGGCGGTGTCGCGCCCGGTGCGGACGAGTTGCGCGATCGCCACGGGGAGTGGATCCCCGGCAACGTGCGCGACGAGTGCGTGATGACGGCCGTCGATGCGGGCCAGCTGCTCGAGGTCGGCCGCGGTGAGGCACGGCTTGGCGGCGTTGAACCGCCGGCGGCGCGACTCGGCGCCAAGCCGGTCGAACACCGCCGCCACGGTCTGAACGTCCCCGTTCGCGAGCGGGCGAACCACGATCGTGAGGCCGTGCGAGAGGTCAAGAGCCCGTGTTTCCATGGTCAGTTGGAAAAACCTACCCTAGAGGGTTGGAAAAGTCAACCCTCTGTGGCAGAATGGGCCTATGAGCGAAGTCGAAGCCGGCCCCCGCGCCTGCACGATCGCCGCTTCCCTGGCGGTGGTCGGCGAGAAGTGGTCCCTGCTCGTCATCCGCGAGCTCTCCCTCGGCGTCCACCGCTTCGACGCGATCCAGCGGAACACGGGCGCGCCGCGCGACATCCTCAGCAGCCGTCTGCGCCGACTCGAGTCGGAGGGTGTCGTCGAGAAGCGGCTGTACCAGCTCCACCCGCCCCGGTACGAGTACCGGCTGACCGAGGCCGGGGACGAGCTGCGGCCGATCCTCCTCTCCCTCGCGGAGTGGGGTGCGCGCTGGACGGACGAGACGACGCACGCAACGTGGCTACACGAATGCGGTGCCGAGCTCGACCTGAAGCACACGTGTGCCGCGTGCGGCGGCGAAGTGACGGGCCTCGACCTGCACCGCAGGCAGCGGTCCGAATCCGTCGCGTAGCGCGTTCTACACTCCCCGCGCGCCCCCGTAGCTCAGTGGATAGAGCAACGGTTTCCTAAACCGTGTGCGGCCGTTCGATCCGGCCCGGGGGCATCTACACCCCCTTCGGGAATTGTGAGCCGGCACGCATACACGTCCTTCGGTGAGAGCTCCGCCAACCTCGCCTCGCCGAACACCGCGGTCGCCTTCCCAAGCAGCCAGCGAAGTTTCGCGGCAGTTCCAGGAGATGGGCTTCGGCGTCGCCGTCGCTCTCCTGCTCGACGGCACCCTCATCCACACCGTCGTGCTCCCGCGCACGCTCGTGCTGCTCGGCCGTTGGAGCTTGTACCTGCCCAACTGGCTGCGCTGGCTGCCCCACGTCGAAGTAGAAGGCCCGGCTTTGGCGCAGCCGGAACTCGCGGTCGCGCGTGCGACGGATGTGCCCGCATGACGTCGTACCCGGTCACCGGCCGCCGGTTATGCCTGTATGAAGGCCAGCAGGTCGGGGTTGATGACGTCGGCGTGGGTGGTGAGCATCCCGTGCGGATAGCCCGGATACACCTTCAGGGTCCCGTTCTTCAGCAGCTTGATCGACAGCTCGGCCGCGTCCGCGATTGGCACAACCTGATCGTCGTCGCCGTGCATCACCAACGTGGGGACGTCAATCGCCTTGAGGTCATCGGTGAAGTCCGTCTCCGAGAACGCCTTGATGCCCTCGTAGTGGGCCTTGGCACTGCCCATCATCCCTTGCCGCCACCAGTTCTGGATGACGCCTTCAGACACCGTCGCTCCGGGTCGGTTGAACCCATAGAACGGACCGCTAGCGACGTCGCGATAGAACTGGGGCCGGTTGAACGCGGTGCCTTCACGGAAGCTATCGAATACCTCGATCGGAAGGCCACCGGGATTGGCCTCGGTCTTCAGCATCAGCGGCGGCACCGCACTGATGGGGCCCGCTTTGGCAACACGACCCGCTCCGTGCCTGGCGACATACCGGGCGACCTCGCCGCCTCCAGTCGAGTGGCCGAAGTGCACCGCGTCTCGCAGATCGAGATGATCCACGACAGCCGCAGCGTCAGCGGCGTAGGTGTCCATATCGTGGCCGTCTGACGTCTGGCTCGAGCGGCCGTGACCGCGACGGTCATGAGCAACGACGCGGTAGCCGCGCAAGACGAAAAACATCATCTGCGCGTCCCAGTCGTCAGAACTGAGCGGCCACCCGTGGTGGAAGACGATCGGCTGACCGCTGCCCCAGTCCTTGTAGAAAATCTCCGTGCCGTCCTGGGTGGTGAAGTAGGGCATGCCTCAGCCTCCTTGGATTCGGGTCACTCCGCGTGTGCGCCGAACGGCTTGGGAGTCCTCTCCGGTCACCCGCCACCCATCCAAGTCTCGCACACCGCTAGTCGTCGTTCCTAAGCCTCGCACGACGGCGAATGGGACTTGAGCTGTCTCTGCAGAGAAGTGGTCATCCGCACGAGTGACGCACGCTTTAGTGAGGGGCGGAACTCGCGCGTGATCCTCCAATCGGGACGAACCCGGGACACTGCTGTGCGGATTTCGCGATGTTCGCCCACGTCCGTCGCGGCAGTCCTGCTCTGGCTACTCGACGGCTCCGGAAACCTCTTCGACTACGCGCACCTCCAGCGCTACACGAGCGGCGACGCGGTCGACACGCCCCCGCATGGATGGGCTGGTGGTCGAGCAGTCGAGATGCAACGCTCGAGCGGCTGCGGAAAAGCCGTAACGCGGATCAGCGCCGCTTCCGATAAATCGCGTCCGAGCGGGGTCAACACTTCCTGAAGAGGAGGTCGGCGAATGACCCCAACGATAACGCGCAAACTCGTGGGTGACGAGGTCCAGATCGCCACTCCCGGTCACTCGTCCACGAGCCCTGACCGGCGGGGCACGATCGTCGGCGTGGTCGGGAAGCCCGGTTGCGAACACTTCCTCGTTCGCTGGCCGGACGGCCGCCAGAGCGTGCTCCACCCCGGCAGTGTCTCGGTGCCTCATTCCTCCCGCCCCTCGCACGCGCGGCCCTTGCCCTGATCCAGCGCGACGATCCAACCCGCGAGCCGATCCGCCTCCTCCATGTACTGGGTGCTGAGGAGGACCGTCGTACCGTGCGCGACGAGCTCCTCGACGAAGGCCCACACGTCGTTGCGAGTGCGCGGATCGAGGCCGGTCGTCGGCTCGTCCAGGAAGAGGACCTGGGCGGGCGATGAGCGCCGCGCCGATGTCCAGCCGGCGGCGCATGCCGCCCGAGTACGTCTTCACCAGTCGCTCGGCCGCGTCGACGAGCGACAAACGCTGCAGCACCTCGCTTGGCCGCCGCTTGTACTCGCTCCGTTCGAGGTGATACCAGAGCCCGATCAGCTCGAGGTTCTCGCGTCCGGTGAGGAGCTCGTCGACGGCCGCGGACTGGCCGGCGAACCCGATCATGGGCCGGACGCGAGCCGCCTCACGGACGACGTCGAAGCCGCCGACTGAGGCGCTCCCGCCGTCCGGCCGCAGGAGCGTCGTGAGAATCCTGACGAGCGTCGTCTTCCCGGCGCCGTTGGGGCCGAGGAGCGCGAGCACTGAGCCTCGCGGCGTCTCGAGGCTCACTCCGTCGAGCGCGCACGTCGACCCGAAGCGCTTCGTGACGTTATCGACCTCGATCATCGCGATTCGAGCAGCGGGAAGACGATCGTCTCTTCCTTCGCGACGTGCGTCGTCAGCAGCGCATCCAGGCGATGGAGCACGCATGCAAGACGCGCGCGATCACCCGGATCGATGCGAACGAGGTCGCATGCCCCGCCTTCGATCACGCGATGGTCGAAGAGCATCGCCTCGACGAGATGTCCGCAGCCGAGCATCTTCTCGAGGACCGGGTACAGCTCCTGCTCTTCGACGTGTGCGTGATGGACGATGCGGCGCATCAGGTCGGTTGCCAGCAATCCGACCTCGTGCTGGACCGCATCCGTCAGATCCGGGAGGGCGTCGACGGACACTCGATCGGGGCGTCGGTCTCGATCGCAGAGCGGAGCGCACACCTACCGACGCGGCCGAAGCCGTTGATGGCAACGCGAACGGGCATGACAGACTCGTTTCGTCAGCCGCCTGCGGGGACGTAGGCGGTCTCGTGGTCACGTGCGAGCACGGCTTGTGCGGCGGCGAGCCGAGCGACCGGCAGGCGGAACGGCGAGCAGGACACGTAGTCGAGCCCGGCGTCCTCGCAGAACGCGATCGAGGCGGGGTCGCCACCGTGCTCGCCGCAGATGCCCACGTGGAGATCGGGGTTGGCAGCGCGGCCGCGCTCGACCGCGAGCCGGATGAGCTCGCCGACACCGTCGACGTCGAGCGTCGCGAACGGGTCCTTCTCGAGAATGCCGTGCTCGAGGTAGTAGGTGAGGAACCGCCCCTCTGCGTCGTCGCGCGAGAAGCCGAGCGCCGTCTGCGTCAGGTCGTTCGTCCCGAACGAGAAGAAGTCGGCGTGACGTGCGAGCTCGCCCGCGCGCAAGGCGGCGCGCGGCAGCTCGATCATCGTCCCGCAGAGGTAATCGAGGCCTCCCTCCTCCGCGACGGTGCGCGCCGTCAGCTCGCGCAGTCGGACGAGCTCGGTGTCGAACGCGACGAGTGGATGCATGATCTCCACCGTCGGTGCGACGCCGGTGCGTTCCTGCACCGCGTGGGCGGCGCGAACGATGGCGCGGATCTGCATCTCGTAGATCTCGGGCCACTCGAGGCCGAGCCGGCATCCGCGTGTGCCGAGCATCGGGTTCGCCTCCCGAAGCGCGAGCACGCGCTCGCGCGTCTTCTCGTCGTGGACCTCCTCGAGCGGCGGGAGGAACTCGTGCAACGGCGGGTCGAGCAGCCGGATCGTGACCGGCAGGCGCCCCATCGCCTCGAAGAGCCCTTCGAAGTCTCCCTGCTGCAGCGGGAGGAGACGCGCCAAAGCTGCGGCGCGCTCGTCATCGGTCGCCGCGAGGATCATGGCGCGGACGATCGGCAGCCGGTCGTCCGCCATGAACATGTGCTCCGTCCGGCAGAGTCCGATGCCCTCGGCGCCGTTCTCTCGTGCCCGCCGCGCATCGACAGGCGTGTCGGCGTTGGCGTGCACGCCGAGTCTGCGCAGGTCGTCGGCCCACTCGAGGACGAGTGCCAGATCGGCGTTCGGCTCCGGCTCGACGAGCTCGACGGGGCCGAGAATGATGTGCCCGGACGTGCCGTCGATGGTGATGACGTCGCCCTCCCGGACGGCGTGACCCGCCACCTCCGCGGTCCGCGTTCCGAGGTCGACGTGGAGTGCGGAGCATCCTGCGACGCAGGGCTTGCCCATCCCGCGCGCGACGACGGCCGCATGCGAGGTCATCCCGCCGCGCGCCGTGAGGACGCCGCGTGAGCCGATCAGACCGTGGATGTCGTCGGGTGTCGTCTCGGGCCGCACGAGGATGACGTCGCCACCGGCCGCAGCCTGCTCGGCGGCGCGGTCGGCGTCGAAGACGGCGCGCCCGCACGCCGCGCCGGGCGAGGCCGCGAGGCCCACGGCGACGACGTCGACGGCGCTGTCCGGGTCGATCGTCGGGTGCAGCAGCTGGTCGAGCGACGACGGTTCGATGCGCCGCACGGCCTCGGCCCTGTCGATCAACCCTTCGTCGACGAGAGCGGCCGCACACGCGAGCGCGGCAGCGGCGGTGCGCTTCGCTCCACGTGTCTGCAGGAGATGCAGCCGTCCGCGCTCGATCGTGAACTCGACGTCCTGCATGTCGCGGTAGTGGCGCTCGAGCTCGACGACGGAGCGTTCGAGCTCGTCGTACGCCTCCGGGAATTGCTCGCGCATGCGGGCGATCGGCTCCGGTGTGCGCGCGCCGGAGACGATGTCCTCTCCCTGCGCATCGGCGAGGTACTCGCCGAAGAGACCTGGCCGGCCCGTTGCGGGATCGCGGCTGAAACAGACGCCGGTGGCGGAGTGCTCATCGCGGTTGCCGAACACCATCTCCATGACGTTCACGGCCGTACCGAGGTCGTCGGAGATGCCGTACTCGTGCCGATACACCTGCGCGCGCGGCGCGTTCCACGATTCGAACACCGCCTGAATCGCCAACCCCAGTTGGACGTACGGCTGGTCGGGGAACGCCGACGACGTCTCGGTGAGGTAGAGCTCTTCGAAGCGCTGCGCGATCTCGGCGAAGTCGTCGGCGGAAAGGCTCGACTCGAGGTCGACGCCGCAGCGCGCCTTCACGTCCGCCAGGACCGACTCGAACGCGTCCGGGTCGATGCCGGCGACGACGGTCCCGTACATCTGGAGCAGGCGGCGATATGCGTCAAAGGCAAAGCGCCGGTCGGAGCCAAAGCCGCCGCTCTCGACGACGCGGCGGTTGAGGCCGAGGTTGAGGACGGTCTCCATCATGCCGGGCATCGAGATCGGGCCGCCCGAGCGGACGGACAAGAGCAGCGGATTGCGCACGTCGCCGAAGCGCTTGCCGGTCGCGCGCTCGAGCCGGGCGAGGTGCTCCGCGACCTCGGTCGAGAGCGCCGGAGGCTCGTGTCCCGTGCGCATCGTCACGCGACACGCTTCCGTCGTGATCGTGAATCCGCGCGGAACCGGCAGACCGAGCTGCGTCATCTCCGCCAGCCCGAGACCCTTCCCGCCGAGCAGCGCACGTCCCTCTTCGCATGGTTCGTCGAAGTCGTAGACGTAGGTCATGATCGTGCTCCCTTCTAGTCGCAACGCTCGCGCAGCGCCGCCCACTCGCGGTCGACGCGTTCCTGGATCGCTTCCACCAGCTGCGCGCTCTCTGGGCGAAGGAGGTGTGCGAATCGCTTCTGTCCTTCGAGCCAGCGCTCGATCGGCTGCAGGCTCTCGGGCTCGTAGGTGAGCCGGTAGGCGCCGTCGACGACCTCGTACAGCGGCCAGAACCCGGTCTCGACGGCTGCCGCGACGACGTGCGGCGCGGTGCGCGGCTCGTGCCCCCAGCCCAGCGGGCAGTCGGTGAGCACGTTGAGGAACGCAGGCCCGTCGACGGCCGCGGCGCGCTCGACCTTGACGCTCAGGTCGTGCCAGTACGTGGACGCCGCCTGTGCGACGTACGGCACGTGGTGCGCGACCGCGATCGCCGTCATGTCCTTGCGCTGCTGCGCCTTGCCGAAGCTTTCGAGGCCGACCGGGCTCGTCGTCGTCGAGGCGGCGAACGGCGTCGCGCCGGAGCGCTGCACGCCCGTGTTCATGTACGCCTCGTTGTCGTAGCAGACGAAGAGGAACCGATGACCGCGCTCGAGTGCGCCCGAGAGCGCCTGCATCCCGATGTCGTAGGTCCCACCGTCTCCGGCGAAAACGACGACCGCGACGTCCTCGTCGGCGGGAAGCGCATGACGGCGCCGGAGCGCTCGCTGGGCCGCCTCCACGCCGCCCGCGACCGCGGCGGCGTTCTCGAAGGCGACGTGCATCCACGGCACCGTCCAGGCGGTGGTCGGAAACCGGGTCGTCGCGACTTCGAGGCAGCCGGTGGCGTTGATGACAACGGCGGGACGGTCGATCGTCGAGAGCACGGTCCTGACGACCATCGGGATGCCACAGCCCTGGCAGAGCGCGTGACCTCCCCGAAGCGGCTGAACGCCGTGCTGGTTCGCGACGAGGGTCTTCAGGCGGGACATTCGTCACCTCGCACGCCGACGTAGTGCGGCGCCCTTTGGAGGAAGACGTCCCGTACCGCCTCCGGGTGCAGGTCGCGTCCGCCCAGGCCGTAGACGTGGCTGTGCAGGCGTGAGGCCTCGCCCGCGAGCGCGAACGCGACGTCCGCTGCGAGCGGTGGGGCACCGCCGGGCGAGTCGGCGCGGTCGAGGACGAAGACGTCGGCGGCGTCCGAGAGCAGGCAGCGCAGCTCACGCAAGGGCAGGGGCCGGAATGCGCGGATCTTCAACAGGCCCACGTGCCTCTGCGCTGCGCGCAGCTCGTCGACAACGTCCTTGATCGTGCCCGCGGACGAGCCGAGCGCGACGATCACCTCGTCGGCTCCGCCGACTTGGTACTGCTCGAGCGCGCCGTTGCGCCGGCCGGTGAGGCCCTCGAACTCGTCGGCCACTTCGTCGATGACGCGGCCGGCGGCAGTGATCGCGTCGGCCTGAGCCCGGCGGAACTCGAAGTAGTAGTCGGGCATCGCGAACGGCCCGTGCGTACCGGGGTGGGAGACGTCGAGGAGCGCATCGGCGCGGTGATACGGCCCGACGAATTCGCGTACGAGCTCGTCGGCGAGCAGCTCGACCGGCTCCGCCGCATGCGTGATCGTGAAGCCGTCCTGGCACACGAGCACCGGCAGCAGCACGTCGGGGTGCTCGGCGATGCGCGGCGCCATCACCATCAGGTCGTATGCCTCCTGCGCGTTCTCCGCGAAGAGCTGCACAACGCCTGAGTCGCGCACGAGCATCGAGTCCGAGTGGTCGCAATGGATGTTGATCGGCCCGGACAGCGCGCGGTTGCCAACGGCCATGACGATCGGCGCGCGCATCGAGGCGGCGATGTAGACCACCTCGGCCATGAGCGCGAGCCCCTGCGACGACGTCGCGGTCGCCGTGCGTGCGCCGGCGAGCGCCGAGCCGATCGCAGCGCTCATCGCCGAGTGCTCGGACTCGACGTTCACGATCTCGGTGTGTGCCGCGCCGTCGGCGACGAGCGTCGCGAACGTCTGGATGATCGGCGTCTGCGGCGTGATCGGGTACACCGGCACGACATCCGGCTCGATCTGGCACAGCGCGTGCGCGACCGCCTCACCGCCGGTCAGGAGCTGCGGCTCGGCGGCGATCATGCGTCAGCCTCCGGCGCCATCGCGAGCGCGGCGGCGGGACAGACCTCGACGCACAGCTCGCAGCCCTTGCAGACGTCGTAGTCGATTCCGACCAACGTCGTGCCCTCGAGCTTGAACGCGGAGTCGGGGCAGTAGAGCCAGCAGAGCAGGCAGCTGACGCAGCGGTCGAGCCGCAGCTCAGGCCTGCCGTTCGTGCGCCAGTCGCCCGTCTTCGGCCGCGGGCTCTCGGCCGGCGTGACGACGCCCCCGGGTCCGAGCTCGTCCCAGCGCATCAGTTCAGACATGCGAATCCTTCCGCGGCCGCTGCGCGCAGTGCGTCCGGGGACGCCTTTGCACCGAGCGCCTCGACAATCGCGTCCTGCAGCGTCTCGAGCGGGGGCTCGCCGAGCGCAGCGGCGACGGCGCCGAGCATCGCGACGTTCGCGAAGCTCCCGCCGCCGGCACCCGCAAAGCGCGCCGTAGGCACAGCGTGAACGGATGCACCCGCCAGCGTCGGCGCGGCACGATCTGCGTTCACCAGGACCGTCGTCGCCGCCGAGACGCCGTCGCACACAGCCTGCTCCCCGAGAAGTGACTCGTCGAGAACGACCACGAAATCGGGCTCCTCGATCGAGTCGTGGCGTCGCACGCGGTGGTTGCTGTAGCGCGTGTACGCCCGCAGCGGAGCACCGCGCCGCTCTGGTCCGTACTCCGGGAACGACTGCACGCTCTTGCCCGTGCGGAGCAGCGCGAGCGCCAGGATGTTCGAGGCGGTCTTCGCGCCCTGGCCCGCACGTGCGTGCCAGCGGATCTCGGTCAGGTCGCGCACAGCGCCTCCTCGATCGCACGCGCGGCGCGCTTGCCGTCAGCGACCGCCTGGACGACGCTGGCGCCGCCGTTGATCGCGTCACCGCCGGCGTAGACGTAGGGGGCGGAGGTGCGGCCGGTCTCAGCGTCCGTCGTGAGCGCTCCGTGAGCCAGGTCGAGACCACCGAACCAGTTCGAGACCTCGGTGCGGGGCTCCTGGCCGATCGCGGCGATGACGCTGTCGGCCGGCAGCGTGAACTGCGCGCCGGGAACGACGTCGAGGGCGCGCCCTTCTCCAACGCGCAGCCGGTCGAAGACGACGCGTTGCACCTGGCCGTCTCCCTGCAGCGCCGCCGGCGCCGCGAGCCACTCGAAGGCGACGCCTTCCGCCTCGGCGTCCGCGACCTCGAATGCGTATGCGGGCATCTGCTCGCGCGTCCGCCGGTACGCGATTGTCACCTGTGGTGCGCCAAGCCGAATCGCCTCGCGCGCAACGTCGATCGCCGTGTTGCCGCCGCCGAGGACGATGACGTGCTCGCCGAGGTCGGGTGCGCGACCCTGCTTGACCGCTGCAATGAACTCGAGGGACGGCCAGACGCCGGAGAGCTCGGTGCCGGGGCACTCGAGCCGGCGGTCGGCGCCGAGGCCGACGCCGAGGAACACGGCGTCCGCGTCGCCGAGCAGGTCGGTTAGATCCTCGTCCGAGTCGACCCAAACGCCGAGCCGAAAGCGGACGCCGAGCTCCTCGAGCGCTACCCGCTCCTCCGGTAGTGGATCGACGAGCTGTCTGTACGGCGCGATTGCGGTCCGGACGACGCCGCCGACCTCGTCGTGCTCGTCGACGACGACAACGTCGAAGCCGTCAGCGGCGAGCTCGCCCGCGCAGCTCAATCCGGCCGGCCCCGCGCCGACGACGAGGACGCGGCATCCCGTTGGAGCCGAACGGCGGCGCAGCGGCAGGTCCTCGTCCCGCCCCGCGTCCGTCGCAAATCGCTGGAGCGCGGCGATCGCGATCGGCTTCTGGCCGATGTGCGACAGGACGCAGGCGCCTTCGCAGAGCACCTCGACCGGGCACACCCTCGCACACGTGCCGCCGAGCAGGTTCTCGCGGTAGATCGTTCGAGCGGCGTCGAGGGTCCCACCCGCGGCGAGCTCGCGGATGAAGCGCGGCACGTCGACGCCGGCGGGGCATGCGACCGTGCACGGCGCTTGGGCGTACGGGCCGGAGCAGTCGAGGCAGCGGTCGGCCTCGACCAGCGCGGCCTCCGCGCCGATCGGCGGCCGAAGCTCCGGGAACCGGTCAAGGATAGCCATGGAATGAGCGTGGCCGTAGCCCGCCTGCGAGGCATCCGCATGCTCCCTGATCGGCGTTCAGTGAGCCACCCGATTCGACGGTGCCGCCGAGCCGCGACACTCGATGTCCACGAGTGAAGTGGAGGGCACGATGAAGCCGATCATGTTGGCAACTGATGGGTCGCCCTCGGCGGAGGACGCGACGCGAGAGGCGATCGAGCTCGCAAGCGAGCTCCATGCTCCGCTCACGGTCGTGGCCGTCGCGCATGCAGAGCTGCCGTTCGTCGGCTACTACGGCTACGCCGACGTGATCTCCGAGCTGAGCAAGATGCAGCGCGAGCACGTCGAGCGGGTGCTTGCAACCGTTCGCGAGCGGGTCACCGCCGCCGGCGTCCTCGGCGAGACTCTCGCCCTCGAGGGCATGCCGGGCGAGGAGATCTGCAAGGCCGCACAGGAGCGCGGCGTCCGCCTGATCGTCGTCGGTGCACACGGCTGGGGCCGAGTCGGCCGGGTGATACACGGCAGCGTCTCGGAATACGTCCTACACCACGCCGATGCGCCGGT
>DATCBD010000002.1:0-17803 GCA_036512155.1 Gaiellaceae bacterium | reverse complement strand
ATGCCCGAGCAGCCCGTCGGTGGCGAGCAGGGCTGCGTACTCGGCCAGGTTCTCGCCGTTCATGATCAGGTGTTGCCAGTCCATGTTGACCTGGATGTTGTCGATCCCCTGGCGGCGCAAGGCGTGGATCACGTGCAACGTCATGCCGACGTTCCGCATCAGGATCTTCATCGCCGGCTCGGAGTTCTTGTGCTCGAGGAAGACCGTGACGCCCTTGCCGTTCGCGTACGCGGCCGACTCGCCGACGCCGTCGATGAAGCGCGCCCACGACTCCTTGTACGGCGTCTGGAACGGGTAGTTGTACCCCTCGATCCCGGGCCAGATGATCATGTGCGCGCCGACCTCCGCCGCGAGGTCGATCGCCTCCCGCGTCAGCCGCAGCGCATCCGCGCGCAGCGCGTCATCGGGGGAGCAGAACGCGCCCTTGCCGAAGCGCGGGTCGAGGTGCAGGCCGCTCGCGACGCAATAGATCCCGTGCCCGTCGAGCGCGTCGCGGACCTCCTCGAGGTTCGCGGGCGAGAGCTCCTGCGGATAGTGGAACTCGTAGTCGTCCATCAGGTCGCCCAGCCCCTCGACCGCGGTGCGCACCTTGGTCGCGGTCGGGATCCCGGCCAGCTCCGGCTTGTACCCGCCGGGGTTGAAGCGGGTGGCCATACCGCCGAAGGCCCAGATGCCGAGACTCGTCTTCACGACGCGAGCGTACTACGATGTCGCGCGTGATCGAGTTCCACCTCGACCCGCGCTCGGGAGTTGCGACGTATCTCCAGATCGTGCAACAGGTGAAGGAGGCGCTCCGCCTCGGCATGATCGACGTGGGCGACCAACTGCCGACGGTGCGCGAGGTCGTCGCCGATCTCGCCATCAACCCGAACACCGTCGCGAAGGCGTACCGCGACCTCGAGCGCGAGGGCCTCGTCGTCGCGCGCCAGGGCCGCGGCACGTTCGTCGCGAGCACGCTCGCGCCGGCGTCGCTCCGGCACCACGACGAGCTCAGGGCGGCGCTCGAGCGCTGGCTCGAGTCGGCGGCAACGGCCGGGCTCGACGAGGAGAGCATTCGCGCGCTCATCTCCGCAACGCTCCGGGAGTCTCTGGCGCGTCGCGTGGCATGAGCCCGTCGCCGCTCGTCGCGCACGGCCTGGGAAAGCGCTTCCGTCGCGAGTGGGGCCTGCGCGGGCTGACGCTCGAGATTCCGCAGGGTGCGATCGTCGGGCTCGCGGGTCCGAACGGGGCCGGCAAGTCGACGCTGCTCGCGCTCGCGACCGGCTTGCTGGCGCCGACGGAAGGCGCGATCTCGGTCCTCGGCCGCGACCCGCTGCGCGACCCGGGCGTCCTCTCCGAGATCGGATACGTCCCGCAGGGGGCGCCGCTCTACCGCTCGTTCAGCGTCGCCGACGCGATCGAGTACGCGCGCCGCACGAACCCGCTCTGGGACGACGAGGTCGCCACCGAGCTGCTCACCCGCATCGACTCGAAGACGAAGGTCGGCGCGCTGTCGGAAGGCGAGCGCGCGCGACTCGCGCTGGCGCTCGTGCTCGGCAAGCGCCCGCAGCTCGTCCTGCTGGACGAGCCGTTCGCGAGCCTCGACCCGCTCGCCGGCCGGGAGCTCCTGCAGCTGCTCATGGACGGCGTCGCCGAGACGTCGGCCACCGTCGTCGTCGCCTCGCACGTCGTCGCCGATATCGAGCGTGTCTGCGACCACATCGTCCTGCTTGCCGGCGGCGGCGTCCGCCTGGAGGGCAACGTCGAGCAGCTGCTCGAGTCGCACCGGCTGCTGACCGGTCCGCGCCGGCCGCTCGGCGCGGTCCGCGGCGTGCGCGAGGTCGTCCGCGAGCGCCACAGCGGCCGGCAACTGACGCTGCTCACCGTCGTCGACGGCCCGATCGTCGACCCGTCGTGGACGGTCGAGCCCGTCAGCCTCGAGGAGCTGCTGCTCGCCTACATGGCGCCCGAGCGCCTACCCACCCCGCGCATGCCCGAGAAGGTCCCGCTCCGATGGCATGGGTGACGTGGCGGCAGCACCGGTCGCAGCTCGTTGCTACCGCCGGCCTGCTGCTCGCGCTCGCCGCCGCCGCGTTCGGCACGCGCCTGCCGATCCAAGCGGCGTTCCACCGCGACTCGCTCTCGGCCTGCCTGCCACCGGCCGCGCGGAGCGGGTGCGACATCATCGTCCCGCACTTCGAAGGTGAGTTCGCCGGCTGGGTCACGGCCGCACGCGTGCTCGCCGTGCTCCCGGTCCTCGCGGGGTTGTTCGTCGGCGCGCCACTTCTTGCCCGCGAGCTCGAGCAGGGCACGTACCGGTTCGCGTGGACGCAAGGGGTCACGCGCCGCCGCTGGCTGCTCTCGAAGACCGCGCTTCTCGCGGCCGCGACGCTGCTCGCGGGCGCAGCCGCAAGCGCGGTCGTCATGTGGTGGCGCGGCCCCTTCGATACGCTCGAGGGCCGGATCGGGCCGAGCAGCTTCGACGTCGAGGGACTCGTCGTGCCCGCGTACGCGCTCTATGCGCTCGCGCTCGGCGTTCTCGCCGGCCTCGTCTTCCGCCGCACCGTCGCTGCGATGACGTCGACCCTCATCGCGTTTGCCGCGACCCGGTTCCTCGTCCTCGAATTCGTCCGTCCGCACTTCCTCACGCCGTTGCACCGGGTCGTGCTCGCAACCGACACCGGCCTCCAGCCAGGCGACTGGGTGCTCAGCAACACGCTCGTCGACGGAGGCGGCCGCCAGATTTCCGCCGGGCGCGAGGACCTCGCCGTCCTGCACGCGACGCAGGCCGGAATCGACCCGCACACGTACATCCTCACGCTCGGCTGGAAGCGCCTGATCTCGTATCAGCCGGCCGGCCGGTTCTGGACGTTCCAGCTGCTCGAGGCCGGCCTCTTCGTCGCGCTCGCCGCGCTCGTCGTCCTCGTCGCGGTCTGGCTCGTCCGGCGGACGCCCACGTGACGCAGTCGCTCGACCGTGCCGCGCTGCTGCGGCTCGCCGCAGGTGCGGCCGCGGTCGGCGCAATCCCGGACGGCGTCCGGAAGGCGCTCACCGTCGACTTTCCGCAGCCGCACCCGAAGTGGCGCTTCGTGTTCGTCAATCACGCGCTCACAAATCCCTTCTTCGTTCCTGCGAAAGACGGCAGCTACGACGCCGCAGCGCTGCTCGGAACGAGCGTCGAGTGGACGGGCTCGACGAGCAGCGACGTCGGCGAGATGGTCAAGGCGATGCGCCACGCGGTCGCGACGCAGGCGGACGGCATCGCCGTCTCCATCGTCGACCCGCAGGCCTTCAACGGGCCGACGGCGCTCGCGCTCGCTCGCGGCATCCCGGTCGTCTCGTACAACGCGGACGGCGGAAAGGGGAACACCCGCCTGGCGTACTACGGGCAGGACAACTACCAGTCCGGCCTCGAGCTCGGCGCGAGGCTCGTCAGGCTCGTCGACCGCGGCGACGTCTATCTGTTCATCGCGACGCCGCGGCAGCAGAACATCCAGCCGCGGATCGACGGCGCCCTCGACGCCATTCGCGACTCCGGCAGCCCGATCACGGCGCACGTCGTCGCCAGCGGCGTCGACGTCGGCCGCGAGCTCACGAAGATCGAGGCGACGTACAAGGCGAACCGCGGCCTGCGCGGGCTGTTCGCGGTGGATGCCGGCTCGACCGCGGGTGTGGCCGCGGTGATGCGCAAGCACGGGCTGCACGAGCGCGGCGTGAAGGCCGGCGGCTACGACCTCCTGCCGGCCACCTTGCGGGCCATCCACGACCGCGAGCTCGACTTCACGATCGACCAACAGCCGTATTTGCAGGGCTTCCTGCCGGTGCTCCAGCTCTTCCTCTATCGCTACAGCACCGGCCTCGTCGCCCCGGCGGACACGAATACGGGCCTCCACTTCGTCACCCGCGCGAACGTCTCGCGCTACCTGACGACGAAGAGCCGCTTCGAGGGCAGCTCGAGCCGTGAGCAGTACCCCGTCGGCTGACGACCGGTCGGCTTGAACTATTCCCCTAGCAGAGTAGTATTGGCGCGCTCCGGCGGGACGAAGACGACGACCGGTGGTGGGACTGGAAATTGCCCTGGGGAATGCGACGGAGCCGCGCATCCAGGAACGCTCTCGAAAGTGCAATCGCAAGAGGAGGCATCAAGGGTGAAGAAGCTTGTTCTCAGGGCGGGATTGGTCGCTGTGCTGTGCGCAGGGATCGCGACCGTCCTCGTGTCGGCCGCAACCGCGAAGCCGACGAAGAGTTACCAGGTCTGCGTTCTCCTCCCGGACACGAAGTCGTCCGTGCGGTGGGTGCAGTTCGACGCGCCCGACATCGCGAAGGCGCTGAAGGCTGCCGGCGTGACCTATTCGATCAACAACGCTCTTAACGACCCGCTGAAGCAGAAGTCACAGGCACAGGCGTGCCTGGCGGCCGGCGCGACGGTGGTCATCGAGACGGCGCTCGACAACGGCTCTGCCGCGTCGATCGAGAAGCTCTTCACCTCGAAGGGCGGACACGCGATCGACTACGACCGCCAGGTCACCGGCGGTAGCGCGGCGGACTACGTCACGTTCGACGGCAAGGCCGTCGGCGAGGCGCAGGCCAAGGGCGTCATCGCCGGCATGAAGGCGAATGGCACCTACAGCAAGTCCGCGGTCGTCGCCGAGCTGTGGGGCGGCCAGACCGACCAGAACGCGTTCTGGTTCAAGAGCGGCAACGACGCCGTGTTCAACCCGCTCTTCAAGAGCGGCGCGTTCAAGAAAGGCCCGCAGCAGTTCGTGCCCGACTGGGATGCGACCAACGCGGCGAACATCTTCAACCAGATGCTCGTCAAGACGAACAACAACATCCAGGGTGTGCTGGCGGCGAACGACAACATCGCCGGCGCCGTGGTTGCTGACCTGAAGGCGAAGCATCTCAAGCCGGTCGCGCTGAGCGGCCAGGACACGACCGCGCAGGGCATTCAGTACATCCTCGCGGGCTGGCAGTCGGGCACGGTCTACAAGTTCGTGCCGGACGAGGCGAACGCCGCTGCTGCTGCAGCAGTCGCGCTCATCAAGGGCCAGACGCCGAAGACGAACGGGTTCCGCCTGAACGGCAAGAAGAAGGAGCCGACGCTCGCTCTTCCCGTCAAGTGGATCACGAAGTCGAACTACAAGCAGCTGTTCACGCAGGGTTGGCTCAAGAAGAGCGACGTCTGCATCGGCGCGTACGCGCAGTACTGCAAGTAGGAAGTCCCGATGATGGAGGCGCCCACTTCGGGCGCCTCCATCATCTACCTGTGGTAAGAACGCTCAGCCTGTGACAGACACGCCGCTCCTCGAGCTCCGGAACATCACCAAGTCGTTCGGCTCGGTGCAGGCCCTCGCGGGGGTCGACTTCGAGGTCCGGAAGGGCGAGGTCATGGCGCTCGTCGGCGACAACGGCGCGGGCAAGTCGACGCTCGTCAAGTGCGTCGCCGGCACGCACGAGGCCGACGGCGGCCAGATCTTCTTCGACGGCCAAGAGGTGCACATCCACGGTCCGAAGGACGCGGCGAGGCTCGGCATCGAGGTCGTGTATCAGGATCTCGCGCTCTGCGACAACCTCGATGTCGTCCAGAACATGTATCTCGGTCGCGAACTCAACCGCTTCCAGATCCTCGAGGAGGCGACGATGGAGCAGCAGACCGCGAAGACGCTCAAGTCACTCGCGGTCACTACCATCAGGTCGGTGCGCCAGCCCGTCGCCACCCTCTCGGGCGGCCAGCGGCAGTCGGTCGCCGTCGCCAAAGCGGTGCAATGGAACTCGAAGCTCGTACTCCTCGACGAGCCCACCGCGGCCCTCGGCGTTGCGCAGACCGAGCAGGTTCTGGCGCTCGTACGCCGGCTCGGCGAGCAGGGCCTCGCCGTCGTGCTCATCTCGCACAACCTCAACGACGTCTTCGAGACCGCGGACCGGATCACGGTCCTGCGGCTCGGCAAAAGCGTGGGCGTCTTCGAGCGCCGCAACACGACGCAGCAGGCGATCGTCGAGGCGATCACCTTCGGTGCGCCGGCGAAGGCGGTCGAGGAATGACGAGCGCAGACGTCATCGGCCAGGACAAGAGGCCGCCAGTCGATCCGGAGGAGGAGCTCCCCGGGGGTTTCGCAGGGCTGCGCGCGCGCGCCTGGCTGAATCTCCGGACGGGCAACCTCGGCCCGGCGCCGATCATCGTCGGGTTGGCCGTCACGGTCGCGATCTTCGGGCTCACGGCGACGAACTTCTTCACCGCCACCAACTTCGCGAACCTGATCACCGAGAGCGCAGGCACGGCGATGCTCGCGTACGGCGTCGTGTTCGTGCTCCTCCTCGGTGAGATCGACCTCTCGATCGGCTACCTGGCCGGCATCGGCGCACTCATCGTCGCCGAGCTGCAGCTCCCCGGGAGCAGCTGGCAGATGAACGGCATCCTCGCGATGCTGATCGCGGTCATCGTCTGCGCCCTCATCGGCGGCTTCCAGGGCTCGATCGTGGCCTATGTCGGCGTGCCGTCGTTCGTCGTCACGCTCGGCGGCTTCCTCATCTGGCAGGGCGTGATCCTGAACAAGCTGGAGCAACGCGGGACGATCATCATCCAGGACCGCTGGATCAACTACACCGACAGCTATTTCTTCTCCCACTGGATCGGCTGGGTGATCGCCGCGATCGTCACGGCGCTCTATCCGATCAGCGTCCTCTACAAGGCGATCACGGCGCGCGGCACCCACATCGCACAGGTGAACCCGGTCATCTTCGCCGCGCGCGCCGGCGGTCTCGCGATCGTGGCGTTCGGCATCGTCGGAATCTCCAACCACGCCAAGGTGATCACCACGTCGCTCGGCCTGCCGCTGGCAGGCGTGATCCTCGTCGTCTTCCTGATCCTGCTGACGTTCCTCGCGCGCTGGACGACGTTCGGCCGTCACGTCTACGCGGTCGGAGGAAATGCCGAGGCGGCGCGGAGAGCGGGCATCAACGTCCCGCGCATCCGCGTCCTCGTCTTCATGATCTCGGGGGCGACGGCCGGAATCGGCGGCATCATCTTCGCCGCGCAGGTCAACTCGGTCGCGCTCACGTTCCCTCCGGGGAACCTGCTGCTGAACGCGATCGCGTCCGCCGTCATCGGCGGCGTCAGCCTCTTCGGCGGCCGCGGCGAGGTGCGCGGCGCGCTGCTCGGCGCAGTCCTCATCGGGACGCTCCAGAACGGCCTGAACACGTTGAACGTGTCCAACGGCTGGATCTACATCATCACCGGCCTCGTCCTGCTCTTCGCGGTGACGCTCGACACGTTCGCCGTCCGGCTGCAGAAGCGCTCCGGGCGCTAACGCGCTACACGAGCAGCGGCCTGGCGGTCTTTGCCGGTCGTGCCGAGGTACGCGACGACGGCGATGAGGAGTGCGGCGAGGACGAAGGCCACCGGCCCGTCGCCCCAGCCGAGGCCGTGTGCGGCGCGGGACTTGCCGGTCCAGTCGGCGAATGAGGCTCCGAGCGGGCGGGTGACGATGTATGCGAGCCAAAAGGCGAGGATCCCATTGAGGGCCAGGAAGCGGTAGGCGAGGCCCGGCAGTGCGAACACGACGGCAAAGACGATGCCGGCGGTCAGGAAGCCGAGGTGGGCGGTGTATGCGGCGAGGTCGCCGAGAGCGGTGCCCATGGCGAACGTGGCGAGCACCGCCGCCCAGTAGAACCTCTCTCGCACCGATGTGTTGATGCTGTGGATCGAGAGGGTCCGTTCGCTCCGATACCAGGACGCGGAGACGATCACGAGCGCGACCGCGAACAGGATCGTCGAGACGATGTAGGGCACCCCGAATTCGATGTGCACGACGTCGGCCGCCATCGTTCCGAAGACCGCCACCATCGTCACTGCGAGCCAGTACACCGAGGTGATGTAGCGACGCGCACGCAGCTGGACGGTCATCGCGAGCGCGAACGCGACGAAGCCTGCGATCACCGCCAGGTATGGGTTGACAGTGTGGACGAGGTAGTCGGACGTGGACTCGCCCAACGCCGTTGTGAGGATCTTGGCGACCCAGAAGTAGGCCGTGACCTCCGGCACCCTGATCAGCCCTGCGCGCGCGCTCATGTCCCCGATCTCCAAGTCACCCGGTAAAACGCTGCGATCCCGGGCCTGCGACCGGTGACCGAACCCGACGAAGCCGAGACGTTACCCGTGCGCGAGCGCGAGCTTGCCGATCTTCGTGCCGAGCGCGCGCCCGGCTGCCTCGTCGGCCGGCGTCTCGATGCCGTCCGCGAGACCGGCGGCGCTCAGTCGCTCCGCCTGCGTCGCGAACGATCCGCCCGTGAGCGCGGTCAGCACTTCGTCGGCGGCGTACGCGAAGGCGCTTCCCTCCGAGACCCAGCCCGGTGAGGCGGGCGTCGCGGCGGGCGGCGCCCACGCCGCCGCCGGGATCCACCGGCCGCCGGAGAGGACGTACTCCTGGCTGCCGACGCGCTTGCTCACGCCGGCGACGATCGGCAGCTCCCCGTTGAAGGCGAGATAGCGGATCATCGAGATCGGGCGCGGCGCCTGGTATTCGCGCTTCGCACCCCAGGCGGAGACGGCCGCGTCGTTCAGCGCGCCGTTCAGCGTGCGGTAGAGGCGGAGATCCTGAGCGAGAACGCCGGTTGCCGCCGCGGCCGCGAGACGGTTCCACGCGAGCGGCGACGTGTCGACGCGCGGAGCTCTCGCGCCGGCGGTCGCCCGCAAGACCGAGATCGCCGCCTGCTTGTACGTGCGGCTCGACGGAATCCCGAACGGCGGCGGGCCGACGTGGACGCGGCCCGCGAACGTGGAGACGCCGCCCCACTGCGCACCGGCGAAGCTCTGGACGTCTGTGCGCGAGAACGAGAGCGGCTGCCAGAACGTCGCGTCGTGGACGGTCGAGCCCGGCACGCTCACGATGAGCGGCGCGTTCTGCGACACGTAGCTGAGATCCGCGTAGTGCATCGACTCGTTCGAGCCGTCATGCCGGCCGGCGGCGATCGCCGCGGCGGCGATCCTGCTCGCAGGCGCGTCCGGCGAGAGACAGAGCGAGCGCAGCTGCTTCATCAGGATTGCGAAGGTCGACGCGAGGTTCGAGTTGAACGATGCGCGCCAAAGCAGCAATTGGTATGCGGCGTAGCTGATCGCGACCGGTGAGGGGCCGGCGGACGACATCGTGGTCGCGAGGTCGTACAGGTCGCGGGCCTGCACCGGCTCGGACGCATCGCCGGCGCGCAGCACCGCGACGGCCGTCTCGTCCCACACCGTCGCGATCGAGCCGGCGTGCTGCGCAGGCGTACAGGCGGCTGCCGGTGCGGGCTGGACGAGCGGCGTACGGAGCGGCGGAACGGCCACTCGGACGATGCGGTCTACGCGGTGAACGTTCGTCTCGGTCGTCGCGCCCCACGGGTAGCGCACGTAGACGACGGCGGATGTCGCAGCGCCGAGCCCCAAGTGGACGCGTGGGTCCTCGGACGAGAGGTAACTGCTCCCGGCCTGCACCGTGCGCGAGAGCGAAACGCCGTTCGGCAGCGTCAGGCTCACGACCGTGCCGGGCACGAACCGCGACAGCGATAGGTCGATCCAGTTGCCGCTCGGACCGGTCGCACGGAGGAGCACGAGCTTCCCCCCGATCGTGTTGATGGCGATGTCCATGCGCCCGTTGTTATCTGCGTCGGCGGCGGCGACGCCGCGTCCGTTCAGCCGAAGGGCACCGAGCGCTCCCTTGGCAACGCCGAACGCTGCACCGGTCGGTGCGAGCACGCGGACCGGCTCGGCGTCGGTGGCGAGCTTCGTCACCGGGATCGCCCCCGCCGCGAGCACGAGGTCGGGTTTGCCGGAGTTGGCGAGGTCGACCCACGACGCTCCCCAGCCGGCAAAGCCCGTGCCGAGCGCAGGATCGAACTCAGGTCGTGCATTCAGGAATGACGAGCCGACTTGCCGGAACGCGGCGGTGGGCTCGTTGCGAGAGTTCGTCACCACCATGGTTCCGTTCACCGTCGCGATGCCCATGCCCGCGAACGGATCCGCGACGCCGGCGACGGCCGCGCGGTCCTCGAACCGGAAGCCGAGGCCTGCGGGATCGGCCTTCGCGCCGCCCGGCCACGGCACGTTCACGTACAGCTGGTTCGGGTCCTCGTCGTTCGCGACGTACAAGTCCGGGCGGCCGTCGCCGTTGACGTCGATGAACTGTGCACCGAGACCGTGTCGGAAGTTCGCCGACTCGAGCCCCGCCTGGACGCCGACCTCGCGGAAGTGCCTGTGCCCCTCGTTCAGGAAGAGCAGGTCGCGCACGCCCGCGACGTTCGTCGGGAAGCCTGCGAGCGAGTTCGGCACGGGCTCGTTCGTGTCGGAGTAGCCGGCGACGAAGATGTCGGGCAGGCCGTCGCCGTTGACATCGGCGACCGCGACGCCGGTGTACCAGCCGGATGCCGGTAGCGCCGCCGTCGTGAAGGTGCCGTTGCCGTTGTTCCACAGGACGTCGACGCCGCGCGTCGTCGAGACGACGAGATCGGGGCGCCCGTTGCCGGTCAGGTCGGCTGCGGCGCAACCGTCGCCCTGCGCCTGCAGCCCGGCGTGCGACGCAGCGGTGACGTTGCGGAACTTCCCGTGCACGTTCTCGAACAGCGCGGAGCGTGGCAGCCCACCGTGTGCGCCCCACTGCGCTGTGTCGGCGCTCGAGTACGAGTTGACGACGAACAGGTCCTGCCAGCCGTCGCCGTTGTAATCGAGCCAGCAGAGGCCGCCGCCCATCATCGCCTGCGTCTCGTTCGACGGCCCGAAGCGGAAAGAGCCCTGGCGGAAGTCGAGGCCGACCGAGGCTGCGACGTCCGTGAGATGGGTGCCGGCAAGCGCGTCGCTGACCACCGGCGCTGCGATCTGGGTCGGCGTCGCAGCAGCGGGGAGCGCCCAATGACCGTTCGAGGTCTGGTGGAGGTGGTACGTGACGTCGGCGAGCTGCGCGGTGGCCGTGGGTGGCCCTTGTTCCCGGCCTTGCACGAGGAAGATCCGCAAGCGGTCGCTCGTGCTCGCCGGCCTCGCCGCGAGCAGATCGTGGGCGATCAGCTCGGCGGTGTGGCGGTCGAGCTTCGTCTGCACTCCGTGCGACGGAAGGATCGTGATCGGCGGCAGGGCGCCCGGCGGCAGCGGCCGGAACGCGGTCGCTGCGGTCGGCGGGCTCGCGAGGACGATCACAACTGCCGCAAGCGCGACCGCGACGGGGGCGACGGCGAGGAACCGCCTCCGATCGAGTGGGAACGGGACGAGCCGCAGGACCGGCATCGCCAGGCACACGATCGCGAGTGCTCCGAGCAGCGCGACCTTGGCGGCGAACTCCGTCGTCGTCGGCGCGATGAGAACGGCCGAGAGTACCCCGAGAGAAACGGCGTACACGAGCCGCGCCGACGGCGAGCGGGGCGCCGTCTTCGGGTCGGTGATCATGAAGAAGAGGAACACGAGCACCTCGGGCGACGTGATCAGCACCCACCAGAGATGGAAGCCGCTGATCGGCCCGAGGTGCCAGCGCGCGGTCATCGAGTGACCTGCGAGCGCGAGCACGCCGATGCCGGCGGCGAACGACACCCAGAAGCCGAGCGCGACGCGCAGCAGATGGAGCCGGCGGAGGATGGCGAAGCCGCCGGTGACGATCACGACGAGCGCGAGCGCGAGCCAGGCCGAGGTCGGCCCCCACCAGAAGTCGAGCGGCGCCGCGCGGTTCCGGCCGAGGGCGAGGAAGCAGATGACGAGGCCGATGTTCGACGGGTTGAAGATGTGCTCGCCGCGCCACTTGATCACGTGCTTCGAGAGGAGCGAGATCGCTGCGGTGCCGACGAAGATCCACCAGCCGCGCAGGCTCCACCAGTCACCGTGTGCCGTCCCCGGCACCCGCAGGACGAAGGCGACGCCGTTCCCGGTCAGCATCGCGCTCGCCGGCCAGAGGATGACGTGCTGACTGCGGAGGGCGATCGCGACCTCGAGTACGGCACAGGTCCCGAGCGCGAGCAGGATCTGCGCGATCGAGACCTCGAAGTGGAAGCCGATCTGCCCGATGACCTGCAGCGACGTGATCGTCGCTGCGAGGTGCAGGCGTGGATCGCTGAGCTTCGGGAGGAGAACCGGATACGCCCTGCCGCGGATCTCCAGGATGGGTGCCGCGGTCGCGCTCAAAGCTTGACCCATCCTAGTGTCCTAAGGAAATAGGTGACAATGGCGAGATGAGGCTCGATCGCGCCCGTCGCATCGTCGAGCACGTCGTCGCCGCGGCCCCGGCTCCCCTCTCCGTCTACGTCGCCGACACGCACGGCGAGCTCGTCGCCGCTGCCACGATGGACGGCGCCGCGCCCGACACGCGCCTGAACGCGCAGCGGAAGGCGTACACCGCGGCACGCAGCGACGCCCGTTCGACCCGCGAGCTGGCGGAGAAGGTGCGCGACGACGCGGTCGAGCGGGCGAGCTTCGACCCGTTCTTCACGTTCTTCCTCGGCGGCGTCGCCGTGTTCGAGGCCGAGACCCGCGTCGGCGCGGTCGGCGTCAGCGGCCTTCCGGGCGCCGAGGACGAGCGCCTCGCGACGGCCGCAATCGACGCGACCGCCTGAGATGCGCGACGACGCGACCCGCCGGGCGCGCGAGGAGCTCGCCGCCGGGGCCGCCCGCGCGCCCGCCCGAGCGCACTTCCGCGCGATGGGGATCGATCCCGCACGGCTCGACGGCCCGATCGTCGGGATCGCGTCGACGTGGACGGGGACGATGCCGTGCAACCTGAACCAGCGCGAGCTCGCCGATCGCGTCGTCGAGGGCGTCGCCGCGGTTGGCGGCGTCGGCCTCGTCTTCAACACAATCGCGGTGTCCGACAACCAGTCGCAGGCGACGCCGGGGATGCGGGCATCGCTGATCTCGCGCGAGGTGATCGCAGACTCCATCGAGCTGATGACGGCCGCGCACGACTTCGACGCGCTCGTCTGTCTCGTCGGCTGCGACAAGACGGTGCCCGCAGCGCTGATGGCGCTCGCGCGCGTGGACAAGCCCGCGGTCGTGCTCTGCAGCGGGCCGATGCGCGCCGGCCCGAACCGCACGACGATCCAGGACGTCTGGGAGGCTATTCCCGGCCCTCGTCCTGTGCTGGACGAGCTCGAACGTGTCGCGTGCCCGGGCCCCGGAACGTGCGCCGGGCACTTCACCGCCAACACGATGGCGGTTGCGCTCGACTGCCTCGGGATCTCCGTGATCGGTGACGGCCTCATCCCCGCCGACGAGACCGACGCAAAGAGCGACGCGGCCCGGCGCGCGGGTGAGCTCGCCGCCCGTTTGACCGTGACGGCCCGGCGCTTCCTCGACCGCCGCGCGCTCCTGCACGCGATGGCCGGGATCGCCGCGACCGGCGGCTCGACGAACGGCGTGCTCCATCTGCTCGCGATCGCGCGGGAGGCCGGTGTCGAGCTGACGCTCGACGATCTCGCTGCGGTGAGCGAACGGACGCCCGTGATTGCAAGCCTCCTTCCGACCGGCCGCTTCGCCGCCGAGGACTTCCATCGCGCCGGCGGGTCCGCCGCGCTGCTGCGCGAGCTGATCCGCACTGGGCACGTTGACGGCAGTGCGCCGACCGTCGACGGCTCGACGCTCGCGGAGCGGACGGAAGGCGCGCCTGCGCCGGACGGTGCGGTGCTCTCCACCGTCGAGCAGCCGTTCAAGGCGGGCGGCGCGCTCCGCGCACTGCGCGGCAACCTCGCTCCCGGCGGCAGCCTCGTGAAGGTCAGCGGCATGCGCGCGCACCGTGGCCCCGCGCGCGTCTTCGACGGCGAAGAGGCGTGCACGGACGCGGTCCGGGCCGGCCGCGTCCAGCCGGGGGACGTGCTCGTCGTCCGTTACGAAGGCCCGGCGGGCGGTCCCGGCATGCGCGAGTTGCTCAGCGTCACGTCCTCGATCGTCGGCGCCGGGCTCGGCGACTCGGTCGCGCTCGTCACCGACGGGCGCTTCTCGGGCGCGACCCGCGGGCTGATGGTCGGGTATATCTCGCCGGAGGCGTTTCGCGGCGGGCCGCTCGCCGTCGTGCGCGACGGCGACGTCGTCGCGATCGACGCCGACGCGGGCACGCTCGTCCTCGAGGTCGACGACGTCGAGCTCGCCGATCGGCTCGCCCATTGGGAGCCGCCCGCGTCCGACGTGACCGGCGTGTTCGCGCGCTACCGCGCGCTCGTCGGGCCGGCGTCCGAAGGCGCCGTCCTGTCGTGAAGGCGCTCGTCGTCGAGCCCGGCCGCGCGGGCGCGCGCGTCGAGGACGTGCCCGACACCGTGGTCGGCGTCGACGAGGTACCCGTGCGCGTGCTCGAGGTCGGCGTGTGCGGCACCGACCGCGAGATCGTGCACGGCCTCTTCGGCATCGCGCCCGACGGCGAAGAGCTGCTCGTGCTCGGGCACGAGGCACTCGGTGTCGTCGAGCGCGACGGGCACGGTTTCTCGCGCGGCGATCTCGTCTCGGCCACCGTGCGCCGCTCCTGCGGCCACTGCCTCGCGTGTGCCGAGGGCTCTCCCGACTCCTGTCTCACCGGCGACTACAGCGAGCGCGGGATCACTCGTCTGCACGGGTTCGCCCGCCAGCTCGTCGGCGAGGACCCGGCGCAGCTCGTCCCGATACCACGCGATCTCCGGCGGCTCGGCGTGCTCGCCGAGCCGCTGTCGGATTGCGTGCGCGCATTGCGGCACGCGCGAGCGATCGGCGGCCGTCAGCCGTGGGAGCTGCAGCGCGCACTCGTCA
Source organism: Gaiellaceae bacterium (assembly GCA_036512155.1). Taxonomy (GTDB): domain Bacteria; phylum Actinomycetota; class Thermoleophilia; order Gaiellales; family Gaiellaceae; genus Palsa-739. The sequence continues at coordinate 3,108 of DATCBD010000002.1, read as the reverse complement.
TCGGAGCAGGAGCTATCGGCACGCTCGTCACCTTCCTGCTCCGCCTCGACGGCGTCGAGGTCGTGACGACGGCGCTCGAGCCGGCGAAGCCGCTCATCGAGGAAACCGGCGCCGAATACGTGCCTGCGGGGAGCGGCGACCTCGGCCGCTTCGACCTCGTCGTCGAGTGCGCCGGCAACGCGCAGCTGATGGCCGACGCGCTCGGGCTCCTCCGTCGCAGCGGAGTTGCGTGCCTGCTCGGCATCGACGGGCGCGAGCAGAAGGTCGAGCTCGACGGCCGCACGATCGGCGTGGACGCGGTGCTCGAGAACCGGGTTCTCTTCGGCAGCGTGAACGCGCAGCGCGAGGACTGGGTCGCCGGCATCGCCGCACTCGACGGGATGCGCCGCCGCTGGCCGGGTGCGCTCGATCAGCTGATCGGGTTGCGCGTGCCGCTCGACCGGTTCGACGATGCGCTCTCCTTCTCCGGCGGGAAGGCGACGCTCGTGCTCAGCGACTGATCTGCGGATCGGTGAAGACGTCGTGCTCGTCGGTACTGCGCGTCGAGAACTCCGACACGATCGCGCCGTCGTCACCGGCCTGGAACCAGTGCAGCGTGTCGGGCGGGATGGTGAACTGCTCGCCCGGCCGCAACACGATCTCGTCGTGCCCTTCGACATGGAGGTGGACGATGCCGGTGCGGCAGCGGAACGTTTCCTCCTTGCCCGGGTCGTCGCCGACGGGCGGATGCCGGTGCTGAGGACAGATTTGCCGCGGGAACAGGACGAGCTCCTTCGCGCACACGCGGTCCGTGTTGACGTAGACGACGATCTGCACGCCGGTCTCCTCGAGCCGGCCGAGCCCGAGGTCGGTCACCTCGATCGCGTCCCGTTCCGCAGGCGTGAGGACGATGCCGGCGTCGGCCAGCATCGCGGCGGCGCGCGCTCTAGCCTCGGAGTGCGTCATCGTGCAGCGCCTCGAGCGTCCGAGCCTGGCCCATCGCGTCCCCGCGGCCGAGCAGGAGCTCCGCCTCGCCTCGAATCGCGTCGCTCACGTTCTCGAGCTCCAGGCGGTACGAGTCCTCTCGCTCGAGCTCGATTCGCTCCACGCCGCTGTCGCGCCGCAGCTCGATGACGGGGTTGACGCAATGCCAGGGGTCGTCAAGGAAGAGCGATCCCTCGCTGCCGATCGCCTCCAGCTCGTCTCTATTCGGGAGCGCCGTGCCGCAGTCGAACGTTGCGATCACGTCGTTCGGAAAGCGTAGGAGTCCGCCGAAGGTCCAGTCGGTGCCGGATGGCCCGACCCATGCTTCGCCGTGCACCGCGACCGGCTCGCCGCCGAGGAGCCGCGAGCCGCTGACGCAGTAGCAGCCGACGTCCATCAGCGCGCCGCCCTCGACGTCGGTGCGCAGGCGGATGTTGTCGACGTCGTACAGCCCGAAGGAAAACGCGGAACGGACGACGCGCAACTCGCCGATCACGCCCTCCGCGACGAGCTGCGTGAGCCGCTTCGTCTGCGGGTTGTGCCGGTACATGAACGCCTCGCTCAGCAGCCGGCCCGTGCGTTCAGCGGTGTCGAACGCGGCGTCGACCTCCTCCGGATGCCGCGTGAACGGCTTCTCGCACAGGACGTGCTTGCCCGCCTCCAGCGCCTTGATCGACCACTCGGCGTGCATCGTGTTCGGGAGCGAGATGTAGACCGCCTCGACCTCCGGGTCCGCGAGCAGTGCCTCGTAGGTGCCGTACGCCCGCGGAATCTCCCACTCGCGCGCGTATGCGTCGGCGCGTGCCTGGTCGCGGCTCGCCACCGCGACGAGCTCGACCTTGTCCGACGCGTGCGCTCCCGGGATCACCTTCCGGTTGATGTCCGCGGTGGAGACGATTCCCCACTTCACTATGGAACTCACACGCGTACTATCGCGAAATGGCGCAGATCGGCGTGGGGATGCTCGGCTACGCGTTCATGGGGAAGGCCCATTCGAACGCGTTCCGGAAGATCCCATACATCACGTGGCCGCCGCCGCTCGAGCCGTTGCTCATCGGGATCGCCGGCCGGAACGAGCAGGCGGTCGGCGAGGCTGCGCTCCGCTATGGCTGGGACTACGCGACCACGGATTGGCGCGACCTGATCGCCGACGAGCGCATCGGCCTGTTCGACAACGGCGGCCCGAACGCGCTGCACGCCGAGCCGACGATCGCCGCCGCGCGGGCAGGCAAACACGTCGTCTGCGAGAAGCCGCTCGGCCGCGACGCGGGCGAAAGCTACGAGATCTGGAAGCAGGTCGCCGCGACCGGCGTCAAGCACATGTGCGCGTTCAACTACCGCTTCGTGCCTGCCGTCCGCCTCGCGCGGGAGATGATCGAGGCCGGCGAGCTCGGCGAGGTGCGGCACTTCCGGGGGCGCTACCTCCAGGACTGGGGCGACGATCCGTCGCTCGACACGTGGCGCTTCAATCCCGACGAGGCCGGATCGGGCGCGCTCGGCGACCTGATGACGCACGTCGTCGATCTCGCGCGCTTCCTCAACGGCGAGATCGCAACCGTGTCCGGCTTCGCGCACACGTTCCTGCCCGGTCGCAAGGTGGACGACGCCGTCGAGGCGGCGGTCGAGTTCGGAAACGGCTCGATCGGCACGCTCGAGGCGACGCGCTTCGCGCACGGCCGGCGCAACGCGTTCCAGTGGGAGATCAACGGGACGAAGGGCTCGCTCGCCTTCGACATGGAGCGGCTGAACGAGCTGCAGGTCTTCCGCGCCGACGGCGACCGCGCCCGCGGCTTCAAGACGGTGCTCGTCTCCGAGACCGACCATCCGTTCTGGAAGTACTGGTGGCCGCCGGGGCACATCATCGGCTGGGGCGACACGTTCGTGCACGAGCTGCACCATCTCCTGCAGTCGATCGCGGACGACACCGGCGTCGCGCCCTACGGCGCCGACTTCGAGGACGGTTACCGCGCGTCCGAGATCTGCGACGCGATCGTCCGCTCCGGCGAGACCGGCGCGCGCGAGACCATCTCGTATCGCAGCTAGACCGGCAGCGTGAGACTCTCGATGTCGCGCGGGTAGTCGGTCAGCGTCTGCATCCCGTGCTCGGTCACGACGACCGTGTCCGAGTGGCGGACGCCGCCGAGC
>DATCBD010000001.1:0-4115 GCA_036512155.1 Gaiellaceae bacterium | reverse complement strand
ACCGGCTTCCGCGAGAGAAGCTTCTACGGGCGGGACTACGCAGTCTCGAACGAGATCACGGTCGCCGACCTGGCGTTGCGCGTCCGGCGCGCGGTAGCCGGCGAGCTCGAGGTGGTTCGCGCGCAGCTCGCGCGCAATCATGTCGTCAGCCTCTCTGGGGCCGCACACTTCGTCGACCCGCACACGCTCGGGGTCACGTCGAGCCAAGGGACAACGCGTGTAGCGGGCAAGTACGTCCTCGTTGCATGTGGAACGCGCCCGGCGGCGAGCGCGGACATTCCCGTCGACGGCGATCGGATCATCGATTCCGATCAGATTCTCGCTCGCGACACGCTACCGCGTGAGATCATCGTGGTCGGTGCGGGAGTGATTGGACTCGAGTACGCCTCGATGTTCTCGGCGCTCAACATCAAGGTCACCCTCATCGAGGGACGGTCGACGATTCTCGACTTCGTGGTGTGATCGGCCAGTCCGATCCGGGTGATCTGCGGCCGGAAGATCGAGCGCGAGAAATTTCGTAACCGAGGGGGCCGGCGGGTACGAGGGAGCGGTGCGCGCCCGATAGGACGAAGGCCGGGAGCGGCAACTCCCAGCCTTCCTTGTCGTGCGAGGTCGCGTCGACGGGACGCAGCCTCGCCCGAGATGAGAGCCAAGGCAAGAAGTTGGCGCGTTCGAGGTCGTGCTCGATCACCGGCTCTTCACGTGCGCGTGCTGCAAGAAGCTCCTGTCGATCTGCCGCACGTGCGATCGGGGCCAGGAATATTGCCCTGGCCGGTGTCGTGACGAGTCACGCAAGGTCATCGTGGCGGACGCGAAGCGCCGGCACCGGCAGAGCGATGAAGGGCGCGCGGACCACCGGGAACACCAGGCCGCGTATCGCGCTCGGCTGAGGGCAGGCGTGAGGGATCTGGGTTCCGAAGACTTGGCCCATTCGCCGACGGTGAGCGTGCCCGCGGCCGCGCGCGTCTCCGAGGTGGAGCCGCCGCAGGTTGCAGGCGGGAGCCACGACGATGATGACCAGCGACACGATCACCGTGACGATCGCGCCGGAGCCGGACCGCGTTCGGATTCTGGCGACGACGCCCACCCACGATCTCTTGAAGGCAGTCCTCGGGCCGCCGGAGCGAGCGCACCCTCGAGCGGCGGCGACGCTGCTCGAGGGGATCTCCCTCTGGTACCAACGGCCGCTGTCCGTTGTGCTTTCTGTGGACGGCTCGGACGATGGGTGCGCCTTGGGCCTTTGCGACGCCCTCGGGTTCGGGCGGACGCTCTACTACGAGGTCGGCGTCGCGATGGGCGAGCGCCGCGGGCGCCGCCGCCGCCATGACCTTCGCGGCCTGGGGGACTTTCGCGATCTGCGCCAGCTCGCGCTCTGGGAGGTGACGCGATGACCGTCAGCAAGGCGGTGGCCGCGGAGATCCGCCGGCTGTACTTCGCGGAGCACTGGAAGCGCGGCACGATCGCCGCGCAGCTCGGGGTGCACTTCGATGTCGTCGTCCGCGTGCTGGGCAGCTTCGGACCCAAGGGCGGCAGCCCTCGGCCTGATGCGCGCGTGCTCGAGCCGTTCATTCCCTTCGTCGACGAGACGTTGTCGCGCTATCCGCGGCTGGTCGCGACGCGCATCCAGGACATGCTCGTCGAGCGCGGCTACGAGGGCAGCGTTCGGACGCTGCGCCGCTATGTCCGCGAAGCGCGGCCGGCGCCGCGCAACGAGGTGTTCTTGCGCGTCGAGACGCTGCCCGGCGAGCAGGCGCAGGTCGACTGGGCGCACGTCGGTTCGCTGCCTGTGCCCGGCGGGCACCGCGCGCTCTGGGCCTTCGTGATGGTCCTGGCGTACTCGCGCGCCATGTGGGCCGAGCTCGTCATCGACCTCGGCGTCCACTCCCTGTGTCGCTCGCTGGTGCGCGCCGTCACGTTCTTTGGGGGCTGCACACGTCAGTGGCTGTTCGACAACGCGAAGACCATCGTCATCGAGCGCTCGGGCGACGCCATTCGCTTCCACCCCACGCTGCTCGACCTCGCCTCGCATCTTCACGTGCAGCCTGCGCTCTGCGGGCCGCGAAGGCCTCAAGAAAAGGGGAAGGTCGAGCGCGCGATCCGCTACCTCAAGGAACGATTCTTTGCGGCGCGATCGTTTCACTCCGTGCAGCACGGCAACGCGCAGCTCGTCGAGTTCTTCGCGACCATCGCGCATCCGCGGCCGCACCCGCGCTGGCCCGAGCGCCGCGTGGTCGACGTGTTCGACGAGGAACGCTCGCGCCTGCTCGCGCTGCCCGAGCCCTTGCCGTCGACGGACTCGGTTGGCCCCGTCGCCGTCGACAAGACGGCCTTCGTGAGGCTCGATACCAATCGCTATTCGGTCCCTGCGCTCTACGCGCGGCGCACGCTCACGCTCGTCGCCGACGATCGGCTCGTGCGTCTGGTGGACGGCGCCGAGGAGGTCGCGCGTCACGAGCGCTCGTGGGGGCGTCATCAGACGCTCGAGGCGCGCGAGCATCGCGTCGCTCTCGTGGCCGAGAAGAGGAAGGCCCTCGACCTCAAGGGCCGCGACCGGCTGCGAGTCGAAATCCCCGAGATTGTCGCGCTGCTTGAGCGCTGGGTGGACGCCGGCCGAAACATCGGCTCGATGGTCGGCTTCACCATCAAGCTGCTCGACGCCTACGGCCCCGGGGTGCTGCGCGGTGTTGTCGCCGACATGCTCGCGCGCGGGGTGCACGACCGCGGCGCGATGGCGATCCTTTGCGAGCAGACGAGAAAGCGACAGGACGGGCCCGCGCCCACGATGATCGAGCTCGGCGCTCACGTCGTCGAGCGCGACGTCGTTCCGCACGACCTCGGAGGCTACGATGAGTGACGCCATCGACCTGGTCGAGTTGCTACGAAAGATCGGCATCCGCGCCTCGCGTGAGGCGATCGACGCGTGGCTCACGCACGCCGCAAAGATGAAGGCGTCCCCGGCGCAGGTGACCGAGCAGCTCTGCGCCCTCGAGCAACGCGAGCGGGAAGTGCGCAATCTCGCCCGACGACAGAAGATGGCGACCCTCGGCTCGCCCAAGACCCTCGACCGTTTCGACTGGAATCATCCCCGTTCCATCGACCGCGAGCTCTTCGAGCAACTCCACTCCTCGCTCGACTTCGTCCGTCGCGGCGAGAACATCCTGCTGCGCGGACAGGCCGGCGTCGGTAAGACGACCCTCGCGCAAAACCTCGGACTGCGCGCGCTGGAGCGGGGATACACCGTCCGCTTCTGCACGCTCCCCGCCGCCCTCGCGGACCTCCTGCGCCAGGAGTCAATCCCTGCCACCGAGCGGCGACTGCGACGCTACACCGCGCCCGACCTGCTGTGCCTGGACGAGCTGGGGTACGTGCCCTGCGACAGCCGCGCCGCGGATCTCCTCTTTCATATCGTCAGCCGGAGACACGAAGCCCGATCCGTCGTGATCACCACCAATCTCGCGTACAAGCAGTGGGGCTCGGTGTTTCACGATGCCTCGTGCCTCGGCGCCCTGGTCGACCGCTTCGCCCAGCACTGCCACGTCATCGACATCGACGCCGAATCCTGGCGCAACAAGGAGGCCACGCTCAGGCGCGGCAAGAACCGCAAGCCGGCCCAGGACGAGTGACCGAGAGCCGCCCTCGGGCGGCGCTCACGCGCCGCCCCGCGGTCGTCTCCGATTCTTCCGGATTGGTGTGGCCGGCTACAGTTCCACGGCGAATCGACAAGTTTGTATCGCCTGAGGCGTCCCATTCGCTTGGGCGCCGCCGTCCCCTACGCTACCCGAGTCCGAGGACGAGAATCGAAAGCTGTGCTCGCTGGTCGCGCAGTACGCGGCCGTCGTCCGACGCCTGTCGTCTGCGTCGCGGATCGTTCGCCATGGTGTGGCTCAGGATCTGTGTGACCGTGTCGTTTGTTTCTCACTTTGTCGCGCAATTGTGGGCGTTTGCGTAACGAGGAGCTGGCCCGGCGGCCGTCCGCCATGCAAAATAACCTACATGGTTGGTGTAGGTGGTTGTGCCACTGGCCAGGCGACCGTTGCCTGCCGCGTCCCGGGCCTAGTACGGGTGCGGCCCTCATGAACGGCAAGCCTAGGCTCATAGTGCACGGCGTGACCGCC